>JAGASM010000026.1 GCA_017621735.1 Clostridia bacterium | reverse complement strand
GACTAGGGCTTTGCCCGAAAATGAAGAACCCCCAGTTTTACTGGGGGGTTACTTTTTTGTGGCGCCGCGTGCAACTGTTTCTTATTGCGTTTTTCCGTTCCGCGTGCATTCCCTGCTCTTGCAACCGTTTTGATTGCTCAAATTGCTTCCCCCTCTCCCCGCGCATTCGCGCGGGGAGAGGGGGAAGTTACTTTCTTGCTCGCGTTTGTTTATATTCCCTCACCCCGCTTGCAAGGCAAGCGGGGTGAGGGAACTTTATCTTTCCCGCGCTCGTAAACGAGCGCGGGAAAGAACTTCTATTTTTATCCCGTCCGCTCGTCCGTTTTTAAGCCCTCGTCCACCGTACGCTTTTTTCTCATTTTCGCGTTTTTCGTTTTTTATCACGTTCGCCGCGCATTCGCGCGGGCGATTCCACGCCGAATTTTCGCCCGTTTATTATCGTGTCCGAAACTTTCTACATTCCGTCCGCTCGTAAACGAGCGGACGGGGGAAGCATTTAACCTATTTTTCTCCCCGCGCGAATGCGCGGGGAGAAGGGATTTCATTTACTTTCTTGCTCGCGTTTGTTTATATTCTCCTCACCCCGCTTGCAACGCAAGCGGGGTGAGGAAACTTTATCTTTCCCGCGCTCGTAAACGAGCGCGGGAAACAACTTCCGTCTTATTCCCGCCCGTGCGTATGCGCGGGCGAAACAATATAAATTGACAAAAATTTCCACCGCAAACGCCGTTTTTTTCTGCGCGTAAAACGTGCGGAGGAGAGCGAAAGATACTTTCCGAAAAAAATCAAAAAAACTTTGAAAAAAATGAAAACGGCTTTATAAAATCGATTGACAAGCCCTTGAAAGTATGGTAAACTCATGATACGCACCTAAAGAGGGGTGTAATTTTTTTGTATGGAGTTTTCGACAAATGGCAACGAAATCGACGAGAATGAAGATCACGTTCGAATGCACCGAGTGCAAGAACAGAAATTACGACAGCTTCAAGAATAAGCGCAACGATCCCGATCGTCTTGAAATCAAGAAGTACTGCCCCGTCTGCAAAAAGCACACGGCACACAAAGAATCCAAGTAATCTTGCCATATAAGGGGGACGGGATGTCCTTGGCAAGGAAATGAGAGGTTAATTATGGCACAAAACAACGAAAACACTTCCGTCGAAAAGACGCAGTCCGTTGACAAAAAGCCTGTTAAGAACGCAAAGAAAGGGGACAAAAAGCCGAATATTTTCGTTCGCATGGGCAGAAAAATCAAAGAGACCTTTTCCGAGTTGAAAAGAGTTACGTGGCCTTCTTTCGGCAAGACGTTGAAGTCTACGGGCGTCGTTCTCGTCATCGTACTTTTCTTTACGATTATCACGACGGCGATCAACTTCGGTTTTGGTGAACTTCTCGATTTGATCACGAATTGGGGGGCATAAGCGATGGCTTATATGACGGACAGCGAACCGAAATGGTATATTCTCCACACGTACTCGGGATACGAGGCGATGGTAAAGGAGAATTTGCTTAGACTGATTGAGAACAACAATCTCGGAGATAGCATCGTTGACGTAAAAATTCCCACCGAACAGACCATTGAAGAGAAAGCAAACGGCAAAAAGAAGATTGTAGAACGCAAGCTTCTTCCTTGTTACGTTTTCATCAAGATGATTTATTCCAACCAACTCTGGTATCTTGTAACGAATACGAGAGGGGTTACGGGCTTTGTCGGCCCTCAGGGAAGACCGATTCCCATGAAGGAAGACGAAATTCGCAAAATGCGTTTGGAGGACTACGTAGTCGACGCGGACTTTGCGGTTGGCGACAGAGTTTCTATCGATAACGGACCTTTGGAAGGCTTTATCGGCGTTATCAAGGAAATCAACGACGGAACGCAGCGCGCGAAGGTGGAAATTACCATGTTCGGCAGAAGTCAGGACGTAGAAGTAGAATACGTTCAGATGCAAAAAATTTCGGCGGATGCAGTAGAAGTGCCCGCTGAAGAAAACTAATTTGGCGAAAGGGCTTTTAGCCTTTCGATAGAAGTGGGAGAGGCGTCAAATTTTTTTGGCGGACGCCTTGTGAGCACCACAAAATGGAGGATTATTATGGCAAAGAAAATTACCGCGGTAGTCAAATTGCAACTTCCCGCCGGTAAAGCCACCCCGGGCCCCCCTGTCGGTTCGACCTTGGGTCCCCACGGAATTAACATTCCCGGCTTTACGAAGGAATTCAATGCGAAGACGGCAAACGACGCAGGACTTATCATTCCCGTTGTCATCACCATCTATCAAGATCGTTCGTTCACGTTCGTTCTGAAAACGCCCCCTGCACCCGTTCTTATTAAAAAGGCGTGCGGAATCGAAACTGCAAGCGCAAGCCCCAACAAGGTTAAGGTTGCAAAGATTACGAAGGCGCAGGTAGAGGAAATCGCAAAGACGAAACTTCCCGACTTGAACTGCACGTCGCTTGAAAGCGCGATGAGCATGATTGCGGGTACGGCGCGCAGTATGGGAATTACTGTCGAGGACTAATTATAGGAGAATGTGGGAGAGAGGATTCCTCTCGCACGTACCACAAGGAGGTTAATTCATGAAATACGGTAAGAAATATGCCGAAAGCATTAAGGCTTACGACCGCACCAAAGCATACGAAACGGCGGAAGCGGTTGGGCTTGTTCTCGAGAACGCAAAAGCAAAATTCGACGAAACGATCGAACTTCACGTTCGTTTGGGTATCGACCCCCGTCAAGCAGACCAACAGGTCCGCGGCGTTTTGGTCCTTCCTCACGGAACGGGTAAGGTAAAGAAGGTTCTCGTCATTGCAAAGGGCGCAAGAGCGGATGCAGCACAGGCAGCAGGCGCAGACTTTGTCGGCGCGGAAGAAATGATCCAGAAGATCCAAACGGAAAACTGGTTCGACTTCGACGTTATGATCACCACCCCCGACATGATGGGTGTCGTTGGTCGTATCGGTCGTATCCTCGGCCCCAAGGGCTTGATGCCCAACCCTAAGTCGGGAACGGTTACGATGGACGTTGCAAAGGCAGTTGCAGAAGTTAAGGCAGGTAAAGTAGAATACCGTCTTGACAAAACTGCAATCATTCACTGCCCGATCGGAAAGAAGAGTTTCGGCGTTGAAAAGATTTCCGAAAACTTCACCGCATTGATGGATGCAATCGTCAAGGCGAAGCCCGCTGCTGCAAAGGGACAGTACATCAAGAGCGTTTCGCTCACGAGTACGATGGGCCCCGGCGTAAAAGTAAACTACAACAAAATTTAACGGTGAAAAACGCTTGACGTTTTCGTCGGTATTTGTTACAATCAAAAGGTAAAAATTTCATGCCGTAGAAGGCGAGCGCCGCAAGGCTTAATGTTGCTCGCTCAGGTGCCAAGCGTTTTTTCTCATAGTTGTATGAGCAAGCTCTGTGCCGTCTACGGTACGGAGCTTTTTTAATCGGGCGCACAGACGCCTACAGGAGGTAAGTATGTCGGCTAATTTGGAGGCAAAGAAGTCCGTCGTAGAAGAGATCAAAGGCAAAATCGAAGCGAGTAAGTCGGTAGTTCTTGCAAACTACAACAAACTCACCGTTTTGGAAGTAACCGCTCTCCGCAACAAGTTCAAGGCAGTTAACTGTGAGTACAAAGTTTACAAAAACACGCTCATCAGAAAGGCATTTGAAGAACTTGGCGTAAGCGATTTTAACGCAGATCTCAACGGCACGACGGCGATCGTATTCTGCCCCGACGAAACGAGCGGATGCTCCGTTTTCGCAAAGGCAGTAAAGGAAACCCCCGCACTTGACGAAAAAATCGTACCGAAGAGCGCATACGTAAACGGCGCGTACGTAGACAAAGCGGGAATCAAGGCACTCGCGGCAATTCCTTCGAGAGAGGTATTGATCGCAAAAATGTTGGGTTGCTTGCAGTCGCCCATCACGAATCTTGCATATGTGTTGAACAGCATTGCGCAAGGCAAATAATTTTGAAAATTTTCGGAGGAATCAAAAATGGATGTTCAAAAGTTTATTGAAGAAGTAAAAGCGATGACCGTTGTAGAACTCAACGACCTCGTTAAGGCACTTGAAGAAGAATTCGGCGTAAGCGCAGCAGCTCCCGTAGCAGCAGCAGGCGCAGCAGCAGCAGAAGCGGCTCCCGCAGTTGAAGAAAAGACGGAATTCAACATCGTCTTGAAAGAAATCGGCGCGAACAAGATCGCAGTTATCAAGGCAGTTCGTGAATTCACGGGTCTTGGCCTTGCAGAAGCGAAGAAGGCTGTTGAAACCATGGGCGTTTTGAAAGAAGCAGTTCCCAAGGCAGACGCAGAAGCAGCAGTTGCGAAGCTCAAGGAAGCAGGCGCAGTTGCAGAACTCGCTTAACAAAAAATCAAAAAGCCACCCGAATATCGGGTGGCTTTTTTGCTGTCGTTCGTTACTTTTTAGGAAGGGAAGAAGGACGGCACGCCGCCGTGATTGTTTTGCTCTTTTACAAGAATTGTGCCTTTCTTGTAAAAAATTGGAGTGAGAGTGCGTTTGTCGAACGAAAACACTTGACGGAAACGGAAAATACGGGTAAAATAAAATAGTCAAATTGCAATCATTCGGAGGATTATATATGAAACGTACCTTCTTGCGCCGTATTGCGGCGGTTTCCGCAGCGGCGGTGCTTTCCGTCGGCGCGACGGCGATGTTTGTCGGATGCACGACCGACCGTCCCGAAATCACCATCACCTATACCTTTAACGGAAAAGATTACGCGGTTGATTACACCCTTTCCAGAAAGACGGCTCCCCGCACGGTAGAACACTTTATCGAACTTGCGGACGCACTGTACTTCGACGGGCTTTGCGTGCACAATTACGACGCGGGCGGTCTTTACACGGGCGGCTATATGTACGAGAATGAAGAACTCGTCGAAAAAGACTATTTTTCCGCGGTAGCAAGCCTTTCGCTTACGCAGTCGGTATTTATGTCGAACGACGAAAAAACCCCTCTTAACACCGTTTACGGCGAATTTAAGGACAATGGATTCCAAATCAGTTCCGGATCGAGATACACGCATAAAGCGGGCGCACTCGTCATGTACTATACGGACAAGGGGAGCGACAATACGCGCGTTACCACCCTTCGCAACGACGAAGGAAAGGCAACGGACGGAGAAGCGTATCAAGACAACTGCCTTTACAGTTATAACAGCGCGACGTCCATGTTCTATACGTACACGGGAGAAGGCTCCACCGCGTTGGACAACAAGTATTCCGTATTCGGCATGGCGTCCGATTACGAAAATCAAATGACGGGCGAAAACGGGCTTTTGACTGCCATTAAAGATTATATCGCCGATCTTGGCGACGTCGAGTTCACCGAAGAAACGGAAATCACGTTGAATAAGACGGACATCATCGAATCGGTCAAAAACGCAAAGATCAAGACGACGTGGGAAGTTCCCGTAGAACCGATCGTCATCAAATCGGTCGTCGTAAACAAATACTAAAATAGAAAACGGATTCCCGGCGGGAATCCGTTTTTTTAATCGAGTGGAATGAGGTTGGATATTTTTCCGTCCTTTTTTTCCGCGCGGAAGTAGCGCACGTCGAATACGCGCGGTTTTCGCGGATAGCAAAGCCCGATTTTATCCCGTTCATTCGTCAAGACGACGGAGGTAAACGCGCCGAGAAACTCTCGCAACGCGCCCGCCTTTTCCGTCAGTTCCGGGTGCAAGTAGGGGGTGGGATCGGCGCCGCAAAGGACGCTTTCAAAGAGGGCGAGGGAAACGGTGGCTTCCGTAACTTCTCCTTCTACGCGCACGCTTCGCTTTATGGGGATTCCCTTTTGAAAGGTGCAAAGGGCGCTGTGGCGCAAGGCGTCGCGGTAGGGAAGAAGGGCGGTAATTCCCCCTTCGATACTGACGACGCGCCCCTCTTCGGAAAGGAGAAGTTTTCCCTCTTTGTCGACGAGGGCAAAGGCGCCGTCGTTCTCCAACAAAAACCCTTCGTCCGTTTCCCGAACGGTGCAGTCTAAAAGGCGGTCGGGGAGCGTGAGAACGTGAAACCCGCTTCCGTTTTCGACGTTGAGTTGAAGGGCCCCTTGCAAATAGAGGGTAAGAAGGGTATCGGAAACGCGCTTTTGCCAAAGGACGTGCAAAGCGCAGTCCGCCCGTAAAAAACCGTTTACGTAGACGGCGACGCCGTCGGGCAAAAAATATAGATTGTAATGCGGGGGCGGTTCAAACAAAAACGCTTCCCCAAACAAAACGCGGACGGGAAGATAGTCGCCAAACGGGGAGAATTCCAACGCGATTTCTTGCGCGGGATCGAGAGAGGCGGAACGCTCGAACAGATCGGTCGTGCCGAGATACGCGCCGTTTGCGGTGAGTGTGCACGGGGTTTCCGTTAAAAAATAAACTAGCATACTATTATTAGACGTATAAAAGGACAAAAATATGTCAATAACTCGTGTAAAGAGGTGGCATATGAACAAAATCAACGGTTACACGGAAGAAGAAGCGACGGGGTTGATCGAATATATTTACGCGGGAAAAAACGCAGGCAAGACGTTGACGTGGCTATTTGAAACGTACGGAAAGGAACACGGACGGGCAAAGGGGAGCGTGCGCAATTACTATTATAACTTCTTAAAAAGCACGTCTGACGACCGCGTAAACCGTATTTTAGATGGAAAAAACTTGCAAGCGGGGAGTATTCGTCCTTTTACCGAGGAAGAAACGGACGAGATGCTTAAAGCGGTGCTGGCAGAAAAGCGCAAGGGGATTTCCGTGCGCAAAGCGATTATGAACGTTTCGGGCGGGGACGGACGGCTCATGCTTCGCATGCAAAACAAATATCGCAATTTGGTGAAAAAGCAACCCGAGCGGGTGGCAAAAGCGGCAAAAGAGGCAGGAGTAGAAGAAAACTCCTTCTTAAAACGCAGGTTAGAACGGGAAATCGACGCTCTGTATGAACGTCTTGCGGGCGATTTGCGGCGGGAAAACGCCATCTTGCGCGCGGAAATCGAGCGCCTTCGCGGAAAAGAGGATTGAAACGGCGGATTTGGTAAAATTACGCAATCGCGTAAAGGTATAACGTCGGTGTTGTTTCACAAACTAATGAACGCGGGGGAAAACCCGCACGGAGGCTAACGTGGAAAAGATGTTTTGCATGGGGCTGATGTTGGGCGCGGTCGGCGGTGCGCTGATTGTGGCAAACAGTTATAAAGCCCGTTCGCTCGTCAAAAAAGGTCAAGCAGAGTTTACGCAAAAGGTAAACGAAATGATGGACGAGAAACTCAAAGAAATGCAGCGTGCGCCCGAACAGGCGTAACGCGGAGAGCGCGGATTTCCGCGCTCTTTTTCTATGAATTCAGCCCTTTGATCATTCAATTTCGTATGGTATCGGTCATCACGCTTACTTTTTAAGGCGGAGGGAGTTTTTTTCTTCCTTTCGGTAGACAAAGGCGGGGGGAGTGTGGTACAATAAGCGTATGGAAAAGCGGATAGCCGCATTTGATATCGGCGACAAGCGAATCGGCGTCGCGTTTAGCGATCCGTTCAACGAATATGCTATGCCCGGGGAAACGTATTGGCGCACGGGGAAGTTTTTAGACGACGTAAAGGCGGTCGTCCGCATTGCGGAAGAACGCGGCGTCGGGACGATCGTGTGCGGGCTTCCCGTCAACTTTGACGGAACGGACAGCGTTCAAACGCAAAAAACGGCGCGGTTTATCGAGGCAATGAGGGAAAACACCTCCCTTCCGATCGTAACCGAGGACGAACGCTTTACCACCATGGAAGCAACGCGGGTACTCATTCAAGGGGGCGTGCGCAGAGAAAAACGCAAAAACAGCGTGGATTCAATCGCGGCGGCATATATCCTTGACGGGTATCTTGCGAAAATGAAAAAGGAGAAAAAACAATGAGCATGAAAGAAAAAGAAAACCGTTTTGAGGACGGGGAAGAGATCGTCGAACTTGAAGACGAAAACGGAAATACCGTAACGGCGGTACACGTGGCGACCCTTTCTTATAAAGGCGAGTGGTATGCATGTTTTGCAGTTGAGCCGGAAGAGGTAGACGAGGAGGCGGACGAAGACGAAAGCGAAATCGCAATTTTCCGCATCGAAGGCGACGGGGAAAACGAAACGCTCGAAGTGGTCGAAGACGACGCGCTTTTGGACGAAGTGTTTGCCGAATATTGCCATCAGTACAACGACTTTGAAGACGCAGAAGAGGCAATGGCGTTAGAGCCCGACGAAGAAAACTAAAAACAATGTACAAAAAAGCGCGCAACGGTTTGTAAAAATCAAGACATGCGCGCTTTTTTCATGCAAATTTTTAAGAAAAACACGTCCGCCAAAAAAAATTTCAAAAATTTTTCAAAAAAGTATTGACAAGCGAAAAATTTTATGATATTCTCTTATTAAGAATAAATCTCATTAAGAAAAGGAGGATCTGATGGCGGCGGAAGTTCGAAACACCAAGCAAAAACAAGCGGTATACGAAGTTCTCCTCTCGCTCGACCATCCGACGGCAACGGAGGTGTTCGATCGGGTGCACGAAACGTATCCGAGCATCAGTCGCGGAACGGTATTTCGCGTTCTTGGTGCGTTTGCGCGGGACGGAAAGATTCGCAAGTTGCAACTTTCGGACAGCGACGATCGGTACGATCCCCGCATGACGGCGCATTACCATGCAAGATGTCGCGGGTGCGGTAGGGTATACGATCAGTTTTTACCCGACGTAGATCGGCTTTTATCGGGGCTGTCCCTCAAAGGATTTGCTTGCGACGGGCACGAGTTGGAGTTCTTTGGTTCTTGTGAGAATTGTAAAAAAGGAGATGAATAAAATGGAATTGAAAGGTAGCAAAACGTTTGAAAACTTGATGGCGGCGTTCGCGGGCGAAAGTCAGGCGACCAACAAATACGCATATTATGCGTCCAAGGCAAAGAAGGAAGGGTATAATCAAATTTCCGCGATTTTTGAAGAAACTTCCCGCAACGAACGCGAACATGCAAAATTGTGGTTTAAGTTGATCGCGGGCGGAATCGGCACGACGGCGGAAAACCTCAAAGCGGCGGCGGAAGGAGAAAACGACGAATGGTCGTCGATGTATCCCGAATTTGCTCGCGTTGCGCGTGAAGAAGGGTTTGAAGAAATCGCAAGAAAATTTGAAGAGGTTGCAAAGGTAGAGCAAGAACACGAAAAGCGCTATTTGCAACTTTTGAAGAACGTCGAAGAGGGGAGAGTCTTCCTTCGCGACGGCGAAGTATACTGGCAGTGCCTCAACTGCGGTGCAATCGTCAAGGCGAGTGAAGCGCCTGAATTTTGCCCTGCATGTGCGCACCCGCAAGCATATTTCCAAGTAAAACCGGAAAATTACTAATCGTTTGCAATACTTTTCCGTTTGAAAAAACGTTCAAACGGACGTACGCAGCGGCTTAAAATAAGATTTGCGGAATTCGTCCGCAAGCAGTCTGTATTAGAAAGCACGGCGAAAGGTTCAACGGGCTTGTGCGCTTTGCGTTGCGCCTTGTTAGGAAACGGTCGTGTCCGATCGTCCAAACGGCGGGTGTTTTGCAAGCCGACGAACGGCGGACGGGTACGCAAACTCAACCGTCGAAAAGGCGGACGGGAACGCAAACCTAACCGTCGAAAAGGGGGATCTAATCCCTAAAATTTCCAACTGAAAAAACGCGCAGCCGTATCCCCCCTAACGTTACGGCGGGCGTTTTCGGCTCCCTGCTCTTTCCCGCGAGAAACCGTGGGACGGCGTTCGGGAGAAACCATAAAAAGACGCGCCGAGGAAAATCGGCGAGGGTTTTTTCAATAAACTTAATAAGATTCGGCGAGAATCGAACAATTTCATAGTGCACAACATCTTGTGTATGGATTTCGCAGACGATACAAGTCTGCGAAATTTTTTTATTAATATTCAAAAAATTGTGTCATAAAAAGGCATTACACGTTTGACATAAAAGAAAAAAGTCATTATAATATATGACAGTGGAAAATTTTGCTGCCCCTTTAGGGGCAGGATCGGATAAAGGTTTCAGAGGATTGAAATTATGATCTTAAAGACGAAAATTGCAATCGGGCTTGCAGGTCTTACCGTCGTCGGCGCGTCGGCGGGATTTTTGATTGCATGCGGACAGAAGACGCCTCCCCCTTTGGGTGAGATGCCTTCGGGTACGGATACGGAGTACGTCGTCCCTACGGACGGATCTACCCCGCTCGATCATACCGCCGTAGAAAATTTGGGGTATATGGCGGCGCGCCTTAAAGGGCAGCCGAGTTATTACGCGGAGATGCACGGGCTCGTCGATACGATGGTAAATCAAGACGTCGAGTCGTACAAACAGTACAGCGACGGCGTATTGATTTTAACGGAAATTTCGCAAAGTTCCCTTGTCAAAACGGCGAAGGAGTTTTGCTACGTCGGCAACGACGTCCTTTGGCGGGAAGCGGCGGGAAGCGCGGATACGTGGAACGGCATTGATACCGCGTGGAAGACGGGAGATCCCGTTCACGTCAGCGTAGAAGATTTTAAGGCGACGTACGGGTTGCCCGCGACCGAGTTTTCCCCGTATATTTTAACGGAAGACACGGTAGAAAGCGCGGAAGAGGTCGTCGACAACGGCGACGGTACGTATACGCAAACGTATCATTTGAATCCCGCAGGGGACAAGGCGCCCTATTATTACCGTCAACAAATGATGATGACGGGCGGGCTGGACGAATGGCCGGAATACGAGTTTATCACGCTCACCTACACCTTTGACGAAACGTGGCAAGTTTTGAAGGCGGTCGTGTCCGAAAGTTACAGCGCGAAGATGGTCGTTTCCGTAAAATGCCAAGCGGATTACGAAACGGTGTACGAGTACGGCACGGAAAAAGCGATCTCTCCTGCTTACGACGAATTTTACAGCAATTTTGCGGATAAGCCGGTAGAAGAACTTCCTCCCGTGGAACCCGATCCCACGGCGGCGTCTTGCCTCACGCAAGGGTTTGCAAACGTCTTAAACGGCGGGGCGACGTTTGACCTTTCTCTCCGATTAAACGGAACGCCGATAAGCGGCGTCGTATACGTAGACGCGACGGATATGTCCAACCTCGTCCTTCGCGCGCAGATTGAGAATTTGAACGTGTGGTTGGAAGGGAACGCCGTATACCTTTCTTACGGCGACTTGAAGGCTTGCCTTCCCATTGAGGGGGTAACCGAACTGCTTGCATCCGTCCTTCCCGAAGAGGGACTCGGCGAAGCGGTTGCAATCGATACGGACGAATTGATGGCGCAACTTGGCGGCGGAGAATTCTTCTTTGACGAAACGAGCGCATCCATCTCTTCTACCATCGAACTTTTGGGACTTTCTCTTCCCCTTGAATTTGCATTTAACCGCTCGGAAGAGGGAATTTCCCTCAACTACGTAAAAGCGGACGTCAATTTGACGGAAGACTTTACGTTGGCGGCAACCCTTTCGCAAAGCGAAGAAGAACTTTCCGCTTTGACGGAAGAGGAAAAGGCGGAATATATCGACCTCATTCCTTATGCAAACGCGCTTGTCGATTTGTTTACCAAAGACGTTCTTTCCGTCGGCGCGGCATACGAAGGGGAGGGATTCTCGCTCGACGCGAACGTTCAAATCGACGTCAAAGAATTTGCCCTTATCGGTGAAATTTCCGTTGCAGTCGACGAGCCGAGCATTCAAAAGACGGTACATATCGGTTATACCGAGGGGGGCGTTTACGTCAACCTCGACGGCATCAAAGTAATGGGCTACGTAGAAGACGTCGCACAACTGATCGCCGAATATCTCACCATTCCCGAGGTGGAAACGGATATTTCCGCCGTCGTCGATCTTTTGGTCAATACCTTGTTCGGCGACGAGTTGCAAACGATGCTCTCCCTTGCGGAAGAGGAAAATACCCTTACCATCGGCGTAAAAGGCACGGAACTCCTTGCGATGTTCGGCGTAGACTTTGCGCTCGGCGACGTTGCGCTTTCCGTAAAGGAAGGGGAAGTTGCGGCGTCCGTCCTCGGTGCAAACGTTACGCTCACCGAAGGGGAAGCGTTTACGGTAGACACGCAAGGATATGCGGACGTTGTAACATACGTGGACGATCTGATTTCCTTCTTTACGGAAACGGCGTATGAAGGAACGGTATCGTACGGCGTTGCGGGCGAAGGGCTGTCGGTTACGGGAAGTTTATTCCTCGACGTAACGACGTTGCAAGTAGAAGCGGACGTTACGGTTGCGTACGCGACGGAAGCGGGAAGCGTCGAAAAGCGCATTTTGTTGGCGTATGCAAACGAAACGGGCGAAGTCTATCTCACGCTTGCGGGCGAGGAAAAGGAATTCTTCCGTTTCCGCGCGAGCGTCGAAGAGGCGGTTGCGCTCATTGCAAACTTTGTTCAAATGCCCGCGGGGGACGAAGAGGGCACGGCGGTCTTGGAAGACTTGCTCTCCTTGCCGCTTGGAAATATCATTTCGATTACGGAAGCGGAAGATACGCTTACGGTAGCAGTCAAGGGTACGGAACTTTTGACGGCGCTCGGGGTAGATTTTGCGCTCGGCGACGTTGTCCTTTCTTTCAGCGGTACGCAATTAGATTTGAACGCGTTCGGCGCAAGCGTAACGATTACGCACACGCAAAAGACGGCTACGGCAATCGACGCGGAGGCGTATATCGACGTTGTTCCTTACGTCAACGCGCTCGTTGATTTATTCACGAAGGATGTCTTGCAAGCAACGGTAACGTACGCGAGCGAAGAGATCAGCGTAAACGGAGAAATCGCCCTTTCGCTTGCCGACTTGCGCGTAAACGGCACGGTAACGGTATCGGCGTTCGGCGCACAAAAGACGGTATTGATCGGCTTTGAAGAAAACGTACTCTACGCAACGCTTGACGGAATCAAAATAAAGGGAAGCGTAGAAGAAATCGTATCGCTCGTATCGCAATTTGTCGGCGGAGAAAGCGAAGTTGCGGAAGTGCAGGTAGAAGACTTGCTCTTTACCCTCCTTTCGGACGACGTTCTTTCGCTCATTGCGATTGCGGAAGAGGAAAACACGCTTGCGCTTGCAATCAAGGGCACGGAACTTTTGGCGGCGCTCGGCGTAGACTTTGCGCTCGGCGATATTGCACTTTCCGTCAAAGAGGGGGAAGTTGCGGCGTCCGTCCTCGGTGCAAACGTTACGCTCACCGAAGGGGAAGCGTTTACGGTAGATACGGAAGGGTACGTCGGCGTACTCCCTTACGTCAATTCCCTTATCGATTTGTTCACGGCGGACGCACTCTTTGCGGAACTTTCCTTCGCAATGGAAGGAATTGCCCTCGAAGGCGGTATTTCCATTAACTTAAATACGCTTTCTCTCGGCGGAGAACTCACGGCGACGGTTACGGTGGACGGCGTTCCCGTTACCAAGACGGTGCAACTCGGCTTTGAAGAAAACGTGCTCTATGCAACGCTTGACGGGATCAAGGTAAAGGGAAGCGTAGAAGAAATCGTATCGCTCGTATCGCAATTTGTCGGCGGAGAAGATACGGCTGCGACGCAGGCGACGGAAGATCTGTTGGCGAGCGTATTCGCCCTCAATTTCGGCGAAATCGTAACGCTTGCGGAAGAAGAAAACACGCTTGTGCTTGCAATCAAGGGCACGGAACTTTTGGCGGCGCTCGGCGTAGACTTTGCGCTCGGCGATATTGCACTTTCCGTAAAGGAAGGGGAAGTTGCGGCGTCCGTCCTCGGCGCAAACGTTACGCTCACCGAAGGGGAAGCGTTTACGGTAGACACGGAAGGATACGTCGGCGTACTCCCTTACGTCAATTCCCTTATCGATTTGTTTACGGCGGACGTTTTGCAGGCAACGATCGCGTACGGCACGGCGAATCGCGGAATTTTGATCGACGGCAACGTGCTTGTCGACATGAAACAATTTAACGTAGAAGCGAACTTGACCGTTTCTTACGTTTCCGACAACGGAAGCAAAGTGGAAAAAACGCTCGTCGCCCTTTACGGAAAGGAAGAAAACGTCATCTATCTCACGCTTGTAAACGACGGCGGGAACGACGTGCGCGTCAAAGCAGACGTAGACGGGATCTTGTCCCTTCTCGGCGGGGTACTTCCCATTGAAAGCGGAGAAGAGGGTGCGGAAGCGGAAAGCATGCTTGCAAACGTTCTTTCGCTCAACTTTGGCGATTACGTTTCCCTTTCGGAAGAGAACGGTACGCTCTCCGTACTCTTGAAAGGAACGGAACTTTTAACGGTGTTCGGCGTAGACTTGGCGCTCGGAGACGTAACGATCGGCGTACAAGAAAACGCGCTTACGGCAAATGTGTTCGGGGCGGAAATCGCCGTTACCGCTTCGCAAAAAGAGGTGGCGCTCGCAAGCGGAACGTATGCGGATATCTCGCTCCTTCCCAAGACGATCGTGGACGTCGTTACGGCGCAGTCGATTACGCTCGGCGGCGCGCTTGAACTTACCGTCGGCGAAGAAATCATTTCCCTCGAAATCAACGAAGGATACCTCTCTTGGAAAAACGGTGTCGAAGCATATCTCGACGCAACCTTGCTCGCGCTCGATACGGCGCACTCCATCGTTCTTTCGGCAAACGAACAAGAAATCACCCTTTCTTACGGCGCAATCGGCGCAACGCTCTTCTTTGAAGAACTTGCATCTTTGGAAGAAGCGATCGCATCCGTCTATAACCGTATCGGGGGGGTGGTTAACGAAATAATGGGCAAAGAAACGCTTGCGCCCGTGCAATCGCTCGAAGAAATCCTCGCCCTTCTCGGCGTGGGAACGGCGGTCGGAGCGGTAAGCGGAGAAGAAAAGACGACGGCGGATACCATCGTCGAACTCTTGAACGGCATGACGATAGCAGGTCCCAGCGGAAATCACGCGGACGGCGTGCTCACGATCGCGCTCGGCGGACTTACGGTAGAATTGCTCGGCGAGGGAACGGGGGATGCGGAACTTGCGATCTCGTTTGTCGGCGACGGCATTTCGATTGGTGCAGACGTCTTTGCAAAGGCATACGGGGGAGAACTTCCCACCCTTTCCAAAGAGGGAATGCTCACGGCGGCGGAGTTTGTCGATCTCATCGATTACCTCGGCGCGGCGGCGGAGTCCCTTCTTTTGGACAGCGCGACCGTTTCCTTCGACGCGGCGGTTACCTCGACGGACGAAGCGTATGCGGAAGCAAACGGCGTACGTTATCAAATCAACGGAAATATCAGTTACTATTCGGGCGGAAGTGTTCCCGTACATATCGACCTTGACAATCAAAAATTCTGGATCAATACCGACCTTTACGCAAACATCTCTCTCAACGCGCTTGCGACGAACGAGGACGTGGACGACAGTTTCTACTTCGGGATCACCATTCTCGACACGGACGACAACGACGAGTTGGAAATCTTCCTCAGCGTTTCCCGCTTTACGGAATCGCACGAAGCGTTTGCACCGCTCAAACTTTACGCGCCCGTCGGCGAACTTGCAACCGTGCTTTCCGCCGTTGTGGCAATCACGGGAATTGAAATCGATTTCCTCGAAAGTGCGCTCGTTTCCGAATGGTTGAGCGCAGAAACGACGGCGCAACTGCGCGCGCTCGGCAACAGTTTGAAACTTTCCCTCAACTTGGAAGAATTGCTCGGCGGACTTCTCGCTCCCGCAACCGCAGAGTTGGCGGAAACGGAAGGGGCGGAAGATGAGGAACGCGTGGAAACCGCGCTTCCGAGCGGAATTTTCAACGGATTTACCGCCGTTACGGGCGAAAGTATTCTCCTTACGCTCAATTCTTCGATGCTCTACGGCGCGCCCGCTCCCGCAGATTTACAAATCGGCATCTCTAAGGGCACGCATACGATCGTTCGCGGAGAAGAAGAACGCACGTGCGGATATATTTCCGGCATTACCTTAAAAGACGTATACTACGATAATACGTTTGCGGAAAAGATCGACTTGAACTTGTCCGTCGCGCAAGGGTATACGCAAGCGGAACCTTCGCTCGACGGATACTACAAGGCGACGGGGCTTGGTGCGCTCGTCAAGATGCTCGCAAAATCGGCGACGCACGTCGATTCGGAAGAGATCATCAGCGGGGAAGAGGCGGAACACAATTACGTCATCAACCGCAACTTCTATATCAGCGGATCGGCAAAACTCGACGCATTCGGAATTATCGACGTTACCGTTGACGTCGTCGCGATTTCCGTTACGCTCGACGAAGACAACAAACTCGGCGTTAACATTCGCCTTGAATATCAAGGGGTGCAGGAGCTCAACCAAGTTGCGATCAACGGGGATTCGTCCATCGACGTTACCTTGAAAGACGGCATGGTTTACATGAAGAGAACGCAGTATAGTTACTGGCAGAAAGGACTCGGGACGACGAAGGAGGCAAAATACGACAGTCCGATCGTCATTTACCGCGCAATGCCGATGGCAAACTTCCTTTCCGACGTTGCAAATCAACTTTTCTTCATGCTCAACTTCGGCGATTTGATTACGGGAATGATCCCGTCGGACGGCGGAAGCGGGGATGACTCGGGCGAGGCGACGACCGTTACGACCGACTACGGTACGGAAGCAAAGAAGACGCTGATTGACTACGCGTACGCACAAAACGAAAGCGGGGCGACGTGGACGATCGTCCTCGACGGGGAGAACCTCACGGACGGCATTCTCGGCGAATTGACCGTCGTATTGAGTGCGGATGCAAACGGATTCCTCCGTGCGCTTAACTTGAATTGCCCGAAGGTGGGAATTTCCGGACTTACCCTTTCGGCAAACCTCAACTATCACAACCCCGGAAACGTCATGGACGCAGGGGTTACCGACGTAACGCGCGACGTAGAAGGGGAAGCGATCGACAAGATGGCGCAAAAATTGCAAGCCGTCGACTGGACGCAAACCGTGTACGTCGAAGGCGGTGTTACCACGGTAACCTACCTCTTCAACGGAAGCGTTTACGGCACGCAAGAGGTCGTCTACGATCCGACGACGGGCGAATGTTTCGCGACGTTGAACTATCCCAAGTTGGAGAGCGCGGAAGTTGGCTATACGCCCGTATGGCAAGCGCCTGCAAAGATCGAAGGCAGTGGGACGAACGTCTACGCGTCTTACGAGCCGAACGTCTACACGTTGACGTTTGTCAGCAGAGAAGAGGCGGACGGGTTCACCTACAACGAGCAAACGGGCATGTGGGAATGCGTCGTTCCCTATACCTACGATACGACGATCGCCCTTCCCATCGGGTATACGATGGACGGGGTGTTCGAAGTGGTATCTTATCGCGACGAAAACGGAAACGAATACACGTCCATTTATAATATCACTTCCGATTTGACGCTCACCGCCGTTTGGGATTATATCGACTACACGGTAACCTACGTTGCAGACGGCGTACAACTCGGCGTGCAAACGGCGCATTACGGCGACGCGTTCGCCTTCCCCGAAGCACCCGAAAAGACGGGACACACCTTTATCGGGTGGGACGTTACCTCGGACACGGTTGCGGGCAATGCGACGGTAACCGCCCTTTACGAGGCGAACACGTACGCGGTTACGCTCGTCAGCGAATTCGCACTCGACGGGTTCGACCTTGTCGGGGAAAGATACGAAAAGACGCTTTCTTACGTCTACGGCACGGAGGTTTCCCTTCCTTACGCCGTACGCTACGAAAACGCGTACTACCTCGACGGATTTAAGCTCGAAGGGCAAGATGCGGTGTACACGGCAATTCCCGCCGTCAACGAAGATAGCGTACTTTATGCAAAGTGGAGCGAAATCGGTTACGAGATCACCTTTGTAGACGCAAACGGAAATACGGTTGCGACGCAAAACTATAAACTTGGAGCAACGCTTGCAAATCTTCCTGCCGTCCCTGTAAAGACGGGATATACGGGAACGTGGCAAATTGCGGAAGGCTATACGGTTACGGGCGAAGATACGGTTACGTGCGCGTATACGCCGAATACGTACGTCATCACCGTATATAGCGCATATGCCGCGAGCGGGTTTGCATCCAACGGAAACGGCTATTCCTACAACTACGATTATACGTACGACACGGCGTGGACGCTTCCCACGGGGCTTGACATCGCGGGTTACGACTTCGGCGGATACGTCGACGCGAACGGGAACGCCGTTACGCAAATTTACAATGTTACGCAAGACACAACCGTTTCCGTCGTTTGGATCGACAACACGATCACGGTGGACTTGTGCAGCGATATCGAATTTAGCGGAAGTTCGTACAGCGCGAAGAACAGTTACTTCAAGACGGTGAAGTTCAACGACGTTTACACCTTTAATCAAACGGTTCCCGCGCCGAGCGGATACAAACAATTCGGTTGGTGGGCAAAGGTAAACGGCGCTTGGACGGTCGTTACCGACGTCAAAGCACAAGCGCTCGACGGCGCGCAAATTTGGGCGGCGTGGATCCAAGACAGCATCACCGTTACCATCAACACGGCGGTTGCGCCTTCTTCCGTATGGACGATCGGCGGAACGTACACGGGCGGCAGTTGGTACGGCTCGAAGAGTGTGGAAATCGGCGCTTCCGTCGGCGTTACGACGAAGGAAGAAATTAAGTACGGCTTGATGTACAAGAAACTTCTTTCTTCCGATTTGGCACTCGACGAACTCAACAGCGGAAAGTGGCAAGACGGAGGAAGCATCGACGGCAAGTTCCAAAAAGAACAAATGTCTTCTTGGAACGGCGCTGCGGGCAGAGGCAAGAAGGGCGGTGCAAAAGTGCGCCTCACCTACACCTACGGCTCGATTACCGTTACGGTAGAAACGCCCGAATATTCTTGGAAGGACGTATAACGTTTTAGCGGAAACAACGTCACTCGCCCGCGGGCAAATGCCCGCGGGCGAGTTTTGCGTAAAAACAGTTGCTTTTTTCAAAAAGATATGGTAGTATAATGTCACACAACGCAAAGAAGCGGAGCAGTAACCGGAAAAGACCTTTCAGAGAGCCGTCGTTTGGTGCAAGACGGTAGGGGATATTCGGCGAACTCGCCGCGGAGCGGTCCTTTTGAACGGGAGTAGAAAGGAACGGTGCCCCGCCGTTATCGGGCAGGATACGAAAGTGTCCGCAAAGAGGCGGAAGTATTTCCGCAAGAAGAGTGGTACCGCGCGCAGCCCGCGTCTTTTCAAGACGTTCGGGCTGTTTTTTTATGGAAAAAGAGGTGCAAAATGCAAAAGTACAAAAAACAATATTATTTACCCCAAGAGCGGTGTATGGACTGGGCGGAAAAGGACAGCGTTACCGCGGCGCCCGTATGGTGCAGCGTCGACTTACGCGACGGAAACCAAGCGCTTATCGAGCCGATGAGTTTGGAAACGAAGGTGGAGTTTTTCAACCTTCTTGTAGAAATCGGATTTAAGGAAATCGAGGTTGGCTTTCCCGCGGCAAGCGAAACGGAGTACGACTTTTTGCGCACGCTTATCGACCGCAATCTCATTCCCGACGACGTAACCATTCAAGTATTGACGCAGGCGCGCGAGCATATTATCCGCAAGACGTTCGAGGCGATCAAAGGCGCAAAGAACGTCATCGTGCACGTGTATAATTCCACGTCCGTCGCGCAACGGGAACAAGTGTTCAAAAAGAGCAAAGAAGAGGTCAAGGCGATTGCCATCGAAGGGGCAACTCTTTTGAAAAAATTGACGGACGAAGCGGGCGCAAATTACCGCTTTGAGTATTCGCCCGAAAGTTTTACGGGGACGGAGCCGGAGTACGCGCTCGAGGTTTGTAACGCCGTACTCGACATTTGGCAACCGACGGCAGACCGCAAGGCGGTCATCAACCTTCCCGCAACGGTAGAAAACGGCATGCCGCACGTGTATGCGCAACAGGTGGAGTTTATGCACAAACACCTTCACCATCGCGAAAACGTCATGATTTCCCTTCACCCGCACAACGATAGGGGGTGCGGCGTCGCGGCGGCGGAATTCGGCATGCTCGCGGGGGCAGACCGAATCGAGGGGACGTTGTTCGGAAACGGCGAACGGACGGGCAATGCCGACGTCGTTACCATTGCAATGAATCTCTTTTCGCAAGGCGTCGATCCCAAACTGAACTTTTCTAACATGCCGTACATTGCGGCGCTGTATAAGACGTTTACGCAAATGCCCGTTTCTCCCCGTCAACCGTACGCGGGCGAACTCGTATTTGCGGCGTTCTCCGGTTCTCATCAAGACGCCATTGCAAAGGGGATGACTTTCCGCGCGGGAAAGGATGCGGAATGGAACGTTCCCTACCTTCCTATCGATCCCAAAGACGTGGGAAGAGAGTACGATTCGGACGTCATTCGCATCAATTCGCAATCGGGCAAGGGCGGCGTTGGATACGTTTTGGAGCAAGTTTACGGTATCAAGATGCCCGCTAAGATGAAAGAGGCGATGGGCTATGCCGCAAAACACGTTTCGGACGTTGCGCATAAAGAACTCAAAGCCCCCGAACTTTACGAGATTTTCGAGGAAAAATTCCTTCATCCCCGCAAGACGTTCCGCATCGGCGAATGCCACTACCGTCAAGTGGACGGCATCACCGCGCAAGTGGAAATCATCGAAGGGGAGAAGAGAACGGTGGTGGAAGCGACGGGCAACGGTCGCCTCGATTCCGTTTCCAACGCGCTGAAAAAGCATTTTGGCATCACGTACACGTTGACGGGGTACGAACAGCACGCGATGACGGCAGGTTCGTTCGCGCAAGCGCTTTCTTACGTCGGCGTGGAAAAGGACGGCAAAATTTACTGGGGCGCGGGAGAGCATACGGACGTCGTATTCTCGTCCGTATGCGCGCTCGTGTCCGCGTTGAACAATTATTTTGAGGAAGCATAACCCATGATCGGGAATCGCGTTTACGACGTCGCCGTCGTGGGCGGCGGAGTTGCGGGCTGCTCGGCGGCAATTTCTTCCGCGCGCGAAGGGAAGAGCGTTCTTTTGTTAGAGCGCGCCCTTTTGCTCGGCGGGCTTGCAACGTGCGGGCTCGTCAACTGGTGGGAGCCTATGTGCGACGGAAGGGGAAGGCAACTTATCTTCGGCATTTCGGAAGAGATGTTAAAGCGCGCAATTTTGCACTCCTATAATACCGTACCCCCTTGTTGGAAAAGCGGGACGGCGGAAGAACGCATTCTTGCCGCAAACACTCTTCCCAAAGATCAAAGCCGTTACGTCAGCCGTTTTTCGCCGACAGTATTGTCGCTCGTTCTTCTCGACTGGCTCAAAGAGGAAGGGGTGGACGTCGTATTCGACGCTCTTTTGACGGACGTTTCTGTAAAAAACGGTGCGGTTACGTCGTTGCGGTTTGCCACGCAAAACGGATTTGAACGTGTTCGCGCCCGTGCGTATATCGATGCGACGGGCTCGGCGGAAGTGTTTTTCCGAGGAAATTTCCCCACAGAAGAGGGAAAAAACGCCGTTTGTTACTTTGCTCATACGGCAGGGGACGGGGATTGTCGCAAATGGAAGTTCGTCGGTGGAGAAGCCGCTTGGGAGCAAAAAGATCAATCCTCTTTTCTTACGGGAACCAGTCGGGAAAACATCAATCATACGGTACAAAGCGGGCAACTTCGGTTGTACCGTGAATATCAGGCGGGAAAAGTGCAAGAAATTACCGCACTTCCCACTATGCCGCAGTTCCGAACAATTCGCCGTATCGTCGGTAAAAGTACGTTGTGCGGAGAAGACGCAAACGCACAAATGGACGACGCGCTTTGCGTGGGCGGAGATTTTACCGAAAAAGGAAAGTGGTTTGAAATCCCTTATTCCGCGTTTTATTGCGAGGGAGCGAAAAACCTTGTCGCAGCGGGGCGGATTATTTCCGCAATAGGGCAGGCGTGGAACGCAACGCGCGTAATACCGATTGCTGCGCTTACGGGAGAAGTTGCGGGCGTGATTGCCGCACGCGCCGTTGAAGAAAAAAAGAGCGTTTCCGCGCTTGAAATTAAAAAAATTCGCGAAGATCTACAATCGAGAGGAATTTTAATCCACGGATAAAATTCGCATTTCATCATTTTATATTCCCCCGCCCGTGTCTTAAGTACGTGGGCGGGTTTTCCTTTTGCGGTGAGCGACAAAAGCAAGGCAAAGCGTTTGCTCTCGCAAACGGCTCCACCCTCGACCCCCGTTAGAAAAGAAAAAACGCACGACAGCGTGCGTTTTATGGAGCAGGAAACGGGAGTCGCGCCTTTGGCGGCGCGCCCCGCTCGACAATTATCAATTGTCGACTTTGCCTAAAAACTTTTACGTTGAGCGGCAAAAGCAAGGCAAAGCGTTTGCTCTCGCAAACGGCTCCACCCTCGACTCCCGTTAGAAAAGAAAAAAACGCACGACAGCGTGCGTTTTATGGAGCAGGAAACGGGAGTCGAACCCGCCGGGATCAGCTTGGGAAGCTGACGCCATACCGCTAGGCGATTCCTGCATATGAAATTAGAAACGGGAGTACCTTCGCCGAAATCGGCTCGGTGGCTACAGCACGAACCGCACGGGACAGTTGGAAAACCAACGCCATACCG
>JAGASM010000025.1 GCA_017621735.1 Clostridia bacterium | reverse complement strand
TCCCCCTCTCCGACAAGACGAGGTTCTATTGTATAAGATAGACAAAATGTTTGATTGTCCCCCTCTCCGACAAGACGAGGTTCTATTGTATAAGATAGACAAAATGTTTGATTGTCCCCTTTCCAAAAAATCGAGGGGGCTATACACGGAAAAAACGCTTGAATCCCAACGGAAAACGCTATCCCTATATAGCGGGGCGGGCAATCCGTCGCACTTCACCCCCCTAAGAAAGGTCTTCGCCAAACGGTACAAAATCTTTCTTGAAATTTTTTACAAATTTCTTGACACGGTGGGGGGTAGATGTTATAATTAATTTATCGTTAAACTAAACGATATGGAGGAAAATTATGAAAAAATGGACAACCACTTTATTGAGTGCCGTTTGTGCCGTTTGCTGCGTTTCGCTCGCCGCTTGCGACGGAACGGGAACGAGCTCTGCGGCTTGGCTTGTCGGCGAAGGCGCACCGACTGCCGACGTAGGATCGGACGGCGCAATGTACATGGATAGCGAAACGTACGATTTGTATTGGCGTACGGACGGCGCGTGGCAAAAGGTAGGCAACACCAAGGGAGAAACGGGCGCAACGGGCGCACAAGGTCCTCAAGGGGAAACAGGCGCAACGGGTGCGACGGGCCCTCAAGGACCTCAAGGGGAAACGGGCGCGACGGGTGCAACGGGCGCAACCGGATCGATGGGCGCAACGGGTGCTCCCGGCCCTCAAGGCGCTCAAGGAGCGACGGGCGCAACCGGTCCTCAAGGCCCTCAAGGAGAAGCAGGACAGGACGGAAAGGACGGCGTTACCCCTACCGTTACCATCAACGCAGAAGGTTTTTGGGAAATCAACGGCGTTCCCACCCTCTATAAGCCGACGGGCGAAGAATATTTGGGCACGGAAGAATACATGTCTTGGATCGCAAGTTTCGGCAGCCCCTCAATGCCCGTAGATACAAAACGCATCCGTTATATCCCCACCGTCAAAATGGCACAGGGGACGAAGATCACCTTCCACGGCGATACGTCCGCCTACAAGTGGACGGTCAACGAATATTCCGATCGGGCAATTATCGGCAAAGGCGGAACGGATAAAATCGACCCGGGTTGGAACACCTCTCCAAACGCCACCTACGGTGCGGGTTGGGTATCGCAAACGGAATACGTAACGCAAAGCGATACACACCAGTATCCCGTCATCGTGTTGGCACGCGTCAGCGGCTCCGCTGCGTTTACCATGGACGAACTCATTTCGTTGCAATCGCAATTTACCGTTTGGGGCGAAAAGGTTTCCCCCACCACCTTGGACAATTCGGGCGAACTCACTCAGGAAGAATATTTGTCACAGGCGCCCCATTGGGGAAGCGTTCCGCTCAACACCGTAAAAACGCGCCAAAGAATTACCTTCTCCGTTAAAATGAAAAAGGGAACGGAAATCACCTTTAAAGGGGACATGTCCACGTATAAATGGGCGGTTGTGGAGGTTGCGCACTCTTCTAACACGAGCGGTGTTGACCTCGGCTGGCAAGCGACCGCCGATCCTTACGTAACGCACGTCGACGGAAGTTATCCCGTTTTGACCATTGCAAAGACGGACGACTCCGACCTGACCGAAACTGAATTGAAAAATATCCACTCGATGTTTGAAGTAAAAGGAGAAAAATTTGTGGCAGAAGAAGCACAGGCAATCGAAAGAGAAAATTCCGCCGTTCGTGCGGTAAACCACAGAGGATTTAGCCTCTTCGCCCCCGAAAACACGCTTGCGGCGTATCGACTTTCTGCGCTCCAAGGTTTCTCTTACGTTGAATGCGACGTCAGTTTTGCAAGAGGCGGGCAACCCGTACTCCTTCACGACGATACCGTCGACCGCACCTCCAACGGAACGGGAAACGTTGCGGAACTTACCCTTGATGAGTTGCTCGAATTAGATTTTGGCAGTTGGAAAAACCCCGAATATGCGGGCGAAAAGATTGCTACCTTCGACGAATTTATCGCGCTTTGCAAACAACTCGAATTGCACCCTTATATTGAATTGAAGACCTCTCTTTCCGTTTCGGAAGCGGCTACGCTCGTCAATATCGTAGACAAATACGAAATGCTTGGAAACGTTACGTGGATCTCTTTTAACGCATCGTCCCTTTCGCAAATCGTCGCAATAGAAGACACGGCGAGAGTCGGTTACGTCGTTTCAACGGTCGACGCGAACACCATTACCACCGCAAACACGTTGAAGACGGGGAAAAACGAGGTGTTTATCGACGCATACTTCTCACAAGGCGCAAACGGCTCGGCGAGCGTTACCCTTTGCAAAGACGCAAATCTTCCCTTGGAAGTTTGGACGGTAAACAAACTTACCGACCTCAACTCGCTCGATGCATACGTCAGCGGCGTTACCAGCGACTGGATGCGCGCAGGCGACTTTTTGGAAGAATAATTTATCAATCCGTTGACTTATTCTCCCGTGCTTTGCACGGGAGAATTTTTTTCAAACGATTTAATTCACAAAATCAGTCATGATGATACCACAGGCGGATTTCTCTTTCTATAACATTTTTTACCATGATTTTTGCAAAAAACTCGAACGAAAAAGAGCGGACGTGCCACTCGGCACGTCCGCTCTTTTTTAATATTCCTTTCTTCCGCATAAATAATCGATGCTAACGTCGAACAAACGGAACCTTTTTTCCTGGACATGCCGTTCGGAAAATTCAGTGATTGACGTAAAAAATCCCCGAAATTATTCGGGGATTTTTTTGTTGATTATTTTGCCTTTTTACGTACAAACAGCAAGATCGGTACAATCGCAAGCATCGCTGCAAAGAGCACACCGCTCGAAATTTGCGATCTGCAACCGCCGTCCTCTCCCTCGATCGGATCATTTACAGGAGGTTCATCCGTAGGAGGATTTTCGGAAGGAGGTAATTGCTCGATCGTCAAATCGGTAATTACTTCGTATTCCGCGTCGAAGTTCGTTCCGCACGCTTCGCAGTGGTAATGTCCTTTCGTGCCCGTTCCTTCACACGTCGCGGGAATCTCTTCGATCCACGTGCCGTACTCGTGTCCGTTTGCGGGGATCGCAAGGTCGGTAATCTCTTCATGCTCCGCGTCGAAGTTCATATCGCACGCTTCGCAGTGGTAATGTCCTTTCGTGCCCGTTCCTTCACACGTTGCGGGAATCTCGTCGATCCACGTGCCGTATTCATGTCCGCTTGCGGGGATCGTCAGATCGGCAATCTCTTCATGCTCCGCGTCGAAGTTCGTAT
>JAGASM010000024.1 GCA_017621735.1 Clostridia bacterium | reverse complement strand
TCTTTCCCGTCTCTACCCGCAGGGCCTGCAATGGGCTGGCTCGGCGTTCTGCCCGCAGGCTGTTGCGGGTGTTCGCCGACGTAAAGTGCGTAGAAAGTTTTCGCGTTTTCCTTTTCGCCGACAGAAAACTTTATGCTGTAAAAATCCTTTTCGGCCGCGCCGCCGCAGTCTTTCAAAATCTTTTCGGAGAAGACAAGATAGCGCAATCCGTCGGTTTCGTTCCAGATGACATCGCCGCTTTTGGGCGTTTTTTGGAAAGTTTTAAAGGCGGTTTCGATATTGGAGCGTATTGTCGCCGAATCTGGGAACTTGATGTCGGGCAGTTCCTCGGTGTCTTTTGCAATGTAGACTGCGAGCATCGACTTTTCCATTTCGGAGAATTCGTCGCCGAAAGAGATTCGCCACGCCTTGGAATTTTTCGTTATCAACGTATCCAAAATCGTAAGCGTAGTTCCTCCTGCGCTTCTATTCATTGTATAGCCCACGCCGTTTTGCAGGCGCGAGGCTTCAATCATTGCGCAAATGTCGTTTAGCCTCTCCGCCGTTACCTGTTCCAAGAGCGGCAGCCCCGCGCGGAATCGCGGCAGTTTCTGGTTCCCGATGTCGTTTAGCATTTTTATTTGTATATGTATTTATTCCAGCCGTTCGGACCGCTCAAAAGGTAGGTGATGGAGACTTTGTATTTGCCGTCCGCCATTTTGTTGTAGGAAATTCCCGTGCACATCCACTGGCGATTTCCGCCGACTGCGGGCAGTCCGCTGCCGCCTCCGATTGAGCCTATTCCGCCGAGGCTCGGCATTCCCCTTGAAATGTAGCCGACCGCCGCCGAATACGACGGCACGAGGTAGCTTTTTACACCCGCCATTATTTTGCCGCCCTGTGTTTTGGAATTCCAGCCGACAAATTTGCCGTCGTCGTCGAATATTCCGCAGTTGGGCTTGTCTGGGCTTCCCGCCCATCTCTCGAAATCTGGATGGCTTTCTATCGGCTCTTCGCGCATTGTGCAGGAGACTTCTACGGTGTTTTCGGAGGAATCCCTGTCCGAATCCCAGACGAATTCCGAACCCTCGTATTGGGCGGTGATTATCGCGCCTTCGCCGAGCCGCTTAATGCCTACCGACTTGCAGTACAAGTCCGACCAAATCGGGTGCGGAGACTTGTTTACAATCGGGCAATGCGCAAGCGCCGCCGAATACGGATAGCAAAACCAAGTGGCGGAGCACGTCGCGACCGAATCCGCCGAAACAACTCGCTCGCCCGAATCCCGCAAAAAACACACCTCGCCGTTCTGCAATCTTACCCGCATACTAAACGGCAGGTGTCAAAAAAATCTGTCTTTTATAGATAAAATTTTATAATTGGTAATAATGTGGGGTAAAAACGTAAGAAGATTTCTAAAAAACAACAAGGTCTTATCGTGTAGATAAGACCTTGTGTCGGATTCCTATTTATGGCAATCGCAGTTGCACTTCAACGGGCGTTTTATGCTTGAATGCAAGTAGCGCGGAAATAAGTCGCGTTTCGCTTTATATTTTTTCTGTGCTGTTTTGCAGTTTTCTCCATTCGGATTTTTGCAGACACATTGAACCTTCTCCGAAGATTGAGGTTCTTGTGTCGAATTTGCCTCTTCGGCAAACGAATAAACACAAGCACACATTGCCAGAATCATTATTGTTGTTATTTTCTTTATCATAGGTTTCCTTTCGATTTGGTGTTAGTTGAAAATTTGTAGAATAAAGAAGGCAGTAATATAAGCGTCAAAAACGTTGTTGTTATAATTCCGCCGATTACAACCGTTGCAATCGGGCGTTGCACTTCCGCGCCCGCACCGGTGGATACCGCCATTGGAATGAACCCAAGCGACGCGACAAGAGCTGTCATCAAGACTGGGCGAAGACGCGTAATTGCCCCTTCGCGCACGGCATCGCGCAGCGGTTTTCCATCTTCGCGCAGATGGTTTATAAACGAAATAATCATAAGTCCGTTTAGAACCGCCACTCCCGAAAGCGCAATGAAGCCGACTGCAGCCGATATTGAAAACGGTATGCCGCGCAAGTATAGGGCGAAAATTCCGCCGCTTGCAGCCATAGGTATTGCGCTGTAAATCATCAAAACCTGCCTGAAATTGCCGAATGCCGCGTATACCAGAATGAATATGAGCGCGAGGGCAACGGGCACTACAACTTTCAGGCGCGACTTTGCCATTTCAAGGTTTTTGAATGCCCCGCCGTATTCTATGAAATAGCCTTCGGGTAGTTTTACTTCGCTTGCAATTTTTGCCTGCAGTTCTTCTATAAAGCTTTGAACGTCGCGCCCGCGCAGATTTATTTGGATTGCTATTCTGCGCTGGAAAGACTCGCGGGATATTGTGTTTACACCGTCTGAAACTTCGCTCTTTGCGACTTTGCCCAGAGGAATAATATTGCCGTCTTCGGTGCGCAGCGAAAAGTTTTCGACCGCCGAAAAATCGGTTCTGTCGGAATCACTGAGGCGGACTACAATGGGGAAACGCCTGTTACCGTCTGCAATTTCGCCGCACGACTTGCCCGCAAAGGCGATTTCTACGGCGTCGTTTACAGCGTCTGTACGGACGTTTTGGCGGGCGAGCGCGCCCCTGTCTATGCTGACTTGAAATATTGGCGATTTGCCTACGGCGTCGAACTCGACGTCGGCAGCCCCTCGGATTTTTTCGGCAATTTCCTTTACTTGCCCTCCGATTTTTTCGAGAACCGAAAAGTCGTCGCCGAAGATTTTTACGGACAAATCGGCGCGCGTTCCCGAAAGCAGCTCGTTGAAACGCAGCTCTATGGGCTGCGAAAACAAATAGCTTTGCTCTGGAAATGCTTCCGAAAGCTTGTCGGAAATCATATCGGCAAGCTTGTCTTTGGTTATTGTGCGGTTGCCGATTTTGCGCCACTTAGATTCGGGCTTTAATAAAATATACGAATCGCTAATGTTTACGCCCATTGGATCTGTTGCAACTTCCGAAGTTCCAATTCTTGAAAACGTGTAGTCTATTTCTGGAAATTTTTTCAGCATTTCCTTTTCGGCTTGTGTCTGGGTTTTTATTGACGATTCAAGCCCTACGCTTGTTGCCCTAATAAACTGCGCTGCTATGGAGCCTTCGTCGAGTTGCGGGATAAATTCCGCGCCGAGCTTTGAAAAGGCGAACATAGAAAGCGCAAAAACTCCGAACGAAAGTCCCGCGGCTATCCACCAAAAGTGCATAAAAAATCCGAGAATTGGCTCGTAGATTTTCTTTGCAGCAACAATCAAAAAGTTGTCGCCTTCTTTAACCTTTGCGTTAAAACCGTAATAGCAAAGTACGGGAATCAGCGTAAGCGAAGCAATCAAAGCCCCAACAAGCGCAAATACCACGGTAAATGCCATAGGCGTAAAGGTTTTGCCCTCTGTTCCCGTAAGCGCAAAAATCGGGATGTAGACAATGGTTATTATCGCAATTCCGAATACGGAGGGCACTCCCACTTGCTTGCAGGCGTTAAGCACAGTTTCAAAGCGTTCGCTACGAGTTAAAACACGACCGAGTTCGTGCTGCTTTGTGCCTATGCACCGCACTACGTTTTCGGATATTACAACGGCTCCGTCTACAATCAGCCCGAAGTCTATTGCCCCCAAGCTCATCAAATTTCCCGAAACGCCGTATTCATACATTCCCGCAAGCGCACAAAGCATTGCAAACGGAATTGCCGTAGCCGCAATCAACGCCGCGCGGAAATTTCCCAAAAGCAGCATTAAAACTACTACGACCAAAACCGCGCCTTCAAACAGGTTTTTTTCGACGGTTTTTATTGTGTTATCTACAATGTCGGTTCTGTTGTAGAGCGTTTTTATTTCCACATTGGCCGGCAGCTTTTTTGCAATTTGGGCGATTTTTTCGTGGACGCGTTCTGAAACCGTTCTGCTGTTTTCGCCTACGAGCATTAGCACCGTTCCGACAACGGCCTCTTCGCCGTTATATGTTGCCGTTCCCGTGCGAACGCCCGACGATATTTGTATGTCGGCAACGTCTTTTACAAGCAGCGGTTTTTTGCGAAGCCCCGACATTTTAAGCGGAAGGTTTGCAATGTCGGAAATGTTCCGAACGCGACTTACGCTCCTTACGCTTACAAATTCTGCGCCTTTTTCTACAACAGAGCCGCCCGCGTTTTCGGTGTTGCGCGAAACGGCGTCGGCAATGTCGGAAAGCGTAAGTCCCGCGCTGTTTAGCTTTGCAAGGTTTGGCATTATCACAAATTGGCGTTCGTAGCCGCCGGCGGTATTTACTTCGGCAACGCCGTCTACCGTGCGCAAGGCGGGCTTTACAACGTATTCCTGAATTGTCTTCAACTCGCGCAGACGTTCTTTGTCGTTGTTCGGGGTATTTGTGTCGTTTCTATATTTTAGCAGATAGTGGTAGATTTCGCCAAGCCCCGTTGAAATGGGCGACATTTGGGCAACCGCGCCCTTTGGCAACTGGGCGGCTACCGACTGCAAGCGTTCGCCTACAAGCTGGCGCGCCCTGTAAATGTCGGTTCCCTCCTTGAAAACAAGCGTTATCTGCGACAATCCGAATTTGGAAATCGAACGCACTTCTTCGAGACGCTCCATTCCGCCCATCTCCGCTTCAATCGGATAGGATACAAGCTGCTCGATTTCTTCGGGGGCAAGAGACGCGATATGCGTATTTATTTGAACTTGCACGTTTGTGATGTCGGGCACGGCGTCTATGGGCAGATTTCGCGCCGACCAAATTCCGAGCACAGAAACAAGCAGCGTAAAAAGTAGAACCATCGCCCTGTGTTCGAGCGAAAATTTCAAAATTGCATTTATCATAAATCCTCCCGATTTAGTGTGAGTGGCTGCCGCCGTTTACAAGCCTAAGTTCCAAAAGCCGCAATCTGTCTGCGGAGGCAACTACGATTTTGTCGGTTGCAAGAATGCCTTTTGTAATTTCGCAAAAATTGCCGTCTTCAATTCCCGTTTCTACCCCCGTTTTCTTAAAGTATCCGTCTTTGAAAATGTAGACAAATTTTCCTTCGGCGGAATCCAAAACGGCGGATTTTGGCAATGCTATTTTTACTGCCTTTTCGGCAAAAACGTCGACCGAAACAAAGTCGCCTATTTCGCGCGGCGGAGTGTCGTCGGGAAGCTGAAAAACGAATTCTACAACCCCCGCAGAGTCGCGCAAAGAACAATCTTTCTGCAACAATTTTGCCTTTGCGGGAACGAACTTCTCGATATTTGCCGCTTCGTTTTCCCTAATTTTTGCCGAAACAGTTTTCGGCGAAAGCGAAACAATTACCGCTTCGAGCCGACGCGTTTGGCGCAAATATCTACGCTGTGGCGTTTGCAACTCAATTCCGAGTTCAGTCGAAATTTTCGTGGGAAGTTCAATACCCTTTGCCTTGTCGTATTCCGCGCCGTGTTCGGCGTGCCCGTGTTCGTCGGCAAACGAATGTAGGGGATTTAACAGGCAGGCGATTGATAATAAAAACAGAAAATTTTTCATTTTTCACTCCTTTGCGTAGGTGTTAAATCTACGCCTGTCAGCTCCTGCAATTCGAACGCCGCCGAAAGGATTTCGCTTTGAGTATTCAGCAGCGATTCCACCGCCGATAGATACGAATTTTGCACTTCAACGTAAACTGCGATGTCAATCGCTCCCATTCTAAAATGCCTGTCGGCAAGCTCGGAGGCCTCGCGGAATTTTTCGATGGAGTTTGCCTTCCAACGCTTTAAGTCGGCAAGTTTGGTTTCGTATGTTTTAGACGCCGAAATTACGCGCCTGTTTAGTTCGCGATGTGCCAGCATAACTGCCGTTTGTGCCTGACGCTTTTTAGAGAGTGCGGAATTTGAAAGTGCGGTTTGCCTTCCAGTTATGGGTAGCGGCATACTTACGCTAAGCCCTATAATTGTTTCGTTGCCGCCGACTTTGTCCATCGACACATAAGGCCCCGCCGATATGCTCGGATAACGCTCGTTGCGGCTTAGTTCTACAACGTAGCCTTGCTGTTCGAGTTCCACAATTTTTGTGCGGTAGTCGTAATTAAATTTTTCGGCAGACGAAAGCAGTTCTTCAAGCGGCGGCAACTCTTTGAAATCCACCTCATTTGCCCTTACTTTTACGGGCGAATTTACCTTTGTGCCTCTCAACAAATTCAATTCTATGAGGGCGTTTTCTACCGCAAGCTTTGCGTCGGCAGCCGAGCGGTTGAGCGAAATTTCGGCAGCTTCTATTACGCGCGTTTGCATAATCGGCGATATTCCCGAAGGCTCGCGTTGCAGAAATGTTTCGCGCAAAGCCTTGTAGCGTTCGGCAACTTCGGCGATAGCCGCCGCTTTTTCGTTGGCCGAATATAACCCGAATGCCAACAGCTTTGCTCGTATCGAGAGCGCGTTTTTAAACTGCGCAAGCCCGAGTTCTGCAAGTTCGACATTCTTTTGGGCGATGGCCTTTCTTAACGAAATGCGCCCCGGCCACTCAAATGTCTGCATTACCGATACCTGCCAAACCGCGCCGTTTTCTATGTCGCGCCCGTCCTTGTTGCGCTTGTAGCCTACGTCGAAGGAAAGCTCGGGGTCGTTGAGTTTTGCGGCAAAAGACTTGCCGAAATTCGCGCCCGTTATGGCTTCTTTGTAAAATTCAATTTCGGGATTCGACGCCACTACCTGTGCCGCGATTTCCGAAACCGAAAAAGTTTGGTTATTCTGATTTGTTTGCGACTGCGCCAATTGTGCAACCGAGCACAACAACGCTACTACTGCTGTTTTTTGATAAATTTTCATACGCTGTTTTCTTCTGATTATTGGAATACACGCGTATGGTTCTCCGCTTTCTACGGATACACAAAAACACATACGCGCGGAAAACGCGTAAGTTTTATATAAGCAGTCTTGCCGACGTATTCTGCCAAATTCCCGACATCACGACTTCGGGAGGCGCTGTTTTAAAGTTGTGGAACGATTCCCGCACAAACGACGGGCGCGGAATTTCCGCAGAAACCGTCTTTATAAAAAATAATTCGGGAGCAACATTTAGTTTCCCCTTTTCTACCGTCGTGTTCGGGGTGAAATTTGAAACAAAATCGACACAAGTATCGGCGGACGAATCCACACCCCACACCTGCGCTTTTGTCGCGGGAGAATTTTCTATTCCCGAAAAAAGATGCGGCGTTCCGTCCGAATGTATGCACAAGGAGACGCCAAACGTGCCCATTGCAACAATCGCAATGAGAAATACATGAATCAACTTCTTTATAACACCCGACATCTTGGAAAAGGGAACTCCATATAAGATTTCTTGTCAAGTTCTTTGACAACGTTCAGAAGAAAATGTTCGATAAAATTTTTCGGGTTGCGTGCGGAATCTAAAAAGTCTCATCAAAACCGTTTACAACGCTTTAAAACTTAAATCACTTCATCAACAGCTCCGATTTACCCGACTGACGTTCGGTGTTTTCTGCTATCTTTTGGAGCAGTTTCGACTGGCGTTTGGATTCGGAAAGCTGTTTTGCGGTGATGTCGTAGCGGGCGGCGAGAAGTCCGCCTCCGCCGATTTTTGCAAGCGAAGAATCGTTGCGATTTGAGAGCGACTTTTCAAGCCTCCGTTCCTTTGCCGACTTTTTGATTTCGGGGGATTCGTCCGCCTTTCGGTATTTTGCCTTGCGCGCATTTTCCGCCGAAACCGCCAAC
>JAGASM010000023.1 GCA_017621735.1 Clostridia bacterium | reverse complement strand
TGGAAATCAAATTCAAGTTTGGAGGGAAAACAAATGAGAAAGAAATTTTTGGCGATGGTATTTGTAATTCTCACGGTGAGTTTGGTTGCGTTGAGCGGGTGCGGGAATTACGGAACGTTTTATTTTTTGACGGAAGCATATGAGTTGGGCTTAATTACGCAAGAAGATTTATTGAGTATTGCGTACTATCATAATAGAGGAACACGAATGAACGAAACATTAATGGGAGAAGACTATGAACCGATTCCCCAAGAGCCGTTGGATGAGAAGGTGGAATGGAGAATAAAAGAAACGGTTGCGGAGAAATGGCGCAAAAAAGCAAAAGAAAAATTGAAATCAAAAGAAGAGATGAACGAACTTGTTCGTGCAACATACGAAGATCAATTAAAGGCTTCGGTAGATGACGTAACGATTAAGAAATATTATGGAACGTACGGCGAATGTATTGCGGTAATGATGACAGATAAGTATTCATTGTACTCAGATGCATTTCACGGGGATATAGTTGGCGGGGTTAGTATTAGTTATAGTAATGGAAATCAAATTCAAGTTTGGAGGGAAAACAAATGAGAAAGAAATTTTTGGCGATGGTATTTGTAATTCTCACGGTGAGTTTGGTTGCGTTGAGCGGGGTGGGATTAATCGTTAAAACTACAAACGCACAAGATACAACGGGGCAATACAACTTTGAGGACAACAGTGTAATTGTAACGATGGAACAAGGCGTAGGGGACGTAAATAAGAACTTTTCCAAAGAGTATTTTAAGGGAGTTGAGGTTATTTCCGTTGAGGATTTAACGAGGATATCAAACGAATACGTTAAAAACATTGACAAAGAAAAATTTCATCAAATTCTAAAATTAGAATTGGAACATCACGACAAAGAGTACGTTTTGGAAACCGTGGAAAAAATATCCGAAATGGACGGTATAGCGTGCGCTTCGCCAAATTATATTGGAGAACTTGCGGCGACGGCAAACGATCCGGAATATTATGCGCAATGGGGGCTTCGCGGGGCGAGAGGAATCGGGATTGCGTCGGCTTGGAATATTGAAACAGGGAGTTCAGCCGTGCGAGTTGGGGTAATCGATTCGGGAATTTCTTGGCACGAGGATTTAATTGGAAACCTCGGCGAAGGTGAGAGTTTTGTAGATGGGGATGACAGTACGGAAGACGTACACGGGCACGGAACACATGTTGCGGGAATTATCGGTGCGGTTGGAGATAATCAGATAGGCATATCCGGTGTTTGCAAAGACGTTACACTGATACCGCTTAAGATATCTAATTCTAAAGATTGGGATACAGATAGCGCTATCAGTGCAATAACATATGCGACGGCATTATGGGGGACGTCAGAGCAAATAGATTTGCTTAATTTTAGCGGATGGAATTTTCCAAATAATTCAAGCCTCTATAATGCGATTGACAACTTTCCCGGATTGTTTGTCGGAATTTCCGGCAACGGAGTGGTGGATGAAAACGATGAAAGACATGGTTACGACATTGATGCTACACCAAATTATCCGGCTAATTTTAATTGTGCTAATATTATATGCGTAGGATCAATTGATTCAGATGGAAGTCGAAGTGAATTTTCAAATTACGGTGCAAATTCCGTCGACATCTATGCGCCCGGAGGAAATATATTAAGTACGGTTCCAGGGGGATATGGCAATAAATCCGGCACGTCGATGGCGGCGCCGCACGTGGCGGGCGTTGCTGCGTTGATGCTTTCCGTTGAGCCGGGACTTCATGCGTCGCGGATCAAAGATATTTTATTAGACACGGCGGACGATATTACGATTTCCATTCCGGAAGGCACACAAACGGTAAAAAAACTCAACGCGTACTCCGCGGTATCGTACGTCAACAACCCTACGAATCTTTTATTCGACGGGGGAAAAGGGACGGTTTCCGATCCGTACTTAATTAGCACTGCGGAGCAATTTAACAATATTCGCATGGCGCATACGTCGGTTGCCGTTCCGAACGTAGGATACGAACAGCGCATTACGTATTCGTTTAAGTTGATGAACAACCTTACCCTGCCCGGCGATTGGGTTGCGTTCCCGTACGTATTCACGGGGAATTTTGACGGGAACGGTCGGTATATTTCCTATCAAACGTATTTAACGCAAGGAGATATCAACGGAAGTATGTATCACGGGTTGTTCGGGTTTGTCGCGGGGAGTGCAAACATACACGATTTGGAATTGATGAACTGTTCGATTACGAGCAATACGGACAGCGTTTTGACGGGCTCGGGGGTTTGCATCGGAATTTTGGCGGGCGGATTTTACGACGCGGGATATATTACGAACGTTACCGTAACCAACCCGAATATCACCTGTCTTATTTCGGATACATATATCGGAGGCTTGGTCGGCTCGACTTACTACACGAGCATCGAAAACTGCGTCATTCGCGAACAAAGCGGGACGGCGAGCATCACCAACAATGCGAGCAGTTACATCGGCGGAATGGCGGGAACGGGCGAAGTTGCGTATTTCAGCGGGGGAAGCGTTACGATTGCGCTTACCAACACGGCGTTTGACGAAGAAATCGACCGAATGGGCGAGGTTGTCGCGACGAGCACGGCGATCCCTTCGGGCATGACGGCGAACGTTACCATGGACAAGGGCAGTTGCATTGTGGCGGGCTCTTTGATTACCCTTTCCGACGGACGGCAGGTGCCCGTAGAAACGCTGACGGGAGAAGAAATGCTCCTTGTTTGGAATTTACATACGGGAACGTTTGACGAAGCGCCTATTTTGTTCCTCGACTTTGATTCGTTTGCAAAATATACCGTTGTACGTTTGACTTTTTCGGACGGGACGGAGTTGGGCGTTGTTTCCGAACACGGGCTTTGGGATTGCAACTTGAACGAATACGTCTATTTGGACAAGGACGCGGCGCAATATCTCGGACATACCTTCCTTCGCGTTTCGTCAGACGGCAACGGAAACCGTATTTCTACGCAAGTAACGCTTATAGACGTAGAGGTGTGCAACGAGTTTACGGCGGTTTACAGTCCCGTAACGGAAGGACATCTTTGCTATTACGTCAACGGCATGCTTTCGATGCCGGGCGGAATCGAGGGGCTGTTTAACCTCTTTGAGGTGGACGGCGACAGAATGGCATACGACGAAGAGCAAATGCAAGCGGATATCGCGCAGTACGGCTTGTACACGTACGAAGAGTTTGCGCAGATCGTGCCCGTTTCGGAAGAGGCGTTTGATGCGCTCGGCGGGCAGTATTTGAAGGTTGCCGTGGGCAAGGGGCTCATTGACGTGCAAACGCTCGAATCGCTTGCTTTGCGGTACGGGGAATATCTCATATAATTTAATCAAAAAGAGGTCGGGGCGGGTGCTTCGACTTCTTTTTTTGTGAAGAACGGGAGAAAAATAGGGCGCGGGGGTTGATTTCCACTTGATAATTTGATAAAATAAATTTATTGTAGGAGAAAAATTGTGGAAGAGCGCACCGCACAAAAAAGGGATAAGATCAAAAACGCCGTGCAACTGATTTGCGCGGGAATTTTGCTTGCTCTCTTTCTTGTTTTCTCCCTCTTAAAAATCGAATACTCGTCCGACGCGCGGACAAATCGGCTTATCCGTTCGGCGCTCCCCCTTATATTTGGGGTAGGAGTGGTTGCAATCGCGCTCGTTCGCATGAAGATCAAACTTTTTTCTAAACCGCAAAGGCTGCTCTTTTTATTGCCCTGTTTTTTGGTGGCGGTAAACAATTTTCCGTTTGCCTCTTATTTTGCGGGAGAAAGCGTGTTCCTTTCGCCGACGGCGGGACAGGTCGCGCTGTTTGCCCTTTATTGCCTTCTCGTCGGGTTATTTGAAGAGGGGGTATTCCGCGGAATCGTCTTTCCGATCTTTGCGGAAAAACTTCCGCACAACAAAAGGGGGTTTTTGCTCGCGTTCGTCCTTTCGTCCGTCTTATTCGGGCTTGTGCACCTGTTTAACCTGTTTGCGGGCGCGTCGGTTGGGGGAACGTTTTTGCAGGTGGGGTATTCCACCCTCATCGGCGGGCTGTGCGCGTTCGCCCTCATTCAAACGAAAAACATCTTATGCTGTGCCGCCGTGCATGCCGTATATAACTTTTGCGGACTGCTTTTAGACGGAAATTTAGGGCTTGGCGGAGGCGTTGTTTTTACCCTTCCCACTACGCTTATGATGGCGGTCGTCGGTGTCATGGTGGGGGTGTTCGTCTTATGGAAGACGTTTACCTACCCCGAAGACGAACGCAAACTCTTATATAGAAAATTCGGCATTACGGAAGAATAATCACGGAGGAAATATGCTCCCGAACGTAACTTTTTTGACGATGGATTTATACGAATGGTGTATTACGGTAGGCGTCATTTTGGCGTTCGTCGTTTTTCGCCTTTATGCGGACAAAAAAGCGCTTTCCGCCCGTTTGCAAAACACGGTGCTCCTCATTGGGCTTGTGTCGATTGTCGGCGGGTACTTGTTTGCCGTCCTCTTTCAAGCGGTGTACAACGCCATTGCGAGCGGAACGTTCGTCTTAAATAACGGAACGGGCTCTACCTTCTACGGCGGACTCATCGGCGGGGCGGCGATTTTTTTAACCTTGTACTTTACGGTCGGAAAAAAGATATGCGGAAATCAAGTGCTCGTGCAGTTTTCTACCGTTGCAAACATTGCCGTTTGCGCCATTGCCGTTGCGCATGCGATCGGGCGGCTCGGTTGCTTTTTTGCGGGGTGCTGCCACGGCGGAGAAACACAATCGCCGATCGGAATTTACATGCCCGCGGTGGGGAAGACGGTCATTCCCACGCAACTGTTTGAGGTCGTGTTTTTGCTGTGCTTGTTTGCGGTGCTTTCTCTTTTCTTGTTCAAAACGAAGATCAACGGGCTTGCCACCTACCTTACGGCATACGGCGTCTTCCGCTTTATCGTAGAATTTTGGCGGGGGGACGATCGGGGAGAACTCGTCTTCTTTTTAAGCCCTTCGCAGTTTTGGTCGGTCGTTCTCGTACTGGTTGGAATCGGAATTTTTGTAACGGTTTATCTTTTTCGTAACAGGACGCCCGTCGAGGTCGTCGCGGCGCTTATTTTCCGCGAGGGGGAATTTCTCATTTGCCAACGCCCGAAGGGCAAAAAACGCGCCCTGTTGTGGGAGTTTGTAGGCGGAAAGGTAGAATCGGGAGAAGACAAGGAAACCGCTCTTTTTAGAGAGGTCAAGGAAGAGTTGGGCGGGAAGATAGCGGACGTTTCGTATTTTGCGGAAACGACGTATTGCTATTTTGACGTAACCGTGCATTTGACTGTTTTCACGGCAACGCTCGCGGGGGATATTACCGCTTATGAGCACAATGCGCTTGCGTGGATCCCTCCTTCCCGTATCAAAGAATACCGTTTTTGTCCCGCGGACGAAGAAATTTTGGAAAAAATCAAAAAGGCGTTTTCAGGCAGTCAAACGGAGGAAAGGGCATGAAAGAAAGAGAAATTACCCGTGCGGGGAGTTTTGCCATCGTTGCGCTTGTCTACGCGCTTGCGATTGTCGCGGGGATCGCGTGCGTGCTTGTCTGTTCGTACTTGACGCAAACGCCCGTTTTGCAGGGGTTTTGGTGGAAGTTGCTCGTTGCGGACATCCTTGCCACCGTCGTAACCTTTGCGTTTAGCGTCGCGTTCAAAAATGCGTCCGTGTACGATCCGTATTGGAGTGTGCAACCGATCGTCATTTTGCTCGCGACAATTCCCTTGGCGAACGTTTCCGCGCTCGGCGTCTTGGCGGTTGCCGTCGTATGCCTTTGGGGGGTGCGCCTCACGGCGAATTGGGCGTATACCTTTCACGGTCTTTCGCATCAAGATTGGCGTTACACCAAACTGCACGACCAAACGGGAAAATGGTATCCCTTCGTCAATTTTTTCGGAATCCACCTCGTGCCGACGCTCGTCGTATACGCATGCACCCTTCCCGCCGTCGCGGTATTGTTGTATGCGCCCGAATTTTCCGTTTTTAGTGCCATTTGCTTGGCGGTATCCGTTTGCGCCGTCCTTTTGCAGGGAACGGCGGACGTTCAAATGCACAAATTCCGCAAGGGCGGAAGGGGCGGGTTTATCCGCACGGGGCTTTGGAAACATTCCCGCCACCCCAACTATTTGGGGGAAATTCTCATGTGGTGGGGCATAGGAGGTTGCGCGGTGTTTGCAATTCCTTCCGCATGGTATCTGCTCGGCGGGGCGGTGTTGAACACGCTTTTGTTCTTGTGTATCAGTATTCCTTTGGCGGACGGCCGTCAATCGCGCAAGGAAGGTTTTTCGGAGTACAAGGCGCAAACGCGGATGCTCCTTCCGATCCCCAAACGTCAAAAGAAACAAGAAGTGCTTAATTAAAAAACGTTAAAGCGCGGGGCAAAAGTGAAGTGAGTCCCAAAGTTTAGACAAAAAAATATTAAATTTGTGAATGAGCCCTGTATTGTACAGGGCTCATTCCTTTTAGTTTGATAGAAATTCTCTCGTTATTGTAACACCAAAGGTATTCTTCCAAAGTACGGATGAATTCATCCGCGCTTTAATTTTATTGAGCGAAGTTTTCAAAAAACTTGACGACGGGGGGTGTGTGTGGTATTATTAGGGTATCAAAGTAGAGGAGAGATTTATGAAAAAATTACTTTGCGGGTTTTTAGTAGGTGTTTTGGCGGTGCCGTTTACTTGTATGCTGGGGGCTTGCGAAAGGGAAGAGGAAGATGAATCTTTGGCAGGAAAGACGATTTGCTGTTCGGAAATTTATGAAGAAATCGATTTGAGCAGCGAATTGTATTTTGAGCATAGAGAATATAACGAAGACGTATTATTCAAAATCTACGGCGCGACGATGACGTATGTCGACTTGTTAGAATTTTGTTTGGGGACGGATGCGATTCACTATCCAAACGGTGCTCAACCGACAACGTTAGAAGAAGCCAAAGAACTGTTTGTTCAAAAATTAGAAAATAAATTTTTCGATATATCATACAATCCTTGCGTTCAATTTTCAGAAGATTTAACGAAGGCGCATTTGCTCTACGGTGTAGAAGAAATCTCCGAACAAGTCTATGACGTTGAATACGTGGATGGCGGGAAAGGCGGATGCGATACGTATATCTTAAAATCAAACGGCGTGGAAATCGTTCGATTTGACGCAATGGATAGCGGAAATGAAAAATTTTACGTTTCTTATCAAGGCAATCCCGAACGGGAAAACGACTTTATCAAAGATTGGTGTACGGTTGCGTTAGACGGAGAATGCAGCAAAGAAATCGAATTAAGCGCGGGCGGTGAATCGGGAGAAAAAATCACAAAAAGACTTGATGAAGTCTTTGGGGACGAAAACTCATTTTCTGTCGGCACCCTGATTTATACAATCTTAAATTAACGGATACGGAAAAAAGAGAATAAATATTTTTTTGATTGCAAAAGCCGAGAGATTTTTCTCTCGGCTTTTGCGTTGTTTTTTTATCCCGCGGGGTGTTTGTTATGCCTTGAACGTGCGGGGAATGAACGGGGGAGTAAGCAATATTTAGGGGGCGCAAGCATGGTGATCTTGTTTTTATCCCGCGGGGCGTTCGACAGGCTAAATGGAAAATCCGTGCTTTGATTTCTCCGCGGGGGCGTACGGAGCGACGGTTTTTTTGGACGAGTTTTTTTGAAAAATAAAAATCCCCGCGGAGCGGGGAAATTTTATTACATTTGTTCGTGGAAGGTACGGCTGATGACTTCCAACTGCTGTTCTTTGGAAAGGCGGTGGAAGTTAACGGCATATCCCGAAACGCGTACAGTCAGCATCGGGTAGCGGTCGGGGTGTTCGTACGCTTCGATGAGCATTTCGCGGTTGAGCACGTTGACGTTGAGGTGTTGCGCGCCCTGCTCAAAATAACCGTCGAGGATATGCACGAGGTTTTCCTCTCTCTCTTCTTGCGTTTTGCCGAGTGCGTCGGGAACGATGGAGAAGGTGTTGGAAACGCCGTCTTGGCAAACGTCGCGGTAGGGGATTTTTGCAACCGAATTGAGGGAAGCAAGCGCACCCGAACGGTCGCGTCCGTGCATGGGGTTAGCGCCCGGTGCAAGCGGTTCGCCTACCTTTCTACCGTCGGGCGTGGTGCCCGTCTTCTTTCCGTACATGACGTTGCTTGTAATCGTCAAAACGGAGAGAGTGTGCTTTGCGTCGCGGTAAAGTTTGTGTTTTTTCAATTCGCGGATAAAACGCGCCATGAGGTAGGCTGCAATGTCGTCCACTCTATCGTCGTCGTTGCCGAATTTGGGGAAATCTCCCACTGTTTCAAAGTCAACGGCGATGCCCTGCTCGTTGCGGATGGGACGAACTTTTGCATATTTGATTGCGGAAAGGCTATCCGCAGCCACCGAAAGTCCCGCAACGCCGAACGCCATGAGTTTTTCGGGGTTGGTATCGTGCAAGGAAAGTTGGCTCGCCTCGTAGGCGTACTTGTCGTGCATGAAGTGAATGATGTTATTCGCTTTTACGTACAGTCCTGCAACGTATTTTAATACTTTGCGGTAACTTTCGATAACGACGTCGTAGTCGAGAATTTCGTCGGTAATGGGTGCGATATCGGGAACGACGAGTTTGCCCGTCAATTCGTCCACGCCTCCGTTGATTGCATAAAGAAGGCTCTTTGCAAGGTTGCATCTTGCGCCGAAGAATTGCATCTGCTTGCCCACTTGCATTGCGGAAACGCAACAAGCGATGGCGTAGTCGTCGCCGTAAAGGGGACGCATGACGTGGTCGCTCTCATATTGAATGGCGTCCGTCTTAATGGAAATCTCCGCGCAGTAGCGTTTGAAGTTTTCAGGAAGCCCTTCGTCCCAAAGGACGGTGAGGTTTGGCTCGGGCGAAGTGCCGAGGTTGATGAGCGTATGCAAATAGCGGAAGGAGTTTTTGGTAACGAGCGGTTTTCCGTTGATGCCCATGCCTCCGACCGATTCGGTTACCCACGTGGGATCTCCTCCGAAAAGAACGTTGTAATCGGGAGTTCTGAGGTGGCGGATCAAGCGGAGTTTGATGATAAGTTGGTCGACGATCTCCTGCGCTTCCGCCTCGGTGATGATGCCCGCTTCCAAATCGCGTTGAATATAAATGTCGAGGAAGGTGGACGTTCTCCCAAAGGACGTCGCCGCGCCGTTGTTCTCTTTTGTTCCCGCAAGGTAGCCCATGTACAAGGCTTGCGCCGCCTCAACTGCGGATACGGCGGGTTTTCTCAAATCAACGCCGTAACTGTCCGCCATCTTTTCAATGTCGTAAAGCGCGCGGATTTGCATAGAAACTTCTTCGCGCAAACGGATCAAATCTTCCGTCATATCCCCGTCGAGAAGGTCTAAATCCTTCATCTTTTCTTCGATAAGACGGGTGGTGCCGTAGAGGGGAATACGGCGATAGTCGCCGATGATGCGGCCTCTTCCGTATGCGTCGGGAAGTCCCGTCAAAAGCCCCGCGCTGCGCGCCGCGCGCACCGACTTGGGATAAGCGTCGAAAACCCCTTGGTTGTGCGTTTTGCGGTATTCGTTAAAGTGTTCTTTGACGGTGGGGTTGAGTTCGTAACCGTATGCGGTAAGGCTCTGTTCCGCCATACGCGTTCCGCCGTACAAATTGACCATTCTCTTTAACGGAGCGTCCGTTTGAAGCCCCACGATGACTTCGTTTTCTTTATCGATGTAGCCGGGGGCAAAATTGCAAATGCCGGAAATCTTCTCCGTTTCCACGTCGAGTACGCCGCCCTTTTTGCGTTCTTCCATCAAAAGGTCTACGCATTTTCCCCAAACCTTTTTCGTCTTTTCCGTAGGGGGTGCAAGGAAGGAAGAATCTCCTTCGTAGAGAGTGTAGTTTTTTTGAATGAAATTACGGACGTCGATGAAATCTTCCCATCTTCCGCCGTTAAACGGTTTGCGTTCCATAAGTTCCTCCTTTACAGTCTTTGAAATATTTTTCTTGAAAATCTTTTGTCGTTTGTTTGTCCATCGGCGGGGTGCTTTCGAGCGGATCGCAAAGTCCCAGCGCCTTGTACTTGTAAACGCCCATCTTGTGATAGGGCAAAAGTTCCACCTTGATTGCGGTTGGAAGATTTTTTTCGACGTAATCGCGAAGGGCTATCATCGCCTCGTCCGTGTCGTTGACGTTAGGAATGACGACGCGTCGCACGACGACGGGCGTTTTGTGTCGGTTGATTGCCTTGATAAATTCTTCCGTCTTGCAAAGTTCTCCGTTGCAAAGCGTGCGGTATTCTCTTTCGTCCGTTGCCTTGACGTCGAGAAGGACAAGATCGCAAAGGGGCAAAATTTCGTCGTAACCGCCGACGCCGACGCCCGAAGTGTCAAGACAGGTGTGGATTCCCGCCTGTTTGCAGCGAGTGAGAAGGTCGATTAAAAAATCCTTTTGCAAAAGCGGCTCTCCACCCGAACAGGTAATGCCGCCCCCGCTTCGTTCAAAGTATGGACGAAAGCGCAAAATTTTTTTCATCAACTCTTCGGCGGAAATTTCCTCTCCGTCGTTTGCCCAACTGTCCGGGTTGTGGCAAAAAACGCAGCGAAGGGGACAACCGCGGAAAAACACGACGGTACGGATGCCGGGGCCGTCCACAAGTCCCATCGATTCAATTGAAAAAATTCTCCCGTTCGCCATTATTTTTCTCCAAAAAAGAATAAAAAAGACCTGCCTGAGCACAGTTGCCCAGACGGTCGGCGAGAAACGTCATACTTCATGCGGTAAATTCCGCTTCCGTCAGTCATATGACGCTTACAGTATAATACGCTTTTTTCATTTTGTCAATAGATTTTGAGGTGCTTTTTTTGCAAAGGCACAAGATATTCCGATTCGCTTAAAAAATTCGTCGGAACGGCTTGAAAAACGCTCAAAACTGTGTTACAATTTTGAGTATGAAGTTATACGGTTTTCAAAAATTGACGACGCTCGACTACGTGGGAAAACTTGCATGCACCGTCTTTACGGGCGGGTGCAATTTCCGTTGTCCCTTTTGTCATAACGCCTCTTTGGTGCTTCGTCCCGAAGATGAGGTAAACGAAGAAGAGGTCTTTTCTTATTTATATAAGAGAAAGGGGCTTTTGGAGGGAATTTGCGTTTCGGGCGGAGAGCCGCTTTTAAGCGACGGGATATTTCCCTTTTTAGAAACATGCAAACGGCTCGGCTATGCGGTAAAGTTGGATACGAACGGCGCGTTCCCCCAACGGCTTATCCGTGCGGTGGAAGAAGGACTTGTCGACCGCGTCGCCATGGACGTCAAAAATTGCAAGGAAAAATATGCGCAAACGACGGGGATTCCAAACCTCTCTCTCTCAAAAGTGGAGGAGAGCGTGCAATTTCTTTTGTCGGGAAGGGTAGATTACGAGTTGCGTACGACGGTCGTTGCCGAATTCCACGGGGAGGAAGATTTTGTCCGTATCGGCAAATGGATTGCGGGGGCGAAAGAATATTATTTGCAGGAGTTTGTCGATTCGGGTGATTTGATCGGCGGGAATATGCACGCCGTTTGCAAAGAAGAAATGGAAAGATTCCGTGCGGCGGTTGTGCCCTACGTTCCGAATGCGCGTTTGCGCGGCGTTTGAAAGGTGCGGGCGAAAAAGTAGATACAGTTTTATTTAACGGCGGGCTTTTGCGCAGGTTGGCGCAAAAGCCCGTATTTTGTTTGAGTTTTTTTCAAGCGCGGTGGGAGTAAGCCGCGGTTTATCGTTGGTTTTTGCGTAGTTGAGGCGCGCAGTTTGTTTGATTTTAGCGGGTTGAAACTCCGTCGTTATAACGTTTTCAAGCGCGGAGGGAGAGGAAAGCCGTGGTTTATCGTTGGTTTTTGCATAGGTTGAGGCAGAAGAGCGCAGTTTGTTTGATTTTAGCGGTTTGAAACTCCGTCGTTATAACGTTTTCAAGCGCGGAGGGAGAGGAAAGCCGCGGTTTATCGTTGGTTTTGGCGTAGTTGAGGCGCACAAATTGTTTGATTTTAGCGGTTTGAAACTCCGTCGTTATAACGTTATCAAGCGCGGAGGGAGGAGTAAGCCGCGGTAATATCGTTGGTTTTTGCATAGGTTGAGGCAGAAGAGCGCAGTTTTCGTAAGAAAAACGGCAAATATTTTTCTTTTTTTCCTCATTCGAGAAATTATCATTTTTTTGAAAAATTCCCCCTAGATATTGTGTTTTAACTATTGACATTCCACAATATATATGTTATACTGATATTCCAACGCACTAAGGAGGAAATGTATGTATAGCGTTATTAAGCGCGACGGGAAGGTCGTCGCATTCGATCTGAATAAAATCAGTCAGGCAATCATTCAGGCGTTCGACGCTTGCGAGAAAAACTATCATCCCGAGGTGATTGATTTCCTCGTCTTGAAAGTTACGGCGGATTTTGAGCCGAAGGTAGAAGACGGGGCGATCTCCGTTGAAAACATTCAAGACAGCGTTGAATCCGTACTCATCAAGGCGGGGTACGACGACGTCGCGAAGGCGTACATTTTGTACCGTCGTCAACGGGAGAAGATTCGTAATCTCAGCAATACCGTTCTCGACTATAAAGAAATCGTCGATAACTATCTTCAAATCAACGACTGGCGCGTAAAGGAAAATTCCACGGTTACCTATTCCGTCGGCGGGCTTATTTTGAGCAACTCGGGCGCGATCACCGCAAACTACTGGTTGTCCGAAGTGTACGACGACGAAATTGCAAACGCGCACCGCAATGCGGACATTCACATTCACGATTTGTCCATGCTTACGGGGTATTGTGCGGGTTGGTCGCTCAAACAACTCATTCAAGAGGGGTTGGGCGGCGTTACGGGAAAGATTACGTCTGCTCCGGCAAAGCACCTCGGTACCCTTTGCAATCAAATGGTCAATTTCCTCGGTATCATGCAAAACGAATGGGCGGGTGCGCAGGCGTTCTCCTCCTTCGATACCTATCTTGCGCCGTTCGTAAAAATTGATAATTTAAGTTACGATCAGGTGAAAAAGTGCATCGAATCGTTCATCTACGGGGTAAATACGCCGAGCAGATGGGGGACGCAAGCGCCGTTTTCCAACATCACGCTCGACTGGGTTGTTCCTGCCGACCTTGCCGAACTCAACTGTATTATCGGCGGAAAAGAGGTAGACTTTAAGTATAAAGACTGCCAAAAGGAAATGGACCTCGTCAATAAGGCGTTCATTGAAATTATGATCGAAGGGGACGCAAACGGGCGCGGATTCCAATATCCGATCCCCACCTATTCGATTACGCGCAATTTCGATTGGAGCGAAACGGAAAACAACAAGTTGCTCTTTGAAATGACGTCCAAGTACGGAACGCCTTATTTCTCCAACTATATCAACAGCGATATGGAACCGAGCGACGTTAGAAGTATGTGTTGCCGTTTGCGCCTTGACTTGCGCGAATTGCGCAAAAAGTCGGGCGGTTACTTCGGAAGCGGCGAAAGTACCGGCTCCGTCGGCGTTGTTACCATCAATATGCCGAGAATTGCGTACGTGGCAAAGGACGAAAAGGACTTTTTTGCCCGTCTTGATCGCTTGATGGATATTTCCGCGCGTTCGCTTAAAGTAAAACGCACGGTCATCACCAAGTTGCTTGACGCAGGGCTTTATCCTTACACCAAGCGCTACCTCGGTACGTTTAACAATCACTTCTCGACCATCGGACTTGTCGGCATGAACGAAGCGTCGCTCAACGCAAAGTGGATCGGCGCCGACCTCACGCAAGAAAAAGCGCAAGAATTTACCAAAAAAGTGCTCAATCATATGCGCGAACGCCTTTCCGACTATCAAGAGAAATACGGCGATTTGTACAACCTCGAGGCTACGCCTGCGGAATCCACCTCGTTCCGCCTTGCAAAGCACGACTTAAAGAGGTATCCCGATATCATCACGGCGGCATCCGCAAACGGCGGAACGCCCTATTACACCAACAGTTCGCACCTTCCCGTCGGGTACACGGAAGACATTTTCACGGCGCTCGACGTACAAGACGGCTTGCAAACGCTCTACACTTCGGGAACGGTATTCCATGCCTTCCTCGGCGAAAAGTTGCCCGATTGGAAAGCGGCGGCGACGCTCGTGCGTAAGATTGCGGAAAATTACAGTCTTCCTTATTACACCTTGTCGCCCACCTATTCGGTATGTAAAAATCACGGCTACATTGCGGGAGAACAGTACGTCTGCCCCGAGTGTGGAGAAAAGACGGAAGTTTACAGCCGTATTACGGGGTACTACCGTCCCGTTCAAAACTGGAACGACGGCAAAGCGCAAGAGTATAAAGACAGAAAGGTATACAACATTGCAACGAGCAAGTTGACGCACGGTGCGCCCACCGCGCAGGCGGAAGAAAGTGGGTGCGCGGACGCAAAAGAAGGGGTTTATCTCTTTACGACGGCAACTTGCCCCAACTGCAAAATTGCGTGCTCCTTCCTCGATAAATCGGGGATCGCGTACGAAAAACTGCTTGCGGACGAACACGCGGATCTCGCAAAAGAGTTTGCAATTAAGCAAGCGCCCACCCTCGTCGTCGTAAAAGACGGCGCGGTCGAAAAATACGCGGGCGTTTCGGATATCAAAAAATATATTAAGGCGTAAAATTATGTACGACATTATCGTCATCGGCGGCGGCCCTGCGGGGCTGACCGCCGCCTTATATGCCCGTCGGGCAAACAAGAGCGTTCTCGTAATCGAAAAGGGGACGTTCGGCGGACAAATAACCTTTTCTCCCAAAGTGGAAAATATCCCCGGTTTTTTGCAACTGACGGGGAATGAATTTGCCGAAAAACTCGTCGAACAAGTGCTCGAACAGGGCGCGGACATGGAGTGCGCGGAAGTGCTTTCCGTTGCGGACGGCGAGGTAAAAACGGTTGAAACGGACAGCGGAACGTACGAGGCAAAAGCGGTCGTCATTGCCGTCGGCGCACGCCACCGTATGCTCGGCGTGGACGGAGAAGAAGGGTACGTCGGCAACGGCATTTCCTTTTGCGCCGTATGCGACGGAGCGTTTTATAAAGACGGGACGGTCGCCGTCATCGGCGGCGGAAACTCGGCGCTTCAGGAGGCGATTCTCCTTTCCGACGTTGCAAAAAAAGTATACGTTGTGCAAAATTTAGACCATTTCACGGGAGAGGGCAAGTTGGTAGAGCAACTTTCTTCTCGTAAAAACGTGGAGATGATTCTTTCCTCTTTGGTAGAATCCTTTTACGGAGAGGGGGAATTGCGCGGCGTCGTCATCAAAACCGGGGGCGAAACGCGTTCGCTGGACGTGGACGGCGTATTCGTTGCCGTTGGGTTGATTCCGCAAAACGAGCCGTTCCAAAACGTCCTTCCGTTAAATGCATACGGCTATGCGGACGTAGATGAAAGTTGCGTTTGCGAGCGGAAGGGGATTTTTGTCGCGGGGGACTGCCGCGGAAAAAAAGTGCGCCAAGTTGCAACCGCCATGTCGGACGGTGCGATTGCCGCCCTCGCCGCATGCGATTATATCGACGGATTAAAATAACTGTTAAAAAAAAGGCGCGCCCGTAAAAACAGGCGCGCTTCGTCTATTAAAAAATAAAATTCCCGCGTGGGAAGAAAGCAGTACAATAAGCGGCGCGCCCGTAAAAACGGGCGCGCTTCGTCTATTAAAAAATAAAATTCCCGCGTGGGAAGAAAGCAGTACAATAAGCGGCGCGCCCGTAAAAACGGGCGCGCTTTACTATTTTTCTCGTTTCATACTCAAATAGACCATTAAAACGGCAATGTCGGCGGGGTTTACGCCCGAAATACGTTCCGCTTGTCCAAGGTTGAGGGGACGGATGCGGTCGAGTTTTTCCCGTGCTTCCAACCGTAATCCTTCCACGTGTAAGTAGTCAAGGTCGGGGGGGAGTAAGCGTTCCTCCATTTTTTTCGCCTTTTCAATTTGCTCGTAACTGCTTTTCAGGTAGCCCGCGTATCGCACTTCCGTTTCCGCGCAATCGGCGATATCCTTGGGTAAATCAAAAAGAAGAGAAAATCGTTCGCGGATCGTCGTAAGAGGGATGTTGCGCCGAATGAGGTCGGCATACGTAACGCCTCCCGTCAACGGGGGGTAGCCAAATTCTTGCACGAGCGCGTCTGCCGTCTTTTGATCGGCGCGTCCGTTTAATGCGTCGAGGGTTTGCGTCTTTAACGCTTGGCGGGAAAGGAAACGTTCGTACCGCTCTTTGGTTACGAGCCCGCAATCGTATCCGATTTGCGTTAAACGCTCGTCCGCGTTGTCTTGGCGGAGAGTGAGTCGAAACTCCGCGCGGGAAGTCATCATGCGGTACGGCTCGTCCGTTCCCTTTGTAACGAGGTCGTCGATCAAAACGCCGACGTACGCTTGATCTCTCCGCAAAACGAGGGGAGGAAGCCCGCGCAACTTTAAGGAGGCGTTGAGCCCCGCAATTAAGCCCTGTGCCGCCGCTTCTTCATATCCGCTCGTGCCGTTGATCTGTCCTGCCGTGTAGACGCCCTCGATCTTCTTAAATTCAAGCGTGGGAAGAACGTCGAGCGTGTCGATACAGTCGTATTCGATCGCATAGGCGTAGCGCACGAGTTCGCATTCTTCCAACCCTTCGACGGATCGGTACATCTCTTTTTGAACGTCGTGCGGAAGGGAGGTGGAAAGCCCTTGAACGTAAACTTCCGTCGTATCCGCACCTTCCGGTTCGAGGAAAAGTTGATGGCGCTCTTTGTCTGAAAAACGGACGACCTTCGTTTCAATAGAAGGGCAATATCTGGGGCCTGTCGAAGAAATCGTTCCGTTGTAAAGGGGAGCGCGATCCAAGTTGTTCAAAATAATTTCGTGCGTGCGCGCGTTTGTATACGTTAAATAGCATGGCGTTTGCGCTTGCGGCACGCCGTCGCTCAAAAAGGAGAAGGGGTAAACGTTCGGATCGCCCTCTTGTACGGAGAGGCGGGAATAGTCGATTTTGCGCCCGTCAAGCCGAGCGGGAGTTCCCGTCTTAAATCGGCGTACGGTATATCCAAGGGCGGAAAGCGCGTCGCTCAAACGTGTGGCGTTGGAAAATCCGTTCGGCCCTTTGTGTTCGATTACTTCGCCCGTAATGGTGTCCGAATTGAGATACGTTCCCGTCGCAATGACGACGGCACGGCACGAAAAAACGCCACCGTATGCGGTTTTTACGCCCACGCACTTGCCTCCGTCCGTTAAAATTTCGGAGGCTTCCCCTTGTACGATACGCAAAAGCGGGGTGTTTTCAAGCACCCGTTTCATTTCGCGGTGGTATGCGTTTTTATCCGATTGCGCGCGAAGGGATTGTACCGCCGCGCCCTTTCCGACGTTGAGCATGCGTACTTGAAGGGCGGTTTTGTCCGCGTTTACGCCCATTTCTCCGCCGAGCGCGTCAATTTCCCGCACGAGGTGTCCTTTTGCCGTTCCGCCGATGGACGGATTGCACGGCATAAACCCGATGGAATCGAGGTTTAAGGTGAGCATGACGGTAGAAAGCCCCGTGCGCGCAAGCGCGAGCGCGGCTTCGCAACCGGCGTGTCCAGCACCGATGACGACGGCGTCGTATTGTCCTTCGGAAAATTCTGTCATAATACTCCTTAAAAAAGCCCCGCGCGGGGGCTTTTCTTACTGTTTGAGCACGATGCTCTTAATGTCGTTTACGCCCTTTGCAATGGCGTCGTTGACGCGGAGAAGTTCGGTTACTTTATCGCGCGAGTGAATGACGGTTGCGTGGTCCCTTCCGCCCATCTCTTTGCCGATGGTAACGAGGGGGAGGGAAAGCATTTCGCACATTAAATAGGTGCAAATTTGCCGAGCGCGAACAAATTCTTGCCGCTTACTCTTCCCTAAAAGATCGGCGCGCGTAATGGAATAGTAAGAAATGGTCGCGCGGATGATCGCTTCGGGGGTGAGTTCTTCCTGTTCTTCCACGTTGACCGATTCTTGCAAAGCGGTCGCCGCAAGTGCGAGCGTAATAGGCGCTTCGTGCAATTTGCTTGCGAAGATGACCTTGTTCAGCCGTCCTTCCAAGGTGCGCACGTTGTTGTCCGATCCGCGCACGAGGAAAGAAAGCACTTCTTCGGGAATGACGTATTTCTTTTCAAGCGCCTTGCGCTTTAAGATGGCGACCTTCGTTTCCGTATCGGGCGGTTGAATGTCTGCAATCAAGCCTCCTTCAAAACGGGTGCGAAGGCGTTCTTCGAGTGTGGTCAAGTCCTTTGCGGGACAGTCGGACGAAATGACGATTTGCTTATTTTGTGCGGAGAGTTCGTTGAAGGTATGGAAGAAGGCTTCTTGTACCCCGTATTTTCCCGCCCAAAATTGAACGTCGTCAATGATGAGGACGTCGACGTTGCGGTAACGGTTGCGGAAGCGGATTTCGTTGTCCCGTCCCGCGCCCTTTTTCGCGTACATACTGTCAACGTACTCGTTGAGGAATTTTTCACTCGTCGTGTAAAGCACTTTCAGCGTCGGCTTTTTGATGGTGATCTCGTTTGCAATCGCTTGCATCAAGTGCGTCTTCCCCAAACCCGTTCCGCCGTAAATGTAAAGGGGATTAAAGTTTTCCCCCGGCGCTTCCGCAACCGATTTTGCCGCGGCGTATACAAACTTGTTGGAAGAGCCGACGACGAACGAATCGAAAGTATACCGCTTATCGAGAGCGACGGGTTCCGCCTCTTGCAAGGCGTCCGCCTCTTCGTGTACCGTATACGTATCGCTTCCGTCGACGACGACGATAAAGTCGTTCAAGCCCACTTCCGCAGCCGAAATGGCTTCGCGCAGTTTTCCTCTGAACGATTTTTCAATCGTGCTCGCGGCGATTTCCGTTTCCGCGCGGAGGACGATTTTCTTGTTGATAAGATCAACGGGAACGAGCGGTTCGACGTACGTATTGTAGCCGATAGGGGTGGCAATTTTTTCCGCCCGCTCTTTAATTTTTTCCCATAAAAATTCGTAGTGTGCTTTTTCCGTCATTTTTTCCTCTGAAACGCTTTCTCTTTTTCTTATTTTTTGGTATAATGTGATTAAATTATAGTACAAAATCGCCGAAAAAGAAAGTGTTTTTGCAAAATTTTTCAATCAAATGGTCATAAAAAAATTAACGTTACACAATTTTAGAAATTACGAGGACGAAACGTTCGCCTTTTCCGAAGGGATTAACGTGCTGTTCGGCAAAAACGCGCAGGGGAAAACCAACTGCGCGGAAGCCGTATTTTATCTTTGCACGGGCGCTTCGTTGCGCATTCGCCACGACCGCCAACTCATCAAAACGGGAGCGGAATATGCTTATATCCGTGCGGAAGCGGAAAACCGTTACGGAAACGTTTTGCTCGAAGCGGACATTTACGACAATAAACGGGAACTGCGCGTCAACGGAAATAAGATCGCGCGCGCCGTCGATTTGCTCGGCAATATGAACAGCGTCTTTTTTTCTCCGGGGGAACTTCGCCTCATTCAAGACGGACCGGACGAGCGTCGGCGGTTTTTGAACTTGTCCATTTCGCAAACTTCTCGCGCCTATTGCACGGCACTTTTGCGCTATCATAAAATTCTCGACCAAAGAAACAACCTCTTAAAAGAGCGGGACGTTTCGATGGTGCTCGAAACGCTTCCCGTTTGGGACGAACAACTTTCCCGCTATGCCGCGACGATTATCTTGCATCGAAAGGAGTATTTGCAAATGCTCTCTCCGCTTGCGGGCGAAGCGCACGCATTTTTGACGGACGGGGGAGAAGGGTTGACGCTTTCGACGGAAAAGGAATACGAGGGTACGGAAGAGGAGATTGCGGAAAGATTGAACGGGGAACTCTCCGCCGCATACGAGAGGGATTTGCGTCTTGGGTATACGACGGTTGGACCGCATCGCGACGACGTTCGTATTTTCATCGACGGAAAAGAAGCAAAGGGGTTTGCTTCCCAAGGTCAAACGCGTACGGCTGCGCTTTCGATGAAACTTGCCGAAGTGGAAATTTTCAAACGTCTTTCGGGAGAAACGCCCGTTTTGATATTAGACGACGTAATGAGTGAACTTGACCTGCCCCGCCGCAAAAAGTTGCTGGCGCGGGTAGAAGGGTTGCAATGTATCTTAACTTGCACGCACGCGGAGCGGGTGCTCTACGGCACGGAAACGAATAAGATTAGGGTATCGGGCGGAAAGATCGTCCGATAAAAGACGTTCCGCAAAAAGTTGCTGGCGCGGGTAGAAGGGTTGCAATGTATCTTAACTTGCACGCACGCGGAGCGGGTGCTTTACGGCACGGAAACGAATAAGATTAGGGTATCGGGCGGAAAGATCGTCCGATAAAAGGAGGCTCCATGCGGGGCGATATGCACGTTCACTCCGTCTATTCGGACGGATTGTTTTCCCCTTATGCCATTGCCGAACGGGCAAAGCGTGCGGGACTTGCTTTCTTTTCCATCACCGACCACGACAGCATGGAAGGCGCGGAAGAAAAACAGCGCGCCGCTTTAGAATTTGGGCTTTCCTTCGTACACGGGTGGGAGATATCCGCCTATGAAGACGTAAAAATCCACGTGCTTGGGTACGGTTGCGCGCGAAACGGCGCATATACGGACTTTTTAGAAGCGAGGAAGGAGAGCGGAATTGCCCGTGCCTTGGACATGGTTGGCAGGGGGAATGAAATTTTCAAGACAAACGTCCGTTTTTCCGACGTGGAAAAAGAACGGTTAAAAAAAGACGCTCCCGTGCATACCATGCACGTAGTACGCGCGTTTTCCAAACAAACGGGAAAGAGCGTCGGGGAATTGTACGAGGGATATTTTCAAAAGGGAAAACCCGCGTATTCCGGGCTGATGCGCCCTTCTCCCGTTCAGGCGATCGACGTGATTCACAAAACGGGCGGCATTGCCGTTTTGGCGCACCCCGGGCGTATTCAAAAGACGGAGAAAGAAAAAGAAGCGCTTATTTCCCGCCTCGTTTCGGCAGGCTTGGACGGTATAGAATGTGTTTATACGACGCATACTCAAAGAGAGACGGAATATTTTCAATCGCTTGCATGCGCACACCGTTTGTTGCAGACGGGCGGTTCGGATTTTCACTTCGACGACGGCAAGGTGCAAATCGGCAGCCCGTTTTTTGAGGCGAGCCATGCGCTAATGGAGAGGTTAAAACTCCGCTAATCCGCCTCAAAGGGGGATGCGATGTTGCGGTTATGCAAAATTGTTTGCGCGCTCATCCTTTCGGGGAGCGCGTTTTTTTATTCGGGGTGCATGGAAAAACGGATCGAGGAAGGCGTTGTCGTTCAAGGGATCGAGGTCGGCGGAATGACGCTTTCGGAGGCGGAGGAAGCGGTCGGTAACCGCATTGCGGAAGAACTTCCGCCCCTTACCGTGCACACGCCGACGGGAGATTACGTTTACCGCTATCCGCAACTGTCCTTTTCCAGCGATGCAAAAAGCGTTTTGAAGGGGGCAAAAGCAGGGGAAACGCTCTTCGTTCACGTTACCCGTACGTGGGCGGATTTGGAAGAAGAGGCGGAGCGCATCTGCAAAGAAAACGCTCGGGAAGGGAAAAATGCGGAAGTATTTTTAACCGACGAAACGCTTACGTATACCAAAGAAGAACGGGCGCGCGCGTGCAATTACGCGCGTTTAACGCAAGATTTAACGTCCGCTCTTGCTTCGGGCGCGGAAGAGGTTACGTTGAACGTCGAGGAGCGCAATGCAGACGTTTCCGAAGAAAAATTGCGGGAATATACGCAAAAGCTGTCGTCGTTTACCACCTATTTTGACAAGAATAACGTTCCGCGTGTGGAAAACATTCTTCTTTCCGCCGCGCGCTGCGCAGGCACGGTGCTTCAAGCGGGCGAAGAATTTTCGTTTAACGGTCGAGTGGGGCTCAGGACGCCCGAAAACGGATTTCAAATGGCGACGGTCATTCAAAACGGACAGTTTACGGACGGAATCGGCGGGGGCGTTTGTCAAACGAGCACAACTCTCTTTAACGCCGCGCTTCTTGCGGGAATGAAAATCACCGAAAGCCGCGCGCACTCCCTTTCGATCGGGTACGTCAAACCGTCGCTCGACGCTATGGTGAGCGAGTATAGCGATTTGAAATTCGTCAACACGCGCGAATTTCCCGTATATATCCTCATGCGCGTGGAAGAAGAGGGGATAGGGTTTGAATTTTACGGCAAGCCGGACGGAACCGTTTATCAAACGGAGAGCGTAACGCTCATGACGATGGATCCGCCGCCCCCGCAAATTGTCGAGGGAACGGAAGAAAAGGAAATTCGTGCCGAAAAAGCGGGGCTTGCGAGTGAAAGTTACTTGTTAAAATACGACGAAAAAGGAAATCTCTTATCCCGTACGCTGATACGAAAAGATTCGTATGCAACGGTACAAGGGATTTATCAAATTCTTCCCGAGTAGAGTGCGGCGCGGAGTACGCGCGGGCGTAAAAAAGATCCGCAAGGCACGGCGTCCCGATAAAAAGCCTTTTCGAGCAAGGTTGGCGTGAGTGGAGAGAAAAACAAGGCTTGTCCAAGAAGTCGTTTGAGCGAACGAAAAGATTCGTATACGTCGGTACAAAGCGCGGCGTCCCGATAAAAAGTCTTTTTGGATAAATTTTTTTATCATGCACGAAAAAAATCGCAAAAAACATGAAAAATAAGTTGATTTTTTTATAAAAATCCTATATAATACCAAAGACTTCGGGCGTTCCTCTGCCATTTTTTGGGAATGAACGTCGCGTGAATCAGGAGGTAAAGTCATGAAAGGATTGATCGAGGCGATTGAAGCTGAAGGACTGAAGGAATCCGTTCCCCAGTTTAACGTAGGCGATACCGTCAAGGTTGGCTACCGTATCATCGAAGGCGGCAAGGAAAGAATCCAAAATTTCGAAGGCGTCGTTATCGCAAAGAAAAACGGCGGCATCCGTGAAACGTTCACCGTTAGACGTTTGTCTTTCGGCGTTGGCGTTGAAAGATGTTTTCCCCTTCATTCGCCGAAGGTAGCATCCATTACCGTAGTAAGAGCAGGTAAGGTTAGAAGAGCAAAACTCTACTATCTCAGAGGCCGTACGGGTAAGGCGGCGAAAATTAAGGAAGACAAGTAATCGGTATTTACCGAGAAAAGAGAACGGGTTGAAAGTCAACAACCCGTTCTTTTTTTTGTACATTGTCAATCGGCAAACGGCGGAAGAGCGTTTTTTTGACGTGAAGAAAAGTTTGACGGTGGGAGAGAAAGTTTTGTGCAAATGCGAAAGGAGAAAGGACAAGAGCGGTGCCCTAGGTGTTTTATCGGGCAAGTACGGGACGCATGCGGAAGGCGCGGCGTCTTTTTTTGTGCATTGACAATCGGTAAACGGCGGAAGAGCGTTTTTTTGACGTGAAGAAAAGTTTGACGGTGGGAGAGAAAGTTTTGTGCAAATGCGAAAGGGGAAAGGACAAGAGCGGTGCCATAGGTATTTTATCGGGCAAGTGCGGGACGCATATGGAAGAGGGCGGCGTCTTTTTTTGTGCATTGACAATCGGTAAACGGCGGAAGAGGGGCGGGCTGCATATGGAAGAGGACGTCGCAAACGGCGCAACTTGTCGTATTGCCGAGCGCGTATCTTGAAAGCGAAACGCCTATGGAGCCGTCGGACGTAGAACGTTTGGACGGGAGTAAAATGAGAGGAGCGAAAAAATAATCGGGAAAGTAAGGAAAATTTTTTTGGAAAAATTATAAGAAAATTATTTACAAACGGGGGCGTTTCGGTTAGAATAGGAAATATCATATAATAAGGAATAGCATTATGAGCAAACTGAAAGAAAAAATCAAATCTTTTTCGAAGTACACGGTGGCGTTCGTCATCCTCGTCTTCGTATTTCTTCTCGTCGGTTTGTCTACGCTCGGTACCGTACAACCTACGGGACAGGCGTACGAACTGAAGAAGGGCTCCACCGTCGTTTTCAAGTTGGAAAAGGGGGAGGAGCAGACCTCGGTAAAGGGTGTATATTTTAACGTCGGCACCGTTTACAACGAAATCGGGCAAACGGCGAGTATTCGCATGCGCCGCTCGACCGTTTCGGCGACGACGTGGTATTCTTCTTATTTTGGCGAAGCGAAGTTGGACAACCTCTATTCGTCAACGGAAGAAAGCGCGAAGGGGGTTTCCTTCAACTGGTTTACCCCTTACGACTTATCCGAAACGAATTATAACATTTCCAGTTATCCGTATTACGAATTGACGGCGCCGACGTGCAATCTTCTCGTCAACGAAGTCGTATTCCTTGCGGACGACGGCTCCGTCATCAAAGCGACGGTAGACAAAGACAAGTCCAACGGAATCGACGTAGAAAAGGCGTCGGCGATTTTGGACAGTCAGTACGTGCCGAATTTAGCGCAATCCTCCTTCTTCCGTTTTGGCGAAGAGGAAGCGTATTCTATGATGACGATTGCGGAAATGCGCAACGGCAATGCGTTTGACAATGCAAACAAATATCATATCGACGGAACGTACAACGCGCTCGGGTTTGATCTTCTCGCCATCGGGGCAATCATTTTTGGCATGAGCCCGTTCGGTTTGCGCTTTTTGCCCTTCCTTGCGACGGTCGGCACTCTTTTGGTTGCACGCGCGTTCGTTAAAAATTTGACGAAGAGTGATAAAGCGGCGTTCTGGTTCTCCCTCTTATTCGCGCTTTGCGGATTGACGCTCACCCTCGGAAGAGTGGGTACGCCTTTTTCGTTCGGACTCTTCTTCTTGATGACGTCCCTCTACTTGGCGCACCGTTTTTATGCGCAAGGCATGGAAGAAGCGAACTTCAAATCGGCGCTCCCCGTTTTGTTCTCGGGGATCTTTGGCGCTCTTTCCATTTGCGTCAACGGTGCGTTTACCGTTCCCGTTTTGGGCAGCGTCGCACTCTTTGTAGTCGGCATGATTCGCCAACAAAAGGCAAAGGCGTATTACATGCAAAAAGCGGAAACGTCCGAACTTCCGGACGAGGCAAAGGCGGCGGTTTCTGCAGAATACCGCTATAAAAACACCACCGCGCCCCTTTTGTTCGGCATGGCGCTTATTTTAGGGGCGGCGCTCGTTTCCATTCTTGCATTCTTGCCCGTCTATTCCGTGTTTGTCAAAGCGTACGACGTTCCTTCCGCACCGCAACTTGGGTTGCTTGAACTGATGTGGAAGGCGTTTGCCGGCGGATTCGTTGGGGAAAACGCGCTTTCCGTGCCGCAGTCGGGATTCAAACTCGCATACAATCTCTTTGTCGGCACGGGTGATATCAACGCGCGGACGTTTGCGTCCGTCAACTACGTTGCGCTTGCCGCGGCGCTCGCGGGCATCGTCTATGCGGTTTATCGCTTGATCACGGTTTTGGTGCGCAAGCAATCGGGCAAAGAGGTGCGCGCGGAAATGCGCTCGATTCTTCTTCCGCTTGCGGCGGTCGCACTTTCTTTGATTACGGCTTCGTTTGCAAGCAACGCCGTGTTCTTTGTCGGAACGGCATACGTGTTCGCATTCTTCCTCGCCGCAAAGGGAGTAAAAGATTTGAGCGAATGCAAGGTCGGAAAGATCATTCTTATCGTTGTTGCCGTTCTTTTGGCGGTGTACTTTGTCTTGCTTACGCCGTTTATCTTTTCTATTCCGATGCCCAACTGGGTATTCGTAACGTTATTCGGTTAATACGAAAGAGGGAAAATTATGATTGCAAAGGTCATCAGTTATACGCTGCAAGGGTTAGAAGGGCATCCTATCGAGGTAGAAACGGATATCAACCGCGGGGTGCCTTCGTACGAGATGGTAGGGCTTCCCGATACGGCGGTGAAAGAATCGAAAGAACGCGTCCGTTCGGCGTTAAAAAACAGCGGACTGTTGTTCCCGCTCCATAAAATCACCGTCAATTTTGCGCCTGCCGATCAAAAAAAGCAAGGAGCGGCATTTGACCTTGCCATTGCGATTTGTCTATTGAAAGCGACGGAACAACTCGTTGGTCGCGATCTTACGGATACGGTCTTTTTGGGCGAACTTGCCTTAAACGGCGATTTGCGCCCGATTAGCGGGGTGTTGCCCATTCTCATTTCCGCAAAGGGACACGGATACAATAAATTTATCATTCCCGCAGCCAACGCAAAGGAAGCGCGCTTTTTGGGCGGCGCGGAAATTATCGCGGCAAACAATCTTGCGGAAGTCGTCAATCACCTTTCGGGACACGCGCCGATCGAGCCGATCCAAACGTCCGATTTTATCGTCCGCAAAAGCGGAAACGCGGGAGCGGATCTCGCTTACGTAAAGGGGCAACCCGTTGCGCGCCGCGCGCTCGAAATTGCCGTATCGGGAGGACACAATTTGCTCATGGTAGGGCCTCCCGGAACGGGAAAAACGATGCTCGCACGCTGTCTTCCTACCGTCATGCCCGACATGACGTTTGACGAAGCGCTCGAAATTACCAAAATCCATTCGGTTGCAGGGACGCTCGGAGAAGAGGGGATTGTTACGGAACGCCCCTTCCGTACTCCTCACCATACGGCGACGACGGTATCCATGTGCGGGGGCGGAAACCGCAACGTGCACCCCGGGGAAATTTCCCTTGCGCACGGAGGCGTTCTCTTCCTCGACGAATTGCCCGAGTACAAGCGTTCGACGTTGGAGGCACTCCGTCAACCGCTTGAGGACGGGGTGATCACCATTGCGCGTTCTTCCGGCGTCGTTACCTATCCCGCCCGCTTTATGCTTTGCGCGAGCATGAACCCTTGCCCGTGCGGAAATTACGGCTCGGCGGAACTCACCTGTTCGTGTTCTCCTGCGGAAATCCGCCGTTACCGCGCGCGCGTTTCCGGCCCGATGTTAGACCGTATCGATTTGCAGGTGGAAGTGGATTCCATCAAGTACGACGATTTGGTATCTACCCAAAAGCAGGAGTCTTCGCAGTCGGTGAAAGAACGGGTGGACAAAGCGCGGGAAATTCAGCGTAACCGCTTTGAGGGACGCTCCGTTTCCACCAACGCGGACATGGGCGAAAAGGAAATTCGAGAATTTTGCACCCTTTCGGAGGAAGGGGATCGCATTTTACGCGCTGCGTTTGAAAAGATGAAACTTTCTGCGCGTGCCCGTGCGCGAATTATTAAAGTGGCGCGTACGATTGCCGATTTGGACGGAAGCGAGAATATCCTTCCCAAGCACGTTTACGAGGCGGTATCTTACCGCATTTACGATAAATTAGGTTGATTTATGGCATATACGGCGGAAGAACGGGCAATCATTTGGTTATGCACGCGAACTTTTTTGGACGAGCGGGAAAAGGTCGCGCTTTTGCGCGCGGCAAAAGATCCGTCCCGCCTGTTTCCCTTTTGGGAGGAAATTTCTCAATCGGTGATAAAGTCGGAAAAATCGCGGGTATATATGAGTAACCCCCAAATCCGTGAGGCGGAAGCGGAACGGGAGATCGCAAACATGGAGCGGTATGGTATTTTTGCCGTTACCGTTTGTTCGGACGACTACCCGTTTTGCTTAAAACAAATTCCCGATCCTCCCCTTGTTTTGTACGGGCGCGGAAATCGGGAACTGCTTACAAAACGGAAGTTTGCAATCGTCGGTTCGCGGATTACGCCCCCTTGGGCGGAAAAACAAACAAAACTCATTTCGGGCGTGCTTTCTAAAAATTTCGTTGTCGTTACGGGGTTTGCAGAGGGCGGCGACCGTGCCGCCGTGGACGGCGCGCTTGAAAGCGGAAATTTAATTTGCGTCCTTCCGCAAGGACTGGACGGGTGTTATCCCGCGGGGCATGCCTCCCTAAAAGAACGGGTGGCGGAAAAGGGACTTCTTCTCAGCGAATATCCTCTCAAAACCTCCCTTCGCAAACATCATTTTCATGCGCGCAACCGCATTTTGGCGGGACTGACGGAAGGCGTGCTCGTTGTGTCGGGTAAGTTGGGACGGAGCGGAACGCTTATTACCGCGTCGTTTGCGCTTGAATACGGAAGGGACGTGTTTGCGTTTCCCTATAATTTGGGCGTCGACCAAGGAAGCGGGTGTAACGATCTCATCAAAAAAGGCGCGTATCTCGCAACGGGAGCGGAAGATATTTTATCCGCTTACGGAATGAAAACGGAAGAAAAGGAGGAAATTTCTCTCACGGAAGAAGAGCGCGTGGTATATTCCGTCTTAAAAGAGGGTGGAGAACTGCACGCGACGGTAATTGCCGAGCGGGCGGGATTGCAAGTTTACGAAATTGCGGCGGTGCTATCGTCGCTTGAAATGAAAAATCTTGTCGTGCGAGCGGGGGGCAACCGCTACGCAGCAATATGAAACCGTACACGCGACGGTAATTGCCGAGCGGGCGGGATTGCAAGTTTACGAAATTGCGGCGGTGTTGTCGTCGCTTGAAATGAAAAATCTTGTCGTGCGAGCGGGAGCGCTACGCGGCAATATGAAGGGAAAAATATAGCAGCGCGACGGTGGTCGCGAACGGAAAAGGAGTTTTATGGACCTTATTATTGTAGAGTCGCCCTCCAAGGCGAAAACCATTTCCAAATACTTAAAGGGACAATACCGCGTCGATGCGTCGGGCGGACATATTCGAGATCTTCCGCAAAAGACGCTCGGCGTTTCCGTTCAAAACGGATATGAGCCGAAGTACGTAACTTCCCCCGGGAAGGAGGAGACGATTCGCCGCCTTTTTGAGGCGGCGCAAAAGGCGGACCGCGTTTACCTTGCAACCGACCCTGACCGTGAAGGAGAGGCGATTTCTTGGCACTTACAAACGGTTCTCGGGTTGGACGAGAACGGGGCAAACCGTATCGAGTTTAACGAAATTTCCCCCAAAGCGGTGGAAAATGCGTTAAAACACCCCCGTATGATCAACTACAACTTGGTCGACGCGCAACAGGCGCGCCGTGTGCTCGACCGACTCGTGGGGTACAAACTTTCCCCCTTGCTCAACAATAAAATTCAAAACGGACTGTCCGCAGGACGGGTGCAATCGGTTGCGCTTCGCCTTGTCGTAGACAGAGAACGCGAAATTAAGGCGTTCAAGCCGGAAGAATACTGGACGATCGCGGCGGAAGTGCAAGATAAAGAGAAAAAATTCTCCCCCTTCCGTGCGGTACTTGAAAAATATAAGGGCAAAAAGTTTAAGCCGACGAGCAAAGAACAGGCGGACGGCGTTCTTTCCGCCCTTGCAAGCGGCGAATACGTCGTAGGAAAACTGAAAAAGACGGTTGCGCGTTCGCATGCGCCCGCGCCCTTTACGACGAGTACCCTTCAACAGGACGCTTCCAACAAATACGGCATGACGGCGCCGGAAACGATGCTCATGGCGCAACACCTCTACGAGGGGATCGACGTGGAGGGAGAAGGGCATATCGCGTTCGTTACGTATATTCGTACCGACTCCACCCGCATTTCGGACGAGGCGCAAAAGTCCGCGCTTGAATTTATTGCAAACAAGTTCGGAAAAGAATATTGCCCTTCCCGTCCCAACGTTTACGTGAGCAAGAAAGGCGCGCAAGACGCGCATGAAGCAATTCGCCCGATCGACCTTACGCGGACGCCCGAATCGGTAAAAAAATTGCTCGATAAAAAGCATTTTAACGTATACAAACTCATTTACGAACGCTTTATTGCTTCGCAAATGGCGGATGCGCAGTACGATTCCATGCAAATCGACATTGAAAACGGAGAGTATTCGCTCAAAGCAAGCGGGAAAACCCTTCGGTTTGCAGGGTATACCGCAATCTATCAAGAGAGTAAAAAAGAAGACGAAGAGGAATCGTCTTCCCGCTTACTACCCGCGCTTTCCGAGGGGGTTGCGCTCGACTGCAACGGCATAAAAGCGGATCAAAAGTTTACAAAACCCCCCATCCGCTATACGGACGCGTCTCTTGTAAAGGCGATGGAAGACAAGGGGATCGGTCGCCCGTCCACGTACGCGTCGATTATTTCCGTCCTCAACAAGCGCAAGTACGTAGAAAAGGACGGCAAGTACATGGTGCCCACGGAAGTGGCGTACCGCATCACCGATATTCTCGTCAAGTACTTTACGGATATCATGGACGTCGGTTTTACGGCGGGCATGGAAGAAAAACTCGACGACATCGAAGAGGGCGGAAAGGATTGGCGTGCGATTATCGCTGATTTCTATCCTCCGTTTGAAGACAAACTGCGCTTTGCAAATGCGGACGGCGACGAGCCGACGGAGATTCTTTGTGAAAAGTGCGGGAGCCCTATGGTGAGGAAGTCGGGCAAATACGGAAAATATCTTGCCTGCACCAACTATCCCGCTTGCTCGAACATCGTGAGCGAAGGGGAAGTGGAACTGTCCGACGTCAACTGTCCCAAGTGCGGAGAGCGCATGGTGGTCAAGAGCGGTAAATACGGTAAATTCCTCGCGTGTCCCAACTATCCCGAGTGCAAATCCACCCTTCCGTTCGGCGAGGTAAAAGAACCCGTCGTCTTTGAGGGGACTTGTCCCGATTGCGGACGTCCCGCAAAAAAATTGCGGTCTAAAACGGGAAAGATCTATTACGGTTGCAGCGGATATCCCGAATGTAAATTTATGAGTTGGGATATGCCGATCGGGGAAAAGTGTCCTCAATGCAATAGCGGGCTTGTCCGCACGTTGAGGGGGACGGTAAAGTGTATGAACGGAGAGTGCTCGTATAAAATCCTTCCTCCCAAAGAAGAGAAGAAGAAAGACGGCGTAAAACCGTAAACGGGGCGTTTTCACATTCAAAAAAGGTGGCGCGGAGCCGTAAGGGCTCTTTGAAACGGCGCCTAACGATAGGGGCGCGCGTGGCGGAAAAACAAAAAAGGCGGCGTGGAGCCGTAAGGAAAAGATCATGATTGACGTAATCGGTGCGGGGCTTGCAGGATGCGAGGCGGCATACTATCTTGCGACGCGCGGGATAGAAGTAAATTTAATCGATATGAAACCGCTTGCCTACACGCCTGCGCACGCGAGCCCGCTTTTTGCCGAACTCGTTTGTTCTAACTCGTTGAAAAGCGACGACGTTTACGGCAACGCTTGCGGACTTTTGAAGGAAGAAATGCGGCGGCTCGGTTCGCTTACCATGCAGGCGGCGGAAGTTGCGCGCGTTCCCGCAGGAGGTGCGCTTGCGGTTGACCGTGATAAGTTTTCCGCATACGTAACGGAAAAAATAAAGTCGTGCCCTAAAATTCACGTCGTCGCGCAAGAGGTATCCGTCCTTCCCGAGCGGGGAATCGTTGCGACGGGGCCGTTGACGGCGGGAAAGTTGTTTGAGGATATCTCTAAAAAGTTGGGCGGAGGATTGCACTTTTACGACGCGTCCGCGCCGATCGTATCGGCGGACAGCATTGACGATACGGCGACGTTCACGGGGGACAGATACGGCAAGGGAACGGGGGACTATATCAACTGTCCCTTGACCAAAGAAGAATACGAAACGTTTGTAACGGAACTTATAAACGCGGAAAAGGCGACGTTGCACGCGTTTGAAAAGCGAGAAATTTTCGAGGGGTGTATGCCCGTAGAAATCATGGCGTCCCGCGGAAAGGATACGTTGCGGTTCGGCACGTTTAAGCCCGTAGGACTTTTCGACGGGGAAGGAAAACGCCCGTACGCCGTATTGCAACTGCGCAAAGAAAACGGCGCGGGGACGAGTTACAACCTTGTCGGTTGCCAAACAAACTTAAAATTCGGGGAGCAAAAGAGGGTATTTTCCCTCATTCCCGCCCTGAAAAACGCGGAGTTTTTGCGCTACGGCGTCATGCACCGCAACACCTATCTAAACTCTCCCGACGTGCTTAATGCGGACTTTTCCGTCAAAGGGAATCCCGAACTCTTTTTTGCGGGGCAAATTACGGGAGTGGAAGGGTACGTAGAAAGTGCGATGAGCGGGCTTTTGGCGGGCATTCACGCTTATAGAAGGGCGGTTGGCAAACCGACCGTAGTACCCGAAGACAGCACGGTATGCGGTGCGCTTTCGCGCTATATTGCAACGCCCAACCGCGATTTTCAACCGATGAACGCCAACTACGGCGTTTTGCGTGCGGGCTTTGCGGAAATTCGGGATAAAAAATTAAAGAGACAACGGCTTGGGGAGCGGGCGCTTGCAGAAATCGAGCAGTTTCGTGCGCTCACATTGTCGTAAGGAGGAATTATGGAATTTCGCGGAACAACTATTTGCGCGGTTAAAAAGGACGGCGTTACGGCGATTGCGGGCGACGGACAGGTTACGATGGGAGAATCGGTCGTATTCAAAAATACGGCAATCAAGGTGCGCCGTATTTACGGCGGAAAGGTCGTGCTCGGCTTTGCCGGCTCGGTTACGGACGCATTCTCTCTTTCCGAGCGGTTTGAGGGCATGCTCAATAAGTTTGCGGGGAACTTGATGCGTTCCGCCGTCGAACTTGCCGATTTATGGCGTTCGGATAAAGTGGGTAGAAAACTCGACGCGATGATGATCACGGCGGATAAGGATACCCTTCTCATTCTTTCGGGAACGGGGGAAGTCATCGAGCCGGACGAGGGCATTTGCGCCATCGGAAGCGGGGGCAATTACGCCCTTGCGGCGGCGCGCGCACTTGCGCAAAACACGGATTTTACCGCCGAAGAGATTGCAAGAAAATCGCTGAAAATCGCAAGCGAAATTTGCGTGTACACCAACGACCATATCATTTGCGAAACGGTATAAGAGGGAAGAAATATGAATTTATCACCCAAACAGATCGTCCACGAGTTGGACAAACACATTATCGGGCAAACGGAAGCGAAAAAGGCGGTGGCGATCGCCCTTCGTAACCGTTACCGCCGCGCACAACTTTCGCCCGAATTGCGCGACGAGATTACGCCGAAAAATATCATCATGAAGGGACCGACGGGGGTTGGAAAAACGGAAATTGCACGCCGACTTGCAAAACTCGTCCGCGCACCCTTCGTCAAAGTCGAGGCGACCAAGTACACCGAAGTAGGGTACGTGGGGAAGGACGTAGAGGGCATGGTGCGCGACCTCGTAGAATGTGCGTTCCGCCTTGTCAAAGATGAAAAGATGGCGGAAGTTTCCGTCAAAGCGACGGCGGTTGCCGAAGAAAAGATGGTACGCATTCTTTGCGACTTGAAAAAGGCGGACAGAGGAGAAACGGCGCGCGAAGTATTCGAGGCGAATTTGCTGGAAAGCCTTCGCAAAGGGGTATTCGACAAACTTGTCATCGAGGCGGAAGTCAAAGACGAGCCGAAGAACATGGAACTCGTCCCCGGCGGGGCGGCAATCAACCTCGGCTCTATTTTCGGCGAGATGCTCCCGCAAAAGAAAAAGAAGCGCAAGATCACCGTTTCCGAGGCGATGAAGATGTTTATCGCGGAAGAGTCGGATAAACTCATCGATAACGACGCCGTGCAAGACGAAGCGCTTTCCCGTGCGGAAAACGACGGGATTATCTTCATCGACGAAATTGACAAAATTGCAGGAAAAGGCAATACCTCGGGCGCGGACGTCTCGCGCGAAGGGGTGCAGCGGGATATTCTTCCTATCGTCGAGGGCTGTACGGTGCAAACGAAGTACGGCGCGGTCAAGACGGATTACATGCTCTTTATCGCGGCGGGGGCGTTCCACGTTTCGCGCGTGGAAGATCTGATTCCCGAATTACAGGGACGGTTCCCCGTTTCCGTCGAACTTGCGAGCCTTACCAAGGAAGATTTTGTCAACATTTTGACGAACACCGAGCATTCGCTCACTCAACAGTACGCGGTGCTCCTCGCGGTGGACAACATTGATTTGCGGTTTACGCCCGACGCCATTGAGGCGATCGCGGAAATTTCCGAAGATATCAACCTCACGAGCGAGGATATCGGCGCGAGAAGATTGCATACCGTGATGGAATTTTTGCTGGAAGATATTTCCTTTAACGCGGGCGGAGGCGATTATCCCGTCATTCCCGTAGAAATCAACCGCGCGTACGTTGAGGAACATTTGAGCAAGATTACCAAAGACAGAGATTTGAAAAAATACGTGTTATAAGCGGAGCGATTATGGAAGAAATGGACGTTGCTATCCTCACCCAAGCGGCAAAGACCGATCCGATTGCGCAGTACAACCTCGGCGTTTACTATCAAAGCGGAGCGGGCGGAACGGCGGACTTAAAGCGTGCCGTTAAGTGGTGGGAAAAATCGGCGGAGGCAGGATACGCGCCCGCACAGTACAACCTCGGTGTTGCATACGAAAAGGGTATCGGCGTCAAAAAGAACGGCGAAAAGGCGCTTTCCTATTACGAAGAAGCGGCGAAACAGCGGTTTGCACCCGCCGAATACAACCTCGGCGTATGTTATTTGAACGGGGAAATCGTCCAAAAAGATCCCCGCCGCGCGCTGTTTTACTACAATGCGGCGGCATCGCACGGACATAAAGAAGCACTGAACGCAGTCGGGCGGTTGCTCGGCGAGATCGTAAAATAAAGGAGCATTATGATTAACATTCCAAAGGGCACAAAAGACGTACTTCCTTCGCAATCGCACTTGTGGCAATTTGTTGAGGAAACGGCGCGCAAAACGGCGGAGTTGTTCTCGTTTAAGGAAATTCGCACGCCCGTTTTCGAGCATACCGAACTCTTTTTACGCGGAGTAGGGGATACGACGGATATCGTTACGAAGGAGATGTATACCTTCCTCGATAAGGGAAACCGCTCGATCACCTTAAAGCCGGAAGGAACGGCGGGCGTCGCGCGTTCGTTTATCGAAAACGGCATGGCGGGCGGAGTATTGCCCGCAAAGATGTACTATCTGATTCCGGCGTTTCGCTACGAGCGTCCGCAAGCGGGCAGACTGCGCGAATTCCATCAATTCGGCGTGGAACTGTACGGCGCGAGCGGCGCACAGGCAGATGCGGAAGTGATCATTCTTGCCGATATTTTCTTGAAAAAACTCGGGTTAAAGCAGGTAAAACTGCAAATCAATTCCATCGGATGCAAGGAGTGCCGCGCGGCTTATCATGCGGCGCTGAAAGAGTATTTCCGCCCGCATTTGGAGGAGATGTGCCCCGATTGCAACGCGCGGTTTGAAAAGAATCCGATGCGCATCATCGACTGTAAGGACGAGCGTTGCCGCAAGATCACGGCGGGTGCGCCCCGTATTTTAGACTATCTTTGCCCCGATTGCGCTTCGCACTTTGACGAGGTAAAAACGCTCCTTACGGAGGCGGGGATCGCCTATGAAATCAACCCGTCCATCGTGCGCGGGCTTGACTATTACAGCCGTACCGTGTTTGAGTTTGTAACGTCCGCCGCGGGTGCGCAAGGAACGGTGTGCGGTGGGGGCAGGTACGACTCTTTGCTCGAACAAATGGGCGAAAAATCCGTTCCTGCAGTCGGCTTTGCCGCGGGCATGGAGCGTCTGTTGATGGTTATGGAGGCGGAAAATGCGCCTATGCCTCCGATGAGTGCGCCTACGTGTTATTTTGCGGGCATGGACGCACCGTCCCGCCAAAAAGCCTTTTCTCTTGCAACGGAGTTAAGAAAAGCGGGAATTTCTTGCGAGGTCGATTTGATGAATCGCTCGATCAAAGCGCAGTTTAAGTATGCGGATAAAGTGGGCGCAAACTACGTTGCCGTCATCGGCGGAAACGAACTTTTAGAGGGTGCGGCGCAAGTGAAAAATATGAAAGACTCCACTTCGGAAAAGGTGAAATTTGAAGAACTTGCGCAATACTTATTCAAAGATTAAGGAGGATAATAATGTCTAAATTTGTAAGAGAAATCAATGGAGAAGAATTGAAGAACTTGATTGCGAGCGGAAAGACGGTCGTCTGCGATTTTTGGGCTTCGTGGTGCGGACCTTGCCGTATGCTTGCGCCCGTCATGGACGAGGTGGCGAGCGAACTTTCTTCCCGTGCGGAATTTGTCAAAGTGGATATTGACCAAAACGAAGAGGTGGCGATGGCGCTCGGCGTGATGTCCATTCCCGACGTCTACGTATTCCAAGAGGGGAAAGTCAAGGCGCACAACCTTGGATTTGTTCCCAAGGCAGTTTTGAAGGCATTTATCGAAAATAATATTTAACGAATAAAAGACAATAGAACGTCATATCCTTGCATTTTTGCGCAAGGAGTGATAAAATAAACGAAAAAACAAAGAGGTATTCCGATGATCGACATGTCCTGTATCAAACAAGCAGATCCCGAACTTTACGACGCGATGGAAAAAGAACTTTCCCGTCAGCGCGGAAATATTGAATTGATTGCGAGCGAAAATATCGTATCCCCCGCGGTAATGGCGGCAATGGGAAGCCATTTCACCAACAAGTATGCGGAAGGGTATCCCGGTAAGCGTTATTACGGCGGATGCGAATTCGTCGACGTGGCGGAAGATCTTGCGCGCAACCGCTTAAAGGAAATTTTCGGCTGTGAGTACTGCAACGTACAGCCTCACAGCGGGGCGCAGGCAAACTTTGCCGTTTACTTTGCAATGCTCAAACCGGGCGATACGATTATGGGAATGAATCTTTCTCACGGCGGACATTTGACGCACGGATCCCCCGTCAATATTTCGGGCAGTTATTTCAATATCGTCCCTTACGGCGTTTCGGCGGAAACGGAAGTAATCGATTACGACGAAATGGAAAAGATCGCCCTTGAATGCAAGCCCAAACTCATCGTTTCGGGCGCGAGCGCATACCCTCGCACCATTGATTTTGCACGCATTCGCGCCATTTGCGATAAGGTAGGCGCGCTCATGATGGTGGACATCGCGCACATTGCAGGGCTTGTTGCGGCGGGATTGCATCCTTCACCCGTTCCGTATGCCGATTTTGTTACGACGACGACGCACAAAACCCTTCGCGGACCGCGCGGCGGCGTCATCATGTGTAAAGAACAGTACGGAAAAGCGATCGATAAAGCCATTTTCCCCGGTACGCAGGGTGGACCTTTGATGCACGTCATCGCGGCAAAGGCGGTCGCGTTTAAGGAAGCGCTTTCGGACGAATTTAAGGCGTATCAAAAGCAAATCGTACTCAATGCGGCGGCAATGGCAAAGCGTTTTACGGAAAACGGCGTTCGCCTCGTTTCGGGCGGAACGGACAACCACCTCATGCTCGTCGATTTGAGAAAGGAAAACATGACGGGGAAAGAACTCGAAGCGCTTCTCGATTGCGCGCATATTACGGCGAACAAAAATACCATTCCCTTTGAAACGACTTCTCCGTTTGTTACGAGCGGGGTGAGAATCGGGACGCCCGCCATCACTTCTCGCGGAATGAAGGAAGCGGAAGCGGAAAAAATTGCCGATCTCGTTACCAAGATCATTCGCGAAAAGGACGCAGCCGTAGAAGAAGTTGCAAAAGAAGTGGCTGCGCTTTGCGAAAAATTCCCCATCTACGCGGACGATATCGCGTAAATCGCTTGCGCCTTTTAAGCAAGCATGCTATAATATAGAAAATCGAATCTTTCTTTGGGGCGGAGTGCAATTCTCCACCGGCAGTAAAGTCTGCGAAGAACGCAAGTTCCCGAACGGGTGCAATTCCCGTACCGACGGTATAGTCCGGATGATAAAAGAAAGGCGGAAGACGTATCTTTTCGCGCCCCTTTTTTGGGGCGCGTTTTTCGTTCAAAGGACGGTTCGGGAATAAAAACGAGAGGTGTTTTATGCAAGAAGAACAAAAGCAAAAGCAAAGTGCGGTCGAGGTAATCCGCGCGCACTTTACAGCCCCGCGCATGGCGTATATGGCAATTTTTACGGCGCTTGCATTCGTCGTAACTTTTTTGGAATTTCCTATCTTTCCCGCCGCGCCCTTTTTGAAATTTGACTTTGCAAACGTCTTTTTCATGATAGAAGGGTTTATCTTCGGGCCGATCGAGGCGGTATTTTCCATTATCGTCAAAGAGTTGCTGTGCCTTACCAAGTCCTCTACGGCAGGGGTGGGAGAGGTTGCAAATTTTTTGATGTCGACGTCGTACGTCATCATTCCTTCCGTGGGATACCGCTACTTAAAGGGGAGAAAATGGGTGTGCGTTTTTATCGGATGCGCTTGTATCATGCAGATCGGTGTAAGTTTGCTCGTCAACCGTTTTATCAATTTCCCCCTGTACGGCGAACTCATGGGCTTTGATCCCGTAGCGTTTTTTGCGGATTTATGGCACTTTGTTTTACTCTTTAACTTGATCAAGAGCGTTGGCATCAGTATCGTCGTATTCCTCCTTTACAAACCGCTTTCCCGCTTTATTAAAATGACGTCGAATAAGTTCGACTTAAAGATGAAATCGCGAAAAAGAAGGGCGGTAGAGCAAGAAAAATCGGTACCCTTACCTCAAACGGGCGCGGAAGAAGAGGCTTTGACGGAAGCGGAAAAAACAGAATAAGCGAAAAAAGGCTTTGCAAAAACGGCAAAGCCTTTTTTTACAAAGCGGCGCGCGGGAAAAATCGGAGAAACGATTGCAAAATCGAGGCGTATGCGGTATAATAATTGCGTATGGCAACATTTTTCTCCCGCTCGGAAGCGGAAACAATTTCATTTGCAAAAGAGTATGCAAAGACGCTTTGCGCAGGCGACGTACTCCTGTTAGACGGGGAGATGGGGGCAGGAAAAACGGCGTTTGTCAAAGGGCTTGCGCAAGGGCTTCAAATTGAAGAAGAGGTAACAAGCCCTACGTACGCCTATATGAACTGTTACGGCGATCGGCTTTATCACTACGATTGCTACCGCATTCAGTCGGAAATGCAAGCGGAGTGCATGGGGCTTGCCGATCCCCTTTCCGAAGGGAAAATTTGCGTTTTGGAATGGAGCGAAAACATTGCGGGGCTACTTCCGCCCAACTGCAAGCGCGTCGTCATAGAAAAGATTTCGGACGGCGAAAGGATGATACGGTATTGAAATATCTTGCAATCGACACAAGCGGCAAGCATTTAACGGTACTTGCCTACAACGGAGAACGGCTCATTACCGTCTACGAACGGGACTGTGCGCTCAAACATTCCGTTCTCGTCATGGATAAAATCGACGAGGCGCTTTCCCGTGCCAACCTCACCCCGAACGAGTGCGATTTTTTCGCCGCCGTCGTAGGTCCCGGTTCGTTTACGGGAATCCGTATCGGCATTGCAACGGTAAAAGGACTTTGCATGGCGTGCGGAAAACCCGCAGTCGCCGTAACCTCATTCGACTGTATTGCATACGCTAAAGAATGGGAACGCGTTCTTGCCCTTGTCGACGCGGGGCACGGCTATGTCTATGCTTGTCCGTACGAAAAGGGAGTTCCCGTAAAAACGCCTTGCTACTGCTCAAAAGAAGAGGCGCAAACTGCGTACGGGGAGGTTCCTTTTGCGGCGGCGGAGCCCGTTCCGATGCAATATGAAGAGGTCAATCCCGCCGAGGGGCTTTTCCGAGCGATTGAAAATAAGCCCAAAATCAGCGCGGAAGCGCTGACGGCGTTGTATATCCGTCGGTCGTCCGCGGAGGAGAATAGATGATCGCGCGGGCATGGAAATTTGAAGATCTCAAAAAAATTGCCGCGCTCGAAGAGGTGTGTTTTCCCACCGACGCGTGGAATTTGCAAATGCTCGCCGATTCCTTTTTGTCCGATCGTTTTTACGGCGTTCTTTTGGAAGAGGACGGGGAAATCACTGCGTACGGCGGGTTGAGTTTTTTGTTTGACGAAGGGGAAATTCCCCTCATTGCTACGGCGGAAAATTATCGCCGCGCGGGGCGAGGGGACCGTATTTTAACGCTTTTGACGGAAGAGGCTGCCTCTCGAGGGGTAAAAACGCTCTTTTTGGAAGTGCGCGCGTCCAACGTGCCTGCACAAATGCTCTATCAAAAGCACGGTTTTTGCTTTCTTTCCGTTCGCCGAAAATATTATAAAGACGGCGAAGACGCTTTGGTTATGAAAAAGGTGATCGATTGAAGGGAGTCGTTCAAAAAGGGGAGGGGAAAGATCTTCTCCTTTTGCACGGATATCTTTCCTCAAAGGAAAGTTTTTATCCGCAAATTGCTTACTTTTCAAAATTTTACCGTGTTACCGCGGTCGATTTTCCCGGATTTGGCGAAAACGCGCCGCTTTCTTCCCCCTATTCGCTTGACGACTATTGCCGTTGGACGAAAGAAACGATGCAATCGCTCGGGATTTTCTTCCCGCACGTCATCGCGCATTCGTTTGGCGGACGGGTTGCGATAAAGTGTTTATCGCGGGAAAATTTATTTGACAAGGCGGTGCTTTGCGGGTGCGCGGGGATTGTCAAAAAACGTACGCTTGCCTATCGGGCAAAGGTAAGAGCATACCGTATTTGCCGAAAAATCGCGCCCTCCTTTGCGGAAAAAAGGTTTGGGAGCGAAGAATACCGTACCCTTTCTCCCGTGATGCGGGAAAGTTATAAAAAAATTGTCAACGAAGATTTGCGCGTCGCGGCGGAAAGCGTTTCCCGTCCCGTTCTGTTTATCAATGGGGAAAAGGACGAAGAAACGCCCCTTGTTTGTATTCGGGAATACCTTTCCCGTATTAAGGGGAGCGAACTTCGCGTGCTAAAAGACTGCGGGCATTTTGCGCATTTGGACGATCCGCTTGCCTTTCATCTTGCGGTAGAGGAGTTTTTTTCATGACGGAATTTACTTTAATCATCGGAATTATATTCGGAAGCCTCTTGACGGGATTTTTATGCCTGTTTTCTTCCGTTCGAGCGTTATCCGTCTTACAGCAAGAAGGATATAGCGGGAAAGAATATGTAAGATGGTATCTCCGCAAGGATAATATGCTCCCTAAACGGTATTCCTTGCTTGCGCTTTCCCTGTTTCTTTTAACGGCACTCTTTTCGCTTTGCTTTTCTTTTTTGGGGTATCGTTCGGCGAATTTGATTTCCGCGCTGCCTTATGTCGGAATGTTTTTGCTCTTCTTGTTTGCGGAACGAAAGTATGCGTTAAAGGTGAAATTTCGCGCGACGGGACGCGCAGTTCGGCTGTGTGTATGTCATTATTTGCTTCTTTGCATTTTTTCTTGTGGGCTTTGTTTCGCACTTGCCGCCATTGCGTTTGCGGTCGATAAAAGTTGGCTGTATCAAATTCGGTTTGTTCCGATGTGCATCCTTCCGCTCATCTCTCCTTTTCTTTTGGCGGTATCCAACTTTGTGATGAAAGGGGTGGAACTTCCCCGCAACCGTCGTTTTTTCCGCCGTGCAGAGCGGGCGCTTAAAGAAAGTTCTTGCAAAAAAGTAGGAATCACGGGCAGTTGCGGAAAGACGTCCGTCAAATGGATATCAGAACAGTTGCTTTCGCAAAAATTCCGCGTCATCGCAACGCCCGCGTCCTTTAATACACCGCTGGGGATTGCCCGCACGGTCAATGAAAAGGGACTTGACTGTGATATTTTTCTTGCCGAAATGGGTGCGAGGAAACGGGGGGACGTTGTTGAACTTTGCGCGCTCGTGAACCCCGATTATGCAGTGGTAACTTCCGTTTATCCGCAACACTTAAAGACCTTTTTAAGCGTCGATGCGATTGTGGAAGAAAAGGGGGTTCTTGCGCGGAGCGTTTCTGCTCCGATTCTCGGAAAAACGGCGTTCGACGGGGGCATGAACGCCCCGAATGCCCTTGTCGAAGGGGTAGACTTCGGCGTGAAAGACGTAAAACTCTCTGCCGAAGGAACACAATTTTGCTTAATGCTCCCCGATGGAGAAATTTCCGTTTCCACTTCGCTTTTGGGGGCGCATGCGGCGGAAGATATCGCGCTTGCCGCCATGCTTTGCCATCAACTCGGCATGACGAAAGAAGAGATCGCGTCTGCGGTTGAGGGAGTGCGGCAAATTCCGCACCGCTTGCAAAGAATGGACGGGAACGGGCTCGTAATCCTCGACGATTCGTACAATGCGAACGTCGCAGGCGTGCAAAACGCCCTTCAAGTGTTGCGCCTCTTTGAAGGAAAAAAATGCGTCGTTACGCCCGGGATTGTCGAACTGGGTATTTTGGAAGAAGAGGAAAACTATAAACTCGGAAAGAGCCTTGTCGGTCTTGACCTCGTACTTTTGGTGGGGGAAACGCTCGCGCAGCCGATCAAGCACGGTTACTTGGACGGCGGCGGCGACGCGGAGAAGATTGTAATTGTGCCCACCTTGCAATCGGCGGTCGCAAAGATGAGAGAGCAATTTCAAGCGGGGGACTGCGTTTTATTTTTGAACGACCTTCCCGACCGATATTAAAAAATCGAATACAAACGAAACACCGAAGCAAAGAAAATTTTGCGGAGGTGTTTTTTTATGACGAACGTAGCGGTTTTTTTCGGCGGAAAATCAAGCGAGCACGAGATTTCCGTCATTACGGGGTTGTTTGCAGTCAATCTTTTGCGGAGCGCGGGGTATTGCGTTCATCCCGTTTTGATAGACGTCGAAGGGGAATTGTACTATAAACAATCCCTTCGAGAAGTGGATGAAATTGTGGAAAAAAGGGGACTCGTTCGCGTGCGCGTGGAAAGGGGACTCCTCGTTACTGCGGGAAAGAAAAGAAAAACGGTTGCGTCGATCGACTGCGCTCTCAACGCTTGCCACGGCGGGGAAGGGGAGGACGGAACGCTTTCTGCACTTCTTGCGTGGAACGGGATTCCGCTTGCCTCTCCGCCTATGCCCGTTTCGGCGGTTTTCATGGATAAATCGTATGCGCGCGTTGTGGCAAAAGGGCTTGAAATTCCCGTGCTCCCCGCGTTCCGCGTGAGGGAAGAAGAGTGGGAAAAAGACGCCTGCGCCGTCTTTTTGAAGGCAAAGGATCTCGGCTATCCGCTTGTTGTAAAACCCGCTCGGCTCGGATCGAGCATCGGCGTATCCGTCGCCTTTTGCGAAGAGGAACTGTCGGAGGCGCTTTCTCTTGCTTTCCGCCTCGATCATTCCGCCGTGGTGGAATTTTATCTCAAAGGGAAGAGGGACGTGAACTGCGCGGCGTATTCGTGCAACGGAAAGACGATTTGTTCTCTTTGCGAAGAGGTGTTTTCTTCGTCGCACGTCCTCACGTTTTCGGAGAAGTACGAAGGGGAGAAATCTTCCCGTTTTCCCGCCCAACTTCCGCAGGAGGTTAGCGAGAAAATTCAGGCGTATACAGCACGCATGTACGAGGAATTCGACTGCCGAGGGGTGGTGCGCGCAGATTTTTTATATGCGGATGGAGAGGTTTATTTTAACGAGATGAATACCGTGCCCGGCTCGTTTGCGTACTATTTGTTTGGTAAAACGGTGTCGTCTGCCCGCGACTTTTTGAAACTGCTCGTCGACGATTGCATGGCGACGAAAAGGGCGGAAAAGAAAGTAATTTACACGGGGATTTTGCGGCGCACGGCATTCGGTGCAAAAGGAAAACTGCACGTTTAAGGAAAAAGTAAAAGATGGTAAATCGGGCGCCGTGCAGTTTGGTAAAACGGCGGGGGGAGTAATCCGCTATTTAGAACGAGTAAGATATAGTTGTTCGTTCGGAAAAGGAGATGCAAGTGCGCCGACGAGAACGAGAAAGACTTTCGTAATGCAAGAACGGGGCGTTGAAGAGGGGGATTGTGCACGTTCGGCAAAAGGTGTGAAGTCAATTTACCATTGAAAACGCCTAAAGCCCTATCAACGCAAAAGCCGTACGTTGAAGACGGGCGCCGTTGCGTGGGCAATAAAAAGGTCAATTCGCCGATGAGAACGAATAAAAATCCCCTTAATTTTCTTTCGGCGGGCGCAACCGTTTGCCTTCTTACGCAAAAAATGATATAATTTAACCGAAAGACAAACGGGAGGCATTCTCATGGCGAAAATTCAAATGACGACGCCCATCGTAGAGATGGACGGCGACGAAATGACTCGGATTCTTTGGAAGTGGATCAAAGAGATCTTGATCCTTCCTTACGTTGACTTAAAGACGGAATATTACGATTTGGGGCTTCCCAACCGCGACGCGACGGGGGATACCGTTACCGTAGAAAGCGCGATTGCGACAAAGCGTTACGGCGTTGCCGTCAAGTGTGCGACGATTACCCCGAATGCACAGCGCATGACGGAGTACAACCTTCATCAAATGTGGAAGAGCCCCAACGGGACGATCCGCCGCATTTTGGACGGCACGGTATTCCGCGCGCCCATTCTTTGCAAGGGAATCCGTTCTTACGTTCCCACGTGGGAAAAACCCATCGTCCTTGCCCGCCACGCGTACGGGGACGTGTACAATAACGTAGAAGAAAAACTCGATTCGGGCGAGAAGGCGTATCTTGTCGTAACGGATAAGGAAGGCCGCGAAGTGCGCCGTCAACTCGTACACGACTTTAACGGAAGCGGCGGCGTCGTGCAAGGCGTTCACAACTGCGACGAGAGTATTCGTTCGTTTGCGCATGCTTGTTTCCGCTATGCGTTGGAACAAGGCGTTCCGATGTATTTTGCCACGAAAGATACCATTTCCAAGACGTACGATCGGCGGTTTAAGGATATTTTCCAAGAAGTATACGAAGAATACCGCGCGGCGTTTGAAGAAAAGGGGTTAGAATACTTATATACGCTCATCGACGATGCGGTCGCGCGCATTGTACGCAGTCGCGGCGGAGTGCTTTGGGCATGTAAAAATTACGACGGCGACGTCATGAGCGATATGGTCGCAACGGCGTACGGTTCGCTCGGCATGATGAGTTCGGTGCTCGTTTCCCCCGACGGCAAGTACGAATACGAGGCGGCGCACGGCACCGTTACCCGTCATTACTATAAGTATCGCGACGGGGAAACGACGTCTACCAACTCGGTTGCAACCATTTTTGCATGGACGGGAGCGCTCAAAAAACGCGGAGAATTAGACGGAAACGGCGAGCTGGTTGCTTTTGCCGATCGCTTGGAACGGGCGACGGTTGCGACCATTGAGGAAGGGGAAATGACGGGCGATTTGATTCCGTTGTTCCACATGGAAGGAGTTACGCCGAAGAAACTCGATTCTGAACAGTTCCTTCGTGCGATCGCAAAGAGATTATAAAAACAAAAAAGCCCCGACGGTTCGGGGATCATTTGAAGAGCGCCCCGCCGAAAATCGGCGGGGCGCTCCAAGTATAAAGGAGGTATGAAGATTAGTCTTTTCTAACAAAGGAAAGGAAGATGAGCGCAAACCGCAAAAAGTAGAAGAGGGAAATGCAAAGGGAAGCAACGTACGTCATTGCGGCGGCGGAAAGCACTTTCTTTGCCGCGGGAACTTCTTCTTGCGTTAAAATTCCGTCTTCTAATAGCATCTTGCGGGCGCGTTTGCTCGCGTTAAACTCAACGGGCAAGGTAACGAGCATAAAAAGGGTAGAAAGCCCGTACAAAGCGATTCCCGCATATACGCACCATTCGCCAACCCGTCCGCCCGTCAAAAAGACGAGATCGAGCAAAATACCGACAAGGACGAGGGGGAGTGCGAGGCGAGAGCCGATGTTCGTCAAAGGAACGAGCACGTTCCGCACTTTATAGGGGAGATACCCCGATTTTTTTTGCATGACGTGCCCCACCTCGTGTGCGGCGACTGCGACCGCCGCCACGGAACTGCTCCCGTACGTACTCATAGAAAGGTTGACAAGGCGCTTCGTCGGATGATAGTGGTCGGTCAGTTTGCCGTTTACCCGTTCTACGCGGATATCCGTTACCCCGCGGTTGCGCATCAGGCGCACGGCGGCGTCGTATCCCGTCATACAAGAACGCGTTTGGATCTTATCGTAGGTGGAGTAGGTTGAATTTACTCTCGAACTCGCCCATGCGGAAAACGCAAGCAGGGGAAGTAGAAAGAGCAAAGAGAAATAATACATATTCTTTCACCTCAATTTTATTGTACCACTCTTTACCCCCTTTTAACCGCCTTTTCAAAAAATATTTCTGCAAGGAGGGAGAGAGCGAACAAAAGCGATTGCGTTTTTTTCTTCCATTTGATATACTTAAACCATGGACACGAAAGTATTTACCGACAAAGTGAGAATTACAATCAAGGCGGGGGACGGCGGCGACGGAATGAATTCCTTCAAAGCGTATAAAGGAAAGCCCGCATGCGGACCGGACGGCGGCGACGGCGGCGACGGCGGAAACGTCTATTTCCTCGGCGATAAAGACATGAACGATTTGCTTCCCTTCCGCTTTACCACCAAATACGAGGCGGAAAACGGGGAACGCGGCGGTTCGAATCAATGTTTTGGAAAACGCGGGAAGGACGTCGTCATTAAAGTTCCTTGCGGAACGGTCGTGCGCGATTACGAGAGCGGAAAGGTCATTTGCGACGTCTTTGAAGACGGTGAAAAGATTTGCGTTTTGCAAGGGGGCAGGGGCGGAAAAGGAAACGTCCGTTTTACCACTGCGCGCAGACATGCCCCCAACTTCGCGCAAAAAGGAACGAAAACAAAGGCGCATACCGTTCTTTTGGAAATGAAGGTTATCGCGGACGTAGGGCTTGTGGGATTCCCCAACGTCGGAAAGAGCACGCTGCTTTCAAAAATTTCCGCGGCGCGCCCGAAAATTGCAAATTACCACTTCACCACCCTTTCTCCCAACCTCGGCGTCGCGCGCTATTACGAGCGCTCGTTTATTGCGGCGGATATTCCCGGCCTCATCGAGGGGGCGGCGCAGGGCGCGGGGCTTGGACATGACTTTTTGCGGCATATCGAGCGGACGCGTATGCTCGTCCACGTCGTGGACGTTTCGGGGGTAGAAGGACGGGATCCCGTAGAAGATTTTCAAAAAATCAACGAAGAACTCAAAGAGTATTCCGAAAAACTCGCTTCGCTTCCGCAAATTATCGCGTGCAATAAGTGCGATATTTACGGTGCGGAAGAAAATTTGAAAAAATTCAAAAAGAAGTTCGGTAAAAAGTATCAAATTTTCCCTATTACCGCGGTAAACGGAGAGGGAACGGAAGAGATGCTCCGTGCGATTGTAGAGGTGCTTGATACCCTTCCTCCGATCGAACCGATTCTTCCCGACGAGGACTTTGAGTTTGCGGCGGAGGACAACACGCAATATGAAATTTTGCGCGGGGACGAGGGAGAATATATTCTTGTCGGCGGACTTGTAGACATGCTTTGCCGAAACGTCGTATTGAACAATCCCGATTCGATGAACTACTTCCAACGCGTTTTGCGTCAAAGAGGGGTAATCAAGGCGCTCCGTTCGATGGGGTGTAACGAAGGGGATACCGTCGTTGTCGGCGACGTAGAATTTGATTTCGTACTGTAAGGAGTAAATTATGACAAGCAAACAAAGGAGCCGCTTAAAATCGATCGCGGCAAATTTACAGCCGGTTACGCAAATCGGCAAGGGCGGGATTTCCGAAAATTTAATCAAAACGCTTTCGGAAGCGCTTGAAGCGCGGGAACTCATCAAGGTAACCGTTTTGGAAACGGCGGAGGCGGACGCGGACACGATTGCGCAAAACGTCGCCGACCTTTTAGAGGCGGAAGTCGTTGCAGTCATCGGCAGAAAGGCAATTTTTTACCGTTTTTCCTCGCGCGATCATTTTGCGCATTTGGAATTTTAATTTTTTCAAAAACTTTCGGTTACATTCTTGTCAATTCGGGAAAAATATGGTAAAATAAAAGACGTGGATTTTCCACACAAACGGAAAAAGAATAAATGGAGGATAGATAATGCAATATTCACGTGAAGTAGAAGAAATGATTTGCGTTGCAAAGGGACCCAAGCACGATCCTGCTCCCATTCCCGAAGAAGGAAAATGGGTTTGCGCAAAGCAAATTACGGATATCAGTGGGTTTACGCACGGTATCGGTTGGTGCGCGCCTCAACAGGGTGCGTGTAAGTTGACGCTCAACGTCAAGGGCGGTGTGATTCAAGAAGCGCTCGTCGAAACGATCGGATGCTCGGGCATGACGCACTCGGCGGCAATGGCGGCGGAAATTCTTCCCCACAAGACCATTTTGGAAGCGCTCAATACCGACCTTGTTTGCGACGCAATCAATACGGCAATGAGAGAGTTGTTCCTTCAAATCGTATACGGACGTACGCAGTCTGCGTTCTCCGACGACGGACTTACCATTGGCGCGGGCTTGGAAGACTTGGGCAAAGGACTTCGTTCGCAAGTCGGTACCATGTACGGCACGGCGGTTAAGGGCGTGCGCTATCTTGAAATGGCGGAAGGCTACGTTACCCGCATTGCGCTCGATAAGGACAATCAAGTCATCGGATACGAATTCGTTTCCCTCGGCAAGATGACCGATTTCATCAAGAAGGGAATCGAACCCAACGAGGCTTGGAAAAAGGCGATGGGGCACTACGGCAGATTTAGCGAAGAACAGGGTGCGGTAAAATATATCGACCCTCGTAAGGAATAAGGAGGTAGCGGTATGGCTTTGTTCGAAAGTTATGAAAGAAGAATTGATAAAATCAACGGCGTTCTCAAAGAATACGGGATTTCCTCCATTGAAGAATGCAAAGAAATTACCCTTGCAAAGGGCGTAGACTGCGATAAGATCGTTCGCGGAACGCAACCTATTTGCTTTGAAAACGCAGTTTGGGCATACACCGTAGGCGCGGCGATCGCAATTAAAAAGGGTTGCGTAAAAGCGGCTGACGCGGCGGCTGCAATCGGTATCGGCTTGCAGGCGTTCTGTATCCCCGGATCGGTTGCGGAAAACAGAAAGGTAGGTCTTGGACACGGAAACCTCGGTGAAATGCTTCTTTCCGAATCGACCGACTGTTTCTGCTTCCTTGCAGGGCACGAATCGTTCGCGGCGGCAGAAGGCGCAATTTCCATCGCGATGAACGCAAATAAGGTTCGTAAGAATCCCCTTCGCGTTATTTTGAACGGTCTTGGAAAGGATGCGGCGATGATCATTTCCCGTATCAACGGATTCACCTACTGCGAAACGGTGTTCGATCCGTATAGCGAAACGGTTACCGTTACCAACGAGATTGCGTATTCCGACGGCCCTCGCGCAAAGGTCAAGTGCTACGGCGCGGACAACGTTCCCGAAGGCGTTGCAATCATGAAACTTGAAAAGGTCGGCGTTTCCATCACGGGGAACTCCACCAACCCGACGAGATTCCAACACCCCGTTGCGGGCACCTACAAAAAGTGGTGTAACGAAAACGGCGTGAAGTACTTCTCCGTTGCATCGGGCGGCGGCACGGGAAGAACCCTCCACCCCGATAACATAGCGGCAGGTCCTTCTTCTTACGGCATGACGGATACGATGGGACGTATGCACTCGGACGCGCAGTTCGCAGGTTCGTCCTCCGTTCCCGCGCACGTCGAAATGATGGGGCTTATCGGTATGGGCAACAACCCGATGGTCGGCGCAACGGTTGCAGTTGCGGTTGCAGTTCAAGTCGGTATGAGCAAATAATAAAAAAGGCGGGACGTCCCGCCTTTTTTCATACAAAAAATTTTTTCGGTTGCCATTGACAAGGCGTGTCGAATATGATAATATAGTGTCAAAATAAAGGAGGATTTATCATGAAAAACCTTTCAAGCACGTGGCAAAAAGTAATCGTTTGGGTTACGGGGTACTTAAATATTATCGCCTTTATTCTTGCAGGCGGATATTTCTATAAAAACACGGAAGACGAGAGTGTGCGCTACTCGGCAAAGACGGCGTTTGTAATCACTGTAATTTTTGCGGTAATTTCCGCGCTGCAATCGCTCGTTTCCGCTATCTTAAATTTGGCGGAAGTCAATAACGCGTATCTTGCGATGAATAAGATATCCTACACCGTTACCGTTTTGAAAATCGTTTCGTTTACGGTATTTTGCATTCTCGACTTGTGCGGAATCCGTTTCATGAAGAAGACGGAAGAAAAGAAAGAACCTGCTAAAGAAGAACCCAAAGAGGAAGAAACGCCCGAAATCGCAGAATAAGAGTTTACTTGAAGGAGTCGTGCCATCGGCACGACTCCTTTTTTGTTATAAAAAATCCAACGGCAAAAGTACAAGAACGAAAAAGGGGACGTCTGCGGCAACGGAAAAAGGGGGAGGATAAGGTTTTGTCGTGTGGTAAAAACGGCGGACGGGTTTTGTTGCGCGACAAGGAGTGCGTTGTTTCCGGCAACGGGAGGCGGATGACGGATATAAAAAACCAAGACGGTCGTCTTCTATTTGTTATAAAAAGGGGATAAAATGGCAAAAATCACGGAAGGTTTGAAATATTTCCCTATTCCATATTTATATATATAGGCGTATTTTGTGGTAAAAAAGGGGGAGGAAACGCAAGATATCGGGGGCGAAAAATAATAGAAAAATTTTTCAAAAAAAGTCGTTTAAACAGTTGACTTTTATTTGACTTTTATGTATTATATTAAGGCTGTGTCAAAAACGGCGTATTGGGTTGATACGGGAAGTTACTGAAAAATCGAGGTTAGAAAGCCCCTCGGCAGATAATTTCCGTTGACAAATGTAGGGGCAAGACTCCTGCGACTAACCGAGGCTTTTGCGAGAAAACACCACAAAAAACGAGTGTTTTTTTGATTGCAAAACCCTCGATACGCACGGATACGTTGACGCAAGTAAAAAACAGTTAGTATAAAAAAGGAGTAACACAATGGCAAGTCAAAAAATCAGAATTAAGTTAGCGGCTTACGACCACGCGCTCGTCGATCAAGCGGCAAGCCGTATCGTAGAGACGATGCAAAAGGGCGGAGCGAAGATCAGCGGTCCCATTCCCCTTCCTACGGAAAAGGAAATCGTAACCATTCTCCGCAGCCCCCACAAGTATAAGGATTCCCGCGAACAGTTCGAACTCAGAACGTACAAGAGAATCATCGACATCTATTCCCCCAACGCGAAGTTGTTGGATTCCATCCACCTTCCCGCAGGCGTAGATATCAAAGTTAAGTTGTAATTCGATAATACTTGGTTTCAGGTATTGAGAAAATAAAAAATTTTAAGGAGTGAACTTTATCCATGAATAAAGCAATCATCGGTCGCAAAGTCGGCATGACGCAGATCTTTGCGGAAGACGGAAAGGTTATCCCCGTAACGGTAGTAGAAGCGGGTCCTTGCCCCGTCGTACAGGTTAAGACGAAAGAGTCCGACGGTTATACCGCGCTCAAACTCGGCTTCATCGAAGTAAGCGAAAAGGCGCTTAACAAGCCTGAACTCGGTCAGTTCAAGAAAGCGGGCGTAAAGCCTTGCAAAGTCTTGAAAGAAGTTCGCCTTGACGCAGTTGACGCGTACAAAGTTGGCGACGAAGTAAAGGCTGACGTCTTTGCTGCGGGCGACCACGTAGACGTCGCAGGCGTTACGAAAGGGCACGGCTTTACGGGCGTAATCAAGAGATGGAATCAACACCGTTTGAAGGAAACGCACGGCGTTGGCCCTGTGCACAGAGAACCCGGTTCTATGGGTTCGATCAGCGATCCTTCGAGAGTCTTTAAGCACAAGCACCTCGCAGGTCAGTACGGTGTCGAAAACGTTACCATCCAAAACCTTGAAATTGTGAGAGTAGACGTTGCGCGCAACGCGCTCCTCATCAAGGGTGCGATTCCCGGTCCCAAGGGAAGCGTTGTTACGGTTAGCAACAGCGTAAAGAGCAAATAAGGAGAGAAGAACATGGCAAACGTTAAAGTATATAATATGAAAGGCGAAGAAGTTGGAACGATGGACGTATCCGACGTCGTATTCGGAGCCGAATATAACGAGCCGTTGATTCATCAGGCAGTAGTTACCTACCTTGCGAACGGACGTCAGGGAACGAAATCTTCCCTTACGCGTACGGAAGTTCGCGGCGGCGGTGCAAAGCCTTGGAGACAAAAGGGAACGGGTCGCGCTCGTCAGGGCAGCATCCGCGCTCCTCAATGGACGAAGGGCGGCGTCGTATTCGCACCCAAATCCCGCGACTTCTCCAAGAAGATGAACGTAACGGCAAAGCGCGGTGCTCTTTGCTCCGCACTTTCCAAGAAGGTTGCGGACGGGGAACTTCTCGTTGTGGACGAACTCAGCGTTTCCGCACCCAAGACGAAGGAAATGGAAGCGTTCCGCAAGGCGCTCAAGCTTGACAAGAAGACGGTCGTCGTAATGGACGAAAACAACGTAGACGTCATTTTGGCGGCTCGTAACCTTGAAAAGTTCTCTACGATCTCCGTTTCCGAAATCAACACCTATGAAATCGTAGCGAACGCGATCGTCGTTCTCACGAAGGGCTCTGTGAAAAAACTCGAGGAGGTTTACGCATAATGAGACCCGAAGACATCATCTTAAAGCCCGTCCTTACCGAAAAAGGTTACGACGGGATCGCAGCGAAGAGATACACCTTCACCGTTGCCAAAAACGCGAACAAGACGCAAATCAAAATTGCGGTAGAGCAAATGTTCGGCGTTAAGGTTGCGGCTGTCAACACGGCAACCCGTCGCGGTAAACTCAAGAGAATGGGTAGAAACGAAGGGTACACCCCCACGACGAAAAAGGCGATCGTCTCCTTGACGGAAGACAGCAAGCCCATCGAATTCTTCAGTTCGTTGTCCTAATTAATCGGAGGAAAGAAACATGGCAGTTAAGAGATATAAACCCACTTCCGCGGCGCGCCGTTTTATGACGGTTCACAACTATGCGGCGGATCTTACGGGAGATAAGCCCGAACGTTCTCTTCTTGAAGATCAACGCAAATCGGGCGGCAGAAACAATGCCGGCAAAATCACGGTAAGACACATCGGTGGCGGAAACAAGAGAAAGTACCGTATCATCGACTTCAAGAGAAACAAGGACGGCATTCCCGCAACGGTTAAGAGCATTCAATACGATCCCAACCGCAGCGCGAACATTGCGCTCCTCGTTTATGCGGACGGCGTTAAGGCGTACATCCTCGCGCCCGTCGGTTTGAACGTCGGCGATAAGGTTATGAGCGGTAAGGGTGCGGACATCAAAGTCGGCAACGCGCTTGCAATCGCGGATATCCCCGTTGGTACGATGGTTCACAACATCGAAATGAAGCCCGGTAAAGGCGGTCAAATCGCTAGAAGCGCAGGTATTTCCGCGCAAATCATGGCAAAAGAAGGCGCTTATGCGACCATCAAAATGCCTTCCGGCGAAATGCGCTTGATCCCCGTTGCTTGCAAGGCGACGATCGGACAAGTCGGTAACGTCGAACACGAAATCATCCGCATCGGTAAGGCTGGTAAAACGCGCCACCTCGGCGTGAAGCCCACCGTCCGCGGCTCGGTAATGAACCCGAACGACCACCCTCACGGCGGTGGTGAAGGCAAGTCGCCCGTCGGTCATGCAGGTCCCGAAACTCCTTGGGGTAAGCCGGCGCTCGGTTACAAGACGAGAAAGAAGAAGAATCCTACGAGCAGATTCATCTTGAAGAGAATCAATTAAGGAGGGAGTAAGACATGTCCAGAAGCATTAAGAAAGGACCTTACGTGGAAGCGAAACTCATTGCGAGAATCGAGGAAATGAACAAGGTCAACGAAAAGAAAGTATTGAAGACGTGGTCGAGAGCATCGACGATCTTCCCTCAAATGGTAGGTCACACGATTGCCGTATACGACGGCAGAAAGCACGTTCCCGTTTATATCACCGAAGATATGGTCGGTTGCAAACTCGGTGAGTTCGCTCCCACCAGAACGTTCAAAGGTCACACGGCGAAGACGACGTCGCCCGGCAGATAAGGAGAATCGAAATGGCAGGTAATATGAAAAAGAAAGCCGCAAGAGTTGAGGAAATGAGAGAAAAGCGTCCTCACGCGGTTGCTAAGTACATTAGAATTTCGCCTTATAAGGTTAGAACGGTACTTGACCTCATCAGAGGCAAGAGCGTTTTGGAGGCAAAGGCGATCCTTGAAAACATCGTAAACGGCGGTGCTGCTCCCACGAAGAAGGTTCTCATGAGCGCGGTTGCAAATGCAGAGCACAACATGGGAATGGACAGAGCGGATCTCTACGTAGCGGAATGCTATGCAAACGGCGGGGTAATGCTTAAGAGAATGCAACCCGTTTCCAAGGGCAGAGGTCATGCAATCTTGAAGAGAACGAGCCACATCACGGTCATCCTCGATGTGAAGAAAGCGGAAGGAGTATTATAATGGGACAGAAAGTTAATCCTCACGGTTTGAGAGTAGGTATTATCAAAAGTTGGGATACCCAGTGGTACGCTGACAAGAAGGAATTTTCCGCTTATTTGAAAGAAGATCACGTAATCCGTACCTTCTTGAAGAAGAAGTACTATGCGGCTGCAATTTCCAAAATTTTGATTGAAAGAGCGGCAGGCAAAATCGTCGTTACCATTCACACGGGCAGACCCGGCGTGCTTATCGGTAAGGCGGGCTCGGAAATCGAAGTCATCAAAAAAGACCTTGCGAAACTCACGAAGGGTAAGCAAGTCATCATCAACGTAACCGAAGTCAGAAAGATCGACGCGGACGCGCAACTCGTTGCGGAAAGCGTTGCGGCGCAACTTGAAAAGCGTATGTCCTTCCGCCGTGCTATGAAGCAGGCGATCGGCAGAACGATGAGAGCAGGCGTAAAGGGCGTTAAAATGCAGGTTAGCGGACGTCTTGACGGACGCGAAATTGCAGGAAGCGAACATTATCACGAAGGCTCGATTCCCCTTCAAACGCTCCGCGCGGACATCGATTACGGCTTCGCTGAAGCGCACACGACGTTCGGCATGATCGGCGTTAAGTGCTGGATCTACAAAGGCGAAGTCCTGAAAACCGCGAAGAAAGCGGAAGGAGGAGTTCAGTAATGTTAATTCCCAAGAGAGTAAAAAGAAGAAGACAGCACCGCGGTAGAATGACCGGTTCCGCACAAAAGGGCAACACGATTGCTTACGGCGAATACGGTCTTGTAGCGGAAGAATGCGGCTGGATCAAATCCAACCAAATCGAAGCGGCACGTATTGCAATGACGAGATTCATCAAACGTGGCGGTAAAGTTTGGATTGACATCTTCCCCCACAAGCCCATCACCAAAAAACCCGCTGAAACGAGAATGGGTTCCGGTAAGGGTTCGGTAGAATACTGGGTTGCGGTTGTAAAGCCGGGCAGAGTCATGTTCGAAATGGCAGGCGTTCCCGAAGATATCGCACGCGAAGCAATGCGTCTTGCGTCCCACAAACTTCCCGTTAAGTGCAAGTTTGTAAAGAAAGAAATTATCACAGAAGGCGGTGAAGGCTAATGAAAGCGAAAGATCTTCACAACATGACCGATGTTGAATTGAACAATAGGTTATCCGAACTCAAAAGCGAACTTTTCAATCTTCGCTTCCGTCTTGCTTCGGGACAACTTGAAAACCCCGTTTCGATCAGAACGTGCAAGAGAGACATCGCAAGAGTGAATACGGAAATCCGTGCACGCGAGTTGAAGGCATAAGGAGAGGATACCATGGAAAGAAATCTCAGAAAAGAAAGAGTAGGGATCGTCGTATCCGACAAGATGGATAAAACGGTCGTCGTTGCAGTTACTGACAAGACGAAGCACCCCATCTACAAGAAGACGATTACGAGAACGAAGCGTTATAAGGCGCACGACGAAGTAAACGAATGCGGCGTAGGCGATAAAGTAAGAATCGTTGAAACGAGAAAACTCAGCAAGGACAAGAACTGGAGAGTTGCCGAAATCGTCGAAAAGGCCAAGTAATTGATTAAGGAGAACAAAGACTTATGATACAACCTCAAACAAGGCTGAAAGCGGCAGATAACTCCGGTGCAAAGGAATTGATGTGTATCCGCGTTCTCGGCGGATCCTTCCGCAGAAGCGGGAACATCGGCGACGTCATCGTCGCTTCCGTTAAGACGGCTACCCCCGGCGGCGCTGTAAAGAAGGGCGACGTTGTAAAGGCAGTCATCGTAAGAAGTTCGAAGGGCATCAGAAGAGCGGACGGAACGTACATTCGTTTCGACGACAACGCTGCAGTCATCATCGATAACCAAAAACAACCCAAGGGCACGCGTATTTTTGGGCCCATCGCGAGAGAATTGAGAGAGAAGGATTATATGAGAATTATCTCCCTCGCTCCCGAAGTACTGTAAGGAGAACCTGCAATGAACGTAAAAGTAAATGATACCGTACTCGTAATTACGGGAAAATACAAGGGCAAGCAGGGCAAAGTCCTCGCAACCGAACCCAAGGCGGGAAAGGTAAGAGTAGAGGGCGTTAACATCCAGCATAAGCACGAAAAAGCGCGTCGCGCAAACGAAACGAGCAAGATTGTAACGGAAGAAGGTCCGATCGACGTTTCTAACGTTATGGTCGTTTGCCCTTCCTGCGGCAAGGCTACGAGAGTACATCACGCAGTCGTTGACGGAAAGAAGTTAAGAGTTTGCGGATGCGGAGCAGTTCTTGACAAGGCGTTTGTTAAGAAGTCCAAGGCAAAGGCTGCGGAAGAAGTAAAAGCGCCCGCAAAGAGAACGAGAAAGCGCAGCGCAAAAGCCGCTGCAACCGAAGCACCCGTTGAGAGCACGCCCGCTGTTACGGACGAAGAATAAGGCCAACGGAGATTAAGGAGAGCTTTTATGGCAACGAAAAAGAATGAAGCTGCAAAGCAGTATTCGAGCAGAGTCAAGGAACAGTACGAGAAAGAAGTCGTTCCTTACCTCATGCAAAAATTCGGTTACAAATCGGTAATGCAAGTTCCCAAACTCGTGAAGATTGTTATCAACACCGGTCTTGGCGACATTAAGGACAACCAAAAGTCCATGCAAATCACCGAAAACGAAATCAAGTTGATTTCCGGACAAAAACCCGTTTATTGCAAGGCTACCAAGTCCGTCGCAAACTTCAAAGTAAGAGAAGGAATGCCGATCGGAATTAAGGTAACCCTCCGCGATAAGAGAATGTACGACTTCTACGATAAGTTCATCTCCATCGCACTTCCCAGATTGCGCGACTTCCGCGGTGTGTCCGACAAGGCGTTCGACGGAAGAGGCAACTACTCGATCGGTCTTAAAGAACAACTTATCTTCCCCGAAATCACGTACGATCAGGTTGAGAAGATCAGAGGCATGGACGTATGCTTCGTTACGACGGCGCAAACGGACGAAGAAGCGAGAGAGTTGTTAAGGGCTATGGGTATGCCCTTCAAGAAGTAAGGAGAGATAACATGGCAAAGAAGTCAATGATTAATAAACAGCAGAAGACGCCCAAGTTTTCCACGAGAGCATACACGCGTTGCTCTATTTGCGGAAGACCCCATGCGGTTCTGAGAAAGTACGGAATCTGCCGTATCTGCTTCAGAAACCTTGCATACAAGGGACAGATTCCCGGCGTGAAGAAGTCCAGCTGGTAAGGAGGTAAGAACAATGACAGATCCTATTGCAGATATGCTCACCAGAATCAGAAACGCGCTCGTAACCAAGAAGGAAACGGTTGAAATTCCCTCTTCTAACATGAAGAAGGCGATTGCAGACATTCTCCTTGCAGAAGGTTACGTAAAGGACGTTAAGATGGTAGAGGACGGTTACAACGGAAAGATCGTTCTCACGCTTAAATACACGGAAACGAATCAATCGGTCATCGGCGGATTGAAGAGAGTTTCCAAACCCGGTTTGAGAACGTACAGCGGCGCTGCAACCATGCCCAAGGTACTTGGCGGTTTCGGCATTGCAATCGTTTCCACGAACAAGGGAGTTATGACGGATAAGCAGGCAAAGGCTCAAAACGTGGGCGGCGAAGTGCTCTGCTATATCTGGTAAGGAGGGAATTATGTCGAGAATCGGTAAATTGCCTATCGCACTTCCTTCCGGAGTTACGGTAGAATTTAATAATTCCATCGTTACCGTAAAAGGTGCGAAGGGAACTTTGACGCAGGAAGTGGTCGGTGCAATCGACGTTAAGGTTGAAGGCACGAACGCAGTTGTCATTGCAAAGGACGATGCACAAGAAACGAATGCGCGTCACGGTCTTTACAGAGCGTTGATCGCAAACATGGTTAAGGGTGTGTCCGAAGGTTATCAAAAGGCGCTCGAAGTAAAGGGCGTCGGCTGGAAGGTCGCAATGCAAGGCAACAAACTCGTGATGAACATCGGCTTCTCCCATCCCGTTGAATTCGTTCAACCCGAAGGCATCAAAATCGAATGTCCCACGCAAACGGACATCGTTGTAAGTGGAATCGACAAGGTTGCCGTCGGTCAAGTTGCTGCGGATTTGAGAGCATTCAGAAAGCCCGAACCTTACCATGGATACGGAATTCGCTATAAGGGCGAAAACGTTGAACATAAGGAAGGAAAGACTTCCGGTAAGGGCAAGAAGTAAAGGAGCGTAAATCATGATATCCAAAATTGATAAAAATACCGTCAGACAGCGTCGTCATGCACGTGTTAGAAAGCACGTATCGGGCACGGCAGAGACGCCTCGTTTGAACGTTTACAGAAGTTTGAATCACATCTACGTTCAGATTATCGATGACGTAAAGGGTGTTACGCTCGCAGCGGCTTCCACGATGGAAAAGGCGATTAAAGAACAAATCGCCGATATGACCAAGACGGAAGCGGCGAAGGTCGTCGGCACTGCAGTAGCAGAGCGCGCAAAGGAAAAGGGCATCGAGACGGTCGTATTCGACAGAGGCGGCTATCTCTACACCGGTCGTGTAAAAGCGGTCGCAGACGGCGCGCGTGAAGCCGGACTGAAATTCTGATAGGAGAAGATAACATGGCAAGAGAAAACAGACCTGCAAGAAAGCAGGAAGAAAATGACGGACTTGTTAAAAAGCTGATCGAAATCAACCGCGTTTCCAAGACGGTTAAGGGCGGTAGAAATATGCGTTTCGCGGCTTTGGTTGTTGTCGGCGACGGAAACGGAAAAGTAGGTTACGGCACGGGAAAAGCGAAAGAAGTTCCCGAAGCAATCGAAAAGGCTACGCAGGCGGCAAAGAAGAACATGATCAACGTTCCCATCGTCGATACGAGCATCCCTCACGAGATTCTCGGAAAATTCGGCAGAGGCGCAGTTTTGATGATGCCCGCTGCTTACGGTACCGGCGTTATCGCGGGCGGTCCCGTTCGTGCGGTTATGGAAGCGGCAGGAATTAAGAACATCAGAACGAAGTCCCACGGAACGCAAAACGCGGGCAACTGCGTAAAGGCGACGATCGCAGGTCTTGCAGAACTCAAGACGGCGGAACAGGTTGCAGCGCTTCGCGGAAAGTCCGTAGAAGAAATCATCGGTTAAGGAGGGCGTTATGGTTAAGGTAACACTCGTAAAGAGCACGATCGGCGAAGTGGAGTCCGTAAAGGGCACGATCGCAGCGCTCGGCTTAAAGAAAATCCGTTCCGAAAAGACGTTTGAGGACAGCCCCGCATTGCAGGGACAACTCAAAAAGGTCGCGCACCTCGTTAAGGTAGAGAACGTATAAGGAGCAGTAAAATGAGAATTGATACGATTTCTCCCGCAGAGGGAGCGAGAACTTCCGTAAAAAGACTTGGACGCGGTACGGGTTCCGGTCTCGGAAAGACGTCCGGTAAGGGACATAAGGGACAATGGGCGCGTTCGGGCGGCGGTGTCAGACCCGGATTCGAAGGCGGTCAAATGCCCCTCGTAAGAAGAATCCCCAAAAGAGGATTCAACAACCGTTTCAGAAAGGAATACGTTATCGTAAACCTTGCTGATCTTGCAGACGTTCCCGCAGGAACGGTAGTCGACTACGGTTTCGTTATGGAGAACGGCCTTGCAAAAGAGGTGAAAAACAACTGCGGTTTGAAGGTGCTTGGCGCGGGCGAAATTAACGTTGCGCTCACCGTTAAGGCTGCAAAATATTCCGAATCCGCAAAAGCTGCAATCGAGCAAGCAGGCGGAACGGCCGAAGTAATCGGTTAAGATCCGGCGCGGCGCCGCATAGCGGTTGCCGCTACCGTGTTTTTCTCCTCCCGCAAGGGGTACTTCGAAAAAATCCAGGTAGGAGACAAATCATGTTTGAAACACTGAAAAATGCTTTTCAGAATAAGGACATCAGAAAGAAAATTCTGTTCACGCTTCTTATTCTCTTTGTGTTCCGCATCGGGTGCTATATTCCCGTTCCCGGACTTTTGAGAGATTATTTTGAAACGCAGGTCAGCGGAAACGACTTTTTGACGTTGATGAGCAACATCACGGGTGGTGCGCTTGCGAGCGGTACGCTGTTCGCACTCGGTATCGGTCCGTACATCAACGCGTCCATTATTATGCAACTTCTTGCCGTCGGGATCCCCGCGTTGGAACGTCTTTCCAAGCAGGGTGAAGAAGGGAAGAAAAAAATCGGTACGATCACGAGAATTCTTACCATTATTCTCGCAGTCGTACAATCCGTCGGTATAATCGTAAACTTTGCAAACAGCGGAAACGCGATCAAGCTTGACTTGTTCTTCGATTCCAACGTATTTGCAGGGTTCTACATGACGATCGTATATACGGCGGGCGCAATGCTTGTTATGTGGCTTGGCGAACGTATCACCGAATACGGGCTTGGCAACGGTATTTCAATGATCATCTTCGTCGGTATCCTTTCTACGGCGGGCGATATGTTAATTAACAAATTCGCGCAAGTAGGCAGCGATCCCGCAGTGCTTCTTGAAATCGGATTCTTCGCAATCCTCGTCGTTGTCATCTTCTTCCTCATCGTTTTCGTCGATCTTGCAGAACGTAAGATCCCCGTAAACTACGCAAAGCAAGTAAGAGGAACCAAGATGTACGGTGGACAGTCGTCGTCCATTCCCATGAAGATAGCAGGAAGCGGCGTCATGCCCCTCATCTTTGCGTTTGCAGTCATTTCTTTCCCGTCCATGATCATGAGCGTCGTTCCCGCATGGAACGAAGCGGGCGCATGGTGGGATAGTGTGTTCGCGTCCGGTTCGTGGATTTACGTCCTCGTACTCAGCGTATTGATCTTCCTCTTCTCGTTCTTCTATAACAGCATCCAGTTTAATCCGGAAGACGTTAGCAAGAACATTCAACAAAACGGCGGGTTTATCCAAGGCATTCGTCCCGGCAAGCCCACGGCACAGTACTTGAAGAAGATCAGCAAGCGTATTACGTTGTTCGGTGCAATTTATTTGACGCTTATCGCGTTCGTACCTTCCTTCGTTTTCAGCTGGGCAAGTTACGATCTCGTAAACGTATTCTCGACGACGGGTATCCTCATCGTTGTATCGGTTGCGCTCGAATTTGACAAACAACTTCAATCGCAAATCATGATGAAGAACTATAAAGGCTTCTTGAAATAAGATCTACGAGGTGATAGGGATGAACATCATTTTACTCGGTGCCCCCGGTGCAGGAAAGGGTACGCAAGCGACGAAAATTTCCGAGCGCTACAATTTGCCCCACATTTCTACGGGGGACATTTTCCGCGCGAATATCAAAAACAAGACGGAAATCGGACTTCTCGCAAAATCGTATATCGATAAGGGACAACTCGTTCCCGACGAGGTAACGTGCGCAATCGTCAAAGACAGATTGACTTGGGACGACTGCAAAAACGGTTGCCTTCTCGACGGGTTCCCCCGCAACACTTATCAAGCGGAACAACTTGATACGTTTGCAGAAATCGGTGCGGTCGTCAACATCAACATCGACTTCTCCCTTTTGATGGATAGAATTTGCGGAAGACGCGTTTGTAAAGATTGCGGAGAGAGTTATCACGTCAGCACGCTCGGCGGTGCGACGGCATGCTCCCGTTGCGGCGGCGAACTCATTCAAAGAGCGGATGATAATCCCGAAACGGTGAAAAACCGTTTAGACGTCTACAACGAGCAAACGGCTCCCCTCATTGATTATTACACGAAGAAAGGCGTCATTCTTAATTTCACGGGATCGGAAGCCCCCGCAGAAGTTTTATTTGCGGAAATTGCGGCGGTCCTCGATAAGAAGATCGGTTAATATGATCTACGTCAAAAGTGAAGAAGAAATTGCGGCGTTGCGCACGGCTTGTGCCGTCGTCCGCGATTGTCTAAAATTCGTAGGAGAACGCATTCGTGCGGGCATGACCACCAAAGAGGTGGACGACATGGTGCACGGATTCATCAAGGCGAGCGGGGCAATTCCGTCTTGCCTTGGTTACTGCGGATATCCCGCCGCGACGTGCGTATCGGTGAACGAAGTGGTTGTCCACGGAATTCCCGGTGACCGCGTCATCAAAGAAGGGGATATCGTCAGCGTCGACTTGTGCGCCGAAAAGAACGGCTTTATCGGGGACGCAGCGAGAACGTTTTGCATCGGGGAAGTTTCCCCCGAACGGAAAAAACTCGTCAAAGTAACCGAAGAATGTTTTTTTAAGGGCATTGAAGGATTGAAAGAGGGCACGCGCCTTTACGATATCGGGTACCGCGTTCAAAAGCACGCCGAAGAAAACGGATTTTCCGTCATTCGCGCGTACACGGGGCACGGCATCGGTCGGGAAATGCACGAAGATCCTTCCGTTCCAAACTTCGGAAGAAAGGGGACGGGGGTTCGCTTGCAGGCAGGTACGGTGCTTTGTATCGAGCCGATGATTGCGGAAGGCGATTTTCGCGTCGAGGTTTTGTCCGACAACTGGACTGCCGTTACGCGGGATAGAAAGAGTGCGGCGCACTACGAAAACACGGTTGTCGTCCGTGAGGACGGCGTAGAGATTCTTACGCTGTAAGCGTAGACAAATTATTCGGAGGAAAGAATGTCCAAAGACGACGTTATTGAAGCGGAAGGCAAAGTGCTTGAAGCATTGCCGAACGCGACCTTTAAGGTTCAGTTATCCAACGGCCACGTCATTACGGCGTACATTTCGGGAAAACTCAGAATGAACTACATTCGTATCATCGAAGGGGACACGGTTAAACTCGAAATGAGTCCTTACGACTTAACCAAGGGAAGAATCACTTGGAGAAGCAAGTCGTAAGACGGCATCATTCGCGCTGATAAAGCGTGGCAAATAAACAGTGTTTGCGTTCGAAAGTCCTTTCGGCGTAAAAGAAAAAGGAGATTATTATGAAAGTCAGACCTTCCGTCAAACCTATGTGCGACAAGTGCAAAGTCATCAAAAGAAACGGAAAAGTTATGGTAATTTGTTCCAAAAACAAGAGCCATAAGCAAAGACAAGGCTAAAAAACAGTTGACGCGTCCGAAAGGATGTGTTATAATAATGATTGCGGTTTTTGAAAAAAACCTATTTTAACGCATAAAACGGCTGAATTTCCGCACGAAACGGTGCGGAATTTCGGCTCGCTTTGCGCTTAAAAGAGAAGAAAATCGCTTGCTTTTGAAAGATATTTTCCACTGTCTAAAAAGGCAACGCGTTATCATAGAGAAAATACAAAGAAAAAAGCCAACGGAGGTTAACAAAATGGCTCGTATTGCCGGTGTAGATCTGCCCAGAGAGAAGCGGGTAGAAATCGGACTTACCTACATTTACGGAATCGGTCTTACCACGTCGAAGAAAATTCTTGCAGACACGGGAATCAATCCCGACACGAGAATTAAAGACCTCGACGAAAACGACGTTTCCAAACTCAGAGAATATATCGACCACAACATCACGGTTGAAGGCGAACTTCGCAGTGCCGTCAGCCTGAACATTAAGCGTTTGATGGAAATCGGATGCTATCGCGGCGTTCGTCATAGAAAGGGACTTCCCGTACGCGGACAGAGCACGAAGAGAAACGCTCGTACGCGCAAGGGCCCTGCACGCACCGTTGCGAACAAGAAGAAGTAAGGAGAGTGTGAAAAATGGCAGCAGCTAAGAAAACGGTTGTTTCGCGTAAGCGTAGAGAACTGAAAAAGGTTGACAAAGGACAAGTTCACATTCAGTCTACCTTCAACAATACTTTGGTAACCATTACCGATATGTCGGGGAACGCGATTGCACAGTCGAGCGCGGGTGCTCTCGGATTTAAGGGTTCGAGAAAGGGCACGCCGTTCGCAGCGCAAATGGCAGCGGAAACCGCGGCAAAGGCGGCAAAAGAACACGGACTTCGTACCGTTGAAGTTTACGTAAAGGGACCCGGTGCGGGTAGAGAATCCGCAATCCGCGCACTTGCGAATTGCGAATTGGAAGTAACGCTTATTTCCGACGTTTCTCCCATTCCCCACAACGGATGCAGACCTCCCAAGCGCAGAAGAGTATAAGGAGTATAGAAAATGGCAGTATATAGAGACGCAAAATGCAAACTTTGCAGAAGAGAGGGTGCAAAACTCTTTTTGAAAGGCGAAAAGTGCTATATGGAAAAATGCCCCTTCAATAAGCGCCCCACGGCTCCCGGTCAGCACGGTGCGGCGAGAAAGAAGGTTTCCGAATACGGACTTCAGCTTCGCGAAAAGCAAAAGACCAAGCGCATCTATGGCGTACAAGAAGGTCAATTCCGTCATTACTATGAAGTAGCGGACAGAATGAAGGGGATCACGGGTGAAAACATGCTTTCCCTTTTGGAAAGACGCCTCGACAACGTCGTATTCAGAATGGGTGTCGGCGCTTCCCGTACGCAGGCAAGACAACTTGTCAACCACGCGCACTTTATGGTGAACGGCAGAACGGTTAACGTTCCTTCCTATATTGTAAAGGCTGGCGACGTAATCGCAGTAAAAGAAAACAGAAAAAACAACAAATTCTTCGAGCAGATCAAGACGATGAAGGTTGCGAATATGCCGAAATGGTTGGAATTCGATCCTGAGAAATTGGAAGGAAAGGTACTTGCACTTCCCACGAGAGAGGACGTCGACAGCCAGATCGCAGAGCATATGATTGTCGAATTGTACTCCAAGTAATTTGAAAATTTAAGGAGGTAGTTTTATGATCGAAATGGATATGCCCAAAATCGAAGTGGTAGAAAACGAGGAGAAGTCCTACGCGAAGATCGTCGTAGAACCGCTTGAAAAGGGATTCGGTCTTACAATTGGCAACTGCCTGAGAAGAATTTTGCTGTCGGCTTTGCCCGGCGCTGCCGCGCAAGGGATTAAGTTTATGGACGGAAGCGTAAAACACGAGTTTTCCGCAATTGCCGGCGTCAAAGAAGACGTTACGGAAATCATCCTTAACTTAAAATTGCTCGCGATTAAGACGAAGATTACCGAAAAAGATTACACCAAAACGTTGCGCCTTTGCAAAGAAGGCCCCGCGGTTATCACCGCTGCGGACATCGCACAAGACGCAGAAGTGGAAATTATCAATTCCGACCAATACATCTGTACGGTAGATGAAGGCGGAAAGATTGATATGGAAATCACGATCGGTAGAGGCAGAGGGTACAAACCCGCAAAAGAGAACAAGCAGCCCATCATCGATTATATTCCCATCGACTCCATCTATACGCCCGTTCAAAAGGTTAATTACAACGTTGAACCCGCGAGAGTCGGACAGAATATCGACTATGACAGACTTACGATCGAAGTTTGGACGGACGGGACGTTCTCCGGCAAGGAAATCGTTTCGCTCGCAGCGAAGATCATGCAAGATCACATCAGTTTGTTCGTCAACCTTTCCGATACGATCAAGGATATGGATATCCTTGTTAAGACGGACGACGACAAGCAACAACAAATTCTCTCTATGAAGATTGAGGATATGGATCTTTCCGTCCGTTCCTACAACTGCTTGAAGAGAGCGAATATTCACACGGTGGAAGATTTGATTCGCAAGAACGAAGACGAAATGCTCAAAGTTAGAAACTTGGGTAGAAAGTCTTTGGACGAAGTCATTCAAAAACTCGAATCTTACGGGCTTTCGCTGGACAAAAAGGAGGAATAAACCATGCCGGGTAAAATGGGTAGAACAACCGAACAAAGATTGGCAATTTTAAGAAACCAAGCATCTCAACTTCTTTGGTACGGAAAAATCGAAACCACGGCAGCGCGCGCAAAAGAACTTAGATCGTACGTTGAAAAACTTATCACGAAAGCGATCAAGACGTATGCGGACGTTGTGGAATTCGAAGTCGTAGCAAAGGACAAGAAGGGCAAGGAAATCAAGACGACGTCTTATAAAGACGGCCCCAAGAAGTTGGCGGCTCGCCGTGCAATCATGGCAAAGACGTACGATTTGCAAGAAATCAAGGCGTTCAACGAAAAGAAGAGCGATTATAAAAAGCGTACTGCACAAGTACAACACCCCTTGATGGAAAAACTTTTCAACGAAATTGCACCCAAGTACGCACAACGTGCGGAAGAACTTGGTCAAGGCGGCGGTTACACGAGAATTTACCTTCTCGGGGAACGTCGTGGCGACGGCGCTGAAAAGGCGATTATCGAACTCGTATAATAAAGAGAGAAACGCAAGAAATTGCGTTTCTTTTTTTATGCAAAAATTTTCATATGTTACAAAAAACACGTGTGCGTGTTAGAATTTTTGAGGAACTGTTGCGTTTTGGTGCATTTGGTGGTATAATAAAAGAAAACATGTTCGGAGGGACATATGGCAAATAAATCGGAAGGACAGAAGAAGCAAGAAGCATTGTCCTATCAAAAGAAAAACTACTTTGAAACGGCGAGTGCGGCAGAGCGCAAAGCCATGTTTGAATATGCGGAGGGCTACAAAGCCTTCCTTGACGCGGGGAAAACGGAGCGCGAAGCGTGTGCGGAAGCGGTGAAACTTGCCGAAGACAAAGGATTCACTCGTTACGAACTTGGCGACGCGTTGAAAAAAGGGGACAAAAAGTACTTTGTTAACCGCGATAAGAGCGTTGTCGTATTCCGCATCGGAGAAAAAGATTTAGAAGAGGACGGAATTCGGCTGATCGCTTCGCATATCGACGCGCCCCGTATCGACGTCAAGCAAAATCCTTTATATGAAGACGGAAACATGTGCTTTTTGAAGACGCACTATTACGGCGGAATTAAAAAGTATCAATGGACGGCAATTCCGCTCGCTCTGCACGGCGCAGTTATCTTAAAAGACGGTACGCGCGTGGAAATTCGCGTTGGAGAAGACGCGGGGGATCCCGTGTTCTGCATCAACGATTTGCTTCCTCACCTCGGAAGAGAGCAAATGAGCGGACCGGCAAGCAAGATTATCGACGGCGAGCAGTTAAATGTACTTGTCGGCGGGTTGCCTTATGCTGACGACGAAGTGAAAGAAAAGGTCAAACTTACCGTTTTGTCCATTCTTAACGAGAAATACGGCATGTGCGAAGAGGACTTTTTAAGTGCGGAACTTTCCGCTGTCCCTGCATTCCTCGCGCGCGATTTGGGCTTTGACCGCGCATTGATCGGTGCATACGGGCACGACGACCGCGTTTGCGCGTATCCCGCACTCACCGCAGTCTTAGACAACGAGAGCGTGCATACCGTCATGGCGATGCTCGTCGACAAAGAAGAAATCGGCAGCGAAGGGACGACGGGCATGCAGTGCAAAGTTTACGAAGACCTGATGGAAGAAGTTTGCTTGGCGTTTGGAGCGAATTTTAGAAAGGTGCGCCAAAAGAGCAAATGCCTTTCGTCCGACGTAACGGCGGCGTATGATCCAAACTTTGCGGGCGTTTACGAAAAAATGAACTCGGCACTCGTTTCTTGCGGAACGTGCATGAATAAGTTTACAGGCTCCGGCGGAAAGGGCGCAAGCAACGACGCTTCGGCGGAGTTTGTCGGAGAAATCCGTAGAATGTTTGCAAGCGAAAACGTCGTTTGGCAAACGGCGGAACTCGGAAAGGTCGACGCGGGCGGCGGCGGTACGGTTGCAAAATATATTGCGAACTTGAATATTGATACCGTTGACCTCGGCGTTCCCGTGCTTTCTATGCACGCGCCGTATGAGGCGATTTCCAAAGCGGATTTGTATAGCACCTATCTTGCGTTCCTCGCGTTTATGAAATAAAACGTAACGCGCCCCGCTCAAAAGAGCGGGGCGCGCCTCATTCTCCTCACGGTTGCAAGGAGGAAAATACAAAAAAACTGTGAGGGCTTTTTTTGTTGTCGACCACCGAAGCGGAAACGCAACAGGTAACTCCTACAAAGCTACCTTATGGCACACGCACGACACCGTTTAGTGCTGCTGTATCCCTACCCTGACACGGTTCGCGGGCGTACGTTGCATAAGACCTTGTGATCAACGTTCCTTATTGCGTGCAGCCTTCCATGGGCGACACCGAGAAAAGCGTTCGGTTCTGCTATAGCGGATTGCAGATACAGGGCACCGCTAACTCCCCACCTATCACAGCATTACAAGTGTACAATATTGCGTAAAAAAAAGCAAGCGATTTTGCGTGAAAATTGTGAGGGGCTACACGTCGGAAACAAAAACCCGTCCGCGAAAAGGTTGACATTTTTTTCCGTCGGCGGTACAATAAAAGAAAAAAATTTTTGGAGTAGATTATGGCTGAAAATTGTACGCACGATTGTTCTTCTTGTACGAGCAACTGTGCATCCAGAGATAAAAAATCGTTTATCAAACCCCTTCATAAGGCGGCTCGCGTTAGAAAGGTCATTGCCGTTGCAAGTGGAAAGGGTGGCGTTGGAAAATCGCTCACTTCGGCGCTTCTCGCCGTTCGCTCCCACGCAAGAGGATACCGCACGGCACTCCTCGACGCGGATATTACGGGACCTTCTTCCCCGAAACTGTTCGGTGTACACGAACGCGCATGTGGGGACGAAAACGGCATTTATCCCGTTTATACCGAAAAAGGAATTCAAATGATGTCCATGAACTTGCTCCTCGAAACGGAAGATTCGCCCGTCGTATGGCGCGGATCGCTCATTGCGGGCGCGGCAATTCAGTTTTGGACGGACGTCATGTGGGACGACGTCGATATTATGTTTATCGACATGCCTCCCGGAACGGGCGACGTGCCGCTTTCCGTCTTTCAAAGTATTCCTTTGAGCGGAATTATCATTGTTACTACGCCGCAGGATCTCGTTGAAATGATCGTAGAAAAAGCGGTGAACATGGCGAATATGATGAACGTTCCGATTCTCGGCTTGGTGGAGAACATGAGTTACCTTTCCTGCCCCGATTGCGGAAAGAAGATCGAATTGTTCGGCAAGAGCAAAGCGGACGAACTCGCGAAAAAGTTTGCCATTCCCGCAGTATCCAAAATGCCGCTCGATCCTGCCGTCGCTGCAATGGCGGACGGGGGAAAACTCGAACAGGCGGACACGGACGGATTGAAAGAGGTGTTTGCGCAAATCGAAATGGCGGAAGAAGTCCATCAATACGCATAAAATATCCATTGAAAGAATAACAAGGACTTGGAGTAGATCCTCCAAGTCCTTGCTTATTTCAATAATATAAAAAAATATTGCCATTTTGGCAATATCGCTTGACAATTATATTTGTATCGGTTATAATTAGAGTATAAAAGAGGGGGGATGTCATGCAAACACTTGGCGAAAGAATTACGGCTTTATTAAAAGAGAAACGCTTTACACAAAAAGAGCTTGCTATGATGGTAGGAGTAACGGAATCCGCTTTGTCTAGATATATCAACAACGAAAGGGCGCCCAAGTTAAAGACGTTGGCAAATCTTGCTACGGCATTGGATACAACAGTAGATTATTTAACGACGGGAGTAAAACCGGAAACGGATTTTGACGAAATATACCGTTTGGTTGCGAGAAGCTCATACACATTGACGGAAGCTCAAAAAATGCAACTCATTGAGGCGGTAATGAAAAACAAATGATGAGTCCCGCCCGTTCTCATACGTTTAGAATTCCAAAAAAGAAGTACGATGAGATTGAGAAGAAAGTCGTAGATTTATATATTGAGCAAAATATATGCAATATTCCGATTGATCCTTTTCAGATTATTCAAAATAGAGGATATATTTTAGTTCCTTTTTCCAAAATCGGCGATGCGGTGCGTCCAAAGTCGAAATGCGATGAAAATGATGCTTTTTCCTTTTTTAGCCCTGCTGATAATACCTTTATCATCGCTTATGATGATGAAAAACCGCTACTTCGCTTGCGTTTTACGCTGATGCACGAAATCGGACATATAGATTTAGGGCATAAAGGAGAAAGCGACTTGGCAAGACGCATGGCAGATTATTATGCCGGATATGCTTTGGCACCGTCTCCGCTGATTGATAGATTTGCGAGCGATGACGTCGATAGTATTCGTAATGTATTTTGGGTATCAAAATGTTGCGCGGAAGTTTGTTGTAATAGATACAAGAACAGGGTTTTATATGGAGGGGGAGACTTAAAAGAGTACGAAGCAACCCTTCTTGGTCTTTTTTAATAATTTTGAAAACAACATTTAACATAAAGGAAAAGCACCTAAAAGTTGCTACCAACAACGATTAAGTGCCTTTCGGAAAATGTATTACTACATATTCGCTTACAGTTAGTATAGCATTTTCCGTCCTTGCTGTCAAGTGTATTTTTGACGATGCCCAAAGTGGCAAATATTTTTTAAGGAGAGACGGAAAATGACGTCCTAAGAAGTTAGGTCTAAACAGACCTTTTTACGCAATGAGTTTGATGCGTTTGGCAAATGGAATATGCCTATTGTTAAGAAATGCAAACTCGATTTAGCAGGAGTCAATTTAATTGGTTATCCGGATATTAAAACCAATGATATTGACGAGAACAAACAACGCGGTATTCACTTTTATATCGACGACTACAGGATGGAAGGATTATATTATAATCCCGAACGTTTCATCCATAGAATCGCCCAATATAAATTTGCAATTACCCCTGATTACAGCCTTTATAGGGATATGCCCAAGGCGGTACAATTATTCAACGTGTTTAGAAGTCGTTGGTGCGGTGCATTTTGGCAAAGCAAAGGCATGACTGTAATTCCTAACGTAAGTTGGGGCGACTCTACCACCTTTGAATTTTGCTTTGACGGAATCGTAGAAGGCTCTATCGTGGCAGTAGGAACAATCGGTTGCAAACGAAGTAAGTTAGCGTTTATGCGTGGATATAACGAAATGTTAGAGCGGATAAAGCCGTCGGCAATCATTTGTTATGGTTTTCCGTTTGTCGAAATGCAAGGGAATATCATCCCTATCGATTACAATTCCACAAGGAGGGTTAATCGAAATGGGCGGTAGAGGCACTTTTGCAGCAGGGAAAAGGGTTTCCTATACTTATGAGAAGGTTGGAGAAATCGAAGGAATCAAAGTCTTAAAAGGAACAGGTAACTTACACGATTTACCAGTTGAAGCCCATTCAAGTTTTGCTTATATCAAATTAAAACCTAACGGCGAATTCAGTATGATGCGTTTTTATGACAAAAATCACTATTTAGTCAAAGAAATCGCATATCACCCCGAAAAATATTTAGATAAAAGTAGAAAACCTATTTTGCACGTACATGAATATGAAGCAGGGAATTTGAATAATCGACCGAATAGATTATTAACCAAACAAGAGTATGAAACCTATAAAAAATATTTTGGAGGTAACTTAAGATGGAAGGCGGACGAGTAAATGATTTTATAGATGCTTTTTCATATCAGTCAGTCGGTCTTGTTTTTAGAGGCGAAAAATATTTTTCCGATGGAATCATAACAAATTCAAACGGCAAATTTTCTTTTTTCATCATAAAAGTAAATGATAACGATGAATTTTTAGAGGACATATTTGAGTTTGAAGGCGATACTATAACAGATTGCATCAATGCATTAGTAAATGCACCTATTTGGGATGGAAAAACATTCTATGAGGTTGAAAATGAAATGAAATGGGTAGATTGGTAATATGACAGGAAACACATTAAATGAATTTATGGACGACATGTATCATAACCCAGAAAAAGAAATTAGTTATTATGGAAAAAGGTATATGAAACAGGTTATGTTGATGAAACATGTGAGTTCTACACATTAGAAGTTTACACCATTGAAGTAGAATGTAAAGAATTATTCAAGTTCACTTCCAAGTCTCGATTTAGATGTGTTGAGGCTTTTGAACAAGCAAAAATCTTTGACGGAAAGTCGCTTTGCGAGATAGCTAATTTTATTATTGGAATAAGCTATCAAAGATTTTAAGGGGCTAAACAATATGATTTTATCCAAAGCGAGGGGTTGTGCATAAAGAAAACGCCCGCCGAACGTTCGGCGGGCGTTTTTCGTATTCAAAATTATTCTTCTTCCGTTTCGTTTACAATGACGATCGACGCCGTTTGTGCAAACCGCTTGGTCGATTCGATCGCATTTTCGCAACGGTCTTTCGTTTTATAGTCTGCCCCGAGCGAAAGCAACTGACCGCTTCCGTTGAGAAGTTGGAAGATATAATCTCCGCTCTTCGTTTGAATGAGGCGGAAGTTGTTCTTTTCGATATTCGCCTTATACGTGCGAATGCCGTTGCGCGCGCCGACCATCGTCGTGTATTCGCCGCTAAACAACATCGATTCGCCGTTGGAGGCACGGAGTTCAAAGGAGAACTTTCCGTTTTTCGATTGCGTGATAATCCATTTTCCGCCGTAAGGGGTAGGCGCGGGCTCTTCGGGAAGCTCAATCGTCTTTGCGGGAGCCTTCTTTTCCGCGGGCTTTTGCGCCGCTTTCGGAGCGGGCTTTTGCGCGGGTGCTTTGGTTGCCTTGGGCGCCCCTTTCTTGGGAGCGGGCTCTTCCTTTACGGGCTCTTCCTTTGCAGGAGCGGGCTCTTCCTTTACGGGCTCAACGGGAGTCTCTTCAACGGCTTTTTCTTCCGCGGGAGCCTCAACGGGAGCAACGGGAGCAACTTCTTCCGCCGTTTCTTCCGCGGGAGCCTCAACGGGAGCAACGGGAGCAACTTCTTCCGCCGTTTCTTCTGCGGGAGCAGCGGGCGTTTCCTCTACGGGCGTTGCGGGAGCCTCAACGGGTGCTTCTTCCACTTTTTGCGCGGCGCGCTTTTTCGATTTGGATCCGCTGACGATCATCGCAATTAAAACGGCGATGATGAGGACGAGGATCGCGCCGAGGACAATGGTAAGGGGGAGATTTTCTTTGAAATAAGAAAGTACGTCCCCGGTTGCATTTATCATGGTAGGAATCATAAGTAACACTCCTTTGACATTATCTTACTGTTTATTATTGTATCATGAAAAAAGAAATCTGTCAACCGTTGACAAAAATTTCCGAAAGCGTTATCATAAGAATATGAAAAAAATTGCAATCATCGGTGGGGGCGCGTCCGGAATGGCTTGCGCCGCAATGCTGGCAAACTCAATTTCCGCGTCGGTTACTCTCTTTGAGCGCGGGGAACGGCTCGGTCGAAAACTCTCGGCAACGGGCAACGGACAGGGGAACCTTACAAATGCGTACATGGGTGCGTCTTTTTACCGTTCGGACGATTTACAAAAGGTGGAACGCCTTTTGTCGCGGTTTGGAACGGAGGATACCGTGCGCTTTTTTTCCGAGATGGGCGGTATTTATTTGCCCGACGCAAAGGGGCGGGTGTATCCCGCGGGCAAACAGGCGTCCGCATTGACCGATCTATTGCGCAAAACTCTCTCGCGGCAGGGGGTAAAAACGGTGTTGCAGACGAAGGTCAGCCGTATTTCGCGCGATTTGACCGTATATTACGCGGAAAACCAAAGGGATCGGTTTGATGCAGTCGTCCTTTGTGCCGGCGGCATGGCGGCGCCGAATTTCGGAACGGACGGAAACGGCTACGCACTTGCACAATCGCTCGGGCATACGCTGGTACCGTGTACGCCCTCTTTGGTGCAACTGCGCACCGATCCGGCGCTCGTTCGCGGGTTAAAGGGAATCCGCGTCGACGGAACGGTTTGCGTTTTGCGGAAGGGGCGTCCCGTCTACACGACGCGCGGGGATATTTTATTTACGGAAAGCGGAATTTCGGGCGACGCTTGTTTCCGCGCTTCCGCGCACGCAAAAGAGGGGGACGTGCTCTCTTTGGATCTTTTGCCCGACGTCAAGGAGGAGGAACTTTATCGCGTGCTTTCCAAAAACGACGGAGAAGAAACGCTCCTTTGCGTTGTAAACAACGGGTTGGGGCGCGTTCTTTATAAGCGAGCAAACGGGGAGAAAAGCGCGCTCGTTTCCTTGTTGAAGGCATTTCTCCTTCCCGTAAAAGGAACGCTCGGATTTGCATACGCGCAAGTAACAAAAGGGGGGATTCCGCTCGCGGAAACGGACGACGATTTGCAAAGCACGCTGTGCAAAGGGTTGTATTTTGCGGGGGAAATTCTCAACGTGGACGGCGATTGCGGGGGGTACAACTTGCAATGGGCGTTTACTTCTGCGTATGCCGTTTCGGAGGGGATAAAAGGATGCTTTTGAAACTCAACAACGTAACGCTCAAACCGCATCAAAAGGAGAGTGCGCTCGTTTCCGTTTGTGAACGCAAGTTGCGCGCTCCCTGTAAGTATATGAAAATTTTGAAAAAGTCGTTAGACGCGCGGGATAAAGCGGATATCCGATGGGTGTACACGGTGGAATGTTCGGACTGCGAGCAGCCGAAAATGCAACGCACCTATCAAAAAATCACAAAACCGATGCCGAAAGTTTTGGTGGTCGGCGCAGGTCCCGCGGGGCTTTTTTGTGCCGTTCGCCTCTTAAAGCACGGCATCCGTCCTATCGTCGTCGAACGCGGAAAACGGGTGGAAGAGCGCGTAGAGGACGTGCGCGTCTTTCGCGAAACGGGAGTTTTGAACGTCAAAAGCAACGTGCAGTTCGGAGAAGGGGGCGCAGGGACGTTTTCGGACGGGAAACTCAACACGCAAACGAACAGTCCGCTCAATCGTGAGGTTTTGGAAACGTTCGTTTCCTTCGGTGCGCCGAGCGAAATCGAATATCTCGGGAAACCGCACGTCGGAAGCGATAAACTTCGCTCGGTCGTAGCAAATATGCGCAACTATATTTTGCAAGAAGGGGGAGAGATTCGCTTTCAAACGACGTTTGAAGATTACAAAACAAAGGACGGAAGGATATGCGAGGTGCGCTTAAACGGCGAATGGGAAGGGGTGGACGAACTCGTCCTTGCCGTTGGACACAGTGCGCGCGATACCTTTGAAACGCTCTTTTTGAAAGGGCTTCCTATGGAGCAAAAGGAGTTCGCCGTCGGCGTGCGCGTAGAACATTTGCAACGGGAGATCGGCAAAGCGCAATACGGCGCGGGATATGCGGCGTTGCCTCCTGCCGACTATAAACTCGTTTCTCACGCGGGAGAACGCGCGGCGTTTACCTTTTGTATGTGCCCGGGCGGGGTAGTCGTTCCCGCGGCGTCCGAAGAAGGAGGCGTCGTCGTAAACGGCATGAGCGATTACGCGCGGGACGGCGTAAATGCGAATTCCGCGTTTATCGTGCAAGTAAAGAAGGAGGATTTTTCCTCCGAAAGTCCGCTTGCGGGCATCGAGTATCAACGCAAGTTGGAACGCGCGGCGTTTTCGGCGGGCGGGAGAAACTACAAAGCCCCCGTACAACTGTTGGGAGATTTCCTTTCCGATCGTGAGAGTTACTATTTCGGCGAAGTTAAGCCGACGTATGCGTGCGGAACGACCTTTGCGCCGATGCGCGCGATATTGCCCAAAGTCATTTGCGATAGCATGGCGGCGGCAATTCCCGACGTCAATCGGCGGTTAAACGGGTTTTCCGCATACGAGGCGGTATTGACGGGAGTGGAGTCGCGCACAAGTTCTCCTTTGCGTATTTTGCGGGACACGACGTTGCAGTCGATCGGCGTACAAGGGCTTTGGCCGTGCGGGGAAGGCTGCGGCTATGCAGGCGGAATCACTTCGGCGGCGGCGGACGGATTGCGCGTGGCGCAATCGCTCGCGGAGAAGTACTGTTAAATTCGTTATGTAAAAAACCGTTGGGACGGGAACGTTCCGACGGAATAGAAAATGAGAAGAATATCGTCGGGCTTTAATGGTTTCTTCACAGAACGAACACTTTGACCGTTTATAATAAAAACCGTCAAAGGGGAAATCCCTTATAAAAATGCCCACACGAAAAACTTTTTTCATATTCTCTCACTAAAGCAACGCGCTCTCGTTTTCGGGGGCGCGTTGCTTTTCTAAAATTTTTTTGCCGATTATAGAGAAAAAAGGGAGCGATGGCGTTTTTATAAAGGCGAACTGTTATTCGCTGTGGTTTACGTAGATTCGGGGAAGTTGGTTGGTGGTGTGTTTTTATAAAAGCAACGGTTTATCTGTAATTGTTTTTGATTTAAGGAGGATTGGCGGAAATTCGGGGATAAATTGTTTATTTTTACACTTTCGTACAAAAATAAGGGTTGCGAAATTTTAGGTGTTGTGGTACAATAAAGAAAATTCCGATAAGGAGATAAGGGGAATGAAGAAGAAACTGTTTGCACTTGCGCTCGGCTCTTTGATGGCGGTGAGCGTTCTCACCGCATGCGGGGGCGACGGCGGGGATAAGTACGTAAAGAGCGCGCTCGGCGCAACCATCTGTTACGATAACTTGCAAAGCGGATATATTGCGGAAGAAGATACGCAATATAAACTCGAACTGAAAAAGAACGTGGACAAAATTGTTCTTACTGCAAAAGACGCGAACGGGCAAACGGTGGAGGATGCGTCTACGGTTGCGACGTTCGACGAGGCGACGGGCGTTTTGACGGCGAAGGGCAAAGGGCGCGTAACCCTTTCCCTTCAAGATAAAAAGGGCAAACAACTGTCCGCAGTCAACGTATCCGTTGCGCCCGCATATCCTGAAAACCCGATGAACGCATACACGCCTACGTCGAACAAAGACTACGGGCAGGCAAGTCCGCTTGCGGGCTGGTGCCACGATCCGTCCCTCATTGAAACGACGGACGAAAACGGCAATCCCGTTTACTATATTTTCTCTACCGGCTGGGGCGGCGGAAACGAAATTAGAAAATCTTCCGACATGATCCATTGGGAATACGTCGGAAAGACGTTCTCTTCCGAAGTGCATAAGCAAATGATCGAAGGGGAAGTGGGCGCATGGCTTTATAACAACGGGGCGGTCAGTTATACGCCCTCTTGGTGGGCGCCCGATATCGTCCCCGCGCACGGCGGCGGATACTGGCTTTATACCTGCGTTGTAGACGGCGGACCTTCCGCGCTTGACGGCGGGAAGGGGGTTCCCGTCGACGGTCAGGCGTTTACACGCGCGTGCATTTTGTTGTGCTATTCGCCGACGTTGGAAAAGGAAAGTTTTACCTACGTCGACGTTTTGATGCAGTCGAGCATTCCGTTCAGAGGCGCGGATGAAGACGTCAACGCCATCGACCCTCAAATCATCTACGACGAAGAGGGGAATATGTACATGGCGTACGGTTCGTTCGGTACGGGGAATTATCTCCTCGAACTCGATCCCGAAACGGGACTTCGCAAGGACGATATCAAGGGTTGGCAAACGCATGAATATATTCGCGATTCGGTCGCGGAGGCAACCGACCTTTACCGCAATTACAAAAACGAAGAGGCAAAGGGAAAACCGATCGGTTGGGAGCACGAATATTACGGCAAAAACATATCGTACAACGATATGGAAGCGCCCGTCATTGCCCGCCACGACAACGTTACGATTTTTGACGAAAACGGCATCAAAAAAGACGCGGAAGGAAACGATCTCACGGGCAAGACGTATTACTATTCCATGCACTCCTACGACGGGCTTTCCGACTGCTACTCTATGTGGGGAGGCAGAAGCGAGAGCGTTTGGGGAACGTATTTTTCCGCGAACAACGAATACGTTGCGAACAACGGTATTTCAAGAGCGAACACGACGGGGAACAAGTACATGGGCGAGTTCTCGTGGGCGGATAAATCGGCAAACACGCTCGACATCGTTGCGCCCGGTCATAACGACTTGTTCACCATGAGCAACGGAACGAACATTGCGGCGTACATCACGAGAACGGATACCTACAAACAACAGGGCGGCGCAACGGGGCGCGTCTTTGTTTCGCAAATGCATCAATATTATTTGAACAGTATGGGCGATCTCGTCATCAACCCCAACCGTTACGGCGGGGAAGTGGACAGATCCGTTTCCAAAGAGGAACTTCTCGCTTACACGCAGGACAATATGTTCAAGATGATTGCCCTGTATAACAGCGCGAGCGGGGACGCACGCAACAATACTTCCGTTTACGTAAAATTGCACGAGAACGGAACGATGTCGAACGGCGAAACGGGCGCAGCCATCGGAACGTGGAAAGTGTTCGGCTTGGAAGGATACGGCGGCGGTTACGTTCGGTTTGATTTCTCCGACGTAAGCCTTGTCAGAAGCCAAGAACGCATTTTCTACGGCGTCATTCGTCCCGCTTGGTTGGACGACCAAAACAGAGCGGGCTTTACCATCACCTGTATGGGACAAACGAAGGGAAAAGCAATGTTCATGAACAACGTTTCTACGTTATAATCAAAACCCGCCCACGGCAAACGCCGTGGGCGGGTTTTTTGTAGTTTTTTGCGGCAACCGTTTGGGTGAGAGTTGCAAAAAGGAATCCTCTACGTTATGAGAAAGCGGGACTTCCGACCGCAAACAAAAACGTAGATTCGTCGTAAAGATTTATTAAATGAAAACCGTTTGATAGGGATTTGTTTCTCTTCCCGAAAGGACGTTGTAAAGGTCGGTTGCGCGGACGTCGAATGCAAAGCATTCCGCCGCCTCTTTTTTCAAGCGGGCGTAGTCCGTCTTGCGCACGAGGACGTGAACGGAACTTTCTTTCAAAGAGGAGAGAATGCGTTCCGCTTTGTCTTTGCGCACGGCAAGAACGTTGCAGTACAGTTTCGCCGCACAAAACGCGCGAAGGTGTTTTTTGCGGACGCCGAGGAAGTTGGCGCATAAAATGCGTTTTAAGCGGGAAAGCGTATACCGTTTCGTCGTCATCTTTGCAAGGAGCGCGTCGTAATTCGGATTGCTCTTGCTCAACGATTTGAATCGGTTTTCAAGTCCTTCCGTACAATCGAGCGTTTGCGCCAGCGTTTGCGCGTCCGTCTGTGCAAGGGTACACATCGCCGCTTGTCCGTAACACGTAGGGCGGTGAGAGAACAGATCGCGATAGACGTAATCGGGAACGTTTTGCTGAATGAGTTTATGCGATTTGTGCGTATCGTCCGAAAGAGAATTCCGAAGAGCGGTTGCGGACGAAAAGTTGGTGTAAAGCGTTTCGTCGATATAACCTGCGCCGACGCGCGGAATCGGGAGCGGTTTGATGTCGCTATGCGCGCGGAGAAGGGCGCGGCAGTATTCTACGCCTAAAATATTGTTGGGGAAGGAGAGGATCGCCTCGTTCACGTCGCCGTTGAGCGCGAGGATCGTTTGCGTCCTCGCCTTTGCGTAAGAAGCGCCGTCTTTTAAGTTGCGTTTGAGTTCTGAACGGAAGCGTTTGTCTTCCCGAAGTCCCGCTTTTGCCGCGACGAGAAATTCTTCCGCCGTTCCGCATTCACAGCCGAAGGCAAGCGTCGTAACGTTTTTTAAGGAAGAAAGGACGTTGATCGCCCCGCGCGCAAAGACTTCCGCCGTAGACGTTGCAAACGCCGTGGGAAGTTCGATAACGACGTCCGCTCCGCTCAAAACGGCGTGGCGGGCGCGGGTATGTTTGTCTAAAAGAGCCGGCTCTCCGCGTTGGGTGAAGTTTCCGCTCATAATACACAAGATCCCGTCGCATCCGCTTAATTCCCGTATGCGGTCAAGTTGGTACTTATGCCCGTTATGGAAGGGGTTGTATTCACAAATCACGGCACAAAATTTCATTTTTTACTCCCTTGTCCTTTACAATTTTTTTTGGAAGGTGTATAATAAAGGAAAAGCAATTCTCTCTTTTTATTATACACGAAAAATTGAGAAAAATAAAGCGGTTGACGGAGATTTCATATGACATTGTTAGAACAGATGAAAGCAAATGCGGCAAAAAAGCAAAAAACCATCGTTTTATGCGAAGGGGAAGATAAGCGCGTCGTTACGGCGGCGGCACAAGTCGTCAAAGAGGGGATTGCAAAAATCGTCCTCATCGGCACGGAAGAGGAAGCAAAGCGCGTAGCGCCCGACGTCGATTTGACGGGGGTTACCATTGTCGATCCCGAAACGTCCGAAAAGACGGCGGAATATGCAAAACTTCTTTATGAAATTCGTAAAGCAAAGGGAATGACGGAAGAAGAAGCGCTCAAAGCGGCAAAGGACAGAACGACGTTCGGTGCGCTCATGCTCAAAGCGGGGGACGTAGACGGCTACGTTTCCGGTGCGTGCCACTCTACGGCGAATACCCTTCGTCCCGGTCTTCAAATCATCAAGACGGCGCCCGGAACCAAACTCGTTTCCAGTTGCTTTGTCATGATCGCACCCGAAGGCGGAAACGCATATTGCAGCGACGGTGCGCTCGTATTTGCCGATTGCGCGCTCAACATTTGTCCAACGGCAGAAGAACTTGCGGAAATCGCCGTTTCTTCCGCGCAAACGGGCAAGGTCATTGCGGGAATTGATCCGAAGGTCGCAATGCTCTCCTTCTCGACCAAGGGAAGCGGAAACGACAGCAAATTCTACGATACGGTAAGCAAGGTAAAAGAAGCGGTTAAAATCGCAAACGAAAAGGCGCCCGATTTGAAACTCGACGGCGAATTCCAATTCGACGCGGCAATCGTTCCTACCGTTGCGGCGCTCAAAGCGCCCGATTCCTCCGTTGCGGGACATGCGAACGTATTCGTCTTCCCCGATATCAACGCGGGGAATATCGGCTATAAAATTGCGGAACGCCTCGGCGGATTTATGGCGGTCGGCCCCATTTGCCAAGGCTTTGCAAAGCCTTTGAACGACTTGTCGCGCGGGTGCTCGACGGAAGATATCGTCGCAACGGTTGCGATTACTGCATTGCAAGCGGAATAAAAAGGAGAGAAAGAAATGAAGATTCTTGTTATCAACGCGGGAAGTTCTTCCCTCAAATACCAACTTATCAATATGGAAACGGAAGCGGTCGTCGCAAAGGGAACGTGCGAACGTATCGGCATTGCGGGCGGAAAACTCACCCATAAAGCAAACGGAAAAGAGTTTGTCATCGATAAGGAATTGCCCAACCATACGGAGGCGATCTCCCTTGTTCTCAAAGAACTTGTCGACAAGGAAGCGGGCGTCATTTCGTCGATGGACGAGATCGATGCAGTCGGACACCGCGTCGTTGCGTCGGGCGAAGCGTTTACCAAGACGACGCTCGTTACGGACGAAGTCATGGAAATCATGGACGAAATTGCTGAACTTGCGCCCCTCCACAATCCTGCGGCGATTCTCGGAATCAACGCGTGCCGTGCGGTTATGCCCGACAAGAAGATGGCGCTCGTGTTCGACACGTCCTTCCATGCAACCATGCCCGATTACGCGCACCTTTACGCGATTGATTACGACGATTACAAACAGTACAAGGTAAGAAAGTACGGCGCGCACGGCACCAGCCATAAGTACGTTACGGGTGCGGCGGCGGAATACCTTAAAAAAGACGTCAAAGATTTGAAAATTATCACCTGCCATCTTGGAAACGGATCGTCCATTTCCGCAGTTGACGGCGGGAAGTGTATCGATACTTCTATGGGGTTCACCCCGCATGCGGGCGTTCCGATGGGAACGCGCAGCGGCGATATCGATTATGCGGCGGCGGAATTCCTTTGCCGTAAAAAGGGCATGACGATGGAAGAGGGGCTTACATATCTCAACAAAAAATGCGGCATGCTCGGCATTTCCGGCGTTTCTTCCGACTTCCGCGACTTAACGTCCGCCAGCGAACAAGGGGATTACCGCGCAACGCTTGCGCTTAACATGTTCTCGTATGCGTGCAAAAAATACGTCGGCTCGTATATGGCTGCGCTCGGTGGGCTTGACTGTATCGTCTTTACGGCGGGCGTCGGCGAAAACACCGCTTGCGTTAGACGGGACGTCTTGTCGAATATGGAAGCGTTTGGCATTCATTTGGATGAAGAAAAGAACTTGCAAAAGAACGACGGAACCATTCACGACATTTCCGCACCCGATTCTCGCGTAAAGATTCTCGTCATTCCGACCAACGAAGAACTTGTGATTGCACGCGAAACGGCGGCTCTCGTTTGATTTTTCGCAAATATTGCAAATATACGCGAAAAAAGATTGACAAACTTTTTGAAAAAGAATATAATTTTGTAGTCAATGAAACTGACAATCGACGTTCGGAAACTCAATGCGCAAAAAAAGTACGCAGGGGACGTTACGTTTGAATTTGTTGGGGACAATTCCCTCATCGAAATCCCGTACGTAACGTTTTCTTCTCCCGTAACCGCCCGCCTTCATTACGAAATTTTGGAGGATGACTCGGTGGAAATAACGGGTAGCGTAACTTTTTCCCTAAAAGGTTTATGTTCCCGTTGTTTACAAGAGGCGGAGCAAACCTTTTCGGGCGAGGTAGACGCGTATTTCGTTCCTCGCGATGGCGAGAGCGAAGATTACCGCTATTTTGGCGGCGTGATCGACCTTGACGATTGTCTTGGCGATGCCGTTATGCTCGCGCTTCCGGGTAGACTCGTTTGCGGAGAGAATTGCATCGCGCTCGAATGGAGCGAGCAGTAAAAATACGAAAAAAGAGGTGGAATAGAAATGGCAGTACCTAAGTCGAAACAATCGAAGAGCAGAACGAATAAGAGATTCGCAAACTACAAGGCAACGGCTGCACAACTCGTTGAATGCCCTCATTGCCACGAGCAAAAAGTTGCGCACAGAGTTTGCAAGAACTGCGGATACTACGACGGAAAAGAAGTCGTTGCGCAAAAAGAAGAGAAGAACTAACTCTCTTCCCATTCAGTATGCCGAAAACAGGTTGCTTTTGCGACCTGTTTTTTTCGTCTACAAGTTCGCAAAGACGAACTGACGGTTGACTTTTTTCCGCAAAAAGGGTATAATAAGTGGGAGGTTGGTATGAAAGTAAAGTATTCGGTTACGGGGATGACCTGCGCTGCGTGTGCGTCCGGCATCGAACGTACGGTCAAACGAATAGCGGGCGTAGAAAGCGTGCAAGTTTCCCTTATGGGGGAGAGCATGGAGGTAACCTTTTCAGGGCACGGCTCTGAAGAGGAGGTTTTTTCCGCCGTCCGCGCACTTGGGTACGGCGTATATCCTTATGGAAAGGCGCCGAAAAAATCGGCAAAAAGTCGCTTAAAGTGGCGGTTTCTTCTTTCGCTCGTGCTGCTGTTGCCTGAAATGTACCTTGCAATGGGGCATATGATCTCCCTTCCCGTTCCGCACGGGTGGCTAAATTTCGGCTTTCAAATCGGGTTGACGCTTGCGGTGCTTGCCGTCAATTATCCTTTTTTTGTGAGCGGGGTAAAAGGCGCGGTAAAACTTGTGCCGAACATGGATACGCTCGTTACGCTTGGGGCGTCCGCATCCTTTTTGTATAGCGTTGTCGTGGCAATCGTATCGCCTACGGGACACCTCTATTTTGAATCGGCGGCGATGATTGTAACGCTCGTTACGCTCGGCAAATGGTTGGAAGAAAACAGCAAGCGCAAAACGGGACGCGAAGTAGAAAAACTGCTTTCGCTTTCGCCCGAAACCGCAACGGTGGAACGGGACGGAACCGTTTTTGCAATTCCCCTTTCCGAGGTAAAAGAGGGGGATGCGGTCATTGTTCGCCGTGGAGAATCGGTTGCGGTGGACGGCGCCGTTTTAGAAGGGCATGCCTTTGTAGATCAGGCGGCGGTAACGGGGGAAAGTCTCCCCGTAGAACTTTCGGCGGGGAGCCGTGCGGTAAGCGCATCCATTGTAACGGACGGCTATTTGAAAATTTGCGCGGAGAAGGTGGGGGACGACACCATGCTTGCGCGGATCATCCGCATGGTAAAAGATGCGGGGGCAAGCAAAGCGCCCATTCAAAAACTTGCCGACCGCGTTGCGGCGGTGTTCGTTCCCGTCGTCATTTTGATTTCAATCATCACGTTTGCCGTTTGGATGATCGTAACAAAAAATTTACAGCAAGCCTTTCACTATGCGGTAAGCGTTCTCGTCATCTCGTGTCCGTGTGCGCTGGGGCTTGCGACGCCCGTTGCAGTCATGGCGGCGACGGGGAAGGGCGCATCTCTCGGGATTTTATATAAGAATGCGGAGGCGTTACAGCGTTCGGCGCACGTCGATACCGTCCTTTTGGATAAGACGGCAACGATAACGCAAGGGAAGCCGAGTGTTCTTTCATTTGAAGGGACGGAGGAAAGCAAAGCAATTGCATACGCCGTTGAAAGAAACTTAAATCATCCGCTCGCGCAGTGCATCGTCGAGTTTTGCAAGACGGGATACGATGCGGAAGAGGTGGAATATCTCGTTGGACTTGGCGCAAAGGGACGGGTAAACGGAAGAGTTTATCATCTCGGAAACGACAAATTGATGCAAAGGCTCGGCGTTTGGACAGACGAAAGGGCGGAACAGTTTACCGCATGGTCGAAAGAGGGGAAAACGGTTTTATATCTTGCGGACGAAGCGTCCGTTTTGGCGACGTTTGCGCTTGCCGACACCTTAAAAAAAGGAAGCGCAGAGGCGATTTCAAATTTGCGCGAACGAGGGTTATCCGTTTATTTGTTGACGGGCGATGACGCCGATTGCGCGCGATTTATTGCAGGCGAAGCGGGAATTGCGCCCGACATGGTGTATGCGGAAGTGCTTCCCGAGCAAAAACACGCCACCGTGCTCGCGCACAAAGGGGGCAAGGGCGTTGTCATGGTGGGGGACGGAATCAACGATTCTCCCGCACTCAAAGAGGCGGACGTTGGGTTTGCTATGGGAAACGGCACGGACGTTGCCATTGAGAGCGCGGACGTCGTGCTCGTCGGCGGCGATTTGAACGGCGTATGGAAGGCGCTTTCCCTTTCGCAAAAGGCGATGCGCGTCATCAAGCAAAACTTATTTTGGGCATTCTTTTACAACTGCGTGGGAATCCCTTTGGCGGCGGGATGTTTCGCGTGGGCGGGAATCTCGCTTAATCCGATGATCGCGTCGCTCGCGATGAGTTGTTCTTCTCTCTTTGTGGTGGGGAACGCGCTTCGCTTGACGGTAGGAAGAAAAAAAGAGAAAACAGGAGAAAACGGTATGAAAAAGATTTTATCGGTGGAAGGAATGATGTGCATGCATTGTGTCAAACACGTAACGGACGCGCTTGCTGCGGTGGACGGGGTTTCTTCCGTTGACGTGAACTTAAAAAAGAAACGCGCGACCGTAGTCCTTGCAGGGGACGTGGCGGACGAGGCGCTCGTGTCCGCGGTCGTTGCGGCGGGGTACGAGGTGAAAAAGATCGACTGACGCGGGAAAGGTTTGCATAGATGCTTGTCGGTTGCAAACGAGTTGCGGTCGCCGCATAACGTATTCGCCAAAAACAGACGGCGTTCGACGCGATCTTTCCATATGTGAAACTGCACATACGTTATACTGTCATAAAAAAGGAGATTTTTTATGACACAATTATTGCTTTTGGATAAGCGTACGCAAGGAATGATAGAGGATTACGTTCCCGCAGGGGAAATTCTACGTTCGTTGGTGCGCTTTTTTTCCATTTTTTCAGATGAAACACGCTTGCGTATCTTGTCCGCACTTGCAATTTCCGAATTGTGCGTAACGGATATTTCGCGCGTACTCCAAATCAACCAAACGACGGTAAGCCATCAACTGCGTTTTTTGAAGGACGTAGGAATGGTGCAAACGGAACGGCACGGAAAGGTAATTTTTTATTCGTTGCGGTGTGAAGTCGTCAACGACGTGCTCTTGAAAGGGGTAGAATTTCTCGGATATTGACGGCGGGGGCAATCGGCGCCGTTTCAAATTGAGGACGTTTTTCGGTTATTGAAAACGCCGTATTTCTGACGGAAAAGGGCGTTGCGGAATTTTTGGATACAAAAATAGTGGGAAAGTGTGCGGAATAGGCATTCTTTGTGCGTTTTTCATCGGGGCATATTCTCAAAGCGCGGCATCGGTGTTTCAAAAAAAGGCGTTAGACTCTTGAAAAATACAAGCAAACAGTGTATAATAGAATAGAGAGAGTTTGCATATGAGCGTCATTCAAGAAAAACTCAAATTACTGCCGGATAGCCCCGGCGTATATATCATGTTGGACAAAGACGGGGTTGTTATCTATGTCGGAAAGGCGCGCGTCTTAAAAAATCGCGTTCGGCAGTATTTCCATTCGTCCGAAAAACCGCAAAAAGTACAGGCAATGGTAGAAAATATTGCCGACTTTTCCTACGTCGTTGCGCCGACGGAAGTAGACGCGCTTGCCCTCGAAAACACGCTCATAAAAAAATACAAGCCCAAATACAACATATTACTCAAAGACGACAAGACGTACCCGTACATCAAAGTACATACGAAAGAAGAATTTCCATATCTTTCCATTACCCGCAAGGTGAAAAAGGACGGAAAATATTTCGGCCCGTTTATGGGCGGAATCCGCTGCAAGGACGTGCTCGATATCGTTGCGCAAGTGTATCACGTGCGCACGTGCAAGGTTGCCGTTTCGCAAAAGGAGAAAAAACCTTGCCTCAACTATCATTTGCACCGCTGCAAAGCGCCGTGTGCGCATTTGTGCACGCGTGAGGAGTACTTAAAGGGAGTGGACAAGGCGCTTTCCTTCCTTGCCGGAAACTACGAAGAAGCGGAAGAACTACTTCGCGAAAAGATGGAAAAGTTTGCGAAAAGCGAAGAGTTTGAACTCGCCATGCAATATCGCGATAAAATTACAATGCTCCGCCGTTTGTCCCTTCGCCGAATTACTGCGATGCCGAAAAGCGTCGACGCGGACGTATGGGCGTTTGCCACCAACGGACTTTATACCGTTTGCAACGTGCTCGTTTTGCGGGGCGGGATCATGCAAGGAGCGCAAAGTTTTTCTTTGGAAGCGGGCGCGGGGGAAAATTCCGAAAGCGTATTGAGTTTTTTGGTACAATATTATGCTTCTCATGCCTTTCCGCACGAGATTATCCTCGAAGAGGAAACGGACGACGCGCTTTTAATCGCTTATGCGCGGGAGAAAACGGGGCATTCCCTTTCCGTTGCGCGGCCGCGCATGGGAGTGAAACGGGAACTTTTGGATATGGCGAAGCGCAATGCGACGGAATATTTGGACAAAGCGGTTTCCGCCGTCGAACACAAAAACGACATGACGAAAAACGCTTGCGTGCGGTTGCAAAAACTCCTCGGGTTAAAGCGGTATCCCAAGCGCATGGAGTGTTACGACATTTCTAACATTTCGGGCGTGGATAAAGTGGGAAGCATGGTCGTCTTTCAAGACGGAGAGGCGGATAAATATGCGTATCGCCGTTTCCGCATTAAGACGGTGGACGGAGCGGACGACTTTGCTTCGCTGCAAGAGGTGCTCCGACGAAGGCTTTCCAAGTTGGGGACGGAGGAAGAAGAACGGTTTCCGCGTCCGCAACTCATCGTCATCGACGGAGGGAAAGGGCAACTTTCCGCCGTCAAAAAAATTTTTGACGAAATGGGCATACATGACGTCGAATTAATTTCTCTTGCCAAAAAGGAAGAGGAAATTTTCACGCTCGATCGAGAAGAGAGCGTGCGCATTGATCGGCGCGATTACGCGTTAAAGACGTTGCAGCGCATTCGCGACGAGGCGCACCGATTTGCCATCACCTATTTTAGAAGTTTGCACAGCAAGCGCAATCTTGCGTCCGTGTTAGATGAAATCGACGGGGTGGGGGCGGCGAAGAAAAAGGCGCTGCTCTCCTCTTTTGGGACAATCGATAAAATGATGAAGGCGAGCGAAGAAGAACTTTCAAAGGTGGACGGAATCGGAAAAGAACTCGCCCGACGCATTCGCAATTATTTTGAAGAAGGGCTTCGATCCGACTGATTAAAATCGGCGGCTACAACGAACGCGAACGGTCGTTGCGGCGGGGATCCGATTGCAAAACACAAAAAGACGACTATGAAATATCCGGTATTTTTATCCGATTTCGACGGTACGCTCGTGCGCGCCGACGGGACGGTATCACAAACGAATCTTGATGCAATCAACGCATATCTTTCCGCAGGCGGAAAATTTTCCGTTTGTTCGGGACGCGGGCTCAACTCGGTGCTCGCACAAGCAAAAAAGATGGGCTTAAAAGAAGGGCTTGCCGTCGCCTATCAAGGGGCGACGATCGTCGATCTTGCGACGGGTAAAATTTTGAAAGACGAAGGGTTTTCCCGTGAAAGCGTTTTGCGCGTTCTCGGCGTTATGGAATCGCACAATTTGCACGTTCAAATATACACGGTAGACTCGTATTTGTGCAATCGCGACAACGAAATGCTCGCATATTATGAGCGTATCGTAGGCATTCGCGCGCGGAGAGTGCTTGACGAACCGCTTTCCAAGACGGTCGAACGGGAAAATTTGCGCATTATCAAAGCGCTTGCCGTTGTGGCGCCCGAAGATCGATTTACCTTGCGCGACGCCTTAAAACAGGAGTTGGGGGAAGAATACTACGTAACGTGTTCTTCCGAGTGGCTCGTAGAAGTCATGCCGAAAACGCAAAACAAAGGAACGGCGGTACGCTTTCTCGCCGACTATTACGGGGTGGACGTTTCGCGCGTTGCCGCAATCGGCGACCAACTCAACGACGTTCCGATGATTTTGGCGGCAGGCGGAAAATTCGCCGTTTCAAACGCCGAATCGGAGTTGAAAGAACTTGCCCGCGTCGTGCCTTCCAACGAAGAGGACGGCGTAGCGGTTGCCTTAAAAATTGCGATGGGAGAAGAGGAATGAAAGAAATTATCATGCCGAGAGAAACGGTAATGCTCGATAAATTTGCCGACGATTTGGGGTTGCAAATGCTGTTTGCAGGGCGGGGAATTATTACCCTTTCCAGCATGAGCGTCGACCGTCCCGGACTTCGCCTTGCGGGGTTTTATAATTATTTCGACACCGAGCGCATCATGGTGATGGGGTTGACGGAGCACGAATATTTGCGTTCTTTTTCCATGGAAGAGCGCAAAGAAAAAATTGAAAAGATGTTTGCGTGCGGAGAAATCCCGTGTATTATCTTCTCGCGCGATTTGCCTGTGCTTCCCGAATTTATGGAATGCGCAAGGGCGGCGGGATGTCCCGTTTTCCGTACGGGAAAAATGACGACTTCCCTCATCGGCGATCTGTTTACCTATTTGAATCGCATGCTTGCGCCGAGTACTTCCGTACACGGGGTATTGATGGACGTCAACGGCGTCGGAATTATGTTGACGGGCAATAGCGGAGTTGGAAAGAGCGAAACGGCAATGGAACTCATCAAGCGCGGGCATCGACTTGTAGCGGACGATTCCGTCATTATCAAGCGGGTGGAAAACGAACTCATCGGCACGGCGCCCGAGCGCATTCGCTACTTTATGGAATTGCGCGGGATCGGAATCATTAACGTCAAAAACATGTACGGCTCGGGGTCCGTCCTCAACGAAAAGACGGTGGAACTCGTCATGGAAATGGAACCTTGGCGCAGGGACAAGGAATACGACCGAATCGGCGGAGAGGAAAACGTGGAGGAAATTTTAGGACTTGCCATTCCAAAACTGACCATTCCCGTAAGCCCCGGCCGAAATCTTGCCATTTTGATCGAGGTGGCGGCGCGTAACCAAAGATTGAAAAACATGGGGTACGACGCATCGCAAGAACTCATTCAAAGGACGATCGGCAGATAGCGGTTGGACGTTCGAAAGCAAAAGAGTGCGCGGACGGCGTATATTTGGAAATGTTAGCGTTTCACCGTTTGAAGATAACGTTTGAAACGTGGTTTGGACAGGGAAACAAAAGAGATGAACTGCGAAATACTTGCTCCCGCAGGGGGCGAACAATCGGCGTACGTTGCGCTCAACAGCGGAGCGGACGCCGTATATTTGGGGCTTTCTCAATTTTCAGCCCGACAAGGCGCGGAGAACTTTGATCTTCCCGCGCTCTTTCGCGTTTGCTCGTATGCGCACGTGTTAGGGGCGAAGGTGTACGTGGCGCTCAATACCCTCGTCAAAGAGGAAGAAATCGCTGCGTTCTTTTCACTTGCGCGCGAGGCGTGGAACGCGGGCGCGGACGCACTCATTTTGCAAGACGTCTTTTTGGGCAAACAATTAAAGCGAACGTATCCTGAAATTTGTCTGCATCTTTCCACGCAAGGGGGGTGCTGCAACGAATACGGGGCGCGCCTTGCAAAAGAGTACGGATTTTCCCGCGTGGTGCTTGCACGGGAAACGCCGATGGAAGAAATCCGTCGCATTGCCTCTATTATTGAAACGGAAGGATTCGTGCAAGGGGCGCTTTGCTCCTCCTTTTCGGGGCAGTGTTATTTTTCCTCCTTCGTGGGGAACAACAGCGGAAACCGCGGGAGGTGCAAGCAACCTTGCAGAAAGAAATATTCTATCGACAGATCGGGATATGAAGAAGAAGCGTACGCACTCTCCCTTTCCGATTTATGTATGGAAAAGAGCGCGCGTACTCTCGTCGAGGCGGGGGTATATTCGTTGAAGATCGAAGGGCGGATGCGCCGTCCCGAATACGTCGCTGCGGCAGTTTCGTACTACCGCGCTATCTTTGGAGACGGGAGTGTAAAACGGGCGTTTTCCGACCTTTCCCGCGCCTATAACCGAGGCGATTACACGCACGGGCTTGCGTTCGGACAAGACAAGACGTTTCTTTCCCGCAACGTACAAGGGCACGTCGGCGAGCGGGTTGGTACGCTCTCCCTTCGCGGAGGGAAATGGTTTTGCGAAAGCGATTATCCCGCATGCGAAGGGGACGGCTTCAAACTGCTCCGTAGCGGCAAGGAAGTGGGCGGCGGAAGGTTTCGCGCTGCCGAAAAGCAGGGGTTTTATTTGAACGTCGGGCGGGACGTCCGCATAGGGGACGAAGTGCGCGTTACGACGGACGTTTCTTCTTCTCAACGGTTGCTGTCCGCCAAACGGACGCGGGAGATTGCCGTGCGCGTACGCATCGTTGCGGGGGAGTATCCCGTGGCGGAATGCGGGGACGTTCGCGTTGTCGGGGATTTGCCCGTGCAAGAAGCGAAGAGTGCGCCCTTAACCGAAGCGCAAATCAAAGAAAATTTTTCAAAGACGGACACGATGCCTCTATCGGTAACGTTTGACTGCGTGCAAACGGAAAATGCATTTATGCCAAAATCGGCGCTCAATGCGTTCCGTCGCGATTTTTACGGGCAACTGCTGCGGTCTTTTTCGGAGACGCGGAGTCTTGAAGAACGCGCGATTCCATTTCCGCCGCTTATGCGGAAGAAGGGGGATCTTACCGCTGTCATCACGACGGAGTTGGGGGAAATAAAAGCGGACGTCATCATCTATAAACCCGCCGATTATTCGGCAATTCCACCGTTTGAACGGGGGCATGGCGCCGTCTATTTGTACTTGCCGCCCTTTTTTACCTCGTCGGACGAAGAGAAGATTTGCGATCAAATCGACCGTTTCGACGGGATTTACGGCGAGGGATCGTATGCAATTTTGTTGGCGCGGAAGTACCGTAAACCTCTCTTTGCGGGAACGGGATTGAACTTGTCGAATTCGCTTGCGGTTCAGGCGCTCAAAGAGGAGGGGGTTGCAATGTTTGCCCTTTCTAAAGAGTTGACGGATGAAGAACAGAGCGCGCTCGCATTAGAAGGCGCATTTGCGCTTTCGGCGGGAAGTATTAAGTTGATGGACCTTGTTTACTGTCCCTTCGAGCGCACGTGTAAAGAGTGCGATCGACGGGAGAGGTACACGTTGACGGATGAAGGGGGAAGGGCGTTTCCCTTGCGTCGGTATTGTATCGGAGGGGCTTGTCGGTTTGAAGTATACAACTGCACTTCTCTTGCCACCTTTAACGGGGCGACGTCCGTTCTTGTCGATTTATCGGTAGAAGAGGCGGGACAAGCCGCAGTTTCTTCCGCACGGTCGCCCGAACGGGGAAAAGAGATATTCCAAACGGTAACTTCAGGACACGGAAATAAGAGTTTATTGTAGGAAAGTAGAGTTTGAAAGGGGAAAAGCGGTTGCGGTCGATTCAAAAGGCGGCGGGCAACTTTTCTCAACGAAATTGTTATTGTAGGAAAACAGAGTTCGAACGGAAAACAGCGGTTGCGGTCGACAAAAAAGACGGCGGGCAACTTGCCTCAACGAAATTTTTATTGTAGAAAAACAGAGTTCGAATGGGAAACAGCGGTTGCGGTCGATTCAAAAGGCGGCGGGCAACTTGCCTCAACGAAATTGTTATTGTAGAAAAACAGAGTTCGAAAGGGGAATAGCGGAATTACGGTTAAATTATGGAAAAAAGTTTACAGCGGTTAGAACTGAATAAAATTCTTGCGCAAGTGGGCGCATATGCGACGCTTGATAGGACGAGGGAAGACCTTCTTTCCCTTCGTCCCGCCAAAACGCTTTTCGAGGCGAAACGATCGCTTGACTATACGGAAGAGGCGTTGCGACTGTTGTTCTTTCTCGGCGCGGGGCGGGTGGAATATTTTCCTCCTCTTGGCGACGTTTTAGAGCGTGCGCAAAAGGGGGCGACGCTCACTTGTTCGGAATTGACGCAAACGGCAATGCTTTTGCGCTCCGCGCGGGTGTGCTACCGTTCCGTTCATTCCCTTTCCGACGGAAACGTAGAAGGCATGAAGGAGATGACCTTCCGCCTCATTTATAACGAGCGTTTGGAGGGGGAGATCGGCGAAAAAATCGTGGGGGAAAACGAACTTTCCGACCACGCGAGCGATCGGCTTTATACCATTCGCCGTGAAATACGTCTTTTGAACGAGCGAATCCGCGCCCGCCTTTCGGAGTATCTTTCGGGGGACGAGAGAAAATATTTGCAAGATTCTATCATCACCGTTCGCGGAGATCGCTTTGTATTGCCCGTCAAGGCGGAATATAAGCGAAGCATCAAAGGGTTTATCCACGACCGTTCCGCGACGGGCGCGACGGTATTTATCGAGCCGGAGCAGGTGCTCGAAATGAACAACGAACTGCGCACCCTCATGCTTGACGAAAAGCAAGAGGTGGAGCGGATTTTATCAGAACTTTCCCGTTCCGTCGGTCAAATGCGGGACGCGCTCGAAACGGACGCGCTCGTCCTTTCCATTGTCGACGGATACTACGCAAGGGCGGAATACGCATATCGCTTAAAATGCGTAAAACCCATTCTCAACGACAAGGGACAAATTGAAATTATCAAAGGGCGTCATCCCTTGCTCGATCAAAAAACTGCCGTTCCCGTTTCGTTGGAATTAGGGGAGAAGTATTCTTTCTTGCTTTTAAGCGGGGCAAATACGGGCGGAAAAACGGTAACGCTCAAAATGTGCGGTCTATTTTGCCTGATGTCCGCGTGCGGGTTGTTTGTGCCCGCCGCCGAAGGAACGCGCCTTGCCGTGTTTGACAGCGTTTATTGCGACGTTGGGGACAGTCAGTCCATCGAGGAAAATTTGTCCACCTTCTCTTCGCACGTGCAAAACGTCAAGGAAATTACCGAAAGCGCGGGGAAAAACAGTTTGGTGCTCATCGACGAGTTGGGCGGCGGAACGGATCCCGAAGAGGGACAGGCGCTTGCCCGCGCCGTCATTTCTCACTTTATTCAAAAGGGGGTGCGCGGAATCGTTACGACGCACTATTCCGCGTTAAAAGAGTACGCATACGCGCAAAAAGGGATTGAAAATGCGAGTATGGAGTTTGACGTCAATACCCTTCGACCGCTTTACCGCATGAAGGCGGGGGCGGCGGGCTCTTCCAACGCGCTTGCAATTTGCGCAAGGTTGGGGCTTTCCGAAGAGATTATCAAACGAGCGCGGGAAAATTTATCCGAGGGCGCAAAGGCATACGAACGCACGGTGTGCGCCGCGGAAGAAAGCCGTATTTCGGCGGAAGAGGCGCGAAAAAAAGCGCTTGAGTTGGAAAACGAGTGGCGCACGCGCGTATCTGCGCTCGAAAGAGAGGAGGAGGCGTTTAAGCGGGAGCGGGAGAAATTTTTGCTTTCTTCCAAAGCGGAGGCGCGTAGAATCGTACACGACAGAACGGCGCAAGCGGAAGAACTTCTCGAACAAATCGAGGAAATTTTCAAAAAAGAAACGTTGAGCGAGGCGGATTTGATTTCCGCGCGCACGTTGAAAAATAAGTTGGAGCGGAGCGCTTACGGAGAGGAAGAAGAGGAAAAGATCCGTGCGATTCCCGTTGACAAGAATACGCTGAAAGCGGGGGATAAAGTTTTCGTCCGCAGTATGAATACGGAAGGAGAGGTGTTGTCCGTCAAAAAGGACAAGAACGTCGCGGAAGTTCGTTGCGGAGCGTTGCAAGTGCGCAGTAAAATTAGCGACTTGTATTGCGTTGCGCCCCCCAAAAGGGTGGGAAAACAAAAATCCGCGCCAAAAGATACGGTGCAAGTGGTGCGCAATCTTGCGCCCCGACCTCTTCCCGCGGTGGAGTGTAACGTCATCGGAAAAACGGTCGCGGAGGCGCTTTCCGAGGTGGAAGCATTTTTGGACGGCGCGATCGTTTCAAATTTGCAAGACGTCCGTATCGTTCACGGAATGGGAACGGGGAAATTGCGTTCTGCCATTCATGCGCTTTTGAAAAAACATGCACGGGTGCAGGAGTTCCGCCTCGGACGGTATGGCGAGGGGGAATCGGGCGTTACGGTCGTTACGCTGAAATAGAGAGGAAAGATTGTCTGGTTCGCCTCATATAATACCGTAAATAAGACGGGTATTTTTGAGGTAAACTGAATTGAAAGTAATAAAAAAAGGAGCGCTTGCCGTAAACGCGCTCATTCTTTCCGCCGTGCTGGCGGTCGGGTTCGTTTGCTTTTTTCCTGCAACGCTTCCCGCGTCTTCTAAAGAGGAGGGCGTATATTACGTCGGAACTGCGGAAACGGGCGTGTCCCTTATGTTTAACGTTTACGAGGGGACGGAAATTGTCGAAGGAATTTTAGACGTATTAAAGGAAAATGGCGTGAAAGCGACCTTTTTTCTCGGCGGTTGTTGGGCGGACGATAACGTGCCGACGGTGGTGAGAATGCGCGACGAGGGGCACGAAATCGGCTCTCACGGCTATTTTCACCGCGATCACAGTCAACTTTCCTACGAAAAAAACGTGGAAGAGATCAAGGCAAGCCTTGATTTTTTGGAGCGTGTAACGGGCGAGCGACCTCAACTGTTTGCGCCTCCTTCGGGGGCGTATTCGGATGAAACGGTTTCCGCTTCCAAACAGTTAAACTGCCGCGTCGTCATGTGGAGCAAGGACACCGTCGATTGGCGGGATCATGACAAGGCGGTTTGCTTTCGCCGTGCAACGGAAGAGGCGAAGGGCGGGGATCTTATTCTCATGCACCCCAAGGCGCATACCTTACAAGCCCTGCCCGACGTGCTTGCTTACTACAAAGCGCAAGGGCTGCAAGCGATTACGGTAGGGGAAAATATCGGTTAAATACATAAGGAGAACAACATGGTAACGACAAAATTATTAAAAAGCGGGGTAAGACTCATCGTCAAACAAATGGACGGGCTTTTTTCCGTAACGATGGGAATTCTCGTCGGTACGGGGGCGGCGTTTGAACGGGACGACGAGGATGGGATCTCGCACTTTATCGAGCATATGCAATTCAAGGGGACGGATACGCGTACGGCGTTTGAAATTTCCGACGCATTCGACGCGCTCGGCGCGCAAGTCAACGCGTTTACGGGCAAGGATTTGACGTGCTATTACGCAAAGAGCACGTCCGACCACGTGAGCGACGCGTTTGCGCTTTTGTCCGATTTATTCTTAAACTCCACCTTCCCCGAAGAGGAAATGAAACGGGAAAAGGGGGTCGTTTTGGAAGAAATTAACATGGACGAAGATTCCCCCGAAGATTTATGCCTCGATTTGTTGGCGCGCGCGACGTTCGGATCCGTTGCGTATGGAAGAAATATTTTAGGTCCTGCAAAAAACGTAAAGCGGTTTACGCGGGAAGATTTGTTCCGCTATAAGGCGGAGCGGTACTGTCCCGAAAATATCGTCCTCTCGTTTGCGGGGAATATTTCCATTGCGCAGGCGGAAGATCTTGCAGAGCGGTACTTTGGCGATTTGCACGGGGAAAAATTTACGCAGCGGGAAAAGAAAATTGAGTACGTATCGCAAAATTTATTCCGCAATAAGCAAATTGAGCAAGCGCATTTTGCCATTTCCTTTCCTTCCGTCGAGCGCGAGCATCCTTCTATGAATGCCGTTCAACTGATGAACGCCGTGTTGGGCGGAGGGATGAGTTCCCGTCTTTTTAAGAAGGTGCGCGAAGAGTTGGGGCTTGCCTACTCCGTATATTCGTATACGTCCCACTATCAAGAAACGGGGCTTCTTTCGGTCTATGCGGGGGTGAATCCGCAAAAGGCGGAAGAGGCGGCGAAGGCGGTTGTTTCCGTCATTCAAGATTATAAGAAAAACGGCTTGACGGAAGAGGAGTTTTTGCGCGGAAGAGAGCAACTTAAATCGAGTGCGGTATTCTCGCAAGAGAACACGTCGTCGCAAATGCTCCTTTACGGAAAACATCTTCTCTACACGGGAAAGGTGTACGATTTAGAGGGGCGCATGGCGGAATTGACCGCCTTAAAACGGCAGGACGTCCTCGACGCAATTTCCGCGCACTTTGATTTTGCGCGCGTTTCCGTCGCGTCCGTCGGGAACTTAAAAGAAGGAATTCGAGTATGAATTCCGCCCATGCGGTGGGGTTTGCGCCCTTTTACGACGCGGAGAGCAAGGTTTTGATTTTGGGGAGTTTTCCTTCGGTGAAGAGTCGGGAAACGAGTTTTTACTACGGGCATCCGCAAAATAGGTTTTGGAAAACGGTGTGTTCTTTTTTCGGCGAGCAAACGGCACAAACGGTCGAGGAGAAGAAAGAATTTCTTCTTCGCCGTAAAATTGCGCTTTGGGACGTCGTGATAGAATGCGATATCGTCGGTTCTTCCGATGCAAGCATTTGCAATCCCGTTGCGGCGGACGTAGAGGGGTTGGTAAAGACGCTGCCTTTGCGGAAAATTCTCTGTAACGGAAAAACGGCGTATACGCTTCTTTTGCGATACGCTCCCGCGCTAAAAGGGTTGGCAACGTTGTTGCCGTCCACTTCGCCCGCAAATCCACGTTTTATAAAAGAGCCGTGGCAAGAGGCGCTTGCGGAGGTCTTTTCATGATAACGTACGGCGACGTGCTGCAAAAACTCAACGCGCTTGCGGATGAGCGCTATCGCATCTTTCACAGCCGCCTTTTGAAAAATGAAAAAATCCGCGTTCTCGGTGTAAAAGTTCCCCTTTTACGCGCGTTGGCAAAAGAATGGAAAGGGGAGTTAGAAACGCTGTTGTCCTTTCCCGACGAGTATTACGAGGTAACCTTTCTCAAATGCCAAGCGGTGGCGTTGTTGCCGTTCGAGGCGTTTTGTAAAAACGTTGAACGCGTTTTGCCTCTTATCGACAACTGGGCTACGTGCGACAGTTTTCGTCCCAACTGTTTGCGCGCGCACAAAAGGGAGTTTTTGCCCTTCGTCGAGCGCTATTGCAAAGACGAACGGGAATTTATCAAGCGGTTTGGGCTTGTTACGCTCCTTGCCTACTACGTGGAAGAGGCGTATCTGCCCCTTTTGTTTGAAAAAATCCGCGCTTGCAAAGAAGAGCCTTATTACGTGATGACGGCGTGCGCGTGGTTGCTTGCCGAAATTTTAATCAAGCATTACGATGCGGGCGTATCGTTTTTGAAGGAAAATTGTATTCCGCCCCGCACGCGCGATTGCGCCGTGCAAAAGGCGACGGAAAGTTTTCGCATTTCCCCCGCGCAAAAATTGCAATTAAAAGCGCTTCGGAACGATTTGCGAATTAGGGGTTGACTTTTCATAAAAAGTATAGTAAAATAAAAAAAGCGAATGAAATCGTTCCGCAAAGAGTGGGGCGAAACGGAGGAAATCATGTTAGAAAAAGTTAGTAAATTGCTTGCGGAACAGTTGAACGTTGCAGAAGAGGCGGTAACGCCCGAAAAGGAAATCATCAAAGATCTCGGCGCGGACAGTTTGGATATCGTCGAATTGATGATGGCGCTTGAAGACGAATACGGCGTAACGCTTCCTGATGATGAAGTCGTCGACGTCAAGACGGTGCAAGATATCGTCGACATGCTTGCAAAAATCGAAAAGTAAAAAGAGGAAGGCGGGAAGCCGCTCTTCCCATAGGGATTTTTTGCGGTAGGTGCTGTCTTTGAAGAGTTAGGCGTGGCGTGATGCCACGCCTTTTCTCATTCTATTTAGTTTTCTTCTCTTAAATGTGCATCGAAGTCAGGTAAATCTATGGCTTCGACAAAGTTATAAATAATTTCTATTGTGTGAACGTAACGTCCGTCAACCTTTACTTTTTCGTGAATAATAACCTTGTCCACGAAAGCACGTAAGATTTCAGGTGTTATCTCGTCAAAATCACTATATCTTTTAACGATAGCCATAAACCTATTTATGTTATCATATTGGGTTTTGGCTTTTTCTATTTCCGCCTTTAAGTAGTTGAGCCTTTCGGTCAACGCCTTTTGTTCGGCTTCATAGTTGTCGCTCATTTTCATATAGCGTTCTTCGGAGATTTTTCCTTCAACCTTATCTTCGTAAAGGTTTTGGATTATTTTATCAAGTGCTTTTATGCGCTTTTCGGCTTGTTCTTTACCATCGATAAATGATTCTAACTCACGTTTACTTTTCGTTTTTGCTTGTTCTTTGAGAATACTCATAAAAGTTTCTTTATTCTCAGTCGCAAACTTAATGGTATATTGTATGTCGTTTTTTATTAGAGCCATAGCGGCGTGCGCCGTTATTTGGTGGG
>JAGASM010000022.1 GCA_017621735.1 Clostridia bacterium | reverse complement strand
TTGCGGATAGATTATCCAGATAGCCCGTTCAAGGAGTAATATGCAAATGGCAGACCTCAATACCCTTGTAGAGGGTGGCTGGTAACATAGGGCTTCGCCCGCAGATGAAATACCCCGCGTTTTCACGCGGGGATATTTATTATTTTCTTCAAATAAATCGGTCAAAATTCAAAAAACGACATAATATTTAGTAGTATGTCAGTCATAATACGAGGGAAAACCACGCATAAATGCCGTTTATTTGCAAATACTTGCCATGCGCTTTACATAAGGAGGAAAGGCAATATGATGCAAAAGGTGGTAATTTGCGGGGTAGATACTTCGGGACTTCCCAAACTGACGGCAAAGGAAAACGACGAACTGATGAAAAGGTTAAAAGAGGGCGATGAGGTTGCGCGCGAACAATTTATCGTGGGAAATATGCGCCTCGTGCTTTCTCTTGTCAAGCGGTTTTGGGCAAAAAACGCAAACGCGGACGACGTCTTTCAAGCGGGGTGCGTAGGCTTGATTAAGGCAATCGACCACTTTGATTTGCGCTTTCAAGTTAAGTTTTCCACTTACGCTGTGCCGATGATACTCGGGGAGATCAAACGCTATTTGCGGGACGGAAATTCCTTGCGCGTTGCCCGTTCCATTCGCGATACGGCGTATAAAATCTTGAAGGTGCGTGAGCGCTTGGAAGAGCGGGACGAGGAGGCGACGATTGAAAAAATTGCTTCTGAAATGCAGGTGTGCGAACGGGAAGTCGTGTATGCGCTTGACGCAATTTCCGATCCCGTGTCCCTCTTTGAACCCGTCTATAACAAGTCGGGGGATACGCTCCAACTGATGGATCAATTATACGACGAGGGGCAAAGCGATGAAATTTGGACGGAACACGTCGCTCTTCGAGAGGCGATGGCGCACCTCGGGGAGCGGGAGCGCAAAATTTTGACATTGCGTTATTTCGAGGGAAAAACGCAAACGGAAATTTCTGCGGAAGTGGGGATTTCACAGGCGCAGGTTTCCCGCTTGGAGAAGAATGCTCTTTGCAGTATCCGCGCGGAAATTTCTTAACCGAATGCAACGAATCTTTCTGGAAACTTTTTTGTCGTTCGCGCATAAACTAAATTGATGGAAACAAGTTTTGTAGAACTCAAACAAAAAGAGGTCGTCAATTTATGCGACGGAAAGCGGCTCGGGCGGGTGTGCGATGTGGTGTTTACTTGGCCGGAAGGTCGGGTGCAAGGAATCGTCGTGCCCGGAAGTCGCGGGTTTCGATTTGGGAGAGGGGATCTATTCATCGACCTCAAAGACGTAACCAAGATCGGCGTTGACGTCGTTCTTGTCGATATTAAAACGGCGCCCAAACCCGACAAGGGGAAAGAGCGCTGTCGCATTGAAAACCGCCCGCCGCCGAAAGATCGGCGCGATTACGGGGAATATGAATAAAAAAGAGCACGGGGCGTCCCGTGCTTTTTTGCTGTATGTTTAGATTTGTGCAAAGAAGTCGCTCATGTCATAGATGCCCGCTTGCTTTCCGATGAGCCATTTCGCCGCCTTTAAGGCGCCGTTTGCAAATATCTTGCGGCTCCGTGCCGAGTGGGAAAGGGTGATGATCTCGTCTTCCCCCGCAAAGCAAACCTCGTGTTCTCCGACGATGGTGCCGCCCCGCACGGCGTGAATACCGATTTCGCTTTTTTCTCTCGCGCCGACGTTGCCTTTCCGTCCGTATACGAACGTTTTACTGTTTTCGCTCCCTTCTTGAATGCTTTTTGCAAGCATGAGCGCAGTCCCCGAGGGCGCGTCCTTTTTTTGGTTATGGTGGCGTTCGATAATTTCCGCATCAAACCCGTCGCCTAAAATTTGCGCTGCTTTTTTGACGAGCAGTTGTAACAAATTGATGCCGAGGGAGAGATTTCCCGTTTGGAAAATTGCAATCGATTTTGCGTAACGTTGTATAATTTTTTGGTCGTTTTCGGAAAAACCCGTCGAAGCAAGCACAATGTTCACACCCCGATTTTTACAAAAGGCGAGTCGGCTTTCTACGTCTTCGTTTCCCGAAAAATCGATGACGACGTCCGCGCGTTCGGTTACAAGATCAAACGAAGGGTAGACGGGGAATGGGGATTCTTTTGGAAAACGGTCGACGCCGCAAACGATTTTTGCGCCGTTTTCTTCTGCGAGAGAAGATACGTAAGCGCCCATCTTTCCGCACGCGCCGCAAAGAATTACGTTCATTGTACCACCTTCATTCCGTTTGCAATCAACGCAGCTTTCATAATTTCTTTATGCGCGTCTTCCAACTCCGTTAAGGGGGAGCGGGGAGTCCCCGCGCGGAACCCGAGCATATTCATTCCTGCCTTTGCGGGAATCGGATTGACTTCCGTAAAGCAAGCGTCGATGAGGGGCAGAAGCCGATCTTGCAGCTCGTTTGCCTTTTTTAAGTCGCCCGACTCAACGGCAAGATAAAACTCTTTTACCTTTTTCGGTGCAAGGTTAGAAACGACGGAAATGAGCGCCGTCGCGCCGATGGCAAGCATCGGAAGGTTTAAGTTGTCGTCCCCCGAATATACTTCGCACTTTCCGCGAACGCGGCGCATAGTTTCGCAAATTTGCTCCATATTACCGCATGCCTCTTTGACGCCCGCAATGTTGGGGATCTCGCAAAGACGTTCCATCGTCGCGGGCAAAATGTTGACGCCCGTGCGAGGGGGGACGTTGTAGCAAATAACGGGAATAGAAACGCTTTCGCAAATCGCTTTATAGTATTCGTAAATGCCGTTTTGCGTACACTTGTTGTAATAGGGGGTTACGACGAGCAATCCGTCCGCGCCGTACGCTTCCGCTTTTTTACTTTCTTTTATCGCATGAGCGGTGCAATTACTGCCCGAACCAAAAATCACTTTTGCGCGTTTTGCAATTTTTTCTACGGAAAAGCGCATAACGGCATCCTTTTCTTCTTCCGTCATCGTTGCGGGCTCACCCGTCGTTCCTAAAATGACGAGCGCGTCCGTTCCGCCTTCGATTTGGTATTCGATCATTTTTTCGAATGCGTCGAAATCCACCCCGCCATCGGGAAGAAAGGGGGTAATCATTGCAGTTGCAGTGCCTTTGAGAAATCCTGTCATAATCCTCTCCTTTTCGTCTTATTGTATGCAAAGACGAAAAACGTTGTTAATCGAAATAACCTTTCGCCGCGAGAAGTTCGGCAAGGAGCACCGCTCCACCTGCTGCCCCGCGAAGGGTGTTGTGTGAAAAACCGATAAAGCGCCAGTCGAACAAGCCGTCCTCGCGCAATCTGCCCGCGCAGACCGCCATTCCGTTTTCCGTCATGCGGTCAAGTTTGGGTTGCGGGCGGTTGTCCTCTTCAAAATAGTGGAGGAACTGTTTGGGTGCGGAAGGAAGTTGCAATTTTTGAGGTTCTCCTTCAAAGTTTGCCCAAGCGGAAAGAATTTCTTCCTTCGTGGGTTTTTGCTCAAATTTTACAAACGCCGCCGCCGTGTGTCCGTCGGAAACGGGAACGCGCAAACACTGTGCCGTAATAACGGGGGAGGTTGCATTGACGATTTCTCCGTTTTCTACCGTACCCCAAATTTTGAGCGGTTCGTTTTCGCTCTTTTCTTCTTCTCCGCCGATATAGGGAATAATGTTATCGACGATTTCAGGCATCGTTTCAAACGTTTTTCCCGCACCGGAGATCGCTTGGTACGTGCATACCGCCGCTTGCTTTACGCCATACTTCATAAGAGGGTGCAAAAGGGGAACGTACGATTGCAAAGAGCAGTTGCTCTTGACGGCGATAAATCCGCGCTTGGTGCCAAGACGCGCCTTTTGCGATGCGATGACGTCGAGATGATCGGCGTTGATTTCGGGTATGATCATAGGAACGTCTTTCGTTCCGCGGTGTGCCGAGTTGTTAGAAACGACGGGAATTTCAAGTTTTGCATAACGTTCTTCAAGCGCCTTAATGTCGTCCTTTTTCATATTGACGGCGCAAAATACAAAGTCTACTTTGCCGACAAGCGCTTCTGCGTCCGCATCCGCGTCCAAAACAGTCATGTCTTTTGCATAAGCGGGAATGGGGACGTTCATCGCCCATTTGTTGCCGACTGCTTCGGGATACGTTTTGCCCGCACTACGAGCGCTTGCCAAAAGCGCGACGGGTTGAAACCAAGGGTGTCCGTCCAAAAGAGTCAAAAAGCGTTGACCGACCATACCGGTTGCGCCGATGACGCCGACTTTCCAAGTTTTGTTTGCCATAATCTATCCTCCGAAAATGAAATACAAATTAAGTATGAAAAAAGGGCAGATAAACTGCCCGTGAAGGTATTGCTCCCCGTAAAAAACGGTTGTGCTGAAAAGTCCTCCACCGCAGTGACAGTGATAAAGGTTTTCTCCTTTATCCCCAGCGCACGGACGAAAGGGGAACGTGCACTTCGGCGGCGATACCCTTTTTGCAACCGTCTTCGGAAATGCCTTTCCTTTCCTATGGTTGCATACTCATGTTCGACCGCTCCTCAATTCAAGCAATGATATTTTACCATACCATCACAGAAAAGTCAAAGAATTTGCTTGATTTTAATTGAAATATTTTTCATTTTGTAGTACAATAATCGGGAACAGAAATTTGCGGACTGTTTATTCATTACGTTTTCGGAGTTTAGTACAATGGCACAAGGTGAACACAAAGGTTTGATCGCACGGTGGTTGGAAGGAAAGGAGCGCACGGAAGAATACGCGCGCAGTACCTTGCCCACCAACCGTTGGTCGCTCTTTTGGGATATTTTTAAGGGGCGATTCGGGAAGTTGGTACTCGTCAATCTTCTCGTGCTCGTTACGTTTATTCCCGTTATTTTAATTATGTTTTGGCGGTATGCGACCATTCTCGCACAAGGGGCGATCGGCCCTTACGGTGCGGGACTTGGAGTGGGCTATCCCGTCATTCCGAATATCGTCGGCGCGGCGGAAGCGACGGCGGTTCAATCCGATTTGCTTTTCTTTGCGTTGATGATTCCCGCAGGGGCGATTGCGGCGCTTGGTATTTCGGGCGGAATGTACATCATTCGTAATATGCTTTGGACGGAGGGGATCTTCGTCGCAAACGACTTTGTGCGCGGAATCAAACGCAACTACTTAAACGTTTTGGAGGCGGTGCTCGTGTTTACGGTAACCCTCTTTCTTGTAACGTGGGTAGGGAACCTTGCCGACCTCTATATTGCAGTCGGTGTGGCGCAATCTTGGCTTTTGATCGTTGCAAAGGTCGTCGGGTACGTATTCCTCGTTCTTTCCATTCTCCTTTGCCTTTGGATGATTACCCTTGGCGTAAACTACAAGCAAGGACCTTGGGCGCTCTTCCGCAATGCCGTCATCATGACGATCGGCACCTTCCCTCAAACGGTGTTCTTTGCCGTTTTGGCGCTCTTCCCGCTTGTATTCGTCATTTTCGGAAGCGGATTTTTGATGGCGATCGGGATTATTCTTCTTTGCCTCTTCGCGCTTTCTTACGCGATGCTCGTTTGGATGGATTTCAGTCAATGGGCATTCGACCGCTTTGTCAACCCCAAACTCGGGTTTACGACGGGCAAGGGTATTTATAATAAAGATAAGGGCACGATGCAGGGAACGGGCGGCAACGCCGCTCAAGAGAGTGCCGCGCTGCGCGAATATAAGCGCATGATCGTAGCGCAGGGAAAATCGAAACTCGTTTCCCGCCCTATTAAGCCGATTGACGACGATATGGATTTGTACCAACTTCCCGATTCCTTCTCGCGCGACGACTTGCGCCGTTTGAAAGAGAGCAAGAAGGCGATGGAAGAGGACGTACGCACTTACGAAGAAGAGCACAAGGACGAAGAGCGTTACGTCGAATACAACAAACAGTTTGAAGAACGCGAAAAAGCATTGCAGGACGAGGGCAAGAAAAAGAAACCGCCCAAGCCTCCTAAAATGCTTAATAAGCGCAAATAAGGAGATTTATGCCGCAGGCATACGATTCGCTCGCCGAATGGTTTGAATATCTCAATGACGACTGCGACTATCCAAGATGGTCGCAGTATTTTATTGACGGACTTACCGCAATGAACGCGGGGCGCAAGGGTCTGGAAATGGGGTGCGGAAGCGGGGCTTTTTGCCGTGCTTTGACAAAACGCGGATACTGCATGACGGGGGCGGACGTTTCCCCTTCAATGATCGCGCGCGCGCAAGTACGCGCACGAGAAGAGGGATGTACGGTTACCTACGTTTTAGCCGACGCCGTAAAATTCCGTTCCCCCGAAAAGTACGATTTTATTCTTTCGCCGAACGACTGTTTTAACTATCTTCCAAAGGAGAAACTGAAAACGGCGCTTCGACGCATGGCGGACGCCCTGAAAGAAGGCGGGATTTTTTGGTTTGACGTCAGTTCGGAATACAAATTGCGGACGAAAGTTGCAAATAATATGAGTGTGGACGACCGCGACGAGGTAACCTATCTTGCCGTGAACGAAGATTGCGGGGATAGCGTTCGCCTCAACGTAACCCTCTTTGTCAAGGAGAAAGGGGAGAAGTACCGTCGCCTTGACGAGGTGCACGTTCAATACGTCTATTCGGAGAAAGAACTTTTATCCGCGCTTTACGAGGTTGGGTTTGACGTGCTTTCCGTCGAAGGGCATTTGGGCGAAGAAAAAGAGGGAAGCGACCGACTTAATTTTATTTGCCGAAAGGGAAGAAAAAACAACTTTGCAATAAAAAAATAGATACGTATCGTAAAATATAATACAAAACTACAATGACAATGAAAAAGAACAGTAAAATTTATAAGACGCTCATCTACGGGGACGAGGTTTCGCTTGCCGTGCTTGATACGACTGCGCTTGTGAACGAACTCATCAATAGACATTCGCTTTCCCCGCTTGCCGCGGCGGCGCTTGGGCGGACGGTTACCGTTTCCGCTTACCTTTGCAGTTGGCTCAAAGGGGAGGACGACGGGCTTTCCGTTACCATCGACGGCGACGGCGCAGGGGGCAAAATTTGTGTTTCGGGCAACTCGCAGTTCCATATGCGCGGGTTTATCGAACATCCCGACGTAACTCTTCCTCCGCGTGCGGACGGAAAACTCGACGTCGGCGGATGCGTTGGAAAAAACGGGACGCTTACCGTCATTCGTGAGGACGGGGATAGCGTTCCTTTCGTCGGTACGAGCGAACTCGTTTCAGGGGAGATCGCCGAAGATTTTTCCGCCTATTTCTACACCAGCGAACAACGCCCGACGGCGATTGCTTTGGGGGTAAAAATCGGCACGGACGGAAAGTGTATCGGCGCGGGTGGCGTGATTATGCAACCGCTTCCCTTTGCAAGTGAGGAGAGTTTAGAACAAATCGAACGGACAATTTTGCAGTTTTCTTCCGTTTCCACCATGATCAAAGAGATCGGCGCGGAGGGCATTTTGCGGGAGAAGTTTTCCGCCCGTGAGTGGGTTGACTGCGACGTTCACTTTCAGTGCCATTGTTCGCGAGAGAAGATTGAAGGGATTTTGCACTCTATGGGAAAAGAAGAGGCGCTTTCAATCGTCAAAGAAGAGGGGAAAATTTCCGTATATTGCCATTACTGCAACACCGATTATACGTTTGACGGGAAGGACGTGGAAAAAATTTTTCAAGGAGATAAGACGGAATGAGTCGAAAGGGCTCTGACAATAAAATACAAAAACTTGATTTCAGCGACGATTTCCTGTTAAACAGCGTAGAAAAACGGTTGCAAGCGGGCGACTATTACGGCGCGCTCGTCATGCTGAACAAGCGAAATAAGATGTACGATAATACGTGCGACGCAAGCGTGCTTGCCGCCGATATTTACGAAGGACTCGGCATATACGGTCAAGCGATCGACGCGTGGTTTCACTTTCTCGATACGTGCAACGAAGCGGATTTCGGAGAGGGATACGAAGGGCTCGCGGTAACGTATATGAATATGGGGTGTGAAGCGCAGTCCGCGTTTTACTACCATAAAATGCTGCAAGCGGACGGCGGGAACGCGGAAGAGGGAAAGTTGGACTTTTTTAATTTCTTTTCCGCGGAAAAAAAGCCCGATTTACGGCTTGTGCATTCCGTTGACGGACTTGACAACGACGACGTCATTTCTCGCGGGGTGAAGTTTGTCAAAGAGGGAAACTTAAAAAAGGCACGGGAAGAGTTCAAAACGGCGACGGAAAACAGCCCTCACTATGCCACGGCGGTTGGGCTTTCGGCAATGTGCTCGTTGATGCTCGGCGAAAAAGAGGCGGCGTATCGCGATTGCGCGGAGGTCGTCGAACGGTATCCCGAAGACGTGCAACTGCTCACGACGTACTGCGCGGTACTCGGCGAAATGGACGAGAAGGAACGTGCAAAAGAGATTGCGCGCAAACTTGCGCAGTTAGACGTAGAAAATGCGGACGATTTATATAAAGTCGTATCCGCTTTGTGTGAAACAGGGTTGGATAAAGAGGCGTTTTTTGCGCTTGAAAAATTGCGGAAACACCTTCCGAACGATAAAAACGTACTCTATTTTTACGCCGTTGCGGCGTACCGCACGGGAAAACGGGAAGAGGCAATCGACGCACTCGACCGTGTTTGCACCCTTTATCCCCGTTCGGCGGTTGCCGAGTACTATTTGATGCGCATGCGCGAAGAAGAGGACGGGGGAGCGACTCCTTCCACAAATTACGTGTACTGCATCCCCGAGGAGGAGCGAAAGGCGATTCTTTCTTTCTTGAAAAAGGCGGACGACGCATCCGAGGAACAACTTCGCCTCATCGCGGAACTTCCGGAACTTTTAGAGTTTTTCCGCATTGCCTTTGACAATCGCGACGGGGGCGATACCGACTTGCAAATTCTTGCCGCAAGCGTTGCCGTCAAGTGCCGTTACGACAATTTTCTCCGCGACGCACTTCTCAATTACGAGGGGAACGATTACGTCAAATTTTATATTTTGAACGAACTTACCGTTCGCAATGAGGATAATTCTTTCGGTACGGTCATTTGCAATTTATACAAAGAGTATTTCGTCCATAAAATAAACGTGGGCGGAAAGATGAAAAAGCCGTTCATGCAAGCGTTTGCGGAAGTTTATTCAAAGTTTGCCCTTTTAGGCGACGAATACGAGCGGAAGATCTGTACCGCAGGAGAAAACGTCTACCGCGCGCTTGCCAACGAGGGCGCGTGGGATTGCATGACGGAAACGGACGCGCTCGCAGCGGTCATCTATCGCGAGGCGCGCCTGCGCAGAGGAGAGCGCGGAATTGCAAAAATTTGTGAGTTGTTCGGCGCGAAACGGCTTGTCGTACAACAAATTCTCGATTATATTTTATAACGGAGGAAACAATGAAAAAGGCGTTAATCGATTTCGACGGACTGTTTGACGAGAAACTTGCGCAATACATGGAAGAAAATGCGGAAAAGTACAAGGAAAAGCAGTGGGAAGAACTCATTCCGAAACTGTATGCAAAGTTCGGCGATACGTTTGTAAAGAGCGCGCAAAATACGCCCAAAGGGTTTTATCGCGAAATGTCCGACGGAGAACTTGTCGATTGTTTGATCCGCCACGTGGAAGAGGACGTTCCCGTTTCCGACTTTTTATGCCGTGAGTTAGAAACGCGCAACTGTCCCGACGCGCTTTTGGACGTACTGAAAAATTCAAGCGGACAACTTTTAACGCTTGCCGTCAACGTTGCGGGCGGAAACGAACGCGCGTTCGACGCATACCTCGATCTGCTCGTTAAAACGGACGACGAGGATATCAAAGAAACGGTATGCGACCAGTTAAAGAGCAATGCCGATCCCGCCAAAGAGCGCGCGCTTGCCCTTTATTTCGAGGGGAAAGAAAAGGAACTCATGTTGGAGATTCTTTCCCGTATCAAAGACCGCGACGACCGCGTGTTTGAAATTCTCTTGCGCGAATTTAAGGATGCGGACGAACATATGACCATGCGGGCGAGTTATCTTGCAGCCTATGGCGACGCGCGCGCGTTGGATGCGCTCCTCGAACGCATTGACGTAGAGGAAATCAATTATTTGGAGTATCAAGAATTGAAGTACGCAATCGAGGCGCTCGGCGGAGAATATACCCGACCGCGCGACTTCACGAACGATCCGTACTACCAAGAGGTGCTTGCGCAGTCGCAGTCGATTCCCGACCCGCTTGCGACAAAGTAAAATCATTCTTTGCATATTTAGAAAGCCTGTGCCATATAGTAATTTGTAAACTATTCGGCGGAGGCTTTTTTTATGGAATATCAAAGCGTATACGAAGGGATTGCTGCGCGAACGGGCGGAGAAATATACGTCGGGGTGGTCGGTCCCGTGCGTACGGGGAAGTCGACGTTCATCAAACGGTTTATGGAACGGCTCGTACTTCCTTACGTTGCTGCGGAGCGCAGGGGGAGAGCGATAGACGAACTTCCGCAGTCGGCGTCCGGAAAAACGGTTATGACGACGGAACCGAAATTTGTTCCCGAAGAGGGGGTTGCACTCACGGTGAAAGACGCGACGTGCCGCGTTCGCCTTGTCGATTGCGTCGGATATCCCGTGGAAGGTGCGGTCGGGTTTGAAGAGGACGGAGAGCCTCGGCTCGTGCGTACGCCGTGGAGCGATGCGCCCGTTCCCTTCCGCATGGCGGCGGAAGAGGGGACGAGAAGGGTGATTTGCGACCATTCTACACTTGGGATTCTCGTTACGACGGACGGCTCGGTAACCGATCTCCCGCGCGAAAATTATCTTTTTGCGGAAGAAAAGGCGGCGGAACAGTTGAAATCTTTGCAAAAGCCTTATGTGATCTTGTTGAATTGTAAGGAGCCGACGCGCGCGGCGGGGCTTTGCCGCGATTTGGAAGAAAAATACGGCGCGCCCGTCCTCGCACTCAACGTGGAAGAGGCAAGCGAAGAAGAACTCGTTTCCGTCCTTGAACGGGTACTTTACGAGTTTCCCGTTTTGTCTATCGACGTCGATTTGCCCGACTGGATGCGCGTGTTGGATGCGGACTGCGCTCCGATTGCCGAAGTGCTTTCCGAAATTAGAACGCTTGCACCGAATATTGCAAAGATGAGCGATTGCGCACTCCTTGACGGACTGTTTGCAGACAGCCAGTCCCTTCTTCCGCCGACGTCCGTAACGCTTGATCCCGCAAGCGGACGGGTAATCGTAAAGGCGCAAGCGAAAGAGGGCGCGTTCTACCAAATGTTAGGACGGCAATGCGGAGAGGAGATCAAAGACGACTTTGCACTCATGCACTACGTAACCGAACTCGCGCAAGCGAAAAAACTGTACGAACGGGTAGGCCGCGCGTTTGAGGAAGCGCGGGAATACGGTTATGGAATCGTTCCTCCTTTGGACGGGGAAATGAGTTTATCCGAGCCGAAAATTTCTAAAAAGAGCGGGCGCGTCGGGGTGAACTTGCATGCCGCCGCCCCTAGTTACCATATTATCCGAGTCGACGTAACGGGAGAAGTGCGCCCTGCGGTCGGAAACGAAGAGCAAAGCGTCGCTTTTGCAAAAGAGTTGAGCGAAGGAATGGCAACGGAGCCCGAGCGCGCTTGGAATACGAACATGTTCGGACGGACGCTGAAAGAAATGCTCGGCGAAGAATTGACGGTGAAAAACCGCGCGATGGCTGACACGGTGCGCAACAAAATGCGCAAAACGGTTACACGGATCGTCAACGAAGGAAAGGGCGGAGTCATCTGTATTTTGCTATAACGGAAGGAAAAGGCGTTCCGAATCGATCGGGACGCTTTTGCTTTTCGTAAAAGAAGGGAAAATCTTTGAAAACGGTCGAAATATTTTTATCCTAACTATTGATTTTTTGGCAACTTTTCTTTATAATAAGGTTGTACGGTTTTTACCGAAATGATATTCAAAGGGGTTTACTATGGATCAAATCAAGAAGGCGATTGAGGCGGGTGAAACTGCACTCGGTATCGAATTCGGCTCTACGCGGATCAAAGCGGTTCTCGTCGATAAAGAGAATACGCCGATTGCGCAAGGGGGGCACGAGTGGGAAAATAAGTTCGTCAACGGCATTTGGACGTACTCGCTCGACGATATTTGGAACGGACTGCGCGACTGTTATCAAAAGATGGCACAAGACGTCGCGTCCCGTTACGGCGTTACGCTCAAAAAAATCGGTGCAATTGGCTTTTCGGCGATGATGCACGGCTATATGGTATTTGATAAGGAGAACAATCTTCTCGTTCCCTTCCGTACGTGGCGCAACAATAACGCTGCGCCTGCGGCGGAAAAATTGACGGAACTTTTCTCCTATCATATTCCCGCGCGTTGGTCGATCGCGCATTTATATCAAGCCATTCTTAACAAAGAGGAACACGTCAAAGACGTGGTATTCCAAACGACGCTCGAAGGATACGTTCATTGGATGCTTACGGGCAAAAAAGTGATCGGCATCGGCGAAGCGTCGGGAATGTTCCCCATCGACGTGCAAACGAAGCAATATCACGGCAAGATGGTAGAACAGTTTGACGGAATTTTGCAAGCGGAGGGACTTCCTTTCCGCATCAAAGACATTCTTCCCCAAATTTTAGTTGCAGGGGACGACGCGGGCTATTTGACGGAAGAGGGCGCGCGCTTGCTCGATCCTACGGGCAACTTGCAAGCGGGAATTCCGTTTGCGCCTCCCGAAGGGGATGCGGGAACGGGAATGGTGGCGACGAACGCCATCAAACGCCGCACGGGGAACGTGTCTGCGGGAACGTCCGTCTTTGCCATGATCGTCTTGGAAAAGGAACTTTCAAAAGCGTACGACGAAATTGACCTCGTTACGACGCCTGTCGGCGACCTTGTCGGTATGGTGCACTGCAATAACTGTACGTCGGACTTAAACGCTTGGGTGTCTTTATTCGGAGAATTTGCAACGCTTGCGGGAGTGGAAATTTCCCGCCCTGCGCTTTATGATATGCTCTACTTTGCGGCGGAAGAAGGGGAGAAGGATTGCGGCGGCGTACTTGCTTACAACTACGTTTCAAACGAACATATCACAAAAATCGACGAGGGAAGACCGCTCGTTGTCCGTACGTCCGAAAGTAAGTTTAACTTGCGCAACTTTATGCGCGCAAACCTCTTTGCCTCTTTGGGCGTTTTGAAAACGGGTTGCGACATTCTTTTGAAAGAAGAAGGCGTAAAACTCGACGCGATCACGGGGCACGGCGGACTGTTTAAGACGGAGCGCGTCGGACAAAGTTTCCTTGCAGCGGCAATCAATGCTCCCGTTACCGTCATGAAGACGGCGGGGGAAGGCGGCGCTTGGGGAATGGCGGTGCTTGCGAATTACCGTGTTCAAAAACAAGCGGGTGAAAGCCTCGAATCGTATCTCGACGAAAAGGTTTTCGCAGGGCAAGAAGGGATAACCCTTGCGCCCAACAAAGAGGACGTAGACGGGTTTGAAGCGTTTGCAAGCCGTTACACCGCGGGACTTCCCGTCGTGCGCGAAGCAGTAAAATGCATCAAATAAAGGGGATAGTATGTTAGAGGAATTGAAGAAAAAGGTATTAAAAGCAAATTTAGACTTGGTAAAGAACAAACTCGTGCTCTTTACTTGGGGGAACGTGTCGGAGATCGACCGTGAAAGCGGGCTCGTCGTCATCAAACCGAGCGGGGTGGAATACGACGAAATGACGGCGGAGGATATGGTTGTCGTCGATTTGAACGGCAAAGTAGTGGAAGGGAACTTGCGTCCCTCTTCCGACACGCCGACGCATCTTGAATTTTACAAGGCGTTTCCCGACGTCGGCGGGGTAACGCATACCCATTCGACGTACGCAACCGCTTGGGCGCAAGCGGGAAGAAGCATTCCTTTCTACGGAACGACGCACGCGGACTATTTTTACGGGGATATCCCTTGCGCGCGTTCGTTGACAAAGGAAGAGATCGAAGGGGAATACGAAAAGAATACGGGGCTTGCGATCATCGAAAAATTCCAACAAGACGGAATGAAACCGTTGGAAGTTCCCGGAGTCCTCATCAAAAGCCACGGCGTTTTCGCATTCGGCAAAGACGGGGATCAAAGCGTATACAATGCAACCGTCATCGAAGAGGTTGCAAAAATGGCGACGATTACGGAAGCGGTCAATCCGAACGTTTCCCGCGCCGACAAGTTTATGATGGACAAGCACTACTTGCGTAAACACGGCAAGAATGCGTATTACGGACAAAAAAAATAAAAATCAGAGGGGTTTTATTATGAAAGAAAAGGTAATTTATTGGTTAACGGGTTCTCAAACCCTTTACGGTGCAGACGTTTTGGAACACGTTGCACAACACTCGGAAGAAATGGCAAACTACGTCAACGAACATATGCCTGTAACCGTCAAGTATTTGACGACGTGCAAGAGTTCGGACGAAGTCGTCGCAGCGGTCAAAAAGGTCAATGCGGACGACGACTGTATCGGTATCATCACTTGGTGCCACACCTTCTCTCCCGCTAAAATGTGGATTAAGGGACTTCATATGTTGCAAAAGCCCATGTGCCATTTTGCAACGCAATATAATGAAAAACTCCCTTACGACACCATCGACATGGATTTCATGAACGAAAACCAAGCGGCGCACGGCGACCGTGAATTCGGTTATATCGTCGCTCGTCTTCGTATGGACAATAAGGTCATCGTCGGACATTATACCGATCCCGAAGCGCTCAAAGAACTCGCTTCTTGGTGTAAAGTTGCCGCAGGGCTTGCATTCTCCAAGACGGTCAAGGTGTGCCGTTTCTCCGACAATATGCGCAATGTTGCGGTTACGGAAGGGGATAAGGTAGACGCGCACATTAACCTCGGTTGGCAAGTCGACTACTATCCGATCGGCGACCTTGTAAAATATATCGAAAAGGTAACGGACGCAGACGTCGACGCGCAAATGGCGGAATATGCGGAAAAATATACGATGGCAACCGACCGTATCGACGTCGTTCGCGAACAGGCGAAATACGAAATTGCAATCGACCGTTTCTGCAAAGATAAGGGTGGATATATCGGGATCGTCGATCACTTCGACGCATTGCACGGACTCAACCAACTTCCCGGGCTTGCCATTCAAGATCTTCAAAGCAAGGGCTACGGATTCGGTGCGGAAGGCGACTGGAAGATCGCCGCGCTCGGCGCAGTCATGCAATATATGGCGGGACAAAAGAGCACGGGGCTCATGGAAGACTACACGTACGACATGAAAGACGGGCTTTGCCTCGGCGCGCACATGCTTGAAGTTTCTCCCCAATTTGCAGATACAAAGCCTGAAATTCAAGTGCATCCCCTTGGAATCGGCGGAAAATCCGATCCCGCAAGACTTGTCTTTGAAGGGATTGCCGCTCCCGAAGCGATTGCAGTTTCCATGGTCGACATGGGGGACAGAATGCGCCTGATCGTGCAAAAGATCGAACTTGTCAAATATCCCAAAAAGATGCCCAACCTTCCCGTCGGCGGTTTGATGTGGAAATATAAGCCCAACTTCAAAGACGGCGTTGCGGCATGGATTTACGCGGGCGGCGCGCACCATACCGTCGTTTCGTCCGTCGTTACCGCGCAGGATATGATCGACCTTGCAAACGCATGGGGAATGGAATGCGTCGTTATCGACGAAAATACGGAAATCAACGAATTTAAGAAACAGTTGACCTATTCTGACGTTATTTACAAATCCAAATTCTAACAAAGTGTAGGGCGGCGCAACGCGCCGCCCTCTTCCGATAGGAGAAGTATGTTTTTCAAACGCTACGAATACGGGGAAAATGCAGTTGTTTATGCCGAAGTTCCCGTCGAGGGGCACGAAGGAAAAACGACGGTTGGGCTTGCCGTATTTCCCAAAGAAATGCAATTTTGCGTTGAGGATCTGCGTCTTGACAGTTTGGTACAGGTCGCGTTTTCGGGGGACGATACGCTCGTTGACTATACCCTCGGACTCACCATGCGCAACCGCGTTTCCACCCTTCTTTCCGTTATTGAGCAAACGCAAAACGAAGAGGGGGTGTCAACCCGTCTTACGGACGGGGCGGGGAACGAATATTTGCACGAGTTGCGCTATTTTGCGCGGTCGGGCGTCTTTTCTTCGCGCGTAACATACTCCAACAAGACGGGACACGAGCAAACGCTCGAATCGTTGCAAAGCATTTCTTTGAGTGGAATTTTGTCGCCCTCCCGCATTCAACCGTGTACTTGCGGATTAACGCTTCACCGCATGACCAGCGCTTGGTCGCGCGAATGTCGCTTAAAGAGTGAGGATTTTCCTCACCTCGGACTTGACATGAGTTGGGCGCGTTACGGCGTAAAAACGGAAAAATGGGGGCAAGTAGGCTCCTTTTCCAACCGCAACTATCACCCGTTTTGCGCAATCGAGGACGAAGGCGGGACCATTTGGGCGGTATCCCTTCAAGCGCCGTTTTCGTGGCAAATGGAAGTGTATCAAGAAAAGGAAACGTGTTCGCTGACGTGCGGCTTGTCCGATTACGAGTTTGGGCAGTGGCGCAAGCGCATTCCCGCGGGCGAAAGTTTTACAACGGACGAGGCGTTTTTGTGCGTGAAGGCATCGGGCGGGGTGAACGCCGTGTGCAATGCGTTTAACCGCGAGGCAGACGCGCGCCTTTGCGTTCCTTTGTCAGAAGAGGAGATGCCCGTCCTTTTTAATGAGTACTGTACCACTTGGGGATGTCCGTCCGAAGAAAATATCGACGGAATCTTAAAGGAAATACAATCGCTCCCGATTGCGTACTTCGTCGTCGACGCCGGATGGTATAAGCCGGACGGAAAGAGTTGGGTAAACGCGACGGGGGACTGGAAAGAAAGCAAAACGCTGTTCCCTTGCGGAATTGCGCGCGTTGTGGACAAAATTCACGCGGCGGGCATGCAGGCGGGGATTTGGTTTGAGTTTGAAGTTGCGGGAAGAGATAGCGAAATTTTTTATAAAGAGGACGACCTGTTAAAACGGGACGGAAAGGTCATTACCGCAAAAAATCGCCGTTTTCTCAACTTAAAAAAGAAAGAAATCCGCTCTTATTTGGACGAGAGATTTCTTTCATTTTTACAACAAAATCAGTTTACGTATTTGAAAATTGATTACAACGACACATACGGTTTCGGTTGCGACGGAGAAGATAGCCTTGCGGAAAACGGAAGAGCGGTCGCGCGTGAAAGCCTTGCTTATTTGGACGCGCTGAAAGAACGCATTCCAAACTTGGTGATAGAAAACTGTTCCTCGGGCGGAAGTCGCATCGAGCCGTGCCGCATGAGCAAAGTGAGTATGTGCTCCTTTTCCGACGCGCACGAATGCGAAGAGATTCCACTCGTTGCGGCGAACGTTTCCCGCGTTGTTCCTGCCCGCCAGTCGCAAATTTGGGCGGTCATCCGAAAGGGAGAAAGCGACGCGCGTACCATTTATTCATTGACTGCGGCGATGATCGGGCGCATTTGCCTTTCGGGCGATTTTATCGGCATTCCCAAAGAGAAATTAACCCTCATTCGGCACGGGCTTGACTTTTACAATAAAATCAAGCGAATCGTCCGTTACGGGGAAATCCGCTTGATCGACAATAACGTAATTTCCTACCGCGAACCAAACGGAAGGCAAGTTTACGTCAAAGAATTTGAAAGCCAACTGCTCGTCATCGTGCATTTTTTGAAGTGCCAAGAGGACGTTTTCCTTCCTCTTGACGGGTGGAAGTTAAAGGGTTCGTTTACCGATCTTTCTTACGGCATGGAAAAGGACGTGTTCCACGTTTCCGCCAAAGAGGATTCGGGCGGCACATTCTTGTTTGAAAAGTGAGATGTTTATGGAAAAAGAAAGGTTATTTTCGCTGTTAAGTGAACGACGGCAAGAGCATCTATTGCAATATTTCGACGGGCTCACGGTCGAAGAAAAAGCGGATTTTGCAAGGCAAATCCGATTGATCGACTGGAAAATGCTTGATTTTCATTCGGAGTGCCCGAACGGGGAAATTGCTCCGATCCTTCCGCCGCCGAAGGGCGATTTTCGTGCGCTCGGCGTAGAACAAATCAAAAACGGAAAGGTTGCCGCCGTTTTGCTCGCGGGCGGACAGGGGACGCGGCTCGGCTCCGACGCGCCCAAGGGAACGTACGATATCGGCGTTACCAAACCGCTGTATATTTTCGAGTGCCTTTTTAAGAACTTGATCTCCGTCAACGAGGAGTGTCGTGCGCAGGTCCCGCTCCTCATTATGACGAGTGAAAAGACGGACGAAGCGACGCGCGCGTTTTTGAAAGAGCACGCATACTTCGGCTATCCTGCCGACATGATTCGATTTTTCGTTCAAGACACCGCGCCTTGCGTGGACGAAGACGGAAAAATCATGTTGGAATCAAAGGGAAAAATCGCGACTGCGCCAAACGGAAACGGCGGATGGTTTTCTTCTCTCTTGCGCACGGAGATTCCCGCGTGGCTCAATTCGCTCGGCGTGGAATGGCTCAACGTGTTTGCCGTCGATAACGTATTGCAAAAGATCGCCGATCCCGCGTTTGTCGGGGCGACGGTGGCGAGCGGAAAAAATTGCGGAGCAAAGGTGGTAAAAAAGGCGAATCCCTTTGAAAAAGTAGGCGTTTTATGTCTTCGCGGCGGGAAACCCGACGTCGTAGAATATTACGAAATGGACGAAAACGTCGCGCAGTCGACGGACGGAAAAGGGGAACTTCTTTATCCGTATGGAGTAATCTTGAACTATTTATTCCGCGTAGAAAAATTGCAAGAGGTTGCGCAGGAGAAAATTCCCGTACACGTGGTCAAAAAGAAGATCCCGTATCTTTCGCAAGACGGAACGACCGTTTGTCCGCAAACGGAAAACGGATATAAATTTGAAACGCTTATCGTGGATATGGTGCGATTGATGGACGATTGCCTTCCTTTCGTCGTCGAGCGTGAAAAAGAATTTGCGCCGATTAAGAATGCGGAAGGGGTTGACAGCGTGCAGTCTGCCCGCCTTTTATTACAAAAAAACGGAGTGAAATTATGATTGTCAAATCGGAAAATTCTCAAATATTAGCATTTTTGGAACAACTCGTTAAACTCAATCAAACGCTTGCAAAAATTTTTAAGAGCGGGGATATTTCTCATTTGACGGAAATGAACGCCGTCATCAAAGAGATGTACCGATTGCAACACGGGAGCGAAGACGACGCGTTCCGTTTGATTGACGAAGACTGTAAGATCATCTACGGAAACTTCGATATGCTCATTGCCGTTCTCCGCACGACGGAAGACGGGGAGTTGGACGGGGGCGCGCAAACGGCGCTCAATAAACTTCTCGGAAACATTCACGACGCGAGCGTATCCATTGCAACTGTGTTCGGTCTTGTTTAATTGAATAAAATTGTGGATAACTCAAAGCGTGCGCACCCGATTTCGGGTGCGTTTTTTTATACT
>JAGASM010000021.1 GCA_017621735.1 Clostridia bacterium | reverse complement strand
TTGCGGATAGATTATCCAGATAGCCCGTTCAAGGAGTAATATGCAAATGGCAGACCTCAATACCCTTGTAGAGGGTGGCTGGTAACATAGGGCTTCGCCCGCAGATGAAATACCCCGCGTTTTCACGCGGGGATATTTATTGTCGCAAATCTTGATTTATTTTGTCGGATATGGTATAATATGGCTATGATATACGTTTATTGTATTGACGATCGAAACGGTTTGACTTTTTTCGGAAAACGGCAAAGTAGGGATAGCGTGCTCATTCAGCGGCTCGTTTCGCTTGCGGAAGGGAAACGGATTTTCATTCATCCGTTTTCTCAAAAATTGTTTGAGGGGTATTCCGTCGTTTGCGATGAGAACTTTCTCTCTATGGCAAAAGCGGGGGACTATTGTTTTATTGAAAACGTCGACGCCGACTTGTCGCGTGCGGAAGAGGTAATTTTATATCGCTGGAACCGCCATTATCCATCCGACCGCAAGTTAGACGTTGCGGCGATTGAAAAGGGGTATCGCTTGTTTCAGACGAGTGAGTTCGTCGGAAAATCTCACGAAAAAATCACGGAAGAAATTTACAAAAAGGAAGGGTAATATGGCTAAAAAATCAACCAAAAAACGCGCGACGCTATCGCTTGGGCTTGTAATTTTAATTGTGGCGATCCTTGTAGTCGGATATTTTTTCCGCGACAAGATTCCCTTTTTGGATAAACTGTTTTCTAACGAGCAGACGTACGAGCATATCTCGTTGGACGAAATTCCCGAATATAGCGATTCTCCGTACGTCGTAATCAATAGCAACGTTCCATTCTTTACCGACGAAGAAAAGGCGGATATTGTTTCGTATGAGCATTATGCGGATTTGGATAACTTGCAGCGATGCGGCGTTGTAATGGCGTGCATCGGTACGGATCTCATGCCTGCGGACGGGGAAGAGAGGGGGAGTATCAGTCACGTTTATCCTTCCGGTTGGGAACAAAACAAGTACGATACCCAACTTGTAGAAGGCGGTTACCTTTACAACCGTTCGCATTTGATCGGGTGGCAACTGACGGCGGAAAACGACAACGAGAAAAACTTGATTACGGGAACGCGTTATTTTAACGTGGAGGGAATGCTTCCCTTTGAAAACATGGCGGCGGACTATTTGCACGAGTATGAAGATAATCACGTTTTATATCGCGTTACGCCCATTTACGACGGGAGCAATCTCCTTGCAAGCGGGGTGTTGATGGAGGCGTACTCCTTGGAAGATTCGGGCGAAGGACTTACGTTTTGCGTCTACGTCTACAATGTGCAACCGGGAATTGAAATTGATTATGCGACGGGTGAAAATCAACTCGCGAAGTAAAAGAAAAGCGGAGAAACCTCCGCTTTTTTTCGTATAGAAAAGATGGAAAATTCATAAAATATTTTTGATTTGCTATTGAAATCGGAGGGCGGATGTAATATAATATATTGTAGAAATGCGATATTCTCATAAGAATGATCGCGATAAGGGGTGTAATATGATATTAACGGTGTGTCTGAGCCCGAGCGTCGACGTTACGGTGGAACTTGATTCCTTAAACGTGGGAAAAACGAACGTCGTCAAGAGCAAGTCACTCTCGTTTACGGGCAAGGCGCTGAACGTGGCAATCGGCGTTTCCCGTTTGGGCGGAGACGCTTATGCAACGGGGTTTATGTATAATGAGAACGGCTCCATGTTTGAGCGTGCGCTCGATCGGGAGGGTGTTCCGTTTTCGTTTGTGTGGAATAGCGGGCGCGTGCGCGAAAATTACAAGTGCATTGATAACAAGTCGATGTTGACGGAAATCAACGACATCGGCGAATCGGTTGCGAGGGAGAAACTGTACGAACTGTTACACATGATTCGCGGACTTTCCGCGCATTCGGAAGTTACCGTCATCTCGGGCGGACTCCCTCGCGGAGTGGACGCGGGGTACTATCGCGATCTCTTTCAAGCGGTCGATCCAAATTCGATGAAAATTGTCGATGCGGAAGGAGCAAAACTCTTTTCGGCGCTCGATGCGGAAGTAGATCTTGCAAAGCCGAATTTAGACGAGTTGCAGAGTTCGCTCGGCAGGGAATTTCACACAATGGACGATTGCATCGAGGGTTGCAAAGAATTGATTGCGCGCGGCGCAAAGCGCGTACTGTTGTCCCTTGGTAAGGGCGGTGCGATTATTACGGACGGGAAGCGGAATTTCTTTGGTAAAAGCATCAACGTAGCCGTTAATTCCACGGTCGGAGCGGGGGACGGTATGGTTGCCGCTGCGGCGCTTGCCCTTAAAAACGGGGCGGATCTTCCCGATATTCTGCGCGCGGGGATTGCGGCGGGGACGGCGACGGTTACGACGTTTGGAACGGTTTCCTTTACAAGGGAAAAGTACGAAGAAATCTATCAAAGATTGCAAATAACGGAATTTTAAGATGTTAGAATTATCGATACTCAAATCGGACAGTGAAGTAGAAGCGATTATGACGATGTCCGAAAAACAAATTGAGGCGCTCGGGTTTACCGAACACTCAAAACGTCATGCGAGCATTGTTAGCAAGTGGTCGGGTGATATTTTACGCGCGCTCGGAAAATCGGACGAATGCGTGCGTCTTGCTGAAATAGCGGGTTACTTGCACGATATCGGAAATTGCATCAACCGCAAAGATCACGCGCAAACGGGCGCAATTCTTGCCTATCAAATATTAAAGCGTTTGGGGCTTGATTACAGCGAGGCGGCGGAAGTAATGATGGCAATCGGCAATCACGACGAGCAGTACGGCGTCCCCGTATCCGAAGTATCCGCCGCGTTGATTCTTGCGGATAAAGCGGACGTTCACAAAAGCCGCGTGAAAAACAACGTTACGAACGTCAGTTTGGCAAATATTCACGATCGGGTAAACCTTGCGGCGGAGCGTTCGTTTATTACCGTCGATCGGGCGGGGGCGGTCATCACTCTTCACATTGAAATTGATACGGCAATTTGTCCCGTTATCGATTATTTTGAAATTTACTTTAACCGCATGAAATTATGCCGTCGCGCCGCGGAGTTTTTATCTTGTCGTTTTTCGTTGATCATAAACGGCGTAACGCTTTTGTGATCTTCGACTAAAACACAATATCTTGTGGTGCTCAAAAAATTTAATTGCTAAATATGGTATAAAAATCGTCTTAAACGGTTGACAAAGAACTGTATATGGTATATAATCGTAGCGTTCCTTTTTGGGACGCTATTTTTATCTATGGAAAATTTACGCGCGATCGTGCGAAAAGGGGTACTACTATGAAAATTATTAAGCGAAGCGGAACGGAAGTCGCGTTCGACCTTACGAAGATCATCAACGCAATTCGCAAGGCGAATAACGAAGTCAGCGAGGATAACAGACTTACGGACGCGCAAATTGATTATATATCGAGAAAGGTAGAGGCGCTTGCGGGCGACTTGAACCGCGCGGTAAACGTAGAAGAGATTCAAGACTTTGTCGAAAATCAAATTATGGATCAAAAGGCGTTTGCCGTCGCGCGGAAGTATATCACCTACCGCTATACCCGTACGCTCGTTCGTACGTCGAATACGACGGACGCGCAAATTCTCAGTTTGATCGAGTGCAATAACGAAGAGGTAAAGCAAGAAAACTCGAATAAAAATCCGACGGTCAATTCCGTTCAACGCGACTATATGGCGGGGGAAGTGTCCAAGGATTTAACGCGCCGTATTTTACTTCCGAGCGATATTGTGCGTGCGCACGACGAGGGGATCATTCACTTCCACGACGCGGATTACTTTGCGCAACACATGCACAACTGCGACCTCGTCAATTTGGAAGATATGCTCCAAAACGGGACGGTTATTTCCGGTACGCTTATTGAAAAGCCGCATTCTTTCTCGACGGCATGCAATATTGCAACGCAAATCATCGCGCAAGTGGCATCTTCGCAATACGGCGGGCAAAGCATTACGTTGACGCATCTTGCGCCGTTTGTACAAGTTTCGCGCGAAAAGATCAACCGTTCGGTTCGTGAGGAACTTGCGTCCGTCAAGGCGAGTGAAAAATTGATTGACGAAATTACCGAAAGCCGCTTGTTGGAAGAAATTCGCAAGGGAATTCAAATGATTCAATATCAAGTCGTTACGCTTTTGACGACGAACGGACAGGCGCCTTTCGTTACCGTATTTATGTATCTTGGGGAAGCGCGCAACGAGCGTGAACGCAAGGACTTGGCTCTCATCATTGAAGAAACGTTAAAACAGCGTATCCAAGGGGTGAAAAACGAAGCAGGGGTTTGGATTACGCCTGCATTCCCCAAACTTATTTACGTTTTGGAAGAGGATAACGTCAAAGAAGGTTCTCCTTATTTCTACCTCACGGAACTCGCGGCAAAATGCACCGCAAAGCGTATGGTACCCGATTATATTTCCGAGAAGAAAATGCTTGAATATAAGGTGGATAAAAACGGGGAAGGGCATTGCTACACGTGCATGGGATGCCGCAGTTTCTTGACGCCTTACGTTGACGAAAACGGAAAACCCAAGTATTACGGAAGATTTAATCAGGGCGTCGTTACCATCAATCTCGTTGACGTTGCGCTTTCTTCCGGGGGCGACGTAGAGAAGTTTTGGAAGATCTTCGACGAAAGACTCGAACTTTGCTATCGCGCTTTGATGTGTCGCCACGAGCGGTTGAAGGGGACGTTCTCCGACGCTGCGCCGATTCTTTGGCAATACGGCGCGCTTGCCCGCTTAAAGAAGGGTGAAACGATTGATAAATTGCTTTACGGCGGGTATTCGACCATTTCACTCGGCTATGCGGGGCTTTACGAATGCGTCAAGTACATGACGGGAAAATCGCACACGGACGACGAGGCGAAGCCGTTTGCGCTTTCTGTAATGCAATATATGAACGATAAGTGTAAGGGCTGGAAGCAAAAGGAAAATATTGATTTCTCCCTTTACGGCACGCCGCTCGAAAGCACGACGTATAAGTTTGCAAAGTCCCTTCAAAAGCGTTTTGGCATTGTTAAAGGGGTAACGGACAAAAGTTATATCACCAACAGTTATCACGTGCACGTGTCCGAGCCGATCGACGCATTTACCAAACTGAAATTTGAAAGTGAATTCCAACAACTTTCGCCCGGTGGAGCGATTTCGTACGTAGAAGTTCCGAATATGCAGGACAATATCCCTGCGGTCATTGCAGTTATGCAATTTATTTACGACAACATTATGTATGCGGAATTGAACACGAAGAGCGATTATTGTCAAGTATGCGGTTACGACGGAGAGATTCAAATTGCGGAAGAGGACGGAAAACTCGTTTGGGAATGCCCTCATTGCCACAACCGCGATCAGGCAAAAATGAACGTCGCTCGGAGAACGTGCGGGTACATCGGTACGCAATACTGGAACCAAGGCAGAACGCAAGAGATTAAAGACAGGGTACTTCATTTGTAATGAATTATGCAGAATTAAAAAAGACGGATATTGCGAACGGAGAGGGAGTGCGGGTTTCCCTCTTCGTATCCGGTTGCACGCGCGGGTGTAAAAACTGTTTTAACAAGATCGCGTGGGATTTTTCTTACGGAAAACCGTTTACGCGCGAGGTGGAAGAGGAGATCTTTCAAGCGATTGCGCCCGATTACGTTGCGGGGCTTACCTTGCTTGGCGGAGAACCGCTCGAAGTTGAAAATCAACGCGCCTTGTTTCCGTTTTTGAAGCGGTTCAAAGAGCGTTTTCCGAGGAAAAACGTTTGGTGTTATACAGGCTATACGTTTGAAAACGGACGTTTGCGGGAAGAACAGGCAAACTGCGAAGTAACGGAGGAGATGATTTCTCTGTTTGACGTGCTTGTAGACGGGCGATTTGTTGAGGAATTAAAAGACGTGCGCTTGAGATTTCGCGGATCGTCTAATCAACGAGTGATCGACGTAAAACGCACTTTAGAAGTCGGGAGCGTAGTATTATATCTGACATAGTATTAAAAAACGCAGGTCTTTTCTGCGTTTTTTTCGATATAATTTGACTATTTTTCCAAAATGGGATATAATAGAGAAAAATAATTTGTACATACGGAGGAATTCATGAATAAATTACAGTTACGCCGCTATGCCAAATTGCTTGCAAAGACGGGCATTAACGTAAAAAAGGGACAATGGGTAATGGTATATGCCGAACTCGATCAACCGGAATTTGTAGAAATGGTTGTAGAGGAACTGTATCGCGCGGGAGCGGGAGAGGTTACCGTCGAATGGACGCATCAACCGCTTACCAAGTTACATTATAAATATCAAACGGAGAAGACGCTTTCCGAAATACAAAAGTGGGAGATCGAAAAGTGGGAATATCGTAAAAAGACGCTTCCCGCGATGCTTTATCTTGAATCGGAAGATCCCGACGGTCTTGCGGGCATCGATCAGGAAAAGATGACGAACGTCCGCATCAACCGCATGAAGGTAATTAAGGCGTATCGCGATGCGATGGACAACCGTTATCAATGGTGTATTGCCGCCGTTCCCGGCAAAAAGTGGGCGAAAAAACTCTTCCCGAGCCTTTCGGTAAACCAAGCGGTTGAAAAATTATGGGACGAAATTTTGAAAGCCTCCCGTGCGGACGGCGCCGATCCCGTGCGTGAATGGGCGCGTCATAATGATAATATCGCCGCTCGTTGCGATTATTTGAACAGACTTGGGCTTGTTTCGCTCGAATATAAATCGTCGAACGGGACGGATTTTACCGTTGGGCTTTTGCCTCAAGCACAGTTTATGGGCGGGGGCGAAATTGATTTGAACGGACGCTATTTCAATCCAAATATTCCAAGTGAAGAAATTTTTACCTCTCCCAAAGCAGGCGAGGCGGAAGGGATCGTATATTCCTCCAAGCCGCTTTCTTATCAAGGGGAAGTAATTGATAATTTCTCCGTCCGTTTTGAAAAAGGAAAGGTTGTTGAAGTTAAAGCAGAAAAAAATCAAGCTTTGCTTGAAAAAATGGTCAATATGGACGAGGGCGCCGCAATGCTTGGAGAAGTTGCGCTGATTGCATACGATTCTCCTATCAATAACGCGGGGATTCTCTTTTATAATACGCTTTTCGATGAGAATGCAAGTTGTCATTTGGCGCTCGGGCGCGGGTTTACCAACTGCGTCGTCGATTACGATTCGTATACGGACGAACAGTTAAAAGAAATGGGAATCAACGACAGTATTATTCACGTCGATTTTATGATCGGATCGAAGGATTTGGATATCGTAGGTGTAACGAAAAACGGAGAACGTATTCAAATTTTCAAGAATGGTAACTGGGCATTTTAAGGAGAAGATATGGTTTTAATTGATATTTTTTCCGGCTTTTTGGGGGCTGGAAAAACGACGCTGATTAAAAAATTGATTGCGGAAGCATACGCGGGAGAAAAGGTTGTCCTCATTGAAAATGAATTTGGGGAAATCGGCATTGACGGCGGATTTATGCAAGAAGCGGGCATTGAAGTAACGGAAATGAACAGCGGTTGTATTTGCTGCTCGCTCGTCGGCGATTTTTCAAAAGCGTTAAAAGAAGTTGCAAATCGGTATCAACCCGACCGCATTATCATAGAGCCGTCGGGCGTCGGGAAACTTTCCGACGTCATCAAGGCGGTTGAAAACGCGCGCGTTCCCGACAGTCGGTTAAATTCTGCTTGTGCCGTTGTCGACGCGAAAAAGTGCAAAATGTACTTGAAGAATTTCGGCGAATTTTTCCTCGATCAAGTCAAGCATGCGACGTGCATTGTTCTTTCTCATACTGCAGGTGCAGGCGAAAAGATTACGTCCGCCGTCGAGCAGTTGCGCGCTCACACCAACGCGACGATTGTTACGACGGATTGGAATTTGTTGAACGGAAGGGATATTTTATCGGCAATCGAGCAGACGAATACGCTGACAAGCGCAATTTCCGATTTAGAAGAGGAGCATCATCACGCGCATTGCCATCACGATCACGATCATAACCACGAGCATTGCCATCACGACCACGACCATGAGCATTGCCATCACGATCACGATCATAACCACGAGCATTGCCATCACGATCATGAGCACGACCACGATCATTGCCATCACGACCACGACCATCACGAGCATCATCATGCAGATGAAGTGTTCCAAAGTTGGGGGATAGAAACGGCAAAAATCTTTGACTTGGAGCAACTTGCTTCGGCATTGAAAATGCTCGACAGTGGGAAATACGGCAACATTCTTCGTGCAAAGGGAATTGTGCAAGGAAAAGACGGTTGGATTTATTTTGACTACGTTCCTGAAGAGGCGGATATCCGAACGGGGAACCCTTCCGTAACGGGTAGACTTTGCGTCATCGGGTGCGACATAAAGGAAGAAGAACTTTCTCGGTTATTTTTAGGTTAATATGGCTCAAGTAAAAGAAGTTCCCGTCTATCTCTTTTTAGGGTTTTTAGAGTCGGGGAAAACGAAATTTATTCAAGAAACGTTAGAAGATCCGCGTTTTGGCGCGGAGGAAAGAACGCTTCTTCTTGTGTTTGAAGAAGGGGAAGAGGAGTATGAATCTTCCCGTTTTGCCGTAAAAAAATGTGCGGTAGAAGTGGTGGAAGAGCGCGGTGTAAACGTGCGCTATCTTACGTCGCTTGTCAAAAAACACCGCCCCGACCGCGTTGTCGTCGAGTGGAATGGAATGCGCGAACTCAATCAGTTTTTCGAGGCGATGCCCGAGGGGTGGATGATTGCGCAGGTCATGACATTTTTTGATTCTTCGACCTTCCTTTCCTACAACCAAAACATGCGGCAGTTGACGTTCGATAAATTGCAGTTTACCGATATGGTTGTATTTAACCGCTTCCGTGAAGAATATAAAAAGGAAGTATTTCATAAAATTGTCCGCGGTGTTTCCCGCCGCCCCGAAATTGTCTACGAGTACGCGGACGGGCGTGCGGAATACGACGATATAGAAGATCCGCTTCCGTATGATATCAACGCGAAGATCGTTCAAATTGAAGACCGCGATTTTGCATTTTTTTACCGCGATTTGATGGAAGATATGCAAAAATATCGTGGAAAAACGGTGCGTTTTAAGGGGTTGGTGGCGACGGATCGACGCATTCCCGACGGCACGATTGTAATCGGCAGACATATTATGACGTGTTGCGAGGCGGATATCGCCTACAGCGGAATCGTTTGTTTGCATGCGTCTGTTCTTCCGCTTAAAACGCGCGACTGGGTTATGATCACGGCACGAATTGATTTGGAATACCATAGTATATACGAGCAAGAAGGACCCGTATTAAAGGCGTCTTCTCTCGATTATTGTGAGCCGCCTGAACAGGAACTCGCAACCTTTTATTAATTGATTAGGGTAGGATTATGAAAGTAGTCATCGTTGGACTTGGGAGAGTCGGTTTAACGCTCGCAAAAGTTTTATGCGAAGAGGGACACGATATCGTAGCCATTGAACGAAATGCCGAAACGTTGCAAGAAAGCGTCAATCATCTTGATATTCAAGGTATTGTCGGAAACGGTTGCGTTGCGGAAAATCTTCAATCGGCGGGGGTTGCGCAATGCGATTTATTCGTCGCGGTTACCGCGCAAGACGAAAACAATTTGCTTTGCTGTATGGTCGCTCGGGTGCTCGGGGCAAAGCGCGTCGTTGCGCGCGTCCGTGATCCCGAATATTACGAGCAGTTTCAGTTTATGAGAGAAAGTCTTGGGATCAATTCACTCGTAAACCCCGAAGTTGCCGCATCCCACGAAATTTCGCGTATCTTGCGTTTCCCGACGGCAATGAAGGTCAGTTCTTTTTCGGCGGGAAAAGTGGAAATTATCGAATGTAAAATCCCGTCGGGTTGCAAACTCATCGGGGCTTCGCTTGCGGAGATCGGGAAACAGTCGAAACCGAAGGTGCTTGTTGTTGCCATAGAGCGCGACGGAAAAACGTTTATTCCCGATGGAAGTACCGTTTTACAAGAAGACGACGTCATCAACGTTTGCGCAAAGCATGCGGCACTCCGTACTTTTTTCAGAAATTACGGGTTGTTAAAGCATAGAGTGCAATCGGTGGTGATTCTCGGCGGCGGAAGGGATGCCTTTTATCTTGCGAGGATGTTGGAAGAAAGCGCGTTTTCCGTTAAGATCATTGCACACGATTACGACCGTTGCCGTGAAATTAAAAGCGGACTCAAACACACGCAAGTTGTTTGCGGGGACTATACCGACCGCGAAATTTTGGATCGAGAGGGGATTTCCGACGCGGACGCCGTCGTTTGCATGTCGGAACACGACGAAAATAATATTGTTATCGCCCTTTATGCAAAAGAGCAAGGGGTAGAAAAGGTGATTCCTTTGCTGCATGGCGACGGCTATCGCGGGCTTTTGGAGAACATTAAGTTGGAATCGTCGATTTCGCCTTATCGCCTCGCGGCGGCGGAACTTGCGCGTTATTTGCGTGCGATTGACGTGGAAGAAGGGCATCAAGTGCTTGCGATGTATAAAATTGCCAACGAGGGAGCGGAGGCGCTTTTATTTAAGGTTGACAAAGATGAGCGTTTCATCGGAAAACCGCTCAAAGACTTAAAAATTAAACGCGGCAATTTGATTTCGGCAGTAATCCGTAATGCAACCGTTCATATTCCGGACGGAAATTTTGTTTTGGAAGAAAATGATGAAATCGTCGTCGTTTCGACGGCGGAACAACTTTACGAGTTGGAAGAGATATTGCAGTCATGAATTACCGTGCGGTTAGTTATTATTTAGGGGTTATTTGTAAGATTGTCGGGGTGTTTTTAGTGATTCCGATGATCGCATCCCTTTGTTATCGTGAATTTGACGTGATAACGTCGTTTGTCTACACGGCGCTCATTTATGAGGGTGTCGGGTTTCTCTTGTCGCCCGTATCCCCCAAAAATAAAAAACTCGGTCGAAAAGAGGGGTTGATTACGGTAGGACTCTCGTGGATTCTCATCTCTTCCATCGGAGCGTTTGTCTTTGTTTTTTCGGGGGCGATTCCCAACTATTACAATGCCTTATTTGAAACGATCAGCGGATTTACCACAACGGGCGCAACCGTAATTAACGACGTAGAATCCCTTTCGAAAGGGGTACTTCTTTGGCGGTCGCTTACGCATTGGATCGGCGGAATGGGAATTTTGGTATTCCTTCTTGCCGTGCTTCCTAACACGGACGGAAGCGCGTTTCAATTAATGCGATTTGAGGCGCCCGGTCCCCAGGTGGGAAAACTTGTTTCAAAGGTTCGCCATTCCGCTGCGATTTTGTACGTCATTTATTTTGGACTGACGATGTTGGAAATGGTATTCCTCTTATTTGGAAATATCGGATTTTTCGACAGTTTGAACGTGGCGCTTTCAACGGCGGGAACGGGGGGATTTGCCGTTCACAATACGAGCATTTTGGCGTATGACAGTTTGTACGTAGAAATTGTTGTCATTGTATTTATGCTCATTTTCTCCATCAATTTTAACGTCTATTATTTAATGGTACTCAAAAAGTTTTCTACGGCGTTCAAAGATGAGGAGTTCCGTATCTATATCATTTACGTCGTTCTCTCCATTGTCGGCGTTGCGCTTGCCATCATGTCGTCGGTCGGCAGTTTTGGGGTTTCGTTGCGCCACGCGGCGTTTGCGGTCGTTTCGCTTGCCTCGTCAACGGGGTTTACAACGGTGGATTTTTCCCTTTGGTCGGAAGCGGCGAAGGCAATTTTAACGATTTCAACCATTCTTGGCGCTTGTGCGGGAAGTACGGGCGGGGGCTTGAAGTTTTCTCGGTTTATGGTCGTCGTCAAAGCGTCTTACACGACGTTGCTTTCCTCCATTCGGCCAAATAGCGTGCACATTGTAAAACTTAACAAAAAGGCAATCAGTCGGGAAGATACGGAAGGAGTTGTCGGATATTTCTTGCTCTATATCCTTGTTATATTCGTTTCGGTGTTTGCGTTAAGTGTTTTTGGACATTCTTTTTCCGCTTCGTTTTATACGACGATTGCAATGTTTAACAACACGGGGCCTTGCATTGACGCGTCGGTAGGCGCAACGTCTTCTTATTTGGCGTTTGATTGGGGAAGCAAAACGGTGATGATGTTGAACATGCTAATCGGAAGATTGGAGATTTTTCCGATCCTTTTCCTCTTCTCTCCAAAGGTGTGGTCAAGAAAATATTAAAAAATATTAAAAACGGCGGAAAAATCACTTGCATTTTTCCGCCGAATCATATATAATAAACACACTTGCCGCTGTGGTGAAATTGGCAGACGCGCTGGACTCAAAATCCAGTGGTAGTGATACCGTATCGGTTCGACTCCGATCAGCGGCACCAAATAAGGTTAGGGACAAAAAGTAATGGTTTGTTTCTAACCTTTTTTTAGTTTTGTCATTTATATGAATATCAAAAAAAATATTAGGTAGTAAAATGGATATATTATATTTGTTTATCGCGTTCATTGCTTCTGTGGGGATATACGCCTTGTATAAGCGCAATAAAATTAATAAACAAATCAAAGGATTGTCGAATAAATCAATTGAAATGACTCCTGAAGAGTTTAAAAAAATGAGAAATTTTAGTTTTGGAGGACGAGGTACACCAAAATACGCGTTGAAATATAATTTTAAGGGTGTTTACATATTATATAATAAAACCAAGAATATGTATTATATCGGTCAAGCCAATAAAGTGATTAATCGGGTTAACGCACATTTCACAGGGCGAGGAAATGGTGATGTTTATGCTGATTTTAAGTACGGGGACGAATTTACAATTAAGGCGATTTCTTTGCAAGAAAGTGGATACAGCAGCTTGAATTCTTTAGAGCGCGATACGATTAAAACATATGATGCGTTTGCACATGGTTACAATAAAACAAGAGGAAATAAATAGACCTCACGGGATCCGTGAGGTCTATTTAATAGTTTTCTCGGAATTCTTTGGGGCTTAATCCCGTTAATGATTTGAAGGCATAATAAATGTTTTTTTCATTGTGAAAGCCGACCGCCTGTGCGATTTCTGCAATCGAATGATTTGTTTGTGCGAGAAGTTGTTTTGCTTTATCCAAACGGATCTTCGTTAAATATTGTTTGGGGGAATAGCCCGTTTGTTCGTGAAACTTCCGAATGAGAAAATATTTTGAAACAAAAAGCGATTTGCTCAATTCGTTGATACTCAATTCTTTTGTGTAGTTTTGTTCGATGTATTCCATCGCGTGATTGACGATAGAGTGATAATCGGCGGAAGTCGCGTGCTTTAAGATATCCATCAGCATCGTATAAATTTGACTGGAAATATCGTAAAAATTGACGACGGGAGCGGTGCATGATTGATACAAGCGTTGAAAGTCATCGACAAACCGACTTTCGTATTGCTCGATGTAATATCCTTGATTTTTGGTAAAATTACGGTAAATATCGTCGATATCCGATCCAACGACGTGCATAAAATAAATTTCCCAATGCGAATCAAGTGCGCGGATACTGCTTTCGTTTGCAAGATTGATAAAGAGGAGGCTCCCCGCGTTTAACGTAAACGAAGCGCCTTCGTATTCGACGGTGCATTCTCCGCTTTTCGTATATGCAATCAAGTAACTCGTTGCGTTGTTTCGCTTGATATTGTAACCTTTTTCGTTATATTCGTATCCGATGGTTGCGGCCTGATAAAGGCACTTTACGTTTCTTGCGCGTTGCGGTTGCATAACGTAAGAGGATGAGTTGGCTGTGGGGTTGATTTCGCACTGTAAAATTCTTTCCATACCGTGAACAATTTTTGGGATAAATTTGGGCAAATTTCATGATTTACACCACCCATAACTAATGATATAATACCAAATAAGGAGGACTTTTGCAATAAAAAGGTAAAATTTTATGAAAAAAATTTTGAAGTATCTCTTTTTAATTTGTATGTCTGTATTGCTTTGTTTTTCAGCGGTGGCATGCGGTGAAACGCCTACGCCCGAACCTAACCCGAATGAAGGAACGCAACAAACTCCCGGCGGCGAAACACCCGGCGGCGAAACACCCGGCGGCGAAACTCCCGGCGGCGAAACACCCGGAGGTGAAACACCCGGCGGCGAAACTCCCGAGCCTCCTGAAATGCTTCGATTTTTATTTTTGGGGAACTCTTTGACGTTCTACAACGATATGCCCGGCATGTTTAGAAGTCTTGCGACGAACGCAGGGAAAAACGTATACGTCGATTCCGTTACGAGGGGCGGTGCGACGGTTTCGGACTTTGCATATACGAATACCGACGTCGGTCCTTCCGCGCATGAAAAATTGACGACGCAAGAGTGGGATTACGTCTTTATAACTCCGTCGAGAAGAATCACTCCTTTCGAAAATACAACAAAACAAGCGGAAATCAATTCCTCCAGAATTATTGCGGAAATGGCAGCTGAAGCGGGAGCGCGAGTAATTTTGTACACTCCATGGGGAAATAACAATGGAAAGATTTCCGAATACGATGCAAGCAATCCTACCGCGATGGTAAAGGGCGAAACTCACTACGATTATCCCCGTTGGGAGCACGTTGAGTTTATCAAGTCTGTCAACGAAGAGGTTTCTACGGCGATCGGCGGCGTTACGCTTGCAATGGCGGGATACGCGTTTGAAAACTGTATTGATCATTATCCAGAGATCAATTTGTATCACAGCGACTTAACCCACCCGTCTTTGGAAGGATCGTATCTTGCCGCATGTACGGTATTTGCAACCGTTTTCAACGAGTCGCCCGTCGGCAATACGTTTTGGGGCGGAACGATGCAAGCGCCTACGTTGCAAGAAATTGCAAAGCGTACGGTAATTGACGGGGAAATTCCCGACTTAAATCCCGACCCGCGCGATCCCGTTGTTCAGGTGGACGACGAAACAAAGTATGACATTTTAGTGGTAGGGCCCGATATCATCGACAGTTACGACATAGCGACGGGGCTTGCTTCTATGATGGAAGAAGGGGATCAATTACCCTTGAATTTGGTTTATTTAACCGATTCAACGGGCGTGTTTAGCAAAATGAAACACGATTCGACCGATTTCACCTTGCGCGAAACGCTCGAGGCGAGAAAATTTGATGCGATCGTCTTGACGATTGCGCGCCGAATTACGCCGAGCGCAACGGACGTCATCGAAAGCGAATTGTCCGCTTTGGAGGCAATTTATCCTGTTTTAGAAGAGAACACGGAAAACATTTACCTCTTTACAATGAACGGTCAGGCAAACCCGAAGATCTTTACGACGGCGGTTGACGAAATCGGGTACACTGATACGGGATCTAAAGAATCGAAGACTGCAGCGGAAATGACGGAATTCTACGCAACGCTTGCCCAAACGTGGGCGCAGGAATTGGGTTGCGGTGTCATTGACCAAGGCTCTGCATGGGTAGAGGCGGGACCTTCCAGCGATGCGGAAAAGGGTTATACCCGTGCATGTTGCTTGTATTATGCGATTTTCCAATCGGAAATTGCCCAAACGGCAAGTTTGGCAGGGGTTGATGCGTCCGTTGCCGAAGCGATTCGCAATAGTTGCGCAAAATACAATTTAGATTCTTGGGTGGAACCCGAACCTGAACCCGAGCCCGAGCCTGAACCTGATCCCGAACCGGGGGACGATCCTGTCGATACGACCTATTCCATTCTCGTCCTTGGCTCGAATAATATGATTCAAGGTGCAAATGACGGTGAAAAGTTTGATGACGTTCTTGAAAGTTTTATAACGCAGTCGGGCAAGACGAATGCGACTGCCGCAAACGTTGTTACCGTTTTGGACGGAGCGTTTGTCTTTAACGAATTAACGGCGGATGAAACGGATTACGGAATGAGAGAGGCGCTTGCCGAGCATGAGTTTGATGCAATTATCTTGCAATTCTCGCGTAGAATTACCTCGTCTGCGGCGGACGTCATTGCAAGGGAAAAGGCTGCGTTGCAAGCGATCCTGCCGATTTTGAAGGCGGAAACGGAAAATATCTATTTGATGAGTTATATGGCTGGTGCAAATCCTACGATCTTTACGACGGAAGGCGCCGAGGGTTTGAACTACGTCAATACCGGAACGGATGAAACGGCGACGGCTGCAGAGGTAAGCGCATTCTATACGGCGACGATCGGTGCATGGTGTTCGGAATTTGATATAAAACCGATTTTCTTCAGCGACGCATATGAAAACTATAGCGTTTCCACGAACGCAGGAAAAGATTGTTATAAAGCCGTTGGTGTTTATATGGCACTTTTCGACGATGGAACGATGGACGGAATTACGACGAGCGTTGTTTCTTCGAGCGGATTTACAAAGATTAAGAATAGTGCAAAGACGTATGTGTACGATGCGTTGCAAACCTTCCTTCAAACGAACGCCGACGGCGGAGATGATGTGGAAAACGGCGACGTGCAAGAAGGCTAAATAATTCAATCAAAAAATCCACTGTTAATACAGTGGATTTTTTCTTCAATTCAAGATAAAATATTTTATAAAGATATTGACGAAAAGAACGTTCGTTGGTATAATAGAGTTATCAAATTACCGTTCCGTGGGGGGACGTGAGAAGGAGAAAAAATTTTTATGGCAAAGTTTGTTTTGGATGCAAAAAAGAAGGGCATTGAAGTATCAAAACACTTGTACGGACTCTTTTTCGAGGACATCAATCAAGCCGCCGACGGTGGATTGAATGCTGAAATGGTCATCAACAATTCGTTTGAGTACGAGTATTTTACGTATGATGATTTTAACTGCGAAAGCCGAGTGGAATCCAGAAAGCAAGGTTGGCTTTTTTGGGACATTTACGGCGCGGGTCCCCGTTGGATTTCTCATGAGGGCGGAATGAATGCAAATAACCCGTCTTACCTCTTTTTGAACGTCGGCGGGATCTATCATATGGAAAATCCCGGGTACTACACGAACGGTGGGTACGATTTGTACGGAATGCCGATTGAAAACGGGGAAACGTATCATTTCTCTATGTACGTAAAAAAACTCGGTTTCAAAGGGGTTGCAAAGGTATTTGTAAAGGGTGCGCACGGTTGCCATACGACGGTGGGTGAAATCGCCATTCCCGAAGGTACAGACGGCGAATGGGTTAAGGTTTCCACTTCGATCGTTGCGGAAAAACAAACGATGGGGCGTCTTTGCATTAGTTTTGAAGGGAACGGCAAAATCGGCGTTGACTACGTTTCTTTGATTCCCGCAAAGACGTGGGGGGATCCCGACAAGTATCGCAACGGAAAACTTTCCCCTCGTATTGTCGAGGTATTGAAAGATTGTCATCCGTCCTTCTTCCGCTTCCCGGGCGGTTGCGTCGTTGAAGGGGACGTTTCGTTCGATTATATGTATAAATGGCGGAATACCGTCGGGCGCTTGGAGGAGCGGAAGCAAATTCCCAACCTTTGGCGTTATATGCAGTCGTACGGGATCGGCTTTTACGAGTACTTTGCTCTTTGCGAGGACTTGAATATGTCCCCGCTTCCCGTTCTTCATTGCGGTTTGTTGTGTCAAATCCGTATGGGAGAACAGCGCAAGACGGGATATCAACGGATTATGCCCGGAACGCAAGCCTTCCAAACGGAAGTAATCGATAACGTTGCCGATTTGATTTACTTTGCAAAAGGCGACGTAAATTCTACGGATAAAAACGAGGCGTATTGGGCAAACGTGCGTGCGGAAATGGGGCATCCTGCTCCGTTTGAACTTAAATTCATCGGCATCGGGAATGAAAACTGGGGCTATGAGTATTTCGACAACTTTGCTTCTTGCTTGCTTGGCGTTCGTCAATATATGTACAAGGGGCAAGTTACCGACCTTTTGAAATTGTTTGACATTACCATTGTAACGACGTGCGGTGTCGATATCCGTCCCTCGGACAGCAACGATTCGTGGAAGATCATCAACGAAAAATATCGCGATATGATCGTAGACGAACACGTCTATAACTCTTATCAATGGTTTATCGACAATACGAAACGTTACGACTGTTACGATCGTACGGGTGCAAAGGTATTCATGGGCGAATATGCAATGCATACGATGTCGGACGGGCGCGGAAGATTGAACGGGGACAACAACCTTCGTTCGGCGCTTGCGGAAGCGGCGTTCTTGACGGGGTGCGAACGCAATTCCGACGTGGTAAAAATGACGTGTTATGCGCCGTTGTTTGCGGCGACGAACAACTATCGCTGGACGCCGAACATGATTTGGTTCAACGCGCGCGACGTGATGCTTACGCCCAACTACTACGTTCAGCAAATGTTTGCGAAAAACGTTGGAAAATACGTCTTAAACGGCGTTAGTCCCGTAAACGACGACAACGCGGGCGGTCTTTTGTTTGGCGGACACAGAACAAAGAGTGCCGTTTCTGCGGTAACCGTAAAGGATATTGCAAGCGGAAAAGTGATTTATCACCACGAATTCAAAGACGGGTTGGGCGGATGGAAGGTCTATCCAAACTGCCGCGGCGGGGAAATTGTGAACGGCGAACTCATCGTGGAAGCGAGTGATGCGTTCAACGGTTTCTATTACGACGAACAAAGTTTTTCCGATTGCGAAGTGGAAATCTCCTTCCGCCGTATCAGCGGGGAGCAGAGTTTTATAGCAGGCGTTGGCGTTGCCGACGTGCGCGACGCGGGAACGATGGATTGCGCAGGTTTTTCCATTTGCTGTCAGTACGGGAAAAACCATAAGGGATATAACGTTTCCTTTGATAAACGCGTCGATTTTATGCGTACCGCGTGCGAAATGATGGGGAAGGATAAGTTCCTTGGTTATAGTCCCGAAGGAAACGTCATGAAACTTGTCTACACCCGCAAGACGTTTACGGCGTCCATCTATAAGGATGGGGAATGGCACGAAGTTTTGTTTAAGAACATTTGGAAGGTCAACGAAAGAGTTTTCCAAAGTGCGACGGTTGGGGAAGACGGCAAGATTTATTTGAAGGTCGTCAACGTTTCCGGAAAAGACGAAGAACTGTCTGTTGCGTTGAAGAATTTCTCCAAAAAGAGCAGAGCGCAGGTTACCGAACTTTGGCATGAAGATGAAACGGTTATCAACGAAATCGGGAACAAAGTTGGTAAGCGTCATAATATTACGCCAACGTATACGGAAATTGCAGTCAAAAACGACGAATTGAACACCGTCATTAAGAATAACAGTGTATGTGTATTTGTCATTGAATAAAAATACGCGGGGATAAGAAAAGGGCGTTTCGCTATTAAGCGAGCGCTCTTTTTTTGTCATATCTTTGATAACTCGTCCATATAGTATAGCATGTTAGATTTTTTACCGAAATCAATTTCTCGATTGCTTATAAAAATCAACGTAAATTTACTGTATGAAATTCGCTTGCGTGCCAACAAACCGCTCTTTGTAAATTTTGAAGGTAAATACTATTTTCTCGGACAAGACGGGCTATCGAGCGCCGTTAAAAACGCCTATTTTCCAACTGCGGAAGAGGTGAACGATGCTCTTCACGCTGCGTGCGGTTATTCCATTTATGCGGTAGAAAATCAAATTCGGCAGGGATTTATAACGACGAAAAACGGCGTTCGCGTGGGAATTTGCGGGGACGTCGTATATGAGGGTGGAAGCATTTTATCAATCCATTCAGTATCTTCGCTATGTATTCGCGTTCCGCACGAAATCGTCGGTTGTGCAAAAGGGATATACGATAGATGTCTATCCAACGGGTTGCGCTCCGTTCTCATTTTAGCGCCGCCCGGGCTTGGGAAAACGACGATGTTGCGAGATCTTTCCCGACTTGTGTGTGAACGACTGACGAAAAACGTGCTTGTTTGCGATGAGCGGGGAGAACTTTCGTGCGGAAACGTTGGAATTACTTCGGACGTGGTGCGGTTTGCGGAGAAAAAGACTGCGTTTGCGGAAGGAATTCGCGCGATGTGCCCCGATTTGATTGTAACGGATGAGTTGAGATTGTCTGATTTTTCCGTAATTGAATTGATAAGGGAGGGCGGTGTTCACGTGTTTGCGTCCGCGCACCGCACGGACGCGTCGTCTATTCCAAAAGGGTTATTTGATTACGTCGTAACGTTAAACGCTCTAGGGTGCGTTGGATCTGTTGTGAGCGGGGTGTAACGTGTGGTTAAAATTCGCGGTAGCGCTGTTAATTGTTGCGGTGTCGGTATTCGTTGGATATCTTTCCGCGGGAAAATACCGTTTGAGAAAGAGTTATTTTCAAGCGTTTCAATCGTTTAACGAAAAGTTTTTGGCGGAGTTGTGCTATACGCGCCGTGCGCTTGCGGAGTTTATTCAAAAGGAAAGGAAAGAGGGGGATTTCTATCATATGGCGAATTGCGCTTTGGTTGAGCGCGATTCGGTGCGTAAGCCTTCTTATTTGAGCGAGGACGAGTATGAATATTTGATGGAATACTTTCACGCGGTCGGCCGGGCGGACGCAAAGACGCAAACGGGGTGGTTTGCGACAAGAAAGGGTGAACTTGAAAGGTCGTGTAAAGAGGCGGAGGCAGAGGCGAAAAATCGCGGTGAATTGTATTTGAAATTAGGCTTGCTTTCGGGGCTTGCTATCGTCATTCTTATCGTGTAAAGTATGGATATTTCGGTTATTTTCAAACTTGCCGCAATCGGCATTATCGTTACGATTGTGTGCCAAATCTTAAAAAAATCTGATCGGGACGACGTTGCGACGGTTGTATCAATCGTTGGGCTCGTTATCGTTTTAACCGTTTCCGTAACGATGATCGGTGATCTTTTTGAAACGGTTAAGACGATATTCGGGGTATATTGATGACCTTTCAGTTGATAGGAATTGCAATGATTACGGCGATCTCGGCGCTTTTATTAAAGGACTCGCGGCCTGAACTTTCATTTTGCATTTCCGTAGCGGGTGGGATCATTTTGTTGCTGTTTGCATTTGAAATGTTTCGAGAGGGGGTGTCCGTCTTTGAAAAAATTGCAAGTGCGACGGGAATAAAATCCGATGTATTCAAAACGCTGTTAAAAATGCTGGGAATCGGATATTTGGTTGAGTTTAGTGCGGGAATGATTCGGGATTTTGGGCAAAATTCCGTCGCGGACAAGTTGATATTTGCGGGAAAAATAACGCTATTGCTCCTGTCGGTCCCGATTTTAGAGAGTGTTCTCGATCTCATATATCGACTGATTGGACTAATGTCATGAAGAAAATCCCGTATTTTATATTATTTTTTCTACTGTTGTGTGTGATTGTATGTCCAAGCGCTGTTGTTGCGCATGCCGAGGAAGGGGCAATGGAGAATGGAGAGGAGAAACTCATGGAGCAAATCGACTTGCTCTTGAATGAGTTGGATTTGAGCGAATTACAAAATTATTTAGACGAATTTGCGCAATTCAAAGGGGTTTCCGTAAAAGAAAAGTTAAAAGAGGTATTAAGCGGAGATTTTTCTATCAACTATAAATCATTATTCGACGGGATACTGTCCCTTTTTTGGGAAGAAGTTAGCGTGTTACTTCCTGCATTTGCTATGATTTTGGCAATTACGCTGCTTTGTAGTGTCATAAATACCGCAAAAAGCGATATTTTACACAGTTCTATGTCTGACATAATATACTACATATCTTATTTGTGTGTCGGTGCAATCGTACTGTCTTGCTTGATTTCCGTCTTAAACGCCGGATTTGACACTGTTCAGCAAATGAAAATGCAAATGCAACTTCTATACCCCGTTTTGCTTACGTTAATGGCGGGAAGCGGCGGCGTCGTATCGGCGTCCATCTTTCGTCCAGCGGTCGCATTTTTGAGCAGCGGTATCGTTGAATTATTTACGTCGGTGGTATTTCCCGTCGCAATTTTAATTATCGTTTTATCGTTTGTTGGAAGTTTATCCGATTCCTTTCGCTTAAAAAAATTAAGCGAACTCTTTCAAAGTGTATGCAAGTGGCTGATCGGTCTTTCGTTAGGGCTGTTTAGTTTTTATTTGACCGTTCAAGGGATTACTTCCGCGCAATACGACGGGATATCCCTTCGGGCGGCAAAATATGCCGTATCTTCGTCCGTTCCGATCGTCGGCGGGTTTTTATCGGGCGGAATTGAACTCGTTTTGGCGGGAAGTGCCATCATCAAGAACGCGGTTGGTTCTTTTTCTCTCTTTTTGCTTGTCGGAACAATCGTAAAACCGTTAATGCTATTTGTTTCCCTTCAACTGTTTTTGCGTTTTTCCGCAGCGGCAACCGAGTCGATCGGCGGTCGCGTTTCCGCCTTTTTGTCAAGGCTATCGTCAAGTTTAAGTTATTTTATAGCGGGAATTCTTTGTGTGGCGTTCTTGTATTTTATTACCGTCCTAATGCTCGTTTGTTCGTCCGGGGTGATTCTATGAAAGAATACGTATTATCCGTTGCGGGGATCGTATTGCTATGTGCGACGCTTGGAATTTTACTGCCGTCCGGAAAAATGGGAAAAGCAATCAACGGATTTTTGAAAGTTGCTTGCCTGTCCGTTCTGGTCGCCCCGTTTGCACGGCTTGAATTTGGAGAGGGTACGGAGTGGTTGGGGGATGATATCTTGACGGACGCCTCGTACGTTGCGGCATGCGAGCAATTTGCGGAAGATGCCGTCGAAGAAGAGGTGGTGGCGCTTATCAACGGGGAATATTCTCTTGCCGTAACTGCGCTTGCCGACTGTGAAGAGGATTCGCCTTTTTCCGTCAAAAGCATTCAAATTAGCGTGCCCGATTTGGGAATATTCGAGGACGGACAACATATAGATATTGTAAATGAAATGACGCGATTGATTGAAGAGAGATATTTATGCGAGGTAACGGTTTATGGAGTGGGTGAAAAAAATTCTAACCGCTAAAACGGCGCGCATCGTTCTTTTGGTGGTTGGCGTTGTTGCATTGCTCGTTTTAATCAAAGGGGCGTTCTTTTCGGAAGAGAAAGACGCGTCGCGTTCCGAAACGGAAGAAGAGGTGCGTTTGAGCAGCATTTTACAAGAAATGGACGGGGTTGATGCGGTTGACGTCTTGATCTCGCGGACGGAAGGAGCGGTAAACGCCGTCGTGGTTTATCGCGGTGAGGATAGCCTCATGACGCGCGTTCAAATTGCGGACGTCGTTGGGAACGTGTTGCAAACGGAACGAAAAAACGTCAGCGTTTACTTTACAGGAAATAAATGATTTGGAAATAAGGCGAAAAACGCCGTAAAATAAAGGAGAATGGTTATGACAAACACAAAGAAAATTGCACTGATGTCTACGCTTGTTTTACTGTTGGCGGTTACGGCAATCTTTAATTTCGTGCTTGCGGGTACGGGCGATGCGGATGCAACGGGGGCGGCAGTCGAGGCAAATTATTTTACCACCTACCGTTCGGAGCGGAGTAGCACGCGGAGCGAAGAGTTTGTTCAACTTGACAGTGTATTGTCCGTTTATGAGGCGGAGAGCGACGAATACAAAGAAGCGGCTGCCATGAAACAAAAAATGGTTGGCATTATGGAAGACGAACTCGTTTTGGAAACGATGATAAAATCGCTTGGGTTTTCCGACGCCGTTGTGTCCATCGGTTACGACTCGGATAACGTGAACGTTTTTATCAACTCGTCCGAACTCACGTACGATTCTGCGCTTTCTATTTACAGTATGCTGAAAAATGAAACGGGAATCGCTTCCGGAAACGTGATAATTATGCCTGTTTACGCAGAAAGTTAAAAAAAACAGTAGTAAAATCGAAAAATATGTGATATAATGTTTGTATCCAAAAAAGGAGAGCGTTATGTCAAGTATTAAACTTTCGCCGCACGGCAATTATAACGGTAAAATAACGTACCATTCCGACATTGTCAGCGACATTGTCATTCTCAGTTTGCAAGAAACGGAAGGGATCGAACTTGTTCCTTCTAAAAACAAAGGAATTAAACTTTGTTTTGAAAAAGAGGGGATTTTTGTCGACGTGTCGTTTATTGCGCACTACGGTTATAACGTGCCGGAACTTGCTTATAACATTCAACAAAAGATTAAGCATATGGTCGAATCGATGACGAAGTGCAAAATTGCAAAAATCGACGTGCACGTACAAAGCGTCGTTTTCCCGTCGTCCGAACCTGTTCAAATGACGGTGGAAGACGTTTTGACGGACTCGGAAAATCATAAATAAGAATTTTCCCCTTTCCCACTCGGAAGGGGAATTTGTCGTAAAGAGGAAGGACATATGAGAAGCGAAGCGAGAGAGTCGGCTTTCAAGATTATTTTTGCTCAATTATTTCACGACGGTTGCGACGGTGCGTTCAAGTCGTCCGTTCTCCGCAAGTCTGGGTTAAAGGGGGAGGACGCGGAATTTGCCTTGCGCCTTGTTTCCCTCGTGGAAGAACACAAAGAAGAATTGACCGCACAACTGACCAAGCGCGTCGAGCGGTTTGCCGATTACCGAATCTATTCTGCGGATAAGGCAATTTTATTGATTGCGCTTGCTGAAATTTTCTATTGCGATGACGTTCCGCCCGTTGTATCTGTGAGTGAAGCGGCGGCGCTTGCGCGGAAGTTTTCGACGGAAAACTCCGCAAACTTTGTCAATGGAGTACTTGCGGGGGTGATTAATTCATGACGGTAATCGACGGAAAGGCAACGGCGGCGACCATTCGAGGGGAACTTCGTGAGCGCACGCGTGCATTTGAAGAAAAGTACGGCAAAAAGGTGGGGCTTGCGGTCGTTTTAATTGGGGCGGATCCCGCGTCGCAGGTATACGTTCGCAATAAGATCAAGGCTTGTGAAGACGTGGGCGTTCGCTCGTATGCAAATTATTTGCCTGAAACGGTAAGCCAAAAAGAGGCGGAAGAACTTGTTTCCGATTTGGCAAGCAATGAGGACGTGCATGGAATTTTGGTGCAACTTCCTCTTCCCAAAGGGTTAGATGCCGATCGGATTTTGGCAAAAATTCCCTTTGAAAAGGACGTCGACGGTTTCTCGGCGGAAAATATCGGTGCGCTTGCGATGGGGCAAAGGGCAACGGTTGCGTGCACACCGCTTGGTGTCATGGAACTTTTGCAACGTTACGGCGTATCCGTTGAAGGAAAACGGGCGGTCGTTGTTGGGCGCAGTAACATTGTCGGAAAGCCGATGGCAATGCTCCTTTTGAACGCAAACGCAACGGTAACCGTTTGCCATTCCCGTACCAAAGATTTGAAAGAAGATTGTCTGCGTGCGGATATTTTGGTTGCGGCGATCGGCAAGGCGAAATTTATTACGGAAGACATGGTAAAAGACGGTGCTGTGGTCGTTGACGTGGGAATCAATCGCGACGAAAACGGAAAACTTTGCGGGGACGTCGACTATGAGGCCGTTTTGAATAAGGCGTCTTATATTACGCCCGTTCCGGGCGGTGTGGGGCCGATGACGATTGCGATGCTCATGAAAAACGTTTGCGATGCTGCGGAATTATCAATGGAGAAATAAATGGACTTTCAAGTGCGTTATCGTGAATATGCGGAAGAATTTGAACGGGCGTTGTTAGAATTTTGCGATAAAATGCAGTTTTTACCCGAGCGATTGAAGGAGAGTATGCGTTACAGTTTGACGATCGGCGGGAAACGCCTTCGTCCCGTTTTATTTCTTTCTGCGCTCGATATGTTTGGGCTCGACTGGAAAAAAGAACTGAATATTGCCATTGCAATCGAATGTATTCATACGTATTCGCTGATCCACGACGATCTTCCGGCGATGGATAACGATGATTTTCGTCGGGGCAAGCCTTCCAACCACAAGATGTTCGGGGAGGCGCATGCGATTTTAGCGGGCGACGCGCTTTTGAATTTGGCGTATTCGATGATGTTTGCGGAAAGTGCTCGCGGAGAAGAGTATTTGCGTGCGGCGCGTTACCTTTGCGATGCGGCAGGAGCGGGCGGCATGATTGCGGGGCAATCGGCGGATTTACTCTATACTGCAAACCAGGACGCTTCTGAAGAAGAGTTGCGCTTTGTCTATGACCATAAGACGGGAAAACTCATTGTTGCACCCTTGGTTATGGCGGCAATGATTGCGGGGGTGCATTCTCTCGATTTGGAAAAATTCGGGGAGGCGCTCGGTTCGCTTTTTCAATTAACGGACGATATTTTAGATGAAAAAGGCGACGAAACGCTCGGAAAAACGCTTGGAAAAGACAAGGCGAGCGATAAATTGACGATTGTAAAACTTTATGGGTTAAATGCTTCGGAGTTGCAAGCGGATTTACTTGCGGAACGCTGTCGGTTGCTTTTAGAGCCGATTGAACGGGATACGGAATTTTTCCGCTTACTCGTCGATTACGTAAGAATGCGCAAAAAATAAAAAGGAAAGGCGCGGTTTTCGCGCCTATTTAATCTTATGGGGAATCATTTTAATAAAGAGTTCGTAAAAGGGGCTTCTTTTGAACAACTTCATAAACTTTGCGATGAAATGCGTGAGCGAATTTTTACAACCGTTTCGGAGTGCGGAGGGCACTTGTCCTCAAATCTCGGTGCGGTTGAATTGACGGTTGCGCTCTATCGCGTATTTGATTTTCCTAAAGATAAAATCGTATTCGACGTCGGACATCAATGTTATCCGCATAAATTGCTTTCGGGGCGCGCGGAAAGATTTTCCACCCTTCGAAAAGAAGGGGGGCTTTCGGGGTTTCCTAAACGCAGCGAAAGCGAATTCGACTGTTACGATACGGGACATGCGGGAACTGCCGTTTCCGCGGCGCTCGGAATTGCAAAAGCGCGTGATCTGAAAGGGGAAGATTTTTCAGTCATTGCATTTGTCGGGGACGGTTCGTTTAACAATGGGCTTGTCTACGAGGCGTTAAACAGTTTGAAAATTTTGAACGCGCCGATTTTAGTTATTTTGAACGATAACGGAATGTCTATCGCGCCTACCGTGGGTGGAACGCATGATATTTTGTCTGAAATGAACGGTGCGGGCGGGGGAAAAAACGTTGCCTTGTTCGAGCAATTCGGAATACAGTATCTCGGTCTTTACGACGGGAATAACGTGGAGGAGAGTATTCATGCGCTTGAAAAGGCAAAAGGGTTGTTAAAAAACGGAAGCGTTTTGCTCCACGTGCACACAAAAAAAGGATACGGTTACGCTTTTTGTGAAAATGCGCCCGACGTAACGCATGGAATTTCTCCTACAAAAAACGTAAAAGACGAGGAATATTCTACGGCGCTTGGGGAGGAACTTACTACCCTTGCCCAAAAGAACGGCCGAATTGTAGTGATTACCGCTGCGATGACGGACAGTTTGGGGCTGCGTGGATTTTTTGATAAATTTCCCGAGCGTTCGTTCGACGTGGGGATCTGCGAAGAGCATGCGTCCGTGTTGTGCGCTGCAATGGCAACGGAGGGGTTAAAGCCGTACTATGCGATTTATTCCACCTTTTTACAGCGCGCCTACGATGAAATTATTCATGACGTTTGCGGGCAAAATCTTCCCGTAACCTTTTGCATTGATCGCGCGGGGATTACGGGAGCGGATGGGGAAACGCATCACGGCGTATTTGATTTATCCTATCTCGCGTTAATTCCAAATCTTACGGTGGCAATTCCTTCTTGTATTTCAGAATTCCGTGCGATGATAAAGTGGAGTGAAACGTTTGAAAAGCCGCTTGCTATTCGATATCCTCGTTCGGGGAAAGCGGTGGAAATAGAAATTTCCCCGATTGAATATGGTAAATTTGACGTTTTACACAGTAGTATGTCTGACATAACGGTAATTGCGGCGGGGGAAAGACCTTTGTCGTTCGCAAAAAACGTTCTCGCAAAACGTCAAAAAGAAGGAAAAGACTTTACTCTCATAAACGCGCGTTTTTTGAAGCCGCTTGACGAGGCGTTGCTTTCGTCGGTTTCTTCTAAATACGTGATTACCATTGAAGATAACGTGGAAATCGGAGGGCTTGGCGCTGCAATCAACCGATTTTACTTAAATCAAGGTAAGATCATTCGCAATTTTGCTTATCACGATGCGTTTATTCCGCACGGCGGAATTGTTTCGCTTTCGGAAAAATTTGGCGTAAGCGAAGCGGAAATTGACGAATATCTCGAGGAAATTTATGCGCGCGGATAAATATTTTGCGGAAAAATTCGGTTCGCGCACAAAAGCCTCCGAAATGATCGGGAAGGGATACGTTTTGCGCAACGGAAAACCCTTAAAACCGTCGGATAACGTCAGCGAAACGGATTCGTTTGAATTTTTGCGCGCGGAGCAGTCGTTTGTATCCAACGGCGGGTATAAACTTGCGCGGGCATTAACTGTGTTCGGTTGCGACGTTTCGGAAAAAGTTTGGGTAGATATCGGGGCGAGCAACGGCGGTTTTACCGATTGTTTGCTTCAAAACGGCGCGCGCTACGTGTATTGCGTTGACGTTGGTGAAAGTCAACTTGACCAAACGATTTCATCCGATCATCGCGTTTGTGTAATGGATCGAACGAATGCGCGTTATTTGACGAAAGATCAGTTTCCGATCCCGCCGTTCGGGGTGGTTTCGGACGTGAGTTTTATTTCGTTAAAACTTATTTTGCCTGCGGTTGCCGAACTTCTCGAGGCGGGAGGTCTTGCGCTCGTTTTAATTAAACCGCAATTTGAAGTGGGAAAGGGCAAACTTGGAAAGAGTGGAATCGTTTCAAAAGGGGAGCATCCGTCCGTCCTTCGGGGGATTTACCGTACGGCGGTGCAATTAAACTTATCTCCCGTCGGCGTAACAAACGCACCGATTCGCGCAAAGAAGAACGTAGAATACGTTGCACTCTTGGAAAAAGGCGGGCGTGCAATGAACGAAGAGGAGTTTGTTTTGCGCGCAACGTCCTTCCTTGAAAATGAATAAATTTTGCAAAATATAAATAATTTTTTGAAAAACTCTTGCAAATATACATTTTTTCGTATATAATAATCCCGATGAAAGTCGGGATTTTTTATAAAGAAAACAAGGTGCGCGATGAAAGCGTCATCGTACATATTTCCCAGTTGATCGACCGCCGTGGCAGCAAGGCGGTTGTTTTCCGTTCGGCGGAAGAAATCGACGGTGTTGACCGACTTCTCGTTCTCGGCGGGGACGGGACCGTTTTAAGTGCGGCAAAAGCGGCGTCAAAGACGGGCGTTCCGATCGTTGGAATCAATTACGGAACCCTCGGTTTTTTGACTGAATTTGAACGCAATGAAATTGAAAATGCGGTTGATTTGATTTTGGATGAAGAATGTGCCGTCGTTTCTCACGCGATGTTAGAGGTTGACTTAAACGGCGTTAAAACGCATTGTTTGAACGAAATGACGCTGCACCGCAATATTTCCGCCAAAAAGGACGTGCAAATAGCGACGATTACGGTAAAAATCGACGGGAGCAGCGCGGGGGATTTCCGTGCCGACGGATTAATTGTGTGTACGCCGACGGGCTCGACTGCCTATTCGCTTTCCGCAGGCGGGAGCATTATGACGCCGGATTGTCCCACGTTTATGATAACGCCGCTTTGTGCGTTTTCCTTAAAGAGTCGACCGATTGCATACTCGGATAACAGTACGTTGTCGTTTGAATTCCCTTCTCATTTAGGGAGTTTGATTTTGTACGGGGACGGGAAATTTTTAGGCGAAGTCAAGGGGGACGATGCTTTAATCGTGCGGAAAAGCAATCGCGTCGTTCGCTTTTTAACGAAGGATCGAAACGGGTTTTTCCGCCGCTTGACGGAAAAAATCAGTTATTGATAAAAAATACAATTATGATAGGGTGAAAACATGTTAAGAAATGCAAGACACGGTAAAATTCTCGAAATTATTTCGGAGAAGGAAATCGAAACGCAAGAGGAACTTTGCGAGGAATTAAATAAATGTAATTTCTCCGTTACGCAAGCGACGATTTCCCGTGATATCAAAGAATTGCACCTGTTTAAGGTTGCGGGAATCAATAAGCGCTTTCGCTATACCTGTATCAATGAGAACGAAGGGGAACTTTCCGATAAAATGCGTTCACTCTTTCGCGCTTGCGTGATTGAAATCCGTTCCGTTGGCAATTTGATCGTCATTAAAACGCTGAACGGCAACGGCGCAAATGCCGGAGTCGTCATCGACAGGCTTAATTATAAAGAGGTCGTCGGTTGCGTCGCCGGGGACGATACGACGCTTCTTATCTGTGAAACGGAAGAAAAGGCGCATCTTGTTCGCGAAAGATTAAATAAGATCATTCAAGATTAAACTCATGTTGGAAAAACTTACCATACAAAATATTGCTTTGATCGACCGTGCGGAAATTGAATTTTCGCGCGGTTTGAACGTGCTTTCAGGCGAAACGGGCGCGGGGAAGTCGATTATTCTCGATTCCATAGATTTTGTACTCGGCGCGAAGGCGGACAAGAGTATGATTCGCTATGGAGAGGAGTTTTGCCTTGTGCGCGCGCTCTTTTCCGTTGGGGAAAATTTGCGGCTTCGGGAAGTATTTGAGGAAATGGACCTTGAATGGGAAGATTGCATTCTTATCTCGAGGAAGTTTACGTTAGACGGAAAAAGTCAAATCAAGGTAAACGGGTGTAACGTAACTGCGACGATGTTGCGTAAAATTACCGCTTATCTTGTTGACGTGCACGGTCAGAGTGAGCATTTCTATTTGCTTCGGGAGAGCAATCAACTTCGCCTTTTGGATGAAATCGGCGGAGATACCGTGCGAGAAGAAAAGGAGAAGGTTGCAAGAGCGCTTGCAAAACGACGGGAAATTCTTTCTTCGTTAAAGATGCTCGGCGGGGACGAAAGCGAGCGGGAACGTCGCCTTGACGTATTGCGTTTTCAAATTGACGAAATTGAACGCGCCGACTTAAAAGAAGGAGAGGAAGAAGAACTTCGCGGAAAGCGGGATAAGATCCTCAACGCCGAACGTATTCTTGACGGGTTGAATACCGCAATCTCTTGCTTAAATGCGGACGGGAGCGGAATGGATGCGATTCTTTCCGCGCAACGGGCGCTTTCGTCAATCGAACGATACGAGCCGCAAGGGGGAATTTTTTCAGAACGGCTGGAAGAAGTGCTCTCCGAACTTTCCGACGTCAAAGAAAGTTTACAGGATTTGATGGATGAAACGTCGCTGGACGAAGAAGAGGCGGAGCGCATCGAGGCTCGCCTCGACGAGATCAAAACGGTAAAAAAGAAATACGGCGGAAACGTTTCTTCTGTCTTGGATTTTCTTTCGCGTGCAAAGGAAGAATACGATGTGCTCTCCGATAGCGGGGAACGGTACGTGCGTTTAACAGGGGAACTTTCGGTTTTGGAACGGGAGTTGTATTCCGCATGCTGCCGCTTGACAAAAGTGAGAAAGGAAACGGCGAAATCGTTTACAAGCCGTGTAACTTCGGAGTTAAAGACGTTAAATATCGCGTCGGCGCAATTTGATATTGCTTTTGCGCCATACGAGGAGTCGGACGTTCCCCGCGCGACGGGAGATGGTTTAGACGCCGTAAAGTTTCTCTTTTCCGCAAATGCGGGTGAGCCGATGAAAGAACTTGGCAAGATTATAAGCGGCGGGGAAATGAGCCGTTTCATGCTTGCAATCAAAGCGCAACTTTCTTCGGTGAATGAGATCGGTACGTATCTTTTTGACGAAATCGACGCAGGAATTAGCGGGATAACGGCGAAAGTCGTTGCGGAAAAGTTTGCTCGCATTTCCCTTTCGACGCAAATTATTGCCGTATCGCACCTTGCGCAAATTGCCGCCATGGCGGATTCTCATATTTTAATTGAGAAAAAACAAGAGGGCGGGAAGACGTATACGCGACTTACTCCTCTCGGAGAAGAGGGTAGAAAAGGTGAAATCGTGCGCCTAATCGGCGGAGATCTTGGCAGCGACGCTGCGTTTGTTCATGCGAATGAGATGTTAAAAACTTCAAACGAATACAAAAACTCCCTTCACTAAAAGGGGGTTTTTTGTATAATGCGGGTACGTTTGCGCAAAATATCTCGGGAAGGGGGATGGTATGCGAAAATGGAAAACGCTTACAACGGCAATCGCCGTATGTTTATGCGCCGTATCCGCAATCGGATATAAAAGCGTTCACGTACACGCAACCGAAGGAAGTTATTACGTCGGCGGCATGACGGCAGGTTTTTTACTTGGGGCGGGCGGAATACAAATTATCGGATTTAACGACGTGCGTACGAAAGACGGAGAGCGCAGTCCTGCGCGCGACGTGGGACTTTGCGTCGGCGATATGATCGTCGAGATAGACGGGGTTTCGGTTACGGAAACGGCGCAACTCAATCAAATTTTAGAGCGGTGCGAAGGGAGGGCTTTACGGCTTACGGTCGAGCGAAACGGCGAGCGCGCATCCGTTGAGGTAAGTCCTGCGCAAGACCGCGACGGCAAAAAATACAAGTTGGGAATCGTCATTCGCGATACTGTATCCGGAATCGGAACGATTACGTATATTGAACGGGAAACGGGTAAATTCGGCGCGCTTGGGCATTCCGTTTCGGATGAAAAGGGAACGCCCCTTTCGGTTGCGGGTGCAAAGGTATATCTTTGCAGTATTATCGGAGTAAACCGCGGTTGCCGCGGAAAGGCGGGGGAATTGCGCGGGTTGTTTTTGAACGATAAAACGGTTGCGCGCGCGGAAAAAATTACCTCTTGCGGTTTGTTCGGCGTCTTTGAAGGGAATTATGATTTTTCTTATCTGCAAACGGTGGAGGCGGCGCCCGTATCCGAGGCGGAGATCGGGGAAGCCGTTATTTATTCAACGGTCGACGGGACGCAGGTGAAGGAGTACGACGTTGCGATCGCTAAAGTGGATGCGCAAAACAAAGACCGTAAAAATTTTGTTATCAAAATTGTCGATAAAGAATTGATTGAAGAAACGGGCGGAATCGTGCAAGGAATGAGCGGGAGTCCGATTCTTCAAAACGGAAAGTTGATCGGCGCGGTTACGCACGTTTTTTTGAACGATCCGACGCGCGGATACGGCATTTCTATCGAACACATGATAGATCGTTGACATATTTTGTTGGGAAGTGTGCATACGTTAACGTATGCACCTTTTTTCCTATTATCACGAAAAAGTACGCATTTTGCTCGAACGGAGAAAAACGCTCGTCTTGTTTGCGGCGCTCTACGCGATTTGTTTGATTCTCGGCATCGTATTTATTAAAACGCCGTCCGTATACGAATATCATTTTCGTTCCTGTGAACGGTTTTTGAACCGAGTATGTTATTCCCAAACAAACGTCGTCTTAATTTTTTTAAAACGAACGCTTGGGTGTTGCGCGTATCTTGCGCTTATTTCCGTTTGTTCCGTTCATATCATTCCGGCTTGCGCGATGATCCCAACCGTTTTATGCTATCGCGCATATACCTTTGGCGGAGCGGCGTGGATCTTCGTTTCCGTTTATAAAATGTCGGGAGTATTCGTTTTACTTGTGTTGTACGTTCCCATTCGGCTTTTGTGCGATTTTATATACGTGTGCTGCAGCGTGTGTTCCTTCGCGCGCGTAAAAGAATTTTCGTGGCAAAAACGTGATTTTGCTCAACTGTTTTCGAATTTTATACGGGATTGTATTTTGATTGTCGCCGTGTGTTTGCTTGAAATGATTTTACTTCTCGTGTTATATCATCCGATCGGTGCGCTTTTATAGGATAAAATATAAAAACTTGCTCAAACTGTCGGTATGAAAAAGTTATTATGTCTTTCCGCGGCGGTGATTGCGTTTGCGGGAATGATTTCGATGGGAAATCAAATGAAGGTCGGCGCGCAAGAGGAGTTGACGGAATGTAAATCGGCGTATTTGTGCGAAGTTACAAGCGGAACGGAGGCGTATTCCGTGCAACCGACAAAGCGCTTACCGATTGCAAGTATGTGTAAAATTATGACGCTTCTCCTCACTTTTGAAGAAGTGGAAGGGGGAAGAATGTCATACGACGAGCCGATCGTTGTCAGCGAGAATGCTTCCGGAATGGGCGGTTCGCAAGTGTTTTTACAAACCGGACTCTCTTATCCTGTGCAAGATTTGATCAAAAGCGTCGTCGTTTGTTCGGCGAACGATTCTTGCGTCGCCTTGGCGGAGCGAATTTGCGGTTCGGAGGCGAATTTTGTAGACAGAATGAATGAGCGCGCGAGGGGACTCGGCGCTTGCGATACGCTCTTTGCGAATTGTACGGGGCTTCCAAAAGATCCGCAATATTCGTGCGCGAAAGACGTTGCGGCAATGTTCCGCGAACTGATAAAGCATGAAAAATACTTTGAATATTCAAAAATTTGGACGGAAGATATGCGGCATCCGGACGGTAGAACGACCGTTATGACGAATACGAATAAATTAGTTCGATTTTTAGACGGTTGCGATGGCGGTAAAACCGGGTATACTGCGCAGGCAGGCTTTTGCTTGGCGGCGACGGTATGTCGTGGGGGCGTTAGGTTGATTTCCGTCGTTATCGGTGCAAATACGTCGGACGTTCGATTTCAAAATACAAAGAATATGATAAATTATGCGTTTTCAAACTATGAGAAACGTATCTGTTTGTCGTCGAAAAACGAACTTGAACAAACGGCTCGTGTAAGTGGAAGTGCGGTTAAAGAGATAAAGTTGATTCCATCGCACGATTTAACCGTATTCTTGCCCAAAGGGAGCGATAAAAAATGTGAAGTTGTCATTGAAATAAATGAAAACGTTTGTGCTCCCGTTGAAAAAGAAGAAGTGCTTGGAAACGCAACGCTATATCTTGATGGGGTAGAGGTGGATTGCTGTAAACTTCTTTCAAGCGAAAGTGCCGAAAAATTTTCTTGGTTTGAGGCATTAGAGGAAATTATTCACGCTTGGAATTAAAAAATACGACAATTAGCATAGTAATACGCCACACATAGTATATGGAATTTGTTGTTTTTCCTTTCTATAAATAATTTGACCTTTCTTTGTAAATGTGTTATAATAAATAAAAATTTTGATAGGTTTATATTATGAACACGAGAGAAACGTTAAAAGTAAACGAAAAAGGTCATCTTGAAATCGGTGGATGCGATTGCGTTGATTTAGCAAATAAGTTCGGAACGCCTTTGTACGTTTTTGACGAGGCGTATATTCGCTCGATGATGCGCGTTTATCGCGATACGATTGAGAAGGAATACGCAGGGAACGGAATGGTTTTATATGCCTCGAAGGCTTTTTCTTGCGAAGCGATCTATGCAATTGCACGTCAAGAAAAGGTTGGGGTTGACGTCGTATCCGGAGGGGAACTTTATACCGCCGTGCAAGCGGGGTTTGACGCTAAAAACGCCTACATGCACGGAAATAACAAACTTCCCCGTGAAATCAGTTACGCACTTGATTGCGGGATCGGTACGATCGTACTCGACGCATACACGGAAGCGGATCTCGTCGATGAGGAGGCGAAAAAACGCGGAATCGTTCAAGACGTTTTGATTCGTATCAATCCGGGGGTTGAAGCGCATACGCACGCATACGTGCAAACGGCGACAACCGACTCGAAGTTTGGATTTTCCACGCAGGACGGAACGGCGCAGTCGTTCACCTCTTACGTTCTTTCAAAGAAGAACTTAAACTTAAAGGGATACCATTGCCATATCGGATCGCAAATATTTGAAAAGCAGTCGTTTGTTTTGGCGGTGGAAAAGAATTTGCGCTTTATTGCGCAAATCAAAGATGCGCTTGGATATGAGGCGCAGACGCTCAACCTTGGCGGTGGATTTGGTATTTGGTACACGGACGAAGACGCAAAAATTGACGTAAACGGTTATAAAGGATACTTGCAAGCGCTGATTCAAGCGGTGAACGTCGGGTGCGAGCAATATTCCTTGAAAAAACCTTATCTTTTGATTGAACCGGGGCGTTCGATCGTCGGGGAAGCGGGGATTACGCTTTATACCGTTGGGGCAATCAAAGATATTCCCAACGTCAAAAAATACGTTGCGATCGACGGGGGAATGTTTGATAATCCCCGTTACGCGCTCTATCAAAGTAAATATACGGCGATTCTTGCAAACCGCGCGAACGAGGCCCCTTGCGAACTTGTTTCCGTTGCGGGGAAATGCTGTGAAAGCGGTGATTTGATCGGCGTCAATCTCAACTTACCCAAAGCGCAAAGCGGAGATATTATGGCAATTCTTTCGACGGGAGCGTATAACTACTCCATGGCGAGCAACTATAACCGCAATTTTATTCCGCCCGTCGTACTTGTCAACGAAGGAAATGCGGAATATATCGTCAAGCCGCAAACGTATTCCGATCTTGTCCGTAACGACGTCATTCCCGATCGGTTGAAATAAGTATAACGCCTCGTTTTAATAAAACGAGGCGTTTTTGTGAAATTTTCGGCAACGTTCTTCGTTTACTTGCCATTTTTTGAAAAATAAAGTATAATTGTATTATGTCGCAATTATTTGATTTGCTTGCAAGTTTTATCGCGGTTGCCGTAGTTTTAACCTTGCACGAATTTGCACACGCTTTCGTCGCATATAAATGCGGGGATCCGACCGCTAAATGGAGCGGAAGAATGACGCTGAATCCGTTAAAACACTTTGATTTAACGGGGATTTTATGTTTTGCGCTCGTTGGATTCGGATGGGCGAAGCCCGTTCCGATCAACCCGAACAACTTCAAAAAGTACCGCGCAGGATGTGTTTGGACGTCGATTGCAGGAATTTTAATGAATTTTTTGACGGCGTTCCTTTTCTTTCCCATTTATCAACTGTTGTGGCGTGCATATATCGCCGCACCGAATTTCTTTTTGGATTTTTTGTGGTACGTCGGATATTTGTTGTTCGCGTATAGTTTGTCCTTTTGCGTCTTTAATTTGTTGCCGTTTTATCCGTTAGACGGGTTTCGCGTCATCGAGGCGGTGGATAGAAGACGGGGAAAGGTCTATCGTTTCCTCCGCAATTACGGGTACTATATCCTGTTATTTTTGATAGTAGAAAGTTTTATTTGCGACTTTTTCGTTCGCCTTGGCGTATATCAAACGGGATATTTTGATATTCTCGGTTACGTAATGCAGTTTGCGACAAAGTACGTCGGTTGGCCGATTACTGCGCTTTGGGGGTTGGTATTTTGAAAGTAGAAGATTTTGAATCGGTGGTCGATTATACGACTGTTTTAAGCAACTTTGAAGGTCCGCTCGATTTGTTGCTTTTTCTCATCAATAAAGAACAAATTGAAATTAAGGACGTATTCGTTTCCGAAGTAACCGAACAGTTCCTCGGTTACATGAAGGGACTTCCTTATTTGGACGTTGAAAAGGTGAGCGAATACTTAAACATCGCCGCAACCATCATTAAAATCAAGGCGCAAAGTCTTGTTCCGAATTTGACGGAAGATCCAAACATCGACGATGAGATCGAACGGGATAAAGCGGAACTGTTGCGTGCGTTGGAAGAGTTTCGTCTTATCAAAGAAGAAACGAAGAAACTCAAGGAATTAGAAACGATCGGTTACTTTTTCAAAGAACCGGACAAGAGCGTTGGAGAAACGAGAATCGTATACACCGATTTTAACCTTGACGGGCTAATCAATGCGTTTTCTCAATTTTTGTTAAAGCGGGAAGAGGCGACGGCGGAAGAAGAAGTGCGGGAAATTCCGCGCGACGAGTATACCGTTGCGCAAAAGGTACAATTTATTTTGGAAAGTTTAGAGGAAACGAAGTCGCTAAATTTTGAACAGTTTTTCTCTCACGACGTTACCAAAGCGGAAATTATTACCACGTTCCAAGCCATGTTGGAACTTTTGAAACATCAATATTTAAGAGTACGACAGTCGGAAGTATTTGGGGAGATTACCGTTTCTCTCAATCCCGACCGCAAGGAGGAAGATACCCTTGGAGAAATTGACGAATATAATTGAGGCGGTATTATTTGCTTCGGGAAAGAGCGTTGCGATTTCCGATATTGCCGATAAACTCGGCGTAACGACGGGTGAAGTAAAAAAATCGCTCGCGGCACTCAAAGAAAAATATGGAGAAGAGGGCGGGATCCAACTTTTACTCTTTAATAATAAAGCGCAACTTGGCTCGAATCCTGCATATAAAGAGGGCGTATCGGCAGTATTAAATCCTATCCGAGAGAAAGAATTAACGCGAACGATTTTGGAATGTGTGGCAATTATTGCTTACAAACAGCCGATTACAAAGACGGAAATTGAACTTTTGCGCGGATTAAACAGCGATTATGCGGTGCGCGCGCTGCTTGACTTAAATTTGATCTACGCTTGCGGAAGAAAAGACGCGGTCGGTAAGCCGATTTTATATGCCACCACCGACGACTTTTTGAAGCGCTTTAAGTTGTCGTCTTTGGAGGATTTGCCCGATTACGACGAATTGATGGCGGCGATTGCGCGTCCCGAAGAGGAAAAAGACAGTTATCTTTATGCCCGTGAAGAGTATGAAGACGTAGAAAACGTCGAATCTAAAGAAAAATCGGACGAGCCGCAAGAAAACAAACCGCAACCGAAACCGAAAAAGGAAGTCGAATCGGAATATGAAATTCCCGATTTCCTCCGTGGGTTAGACGATGCGGATATCGTTAAAATCGACTAAATGCCTTATAATAATTTTTCATTCGCTCATACTGAAGGTATGAGCGAATTTTTTATTTACTCGCTATTTTTCGGTACGTTGCTATTCTTGTTTCCCGTATTCGTCAATTTCGACGCCTTTTTAGACGTGGGGGAGAATCGTTGCTGGTTTTCTATCCGTATGTTTCGCTTCGTAAAAGTTTTTGGCGGATACGTAAAACTGTCGCAAGAGGGCGTATGCGTTTACGTTGGGAAGAAAATTATCGTAATACCGTATGCACAGTTGGGAGATACGGGAAAAAAATTTGAAATTACAAAAGGATTTCAACTGTATCGATTTCATCAAATATTCGAAGCGGGGCTGGTCGATAAACCGAGCGGCATAATCGTTGCCTCGTTTGTGCAAACGGTGGCAAATAACGCATTTTCCGTTTTACAAACTGCGCACCCGTTTCTTTCGCTCAAAAACACAACGTTGCTTTCCAAAGAAGGAAGCGCGAAGATCACGGTTGGCGTAACGATGATATTTAACGGGCTTGTGCTGACCGTTGCATTGTCAAAGAAAATTTTGGAGGTTATCATAGAATGGAACAAAAAAAGAAAATCGACGGTATTTTGGAAAAAACGGCGGAAAAACTCTCCGGCTTAGTTGACGTTAATACTGTCATCGGGCAACCGATTACCACTGCAAGCGGAACACAAGTGATTCCGTTTTCTAAAATTACAATGGGATATTTGACGGGCGGAGGAGAATACGGCGACGTAAAAGCGTTGAAAGACGAAGAGTGTTACCCGTTTGCGGGCGGTGCGGGAACGGTCGTTAACATAAAACCGACGGGATTTCTCATTGATGACGGAACGGGTTGCCGTCTTGTTAAAATTAGTGAAGAACCGCTGGAAGGATTGATGGAAAAGGCGGGCGAACTCATTCAAAACATTGCAAATCGGACGAAAAAGGATGAATAAAAAGATATCCGTAAAAATTTTTACCTTAATTTGCTTGCTTTTTCTTCCGTTGACAAATATCCGCGCAGAAGGGGCGTCGGTGAGCAAGGCGGAGTGCGTTACGGAGATTTCATCCCGTCGCTTTTTGCATGAAAAGAATGCGGACGTATCCTTGCCTATGGCGAGCACGACGAAAATTTTAACGGCGATCATCATCATTGAAGATTGCAATCTTGACGAGATGATCACCGTTCCGCGCGAGGGCGCGGGGATTGAAGGTTCCAGCGTTTATTTGAAGGCGGGGGATAAACTGACCGTGCGAGATCTTTTATACGGATTGATGCTCCGTTCGGGAAACGACTGTGCGGTAACACTTGCACTACATCATAGCGGGAGTATCGCGAGGTTTGCGTCCGTCATGAACCGTCGGGCGGAAGCAATGGGCGCAACGGACAGTCGTTTTGAAAATCCGCACGGGCTACCGAGTGAGAATCACTACACGACAGCGAGGGATTTGTCGTTAATTTCCGCATACGCAATGCAAAATTGTGTATTTTCTGAAATTGTTTCCTGTCATTATTATCAAGAAAAAGGGTGGCAAAACAAGAATAAAATGCTCTACACTTTTGACGGTGCAATCGGCGTGAAAACGGGATTTACGGTACTTGCAGGGCGGTGTTTGGTAACCGCAGCGCAAAAGAACGGGATGACGGTCGTTTGCGTCGTTTTGAATAGTCCCGAAATGTATGAACGAACGAAAGAGTTGCTGCAACGCGTATTTGATCGGTATGAGTTAAAGCGGATATGCAAAGCGGGGGATCGTATCGAAAATATGCAAATGAACGAGGACTTTTGCTATCCGTTGAGCAAGGACGAAGCGGTTGACGTCCGCATTGTCCGCCTTACGGCTCCGTCCGCTAATTTGGGCGGAAGAATGGAAATCTATCTTGAAAATAACTTGATTTTTTCGCAAAATTTGTATATCATAGAATAGGTTACAAAAGGAGCGACGGCGAATACGCCGCATAAAAAAATGAGAATTAACAAATTTCTTGCGGAACAAGGGGTTGCCTCCCGCCGTGGAAGCGACAAACTGATTGAAGAGGGGCGCGTTACGATCAATGGCGTGCGCGCGAAAGCGGGCGACAGCGTAGAAGCGTCGGACGTCGTTCAGGTAGACGGAAAAATTTTATCCCACAAAGTCAATTACGAGTATTATTTGATGAACAAGCCCAAGGGTTACGTTTGTACGGTCAGCGATGAAAAGGGGCGCAAAACGGTAATGGATTTACTTCCCGCCGGCGCAGGTCGTGTGTTCCCCGTCGGTCGGCTTGACTACGATTCGGAAGGGCTTTTGATTTTGACGAGCGACGGCGATTTAGCATACCGTTTAACCGTTCCCAAAAACGAAATTCCCAAGACGTATCTTGTGCGCATTGAAGGGACGATTACCGACGTACAACTCAACCGTTTGCGCGCAGGCGTAGAAATAGAGAAAGGCGTCGTTACCAAAAAATGCAAGATCAACGTAGTAGAAACGAATAAATCGTATACAAAGATGCACGTTGTCTTAACGGAAGGAAAAAACCGTGAAATCAGACGGATGTTTGAAACGGTTGGAAAAAACGTCGACTTTTTGAAACGTATTCGAATCGGCGATTTAACGTTGAGTGGATTAGACAGGGGAAGCGTTAGAAAATTAACCAAGGAAGAGATTTTCTATTTGAGTAATTTATAAAAAAACCGACGCATGCGCGTCGGTTTTTTTTATCTTTAGTAACTTCTTAAAAGTCCGATGACTTTACCCAAAATAACAACCTCGTCGAGCACGAAATCGCTCATCGTGCTGTTTTCGGGGTGTAGAATAATTTTACCGTCCCGACGGAAAAAGCGTTTGACCGTAGCGCCTGCTTCCGTTCCGTCTTCATCAAACATCGCAACGACAATATCGCCGTTTTCGGCAGTTGATTGCTTTCGCACAACGATTTTATCACCGCTAAAAATGCCCGCTTCGATCATACTGTCGCCAAACACGCGCAATAAAAACAAATCGTCCCCCTTAAATTCTGCGGTGGGAAGGGAGTAATATCCGTCGAAATTTTCCACGGCAAAAATCGGTTGACCTGCGGTAACCGTACCGATTAGCGGGACTTTGACGGCGTCCCCGCTCTTTAAGGCGACGGCACGCTTTTTATTGTCCGCTTTGTTCAAAAGTCCCATAGAATTTAAGCGATTGACGTAACTGTATGCAGTGGCGGTGGATTTGATGCCGAGTTTTCCGCAAATATCGCGAATGGTGGGGGGGAATCCGTTTTCTTCGCCGTATTGATTGATAAAATCGAGAACGTCGTATAACTTCTTTTGGTCGAGCATAATATTACCTCCACGTGTATTATAACACATCAACTGCTAAAATGCAAACATTTGTTCTAAAAATTTTTTTCTTTTTTCGTAAAAAGAATTGTTTTTTTTCGAAAATAGCGGTATAATATGAAAAGAGGAACGGATATGGAACGTATGATGTGTGTATTAGATGACGAAAAAGAATGCGACGGTTGCTTGGAATGTGAAATATGCGACTTGGATCCAAGCAAAGTATGCGATAACTGCGGAAAGTGTTTGGACGTAAAAGAGTTTGCCTCCATTCGAATTGATAAATTGTATACCGACCCGAAAGAATATCACGAATAATTGCTTGCGTGGCTGTATGCCGCGCATTTTTTTTGTTTCGTGCAATAAAATACAAGTTTTATGCGTTTAATAGGCGTAATGATAATCTCGTTCAGGTGAGCTATGAATAAGCGAGAAATTGACGGTTTGCTATACCTTATCTCCCAAGGCGACAACCGTGCGTTTGAAAAACTATATCTTGAAACAAAACGCGGCGTTTATGCGTTTTTATCGACCTACCTTACAAATTACGCCGACTGCGAAGACGCAATGCAAGACGTTTATATGAAGATTAAAACGTGCATCTCGCAATATCGAGTCGGTTCGAACGGACTCGCTTGGATTTTACAAATTGCAAAAAATACCGCATTGAACGAATTGCGCAAACGTACGTACCGGACGCAAAATTACACGCAAACGGAAGAGGAAAGCGTAATCGACGTTGCAGTTTTGCGCGATAGTATTACGGATGCGATGAACCGCGTGTTAAGCGACGAAGAAAAACGGTTGATCGTTCTTCACGTTATATGGTCGTACAAACACAAAGAGATTGCAAAGATGTTGAACTGTCCGCTTGGAACGGTTACTTCCAAGTATAAAAGGGCGGTAGAAAAATTAAAAAAATACTTAAAGGAGGAAGAAAGAAAATGAAGTCGTGGAAAAAACGCTTAAAAGAAGAATTAGACGCACAAATACCGCCGTTAGACGACGGCGTACGCCTTGCGCCGATCCCGACTTCCGGCGATGAGGTTATGGGCGGAAACGTGCTCGTAAGGCGAAAGGGGATCGTTTGGGCAATCGCATGTTTCGTCGCCGTCTTACTTGTCGTTTTCTCCGTTTTAGGTGGGCTTGGAATCCTTACGCCTCATTCTCCGATCGAACGTTTTGTTTTTTCGCTTGAAATCAATCCTGCGGTTTCATTTGTAACGGATGAAGAGGGCACCGTTGAGTCGGTGAGCGCGCTCAATGAGGATGCGGACGTCGTTCTTTCCTTTGACGATACGTTAATCAAATTAAAAGGCGCAAATATATCGGACGCAGCCGTCATTTATACCGACTGCGCGGCAAAACTCGGGTATTTAGATGTAGCGGCACAGGGCAGTGCTGTGCGATTGAGTTGCGGGGATGAAGCGAGCAAGGAGTTGCTTTCCGCAACAAGCGGACAGTTGAGCGGTTATTTTAAGGATCGTGGAATTTTTGCTATCGTCGTTGAAGAGGTTTTACCTCTTATTGAATTTACAAATCGGATCGGCGTAGAAAGCGTTGATTCGCTCAATGCGTTGGCGGATAAGGTACAATCTTACTCGGAGACGTACGGGGAGCGATATGTGGAACAAGCGAGCATTGAATTATTGCAAGCGCGTTACGACGAATACGTGTTGCAAGCGCAACTGTTTGATTTGATTAAAAGCGATTTGTTAGACTATTCGACGGCGATTGTCGAAAACTTGCACGCTCTGACGCAAATTAGACTCTGCGCCTATCAAATTATGATGCATCCGCAAAATCCGACGTATCCGATTCCAACCGATTTTTGGTCGCTCAAACAATATATACACGCGGAATATCAAGGGGAATTTGCAAATTTGATGGAAGAAATGCAAATGCTTCTCGATGAGTATGAGGAAAAGTACGGGGTTCGGCTGGACAGTTTAGAGGCGTTTTCGTCGACGGCGGACGTGTATGCGTCCTTGCTTGACCTCAACTTGAGCGAACTGTTCGAATCCCTTTCCAAAGAGCAGTTTTCAAGTTCCGCGGTAACGTTTATCGGCATGTTGAAAAACGTTGGGTGCGACGTATCAAAATTTGAAACGCTCGTTTCCGTACCTCAAACAACCGACGAATATCTTGAAAAAATTCATTCCGCAGTAAAATCGGTTGGAGAAGAGCGGGCGGAACGGTATATTGAGGAGTACGAAAGGGAGCGGGAACAAATTTCATCCGCTGATTACGAGCAATTTTGCAATGATATTTTAGAAAATTACGGCTCGTTTGATAATTTTTGGAAAGAAAAAATAAATTGATGCAATAAAAATGCCTCCGTCGTTGTTTAATGAGTAGAAAACATCGAAAACGGAGGTATTTTTATGAAAAAGAATCTCGGTGCAATTACGCTTTCCGCAATTCTTCTCGGCACGTCTTTTGCGCTTGCCGCTTGCGGAGAAGGAGAGCCGCAAGCAAAGGGGGCGTACGTCAGTCTTGATATCAATCCCGCAATCGAATTGATCGTCGATGAAAAAAATCAAGTTGTCAGTGTGCGCGGGGAAAATGAAGACGGACAAGTACTGTTATATGAAGAAACGGGAATCGAAGGTACGTCGATTGACGACGCGATTGCAAAAATAACCGATCTTGCCATTGAGTACGGCTATCTTGACGAAGAGAACAAGGTAATCGACACGCTGATCGCGTCAGATGACGATGAGTTTGCGAGCGAGTTGTTGGAGAAGGTCAACGCTACCGTTTCCGCAACCGCTGCAAATCTCGGATTGTCGGTAACGACGGACGGAAAGGGGGCGTATTCTCTTCTCCGCAAAATGGAAGAAATAAAAAATCAATTTCCAAACAATGCGGCAATTCAGTCGATGTCAGTACAAAAGTTCAAACTTGCGCTTTCCGTATCGGAAAAAGGAGATCTTTCTTTGGAGGCGGCGGCGGAGCTCGACGATTCGGAACTCATTCAAAAATTAAAAGAATTACATCCGCAAATCGAAGCGTTTGCAACCGACGCGTATGAGCAAGCAAAGATAAAAGCGCTCGCCGTTTACGAGCAGGCAACACAACTTGCGGTTTACGGTGTCTATACGCAATTCTACCTCGAAAAAGTATTAACCCACCCGTTGACGGCGTATTACGGGGGCGTATATCAAATGTATGCCTCGGCAGCAAAGGGGTTTGACGTCGTGTGCGACGTAGCCGAATTAGGCGCAAAAGCGGAAAAATATCCGTTCAGCGAAGAGCAAATCGACGCGGTTGTTTCTGCGCTTGGCATGCAGTCGTCCGAGCCGCTTAAAAACGCAGATGGAGAGGTTACCTTACAGAGTATCGAGGCATACGCGGATCGCTTGTTTAAGAATACGCCCGCTTCGGACGCATTGGAGCAAACAAAAAACGCTTTGAGCGAAGCGCTTGCTTCCGCGGAACTTGTCATCAAAGAGAAAGTCAGCGAGATGGCGGCGGAATACAAACCGCAAGTTGAGCGTGCGGTAGAAAGCGCGCGGCAAATTTTGACGAGTGTAGAAACGGCTTTTAGCGTGTTACCGAGCAGCGTCATATCCGTATTGAATACGGCGACGGCCGACTTAAAGGACGTTTTAACCGAGTTTGACGCTATTCTTGAAGGGGAGACGTTGGACGTCAAAGTCCTGCGCGAGAAGGCAAACTTCCTTCAACAAAAGGCGGATGAATATCTTGATTTAATCGAAAAAGATTTGTCGGAAGAGGAGTTGGCGGCGATAGAAGAGAGAAAAGCGTCGGTAATCAACGGAATGCAATCATATAAGACGGCGTTTGAACAGGCTTTAGACGAAGCGGCAAACGCGGCAAAAGAGTATTTGACCGCACGAAAGGATGCTAGAAAAAATGGGACAACGTAACGTGCGGTTAGAAAAAAGCGCTTGGCTATGCCAAGCGCTTTTATTTATTTAGAAAGGGTTTTACTTTTTCCGAATAGACGGTAGGGACGATCGCGTCGATTTCCGCGCCGAAATCGGTATATTCGACCGTGCGTTCGGTAACGAGTGAGCGTACCGACGCATATTCGGACATTTTTTCATACGGAACAGTGAGGCGAACTCGCAAAAAATCATCTTTTAACGCATGGAAAATTCTTTCTTTTAACGCGTCGACGCCCTGTCCTGTTTTCGCCGAAATACATACGGCGTCTTTGGGAAAGGCGGATAGGTCGGTTAACTTATCGCACTGATTGACGACGACAAGATAAGGGGAGTGGAAATTCATATCTTGAAGCGTCGATAACGTGGTATCAAGTTGCATTTGATAATCGCCGCCACCGTCGCAAACGATAAGCGCAAGGTCGCAATGAAGTGCGCTTTCCAAAGTGGAACGGAAGGCTTTGATCAAGTGGTGAGGAAGACTTTGTAAAAAACCGACGGTATCAACCATTAAAAATTCCACGCCCTCAATCTCAAAACTGCGAGCCGTTGGATCAAGGGTGGCGAAAAGGGCGTTTTTTGCAAGCACGTTTGCCCCCGTAACGTAATTTAATAGAGTCGATTTACCTGTGTTGGTATATCCGACGAGAGCAATGGTCTTTACGCGGTCTTTTTTGCGGCGCTCTACTTGCATGGAGCGCCGTTTTTCCGTTTCGTCAAGTTTTTGTTCGAGTGCATGAATACGCGTGCGGATGTGCCGACGATCCGTTTCCAACTGTGTTTCGCCGGGGCCTCGAGTGCCGATTCCACCGCCAAGGCGGGAAAGCGCCTCGCCTTTTCCCTTTAAGCGAGGGTATAAGTAGCGTAATTGAGCGAGTTCTACTTGTATTTTTCCTTCGCTGCTTTGCGCACGTAAGGCGAAAATATCTAAAATTAGCGTTGTACGGTCAATGACCTTCTTACCGTCAAGCGCTGCGGAAATATTTAACGTTTGCGAAGGGGAAAGTTCGCCGTTGAATAATACGGTCAAATCAAGTCCGTCTAATCTTTCGCGCAGTTCGGTTAGTTTTCCTTCTCCGATAAAGGTGGCGGGATTGATTTCACGAATATTTTGGTAAATTGTTCCCGCATATTCCGCGCCGGCGCTCTCAATAAGCGCAACGATCTCATCGTGCAACACACTGTTATTTTGATCGTGAAATAGGGGTTGAATCACGTATATTTTTTCTGTATTTTCTTGCATATTATTCGTCGTCTTTCCGCAATTTAACCTTATTTGCAACCGCGCGACGGTTGTCCTCGGTAATTGCGGCATAGTGTTTTCGCGTTGTATTTACGTCCCGATGCCCGAGAACGTCCGCTACAATATAAATATCGCCCGTTTCTCGGTAAAGATTCGTACCGTACGTGGAGCGCAGCTTGTGTGGGGTAATTTTCTTTAACGGAGTAACGATTTTTGCATATTTTTTGACGAGATTTTCCACCGCTCGTACAGTAATTCTACGGTATTGCATCGAAAGGAAGAGCGCGTGTTCATCAGGCGGAACGAGGGGATCTTCTTCCTTTTGCGCAAGATAGGCGGCAAGCGCTTCGCCAACTTCCTCCGAAAAATATAAAATTGATTGATTTCCGCCTTTTCGCGTAACGACGAAAGAGGAGTTTGAAAAATCAATACTCTCGTCGTTTAACCCGACGAGTTCGGAAATACGGATTCCCGTGCCGAGAAAGAGGGTAATAATTGCCGTATCGCGCACCCGAGTTTTATTGTGATATCCGCTTGCGTGGCGCGAAAGTCCGTTGCCCATTTCCGCAGTATGAATCAGCGTAGAAACTTCGTTTCCTTCCAAACGGATAATTTCTTTGTCATGCAACTTGGGGGTGGGGACTTTTGCCGTATGATTGACTTCAATTAAGCCCTTGTTAAAAAAGTACTTGAATATCGCACGGAGAGAGGAGAGTTTTCGCGCTTTTGCCCGTTCGTTGCAAGAAAGGCGTTTGCCTTGAAAGGTGTAGTTTGAAAGATAACTCAAATAGATCTCGACGTCCGTATCCGTAACGCGTTCTAAATCTTCTAACGTTATTTCTTGAACTTGCTTTGAGCGAAATTTCTTTTTTGTGAGAAAATCAAAAAAGATGCGCAAATCGTAGACGTAGTTTAACCGTGTGAGGGGACTCGTACGGTTTTCAACGCCTCGCAAATAATCTTCACAAAAATAGGGTAGTTCATTTAAGAGTTCATCAATGCGATCAAGATTTTTTAAATTTCGTTCTACGTAATAATTTGATTGCTTCTTCATGACAATATTATAACACGATAGAAGAGAGATGTCAATTTTACGAATAGTTAAAAGAGGGCGCCCGATGAAAATTTCATCAAAAAAGAAAAATTGCCGACAAAAATCGGCGATGGGGAATTAAGATAACTCTTCGTAAAACGTTAAAGACTTTTGAGAAGAGTTCAGCGTGCTTTTCTTTTTGTCGATTGTTCTGTAAGTGCGCGAACTCTTTTCAAAAAGATAGTTTTGCGAAGCAGTTATCTGAATAATTTAAGGAGGTGTAGCACATGACTACACAAGAGATTCTAACTGTAGTACTGTACGGAGTTCTCGGACTTATATCGCTTATAAGCGGGATAGTTAACTTCGTACGCACGGGAAATTTCCGCAAGGAATTTCGCATGACTGGATCTGTTTGTTCGGAAGATAGATCGTCTTTGACTAAATTTAAGACATCGGAAACGCCTTCGGAAACTCAATCGCCGCCTGCAAAAGCGCCCACGGAAACGCCCACGGAAGAGGAACGATATAACGTTGAACAGTCTATCATATCGATTTATGAAGATATTCAACGTGTCGTTGATAGCGTCGAACTTATCCGTTCTCAATTGAAGAAAAAGGAGTAGTTTATGAGTTTAACGTATGGTTTATATGATGAGCCTGTTACGGGTCAAAATCATACAATTCCTAATGCAGGTCTTTCTACTTCAGTTAGTGCTAACATGAGTGATTTTGAATTGCCGTATACTCAATTATCAAATGAAGCGTATCGAGGTTTATTTAGTGGATTTGGTACTTTGCCTCAAAAAGTACAAGCGGAAGATAATTCTAATGCTTTGCGTAGTCAAATTAATGAATTTGCTATGCAAAATTATCTTGTAGATAAATCAAACTCTTTTAACGCTCAAGAAGCGCAAATTCAGCGTGATTGGGATGAAAAAATGAGGGCTTCTCTTTATCAAACGGCGGTTGAGGATATGAAAAAAGCGGGTATAAATCCCGTGCTAGCTTTAGGTCATGGTATTTCGTCGGGTGGCTTATCTTCTTCGCAAGCAACGTCGTCTGGCGTTGGTTCGGTTAGTCATGGACAGTTTGCAAGTAATAAGCAAGGGGTGCAAACAATGTCTACTTTACTTAGTTTAGTAGGATTAGTTGCCGGCAATGTTGCTGGTGGCGTTGCTACTGCATACGCGAAAGAAGGCGCGCGCATGTGGGCGGCAAAAAAAGAAAAGCCGTTACATTTTGGATTTTAGTTATGAAAGTACTTATTGCATGTGAAGAGAGCCAAACGTCGTGTAAAGCTTTTCGTCAGAAAGGTCATGAAGTCTATTCTTGCGATATTCAACGTTGCAGCGGCGGATATCCTGAGTGGCATATTCAAGGTGATGTTCGTGAAGTCCTCTATGACAAATGGGACTTGGTAGTTGCGCACCCGCCTTGTACAATGTTATGCTCCCGTCGGCCAAACGCGAAATATTTGTCCTTCTTGGGTAGGTACACATTTCGGTTCAAAAGCACGTTCAAAGTCATTCCCCGGGATTGCTTGGGCAATGGCAACTCAATGGAATTTTTAGGAGAAAATTATGTTAATTCAATATCGATATTTGATTAAAATGAAAAATGAAACTCAGTTGCATGTGTCTTTTATCACGGAAACGGAAGAAGGACACAAAACTTTCGTCGAAAATCTCAAGAACGACGAAAGAGTAGAAAAAGTAATGCGTGAGTATGTAAGCAGTATTGACGTATCGCTTTTATTAAAAACGGAGGGAATTAAAAATGAAGAGAATTCAAGTAACTCGTAAGAGTGGCATGGCTCAAAGTGGCACTCGTCCGAATAGTCTGAATAAAGTGCGCGTATCGCGCGGAGGTACTCGGTTATGAGTGAGTGCAAAAAGTGTACAATTTTAGGTGACCGCGCGCAATTTATGCGCGTGTGTCCGTCAAATCCTGTTCATACTGTTTATGAAAAGGAAACTTATAAGCTTGTTGAACGTGTAAAGCGTGATGGTGGCGTGTTTTATGACGAAGTAGAACATGAGTACAAGATTACGCCCGAATATGTTGCCTCGTTCGCGGAAAGCGCGGATTATCATAGTGATATTAACGCTGCTATTGCTCAATGTGCTTTGACAAAACGGCAAAATCTCGGTGATATTCGCGATATTCAAGCAATTATGAATATGGATGATACCGCGCTGAATGCGTTGAATGAGCAAGTAAACGAAACACTTGCTAAAGCTGAGGCAATTAAAGCTGAGTACGAACGTTTGAAAGCAGTTGAAGAAGCGAAACAAGCACAAGCACAAGCACAAGCACAAGGATAAGTGAATAATGGCTAATCAATATACTAATATTAAAACGTCGAGTAATCAAACGCGCTTTGAAGCGGCAGTTACGGAACTTCCTGAACGTTCTCGTATGACGGCGAAGCCTCGTCATATTACTACTTTTAACGCAAGTGAGTTAACGCCTATTTATTGCCGCGAAATGCTCCCGTCTCAAAGTATCCGCATGAATTTGAACTTTCTTATTCGTGAAGTTACGATGAAAACTCCCGTCATCGGAAATCTTTTCGTTGATTTTTATGCATTTTTTGTACCCAACCGTATTGTTTATGACGGTTGGAAAGAGGTATTCGGCGAGGATGACAATGCTGGTTTCGGCAATCCTCTGAATGACGTTACTTTGCCTACGTTGGTTGACGCTTCTACGCAAGCGAGTATTGCGCAAAGCGGTTATCAATTCGGTGTTGGAACGATAGCAGACCATTATGGTATTCCCACGCAAGGCAATATTCCTGGTGAGTTGCTTGTTCAAATGAACGATCTGAAATATCGCGGTTTTTACGAGTGTTACAACGAGTATTTTCGTGATCAAAACTATCAACCTAAGTTGACGTATAATAAATCTGGACAAGCAAATTGGTTTTCTGGAAGTTCAACGAGTATTGACCGAGTTCTTCGTGTTAATAAAACGCATGATTATTTTACGTCTGTTCTTCCGCAACCTCAACGCGGTGCGCCCGTAATTATTGCGAGTGATGTCCCCGTTTATGCTGCTAAAAATTATAACGCGATTACTGAGTTGGCTAATTATGGTTTGACGACCGACGATTTTGGTAATTTGACTTTTAATAATACAACTTCAGGTTCTTCCGCACGTGCGTTGGTTGTAGCTCCGTCGGGTGCCGTTGGAACTGATGGTGGAACTTTGACTATTAATACATCAGGTTACTTCCCGTCTGGTTCAGTTCCGTTTGGTCCGAACAATTTGAAAGGTCAAGTAAGTATTTCTGTTGAAGATTTACGTCGCGCAAGTGCGGTTCAACGGTTGCAGGAACAACTTGGTCGTATCGGTTCGCGTTATCGCGAGTACATTGCGGGTTTCTTTGGTATTGAGGTTCAAAATCCCATGCGCGATGTTCCAACGTATCTTGGGCATTTGCGTCGTGATTTGGAAACGTATCAAACTGCGCAAACTTCCGCAAGTAGTGGAGATTCGTATCAAGGCGATTTAGCTGCGTTTTCGTTTACGAAAAATGGCGGTCAGTTGTTTCAAAATGGCGTATTTACTGCGCTTGAACATGGCTATCTTCATGTATTTTGCGTTGTTCGTCATAAGAATATTTATAGCTCGTATCTTTCGCGCGATAACTTCCGTCTTTCGATGATGGATTTTTATCAACCTCAACTTGCGAATCTTGGCGAGCAACCTGTTTACACCCGTGAAATCAATCCGTTTGCGACTGTTCCTGCTTCGTCGAGCATTGAAACGTCTGTATTTGGATATCAAGAAGCATGGGCGGAATATCGTTATGAGCCTGACATGGTTAGTGGTATGATGCGTCCGCAACCCGACGGAGAGCAGTCCGCGCAGTCTTTGGCGCAGTGGACGTATGCGGACGATTTTGACGTAGGTCTTATAACCGCGACGGGTAATTGGTTAAAGTCGAATACGAAAGACGTAGTCGACCGTACGATTCAAGTTACGTCTGAAAATACGAATCAGTTTTATGGTGAGTTTGTTTTTGAAATTGATAAGGAATTGCCTATGCCAGTTTATAGCGTTCCTGAACTTGAGTAAAGTAAAAGGACGATGTTATTCATCGTCCTTTTTTTTCCGACTTGCATGCGTATCATGGTTTTTAGTTGTTTTATTAATAATTCCAAAAAATATTTTCCATAATAAAAACCATGTAAATGCGATAATGCCTATTAATGCTACAACTTCTAATAATGCCGATATCATTTAACAAACTCCTTGCATGATTTTCTATATTGTAACATACGCGCGAAACGTTGTCAAGCGTTCAAAGCAATTATCGTTTAATAGGAAGCGCGTAAGCGCTCATGCGATAGCGTAGGCAGAGCCGTGTAAGATAAAAGCGTTTAGTTTGTTGTGTTCGGTTGCCACGCCGAACAATGCCAACACGTTCGCGAACCCCGTTCGCGGACAACCTATCATTCAAAAAGAGGACATTTTCATGTGTTTATTTTCCCGTCCAACGTCTGCATATAGTAAAGCGTATTATCGTTATGGAATGACCGCGTTCCAATGCGGAGCATGTCCCGAATGCTTGAAACAAAAAGCAAGCAAATGGGCTATTCGCGCGGTCGCGGAAGCAAAACAGCACGCTCAAAATTGCATGATAACGTTGACATATGATGAATGGATTCATGATACTAAAACAGGGAAAATCATCGGAGAGCGTTTGCCTGAAGATATGACGAGCAAAGGCAAGAAAGAGGACTTTCAAAAGTTTATCAAGCGGTTGCGCGCAAAGTTTCCCAAACGTCCTTTCAAATATATGGCGGCTTTTGAGTATGGAAAGCGTACAGGACGTCCGCATTTTCACGTCATTCTATTCGGCTTTTGTTTTGACGACCTCGTATTTTATAAGAGAAGTAAGCGCGGTAATTCGATATATAGAAGTAAAACGCTTTGTGATACTTGGCTGCATGGTCGTGTGTGTTCCGTCGATAGCATTCATATCAATGCCGCAACGGCGCGTTATTGCACAAAGTACATAAGCAAAGATAGAGGAAGCGACACGTTTATGCTTTTCTCTCAAAAAATTGGCATTGAACCGCTTTATGACCGATTTATGAAAGGCGAAACGAAAGGCTTTATGCATGATGGCAAACTTTATACGATTCCCCGTGGCGTGTGGCAAAAGTATATTGATGAAGCGTATAACTACGTTGACGAGAACGGTGAAAAGGCGTTTGATTACCGCTATGTTAATAAAGAGAAAGGCGCAAAAGCGTATTTTGATGCTAAATTTAAGCGTGAACGGTATAGCGAAGTTCGCGACGCTGATCTGACGTATCAAGCTTATATCGAGTATTGGAAGAACATAAATTCGCAACTTGATCTGACTCGTTCTGACGATATGCAACGTCTTTTAGCTTTACCGAATGATAAGTACTATCATTATAAGCAAAAGGGCATTAAAATGATGATTCATCGAGCGAACCGTGAACCTTGGCGCGCTCCACGTACAAAGTTAGGAAAGAGGAGAAAAAGCGTTTTCGAGTATTTTCTTGAGCAGGGTGTTCCGTATAGTGAGTTGAGAGCGTTAGCTTGCCGTTCCGCTCCTTGTCTTGGAACGGCAAGTGACAGTGTAAAATTCACGAGAATGGCGTTAAAAGGCTGGAAAATCTACGACAACGTGAAAATTCCTAAATTTTTTCAATAAAATCCAAAAAAATCCCGTTTGAGTATTTGACAAAGGGGAATTTTTAGCGTATAATAAAGCACAAGATAACTCTTCGCAAAACTACACTTTTACGAATAGTATAGGCAAAAAATAGGGCGTAATTTTGCCGTTACATTCGTTTTTGTCCGTAAATAAAAATTAGAATGAAAAAAACGATGGATAGAATTTAGCAATCCATTTATCAATTAAAGTTAGAAATTTAGAGCCAAAATACGCTAAATCTTATAAAATAAACTTCGCTATATAACATTATTTTGGGGGATTTATGCCCGTATTATGTCACGCATAGTATTTATTTTGCGAGAATTCCGTAGGACTTTGCTTGAATTTGATAAGTGCTTGCGCACGGTTTTTTTGCAAAAAGATCGTGGTAGCCCTCTTCCAAAGTAAGCGAATAATCTTTTTTTGATAAGTTAACGTAAACGAGCACTCGATTTGACTGCGATTTTCGCTCGTACAACAAAAACCCGTCGTCGGCGAATATTTCTCGATATGCACCGTCTTTGAAAACGCTCGGATATTGCTTTGTGCGAATATCGCCGAGCATTCGGTAATAATCGGTAAATTCTTCTTCGTGTGCGTTCCAGTCAAAGCATTTTCGGCAAAACGGATCGATATCGCCTTCCATTGCAATTTCATCTCCGTAATAAATGCACGGAACGCCCGGTAACGTAAATTGCAAGAGTGCGGCGATCTTCATTCTTTCCTTCCCGAGCGCACGTTCTTCGTCCGATAAACGCGTTTTGGACATCTCTTCTTTATTATTACAGCGTTTTTCGCATAAAACGTTGAGAATACGTGCCGTATCGTGTGTTCCGAGTACGTTCATTAGACAATCAAGAACTTGTTTGGGGTAATGGTCTATTAACGTAAAGATCGTTTCGCGGAATTTAGTGGTATTGCCACTTAAAACGAACTGAATAATCGCGTCTTTCAACGGATAATTCATAACACTATCGAGTTCGTAGCCGTGTAAATATTGTCTACGTTGTCCGTAAGCGATTTTGTTTGTTGCGTCTTCCCAAACCTCGCCGATAATGACGGCGTCTTCGTTTTCTTCTTTAACGGAGTCGCGCAATTTTTCGAGGAAAAAGTCGGGAAGTTCATCTGCGACGTCAAGCCGATATCCTCCGATTCCAAACCCAAGCCATTTTTTCAAAACCCCGTCTTTGCCAAAAATGAAATCTTGATATGATTGAGAACGTTCTTCCACCGCCGGCAGCGTTTCAATTCCCCACCAACTTTCGTAACGATTTGGATAATCGGTAAAATGATACCAACCGTAATATGGAGAGTTTTTCGATTGATACGCGCCGACGCTATCGTATTTTCCGTAGCGGTTAAAGTAACGGCTATTATCGCCCGTATGGTTAAACACACCGTCCAAAATCAGTTTTATTCCGCGTTTTTTCGCTTGTAAAACGAGGGAGCGCAAGTCATCTTCCGTACCGAGAAGACTGTCAATCTTCATATAATCGCCCGTATCGTAACGGTGGTTGGAATATGCTTCAAAAATCGGATTTAAGTAGACGGTTGACACGTGCAACGACTGTAAATAGTCGAGTTTTTCTTCGATTCCACGCAAGTTACCGCCAAAAAAGTCGCAATTTAACACTTTTCCGTGCTCGTTTGGACGAAAACAGGGCATTTCGCCCCATGATTTATGCAAAATTTTACCTTCAGGAACGGGCAAATCGCCAAATTTATGAAACCGATCGGGGAAAATTTGGTACATAACTCCACCCTTTAACCATTCTGGGGTGGAAAAATTTGCGTCAAAGACGGTAAGTTGCCATAAATTCGGCTTTTCGGTAAACCGTCCCCTCTTCAAATTTCCGCAGGAAAAATACCGATTCCCGATTTTGAAACAATAAAAATATAATCCAACACGGTGAATGCGGAGCGTAATGCAAAATCCATCGTCCGTGCGTTTCATTGCATACTGTTTGCGCGGTAAATCGTCGGCGGAGAGTTCAATATAACAAGAATCGGCGGAGAGGTTCTCTCCGCTGTCATCTTGAAAAATATGAAAGGTAATTTCGCTCGCGCGAGCGATTGCACCGATTTGGCTCTTGCAAGCGCGGTCGAGCGGATTATAGTAGTACATCTTATTTTACGGGTTTCAAATTCCAAATGTTGTTTGCGTAATCGCGAATGCTTCTGTCGGCGGAGAAGAATCCCGCGGACGCGATATTCATCAGCGACTTTTTGTTCCATTCCGCCTTATTGTTGCGGTAAAGCGCGGACATCTCGTTTTGCGTGGAAACGTAAGACTCGAAGTCGGCAAGACACATATACGGGTCGGCAACGGGCGCATTGCGGAGCAAATAGTTTGCGATATCGGCAAAAGAGGTCCCGTTAAACCCGATAATCAACGATTCGATGACCTTTCTCATTGCAGGATCTTGGTTATAGTAGGAACTCGAATTGTACCCCTTTCCCCAAATTTCGGCAACTTCGTCCGCCTTCAAACCGAAGATAAAGATGTTGTCCATGCCCGCTTTTTCCGCCATTTCGACGTTTGCACCGTCAAGCGTACCGATGGTAAGCGCGCCGTTGATCATGAATTTCATGTTTCCCGTTCCGCTTGCTTCCTTTCCTGCAAGTGAAATTTGTTCGGAAATTTCCGATGCGGGCATCAATTTTTCCGACATGGAAACGTTGTAGTTTTCCATGTAAACGACGTTGAGTTTTTCCGCAATCTTTTTGTTTTTGCGAATATCTTCGGCAAGGTAACAAATCAGTTTCATAATTTGCTTTGCCATATAATATCCGCTTGCCGCTTTTGCCCCAAAAATGTACGTCTTGGGAAGTACGTCAAGGTTGGGATTTTCGCGCAAAGCATTGTAATCGGCAATGATATGCAAGACGTTCAAAAGTTGACGTTTGTATTCGTGCATTCTCTTTGCTTGCACGTCGAAAACGGTGTTCGGATCGATAATCAAACCTTGATGCTTTTTCGCAAAATCGGCAAACTGCAACTTTTTGGTCTTTTTAATTTCGTCCAAACAGCTTAAAACGCTTTGATCGTCCTTAAATTTTGCAAATTCGGAAAGTTTTTCGGCGTCTTTCGTGTATCCGTCGCCGATACAGTCGTTCAAAAGCGCGCAAAGTTCGGGGTTGGATTGATTCAACCATCTTCTATGCGCAATACCGTTTGTAACGTTGGTGAATTTTTCGGGCGAGTAGTCGTAAAAATCCTTAAAGATACTGTCTTTAATAATGTCGCTATGAAGTGCGGAAACGCCGTTTACGCTATGACTTCCCATGACGCAAAGATTTGCCATACGAACCATATTGTGCGACATAATTGCCATGCGGGAAATTTTATTCCAGTCCCCAGGATATTTCGCCCACAAATCTTCACAGAAACGACGATTGATTTCTTTTAAAATGCCATAAATACGGGGCAAACGGCGGGCAACAAGATCTTCCGACCACGTTTCAAGCGCTTCCGCAAGGACGGTGTGGTTGGTATATGCACACGTCGCCGTGGTAAGATTCCACGCTTTTTCCCAACTGTAATAGTTGTCGTCGATGAGAATACGCATCAATTCGGGAATGGAAAGCGCAGGATGCGTGTCGTTGATGTGAATCGCAGCCATTTCAGGCAACAAATCAAGAGAGCCGTAACGGCGCTTGTGGTCGGAAACGATGCATTGCAACGACGCCGAAACAAGGAAATACTGCTGTTTCAAGCGGAGAGATTTTCCTTCCGAATGATTGTCGGAGGGATATAAAACTTTGGAAATAAGCCCCGCTTCGTTATCCTCTTGCATTACCGCGGCATATTGTCCTTGCGAGAAGAGTTTCATGTCGAAGTTTTGCACGGCACGCGACTTCCAAAGGCGAAGTACACTGATCGCTTGAGAATCGGCACCCGATACCATCATATCGTATGCGATTGCCTGCACCTCTTTTGCGTTGTGGTAAATGGTTTCCATTCCGTGGTCCGTCCAACGCTCTTCAAGTTCACCGTCAAAACGTACGATAAACGTCTTATCGCTGCGTTGGGTCAACCAAACTTCTCCGCCGGGGAGCCATACGTCAGGAAGTTCCATTTGCCAACCGTCAACGATTTTTTGTTTGAATAAGCCGTATTCGTAACAAATGGAAAATCCCATTGCGGGATAGTCCTGTGTGGCGAGCCCGTCGAGGAAACAAGCCGCAAGACGGCCGAGTCCCCCGTTTCCGAGCCCCGCATCGGGTTCTTCCTCATAAAGTTCGTCAAGGGAAGTATTGTAACCCTTTAATGCACCGTTGATCGCTTCGACAATTCCAAGGTTATGAACGCTGTTTTTGAGAGAACGTCCCATCAAAAATTCCATGCAAAGATAGTAAACGCGTTTTGCTTTTTCTTTCTTTGTTTTGATGTGGAACTGTTGGCGCTTCTCAAGCATAATGTCGCGAACGCTCATGACGACCGCTTTATACACTTGATCGCGGGATGCCTCGGCGGGTGAAACGCCGAAATAGCGGGAAAGTTTACCACGAATCAGTTGTTGTGCTTCTACTTCTGTCAAATTTGTACTCATGTGCCTTTATAAAACTCCTAAAAGGTTTGTTAACGTAATAAATCCAAATACAATTCCTCGTATTCACGGGCGGATTTTGCCCACGTGAAATCGCTATCCATCGCTTTTTGTACTAATTTTTTCCACTCTTCTTTGTTGCGATACGTTTCAAGTGCTTCGTTGATGACAAAAAGCATGTCGTATGCGTTGTAAGAGGAGAACGTAAAGCCGTTTCCGCCGTTCTTATACGGGGTAATACTGTCGCGAAGCCCCCCCGTTTCCCGAACGATTGCAACTGTTCCGTAACGCGAGGAAATCATTTGCGAAAGTCCGCAAGGTTCGCTCTTGGAAGGCATTAAGAACAAATCGGCGCCCGAATAGATCTTTCTTGAAAGGTCGGAATTGAAGGCGATGATAGAAACGACTTTCCCCGGATAGCGGCGGGCAAGATCGGCAAAGTACGTTTCGTATGCCTTATCCCCCGTTCCGAGTAAGACGAATTGTACGTCTTGACGGAGCGCTTGCTCGATGACCTCTTTGACGAGATCAAGCCCTTTGTGGCTGACAAGACGGGTGATCATTGCGACGATCGGCGTATCCGCTTTTTCAGGCAAGTTTAACATCTTTTGCAATTCTTTTTTGCAAACGGCTTTGTTGGAAAAATCGTTCGCACTATAATTTGCAAAGAGCGCCTTATCCGTTTCGGGATTGTAATAATCTGGATCGATGCCGTTTAAGATTCCGCACAACTTCGATTCGTTGCGGCGAACGATATGATCGAGTCCGTGCGCATAGTAAGGGTCTTTGATTTCGTTTGCATACGAAGGACTTACGGTGGAGAACCGTTCGCAACATTCAATCGCGCCCTTCATCAAGTTAATACAACGGTCGTATTCGACAAGGTTAACGTGCTCGTAAGAAATACCGAACAAATCTTCCAAAATGTCGAGCGAATATTTTCCCTGATATTCGATGTTATGAATGGTAAATACCGCACGAATAAACTGATATTCGGGACGGAAACAATAAATCGTCTTCAAATAAAGCGCAGCGAGCGCCGCTTGCCAGTCGTGGCAATGTAAAACGTCGGGATAGAAATTGAGGAATCCCATAATTTCAAGCGTGGCGCGCGAGAAGAACGCAAAGCGTTCGCCGTCGTCGTAATATCCGTAGCATCCGGAGCGCTTGAAGTAATATTCGTTGTCAATAAAGTAAAACGTTACGTTATTTTCCGTATATTCAAAAATTCCGCAATATTGATTTCTCCAAGAAAGCGGAACAAAAATGTTCCCGATAAAACGGAAATTTTTCCGATACTCTTTTTTGATGTCTTGATACAGCGGAATCATGACGCGTACGTCGTATTTTTCCTCTTTTGCAAGCGCTTTGGAAAGAGAACCGATTACTTCTGCAAGTCCGCCCGTAGCGATAAACGGCGCCGCTTCGGACGCAACGAATAAAATCTTTTTCTTTGCGGAAACTTGAACGTCCTTTTCTTCTTTTACGCTCGGAGCACAAACCGTCTCAACAACTTCGACGATCGGCTTCGTTTCATCGTTTTTTATCTTTTTAACGGGCGCTTTTCTCGCCGTCGTTTTCTTCGTTCCCGTGGATTTTTCAGTACTCATACGATATCTCCTTTCGGCTCATAACCGTTCTATTATAACACGCACAGACCGATTTTGCAAACGGTCTGTGCGTCGTGTTTGAAAATTTCTTATTTCGCTTAAATCATTCTTCCCTTAGAGATGAAGTAAGGTAAGATTTCGCAGCCCGCAAGATGACGGCGGTCGCGAATGACGACGTTTTTATCCGTGATGACGCAATTCAGTTCGACGTTGGAACCGATGACGGTATCTTGCATGACGACGCAGTTTTTAACGACGCTCCCCTTTCCGACTTTTACGCCGCGGAAGAGAATGCTGTTTTCAACCACGCCTTCGATGATACATCCGTCGGAAACGAGCGAATTTTTCACCTGTGCGCCTTCGATATATTTAGAGGGTGCGGAATCGCGTACCTTCGTGTAAATATCGCGTGCGCCGAATAATTCGTCGCGAACGTCTTTATCAAGCAATTCCATATTGTGCTTGAAGTACGATTTCAACGACTTTACGCCCGCATAATAACCGTCGAACTTATAGCCGTAAATTTTCATCGTGTTGACGTTCTTCGCGAGAATATCACGCCCAAAACTGCTCAATCCGTGCGCGATTGCCGTTTTGATGATGTTGAGTAAGTATTCGCGGCTAATGACCATTACGTTGATATACAAATTCACCTTGCCGTTTCCGCTGGGGTTGATTTGTAAATCTTTGACTCTTCCCGATTCGTCCGGTTGAATGGTGATAAAATAGTTAGAAGAGATGTCCTCTTCTTCATGATATACCATTGTAATGTCCGCTTGTTTTTCGGCATGATAGCGAATGATATCCGCGATATCGATGCGTGCAACGCCGTCGCAATCGGTAATGACGACGTAATCTTCCTTTCTGCGGTTTAAGAATCCCGTAATGCCTTTTAACGCTTCTAAACGGTTGGTATAAGGCGCGTCCGTTTCATCAGAATAAGGAGGAAGGAGAATAATTCCCCCGTCTTTACGGGCAAGATCCCAGTCTTTTCCGCTACCGAGGTGGTCGATGAGCGATTGATAGTTGTATTTGGTTACAAGCCCGACCGTTGTAATTCCCGAATTTACCATGTTGGAAAGCGGGAAATCAATCAAACGGTATCTACCGCCGAACGGAATGGAAGCCATTGTTCTGTGGCGGGAGAGTTCGGGGATTTTTTCGTCGTGAATATTAGAAAAAATTACACCTACTGCAGAAGCCATTGTTTATTCCCCCTTATAATCCTTATCGAGAATTTTACCGCCGTCCACTTGGACGCCTGCGGCAATGGTGATATCCCGTCCGAGAACGGCGATATCCGCTGATTTTCCTTTGTTTGCTCCGACCGTTGCCCCTTCTTCAACAACGACGTTTTCGTCGAGAATGGAATAGGAAACCGTAGCGCCCTTCTTGATGACAGAGCCTGCCATAATGACGCTGTCGATAACTTTCGCCCCTTCTTCAACGACGACGTTGCTTGCAAGGACGGAATTTTGGACGGTGCCTTCGATTTCACAACCAAGCGCGATCATAGAATTTCCGACGATTGCACTTTCTCCGATATATCCGGGAGGCGCGAGCGGGTTTCTCGAGTGAATTTTCCATGACGGATCGCCGACGTCGAACGCGGGATTTTCGCCAAGCAAATCCATATTCGATTCCCAAAGCGAAGAAATCGTTCCAACGTCCTTCCAGTATCCGCGGAAGAGGTAAGAATACATCTTTTCGCCCGCGTTGAGCATTGCAGGAAGCACGTCTTTTCCGAAGTCTTTGCTCGAAGCGGGATTTGCTTCGTCTTCTTCCAAATACTTGAAGAGTTTGCTTGCGGTGAAAATGTAAATCCCCATCGACGCCAAGTTGGATTTGGGCTGTTTGGGTTTTTCTTCAAACTGATAAATAGAGCCGTCCGCATTTGTGTTAAGAATTCCGAAACGGGACGCTTCTTTCATGGGAACTTCGATTGCCGCAATGGTACAGTCCGCTCCCGTGCGCTTGTGTGCGTCGAGCATTTGCGCATAATCCATTTTATAGATGTGGTCGCCCGAAAGGATAAGAACGTATTCGGGATTGTACATCTTCATGAAATGCATATTTTGGTAAATCGCATTCGCCGTTCCTTCGTACCAAGAAGATTTTTTCTTCGCTTGATAAGGCGACAGAATGTGCACCCCGCCGAACGCACGGTCTAAATCCCACGGTTGACCGTTGCCGATATATTCGTTCAATTCGAGCGGTTGATACTGCGTCAAAACGCCGACCGTATCGATGCCCGAGTTAATGCAGTTGGAAAGCGGGAAGTCGATAATACGATACTTCGCGCCAAAAGCAACTGCGGGTTTTGCGATGTTATTCGTTAACGCGTACAGTCGGCTGCCTTGACCGCCCGCGAGCAACATCGCAACGCATTCTTTCTTTCTTTGCATGGTAATTTTCCCCCTGATTTATTCCTAATCATTTACGGCTTTCGCCGTTTTTACCGTTTTTTTGCCTTGCGGCTCTTTGATAAAAAACAAACACGTCAATTTTGGCATATCAATCGGAATGGAGTATTCCTTGCCGTGGCTCGGCCGTTTTACCGCAGGAAAGAGTTTCTTTTTCAGCGAACCCGTTCCGCCGTATTTTTTATCGTCCGAGTTGAAAATTAACCGATATTTCCCCTTTTCATTTACACCGATGAGATAATCCTTTCCGACGGCACCCGAAAAACTGATGACGGCGAAAAGTTCTTCTCCCGCACGGTTGCGCCGAATGAAACTGACGATATTACGGTCGGCATCGTTTGCCGCGAGCCATTCAAATCCGTCCCACGAATCTTCGATATCGTACAGTTCCGAGTGCGCAAGGTAAAATGCGTTTAATTCTTTGACGTAGTTGGAAAGTTTTTCGTGCATCTCATAATTGTCGCGCAAGAAAAATTCCAAGCCTTCTTTGTAGTTCCACTCTTTGAATTGCCCGAACTCATTTCCCATGAAGTTGAGTTTTTTCCCGGGGTGCCCGATCATATAGCCGAGGAAAGAGCGAACGCCTGCGAATTTCTCTTCGTAAGTTCCCGACATCTTATTGATGAGTGAAAATTTTCCGTGAACGACTTCGTCGTGAGAAATAGGCAATACGTAATTTTCCGAGAAGGCGTACATCATGGAAAAGGTCAACTTATTGTGGTTGTTCATGCGGAAAAACGGATTGAGCGCGACGTAAGAAAGGACGTCGTTCATCCAACCCATATTCCACTTAAAGTTAAACCCTAATCCACCGATGGAAGTCGGTTTGGTAACGTACCCCCATGCCGTCGATTCTTCCGCAATCATCAATGCGTACGGAAAGCGCAAAAAGACTGTTTCGTTTAATCGGCGCAAGAAAGCAATCGCTTCTAAGTTTTTATTTTCGCCGTAAATATTCGGCATCCACTTTCCGGGTTCTTTGTCGTAATCAAGGTACAACATGGAAGCAACGGCGTCAATGCGCAATCCGTCAACGTGGTATTTTTCAAAGAGAAAACATGCGCTGGACGTAAGAAAGGACATGACTTCGTTTCTTCCGAAATCAAATTGCCGTGTTCCCCAACTCCGATTTTCCATGCGGTCCCATTGACTGCATTCATACAGCGGATAACCGTCGAATTCGTAAAGTCCGTGCGCGTCTTTGGGGAAATGCGCGGGCACCCAGTCGATAATTACCCCGATCCCCGATTTGTGAAATTGATCGATTAAATACATCAAATCGTGCGGAGTGCCAAGGCGTGAGGTTACCGCAAAATAACCCGTTACTTGATACCCCCACGAGCCGTCGAACGGAAACTCGGTAACGGGCATAAATTCGACATGCGTATAGTTCATCGACTTGACGTAAGGAACGAGTTCCTCCGCAAGTTCGCGATAGGTTAAATAACTTCCGTCTTCGTGTTGTTTCCACGAAAGAAGATTGACTTCGTATACGTTGACGGGAGAAGAATAGATATTCTTTTTTGAAAGATTGTCAAAGTACTCTTGATCTTCCCACTCATAACCGTCGATTTCGTAAATTTTCGAGGCGGTTTCGGGTGCGGTTTCGGCATGAAACGCGAGCGGATCCGCCTTTAAGAGTGTGCGTCCGTCTTGCGTCTTGATACAATACTTGTAATTATCAAACACCTTCCGTTCGGGGATAAACGTTTCAAACGTTTCTCCGTCTACCATTTTTTGCATAGGGTTGGCGTCTTCATTCCATTCGTTAAAATCGCCGACGACGCTCACGCTCTTTGCGCGCGGTGCCCAGACGCGGAAAACGTAACCCGCGACGCCGTCAAGCATTGCTTTGTGCGAACCGAGAAATTCGTACAAATGGTCGTTTTTTCCGTGATGGTATAAATAAAGCGGGAAATCAGTGTCGTTTTGTTCTTCAGTGGTTGTCTTCAAATATTCCATTGCTTCCTCCGCCGACGGCACGGAATATATGCCGCCTTATCTTCCATATTATACTATATATTGTTCAAACTTTCAATACTAAACGGAAAAATTTTTTATGTTTTTTGTAAAAAAAAGAGGGAAACGGCGCGATTTCCGTTTCCCGATCGTTAATTTTTGTTTTGAAGATATTCGTCAATCGCTTTGGCGGCGTTTTTTCCTGCTCCCATTGCAAGAATTACCGTCGCCGCGCCCGTTACCGCGTCGCCGCCCGCATAGACTCCTTCGATGGAAGTCAATCCGTTTTCGTCCGTTATAATTTCGCCGCGGCGGGTGGTTGCAAGTCCGTCTGTCGTGCGTCTTAAAAGAGGATTCGGCGACGTTCCAAGCGACATAATCACGCAGTCAACGTCTAACAAGAACTCACTCCCTTCTTTGACGCAAGGGGTGCGCCGTCCGGACGCGTCCGCTTCGCCGAGTTGCATTTCGACACATTTCATCTTGCAAGCGCGACCGTTATCATCCGTTAAAATTTCCACAGGGTTGGTCAAAAAGCGGAAAGCAATCCCCTCTTCTTCCGCGTGTTCGACCTCTTCTTTCCGCGCAGGAAGTTCTTCTTTCCCTCTGCGATAGACGACGGTAACCGTTTCCGCACCCAAACGCATAGCGGTACGCGCGGCGTCCATTGCAACGTTTCCGCCTCCGACGACGGCAACGTTTTTCGCATGTAAAATCGGCGTTTTTCCGTTGGGTTTATACGCTTTCATCAAGTTGTTTCGCGTAAGATATTCGTTTGCCGAATATACCCCTTCCGCGTTTTCGCCCTTGATTCCCATAAAGCGGGGAAGTCCTGCGCCGCTGCCAAGAAATACCGCTTCAAACCCCAAATTTTCTTTCAGTTCTTGTACGGTAAGCGTTTGACCGATTACGACGTTGCGCTCAATTTTTACGCCGAGCGCCTCTAAATGTTCGATTTCTTTTGCGACGATTGCTTTGGGAAGTCGGAATTCCGGAATTCCGTAAACAAGTACCCCGCCCGCGACGTGTAACGCCTCGAAAACGGTAACTTGATACCCAAGTTTTGCCAAATCGCCCGCACATGCAAGCCCCGCAGGGCCGGAGCCTACGACGGCGACTTTGTGTCCGTTCGGACAAACTTTATTTACAAATTCCGTTTGGCGTTCGTTGTGAAAATCCGCAACAAAACGCTCCAACCGACCGATGGCAACAGGTTCTCCCTTGATTCCGCGCGTACATTTTCCTTCACATTGATTTTCTTGCGGGCATACGCGTCCGCAAACAGCGGGAAGCGAGGTGGATTCTTGTAAAACTTGATAAGCCTTTTCAAATTCTCCTTCCGCGACGAGGGAAATAAATTCGGGAATGCGAATTTTGACGGGGCAACCTTCCACACACGGTTTATTTTTACAGTTAAGACACCGACGCGCCTCTTCTACGGCAAGTTCTTCCGTATATCCAAGCGTTACTTCGTCAAAATTCCGCCGCCGAACGGTCGGATCTTGCGTCGGCATCGCACATTTTTTCGGATTAAGATTGATTTTCGACATTGCTTAAACCTTCTTTTTGTACAAATTACAATGTTCTTCCCGCGCGTGCCGTTCAAAGTCTTGATAAATGCGGGAACGCTTGATCGCTTCGTCGAAATCAATGAGGTGTGCGTCGAATTCAGGGCCGTCGACGCAAGCAAATTTCGTTTCTCCGCCAACGGTCAAACGACACCCTCCACACATTCCCGTGCCGTCGATCATAACGGGGTTCATGCTTGCAACCGTTTTGACGTTGTACTGTTTCGTCGTAAGCGATACGTATTTCATCATGATAAGCGGACCGATCGTAATTACTTCGTCAAAGTGTTTCCCCTCTTTCAAGAGCCGTTCAAGGGGAAGACAAACGTTTCCCTTTTCTCCGTAACTTCCGTCGTCCGTTACGATGTATAATTCATCGCAATAAGCGCGAAATTCTTCTTCCAAAATGACAAGGTCGCGAGAGCGGAATCCGATAATTCCGACTACTTTACATCCGTTTTCGTGCAAAGCGCGCGCAACTGGAAGCGCAATCGCGCATCCAACTCCGCCGCCGACAACGGCAACTTCTTTTAACCCGTCGATTGCGGTTGCGTTTCCGAGCGGACCGACGAAATCTTGGATATATTCCCCCTCCGCTTTCTCATTGAGCGACATCGTCGTTGCTCCAACAACTTGGAAAATGATCGTTACCGACCCCATTTCTACGTTGCATCCCGCCACGGTAAGAGGGATCCGTTCCCCGTCCTCATCGACGCGGAGAATGATAAACTGCCCCGCTTTCGCTTTTGCCGCTACGTACGGAGCGTGAATTTCCATAAGTGTTACGGTTGAATTTAACGCCCGTTTTTTGATGATCTGATACATAATTTCCTTCTAAAAATGCGTTGTAAGATATTATACAAAGGTTATCATATTTTGTCAACTGCAAACGGTACCTTCTTACGATTTTAATACAAAACGGGCGGTGGACGTTTTCATCCACCGCCTGCAAGATTATTTTGCTTTATTTGTTATTTTTTGAAGATTGCAACAAGATCTGCCCACGTTTTCTTTTTGACAACAAACCAAACGAGAGCAAATCCGCCAACGCCGACTACCGCAACGGAGCCAACTGCAATACCGACGATCGCACCCGCAGAAAGTCCGTCTTTCGGTTCAGAAGCGCCGCCACCGTTTGTCATTTGATAATCACAAACGTCGCATTTGCCGTCTGCATTTCCGTCGTTATGAGCCGCCTTGTTTGCTTTATCGCCACACTCGCATTCGTTCCAATGCTCGTTTGCATCGCTTTCCCAAGCCGTGCCGTGATTATGAACGTGGAGAGCCTCTACTTTCACGTACTTGTAAGAACTGAGATACAGCTCGTTAAAATCGGTAGCATCGCTGCCGTCTACGTTGGTGCCTGCGGTCATCTTGTATGCGCCAACGTAACCTGAAAGGTCGGGCGCGATCGGATTGAAACTCAGATGCTCAAAATCCAAATAGATGAATGCATATCCACCCGTAGCAGTGCCAATTTCTACTGAGCCACCATTAATACAAATTCCATCTTCTTTAGAAGTTCCAACACCTATCATCGATGCGGTAATTTTTAAATCGCCACTTGTCATTACAAAATCGGTTGCCTGAATACCGATAGCCATAGCACCTGTGGTTGTAATGTTAAGTTTAGCATTCTCGATTGTAAGTTTTCCACTATCCGTTTGAACGGTTATACCGTACATTATCGTATTTGTTGAAAGCGAGCCGTTG
>JAGASM010000020.1 GCA_017621735.1 Clostridia bacterium | reverse complement strand
TGGCAAGTAATTAGAGCGCGCTGCCAGGCATCCCGAAAGGGCACTTGTGCCCCGCTGGTAGTATTAGGGCTATGCCCGAAAAGTAAAAACCACTGGCTATGCCAGTGGATATTTATTTTATTTTGCGAGGGAAATTTTCGCCTTTTCAACGACGTTTTCGACGGTGAAACCGAACAACTTAAACAATTCGCCCGCAGGACCGCTTGCGCCGAAAGTGGACATACCGATAATCTCGCCCTTGTCGCCCGCGTACTTGTACCAGCTGTAGGGGGAGCCTGCCTCTACGCACACTCTTGCCTTAACGGAAGAGGGGATAACGCTTTCTTTATATTTTGCGGGTTGCTTTTCAAATTCTTCAAAGCAAGGCATAGAAACGACGCGCGCCTTGATGCCTTCTTTTGCGAGTTCCGCTTTTGCGCCGACGCATTGTTCTACTTCCGATCCGCTTGCGATGAGGAGGACGTCGGGGGTTCCTTCGCAGTCTTCCAACACGTAACCGCCCTTGAGTGCCGCAAGTCCGCTGTTTGCGTATTGAGGGAGGTTTTGTCTGGTTAAAACGAGTGCGGTGGGCGCAGTTCCCGTCAATGCGGAAATCCAAGCCGCCGCCGTTTCCTTGCCGTCTGCGGGACGGTAAACTTTCATATTAGGAATGGAACGGAGCGCGATCAACTGTTCAACCGGTTCGTGCGTAGGTCCGTCTTCGCCGACGCCGATCGAGTCGTGCGTGAGGATATAGACGACGGGGATATTCATGAGAGCCGAAAGGCGCATTGCGTGTTTGCAGTAGTCGGAGAAGATAAAGAAGGTGGAGCAGTATGCGTGGATTCCGCCGTGCAACTGCATGCCGTTTGCCATTGCCGCCATTGCGTGTTCGCGAATGCCGAAGTGCAAGTTTCTGCCGCTCTTATCTTCCGCCGTAAAGTCGCCGTAGTGGATCGCGTCCGTATTTTTCATATCCGAAAGGTTGGAAGGAGCAAGGTCTGCCGATCCGCCCATGAGGGAAGGAACGAGCGCTGCAATCTTATTGAGTACGACTGCGGACGTTTGGCGGGTTGCCATCGGTTTTTCAAACGCGAACAAGTCCTCGTTGGAGGCAAGGTCGACGAGTTCGCCTTTCATTGCCGCCTTGTATTCTTTTGCGAGTTCGGGGTACGCCTTTTCGTATTCGGCGAACATCTTCTTCCATTCGCGTTCTTTCTTTGCGCCCTTTCTTCCCGCTTTCGCCGTGTGTTTGAGCACTTCTTCAGGAACGTCAAACGCTTCCGCACAGGGCCAACCGAGCGTTTCTTTCGTTTTAGCGAGGTTTTCTACCCCAAGAGGAGCGCCGTGGCACTTGTGGCTTCCTTCCAAAGGAGTGCCGTAGCCGATCTTCGTCTTGCAAATGATGATGGAAGGTTTTTTCGTTTCCTTTTGCGCCTTTTTGATCGCGTTGGAAATCATCATGACGTTGTCGGGATTCTTGACGAGGTCAACCTTCAATACTTGCCAGTTTTGCGCCTTAAAGCGCGCTGCGATATCTTCTTTGAAGGTGATGTCCGTATCCCCTTCGATGGTGATGTCGTTGTCGTCGTAGAAAAGGATGAGTTTTCCGAGTTCGTGCGTGCCCGCAAACGAGCATGCCTCGTAAGAAATACCTTCTTCCAAGCAACCGTCCCCGCAAAGAGCGTAGGTGTAGTGGTCGACGACGGGGAAGCCTTCGCGGTTAAATTTCGCCGCGAGGTGCGCTTCTGCAATCGCCATACCGACTGCGTTTGCGATCCCTTGTCCAAGAGGGCCGGTCGTCGTTTCAATGCCGACGGTATGACCGTATTCGGGGTGGCCGGGCGTTTTCGAGCCGAGTTGGCGGAAGTTCATCAAGTCTTCCTTTTTCAACCCGAATCCGTATAAGTAAAGGAGGGAGTAGTCGAGCATGGAACCGTGCCCTGCGGAGAGGATAAAGCGGTCTCTGTCCTCCCATTTTGCGTCTTTGTTGTTAAATTTCAAAAAGTTTTGATAAAGGGTATAAGCGATGGGTGCGCTTCCGAGCGGAAGTCCGGGGTGTCCGGAGTTTGCCTTTTGAATTGCTTCCGCGGAGAGAATGCGAATTGCGTTGATGGTGGTTTGTTTCATGGTGTGCTCCTCACTTTGATAAATATTTTTTGAAAGGTTGAAGGTTTAAGAAGGAATATTCCTTCAAAAAGTCGTAAAGCCAACGAATGATTACGTCGTTTCCGCCGAGTTTGTTGCTTTCGGCGTTGATGGGAAGAATGGGTTCGTGCAAACTCATGCGGACGAGTGCCCAGCCGTCGCCGTGTTCTTTGTCAAAGTTGATGCGTACGCCTTCGTAATTGTCGGGGGCGAGGGAAAGCCCTTTGCTCTCTTTGACGGTGCGTTCCAAGTCGCAAAGAAGGGAGGCTCCGAGCGTCTTAAAATCGCTTTCGGGCGGGAAAGTGGGGCGCAGTTCCGCCGCCTCTTCGGGAGAGGTGAGGTCGGAAACGAGATCGAGTAAGTTTTTTCCTTCCTTTGCACATTTTGCAAGGGAGATTAAGATGCGTGTTACGAGATATGCGCCGTCGTCGAGGAAATAGTTCTCTTTCAAAGCGGCGTGTCCGCTCGTTTCAATGGCGAGAGGGGAGTATTTCCCTTCGGCATTTAAGCGTTTACTCTCGTTGATGACGTTTTTATATCCCCGCTTAAAGCGGTGATGAATCCCGCCGTGTTCTTTGATAAAGGTCGCAAGTCCGTCGCTTGTAACCGAGTCGGTTACGATGTACGCGCCCTTTTTTTCTTCCAGCAAGATGGCGGAGATGAGCGCGATGAGTTTATTGCGGTTGATTTCTTCTCCGTCGGGGGCAACTGCGCCTGCTCTGTCGACGTCCGTGTCGAAGATGATTCCGAAGTCCGCGCCGTATTTTTTAACGGCGGAGCATACAGATTGCATTGCCTCGGCATTTTCGGGGTTTGGAATGTGGTTGGGGAACGTGCCGTCCGGTTCTAAAAACTGCGAGCCGGTCGTGTCCGCGCCGAGCGGTTTTAACACGAGGTCAACGTAAAATCCGCCCGCGCCGTTGCCTGCGTCGACGAGGATGCGTTTTCCCTTTAACGGCTCGTCCTCCCCGCAAGCGGCGCGCACCTTTTCAACGAACGCTTTGGCATACGTTTGGATATAAGGTTTTTCTTTTACGTTTCCCGTGCCTTCAGGAAAGTTTCCGTCCGCCGCAATCGTCAAAACGTCCGTAATATCTTTGCCTTCCAACCCGCCTTCTTTGAGGAAAAACTTCAATCCGTTCTTTTGAAAGGGGAGGTGGCTCGCCGTTATCATGACGGACGCGTTTGCGCCAAAATCTTCTTGCAACAGCATAAACATAGAGGGGGTGGAGGAAAGTCCCGTAAAAAGGACGTCTCCGCCGCATGAGGTGATTCCCTTTGCAACGAGAGAAGAAATGCGTTCCGCCGAAAGTCTGGAATCGTGTCCGACGGCGATCTTAGGTTTTTCTCCCGTTCGCTTTTGTACCCAAACGCAAAACGCGCGGGCGATCCCCAAAACGGCTTCGTCCGTCAGCGTAACGGGATCGTTTTCTACCCCTTCGATCGCCGTACCGCGCACGTCCGTTCCGTTTTTGAGTTTTAGCCAGTCTTGTAAAGTCATGCAACTCCTTTCCGCATTTTCTACATTTATGCGGCACATGATATCATTTACAAATATTATACTAATATTTCCTACATTTTTCAAGCCTTTCAACGAAAATAATAAAAATTTTCCGTAAGAAGAAAATTCCCCTTGCAACTTTGAAAGTAATATGATATAATGACAACAATGGAGAGCAATGAAATGTATCAATTTGTTTTATCGACCGACTCTACTTGCGATTTATATCATGACTACATCGTAAAAAACGATATTAAGCACGTTCCCCTCTCGTTCATCGTAGAAAAGGACGGGGTTATGGAAGAAGGGCTTGACGCGTTTACCGAATACGGACAGTACGTTGCATTCTACAAAAAGTTGCGCGACGGGGCGTTTTCCAAGACGAGTATGCTCAATTATGAGTCGCATTATAACCACTTTCTCGCGCTTGCAAAAGACGGTGCGAAAAACGTTTTGCACTTTACCATTTCGAGCGGGCTTGCCCGCACGCGCGAAGTCGCGGCGGACGCGGCGGCGGAAGTAAAAAAGGAATATCCCGAATTTAACGTATACGTCGTAGATCCGCTTACGGCGACGGTAGGACAAGGGCTTTTGGTGCGACTTGCACTCAAATGTCGCAACGAGGGGATGACGGCGCAACAGGCGTACGATTACGTAATGGAAAAACGCCTTCGCATTCAGCACTTTATCGTCGCGGACGATTTGCAGTACTTAAAAAGAGGCGGGCGGATTTCCGCTGCCGTTGCGGCAATCGGCGGGGTGCTTAACATTAAGCCTATCCTTTCTTTCGACAAACAAGGAAAACTCTTGAATATCGACAAGGTGCGCGGGGTAAAAAAGGCGATTTCCTTTATCAAAACGAAGATGGAAACGGAAGGCCCCGACGAACTCAAAGAGGTGTTTATCGTACATACGGACAACGAAGAGGCGGCAAACGAACTTGCGGAGTTTGTCCGCTCCCGTTTTGGAATCGAGCCGCACGTGCAAATTATGGGGCCCGTCATCGGGTCGCACGTTGGGCCGAATGCGTTTGCGCTTGGTTATATCTCCAAGAGCGAACGGAACGATTTCTAAAAGAGTTATCAGCCATTAAATTACAATTTCATGCCGACGTGGGTACCCGTTTAGGGTTTGAAAGGGAAGAGAGGAACTCCTCCGCAGCCCCCGCTACTGTCGGTGCAAAGGATCGGTTCACTGCGCAAGTGGGAAGGATCGGTACATAAATTTGCACCACGTTTTCGCTTTTTTGTGCAAAACGTTAGCCAGGAGACCTGCCTACGCCGTCGATACGTTCTTTTTTCGGGTTGGAAAAGAGGCGACGGGTGCAAGTGATTGCGCTATGTTTTTGCGTGCTTTTCAAATTTGAAAGGCGCGTTTTTTTATGCAATCGGGGGCGAAACAACAGCGATATATTTTTTAAAGGAGAAAAATATGAAACGAATGGCAGTAGGGTTAAGTTTACTTTGTGTGTTGCTCTCTTCGACGTTATTTTTCGCATGCACTGCGGAAGTCGGGGCATCGGACGTCGTTTTGCACGAAAGTGGGGAGCGGATCGTCGTGGAGGCGAAGAACACGGTTGAAGGCGCGAGCCTTTTTGATGCGATGGAGTATTTCAAAGATCGCGGAGAGATTGCTTACGAAGGCTATACGGGGGATTACGGTTTTTATTTCACATCCGTCGGTGATAAAGAGTTGAAAGACGGGGAGTTTTGGGCGATTTATACCTCGTTGACGCAATTAGACGGGGTTGCATACTCCGATTCCGCATTTTCCGTCGTTTACGAAGGGGTGGATTGCGGGTCGGCGCTGTTTGGCGTGGAAGGTTTGCCTCTTATCGAGGGCGCGGTTTATATCATCCAACTTGGAAGTTATTGACGAGTGCGGTTAAGTTGCGGGGATTGCCGTGCGAGATAAAACGGCGCTGTTTGGCGTGGAAGGTTTGCCTCTAATTGAGGGCGCGGTTTATATCATCCAACTTGGAAGTTATTGACGAGTGCGGTTAAGTTGCTGGGGATTGCCGTGCGAGATAAAACGGCGCTGTTTGGCGTGGAAGGTCTGCCTCTTATCGAAGGCGCGGTTTATATCATCCAACTTGGAAGTTATTGACGAGGGCGGTTTGGCTATAAAACGGACGCCCGTGAACGTTGGACGAAAAGAAACGCGCCGTGGGGCATGAGATTGATTTGGAGGAACGCAATGCGTGAGGGACGGGAGCAAATAAAAAATCTTGCAAAAAGCGCCGCAATGGTGGCGCTTTTGATTGCCGTTCAGTTTGCGCTTTCCGTCATTCCCGGGGTGGAACTTGTAACCGTGCTGCTCCTTGTTTTTTCTTACACGGCGGGAGCGAGGTGGGGAATGCTGACGGCAACGGCGTTTTCTCTCTTGCGGTGTATCTTGTTTGGGTTTTCCCCGACGGCGGTTACGCTGTATCTTATCTACTACAACGTTTTTGCCGGTACGTTTGGAGTTCTTGGAAAACGGGGGGTGCGTTCTTTTTGGGTATGTCCTGTCGTTTTGGCGGTGCTTCTTTTGTTTTGCGCATATTTTGCGGCAACGGGGATTCCCACAAGCGTTCTTTATCAAAGACGGATTCAAGTGATGCTTTGGGGATTGTTCGCCCTTTTGTGCGCGGTATTCGTCGGATATTTTTTCCTGCTTTTTTACGGAAAAAAGAGGGGAGAGGAATGGAAGGAGGTTGCCTCCGTCGTTGCATTTGCAACGCTGTTTACCGTGTGTTTTACCTTGTTGGACGACGTGATCACTCCTTTGTTTTTCCGCTATACAGCGGACGCGGCGCTCGCTTACTTCTATGCGAGTTTTTTTGCAATGATCCCGCAAGCGGTTTGTACGGTCGTTTCGGTGGCGACACTCTTTCTTCCTTTGCGTAAAATTTTCAAAATCGCGTGAAAAAAGCCTCAAACGGTTGCCTCATTTTCGCGAATATGGTATAATTCGAAAGATAATAAAATATACGGAGTATATTTATGGCTAAGGACAATCAATTCGTTTCGCAAATTGCAGACATTGAAAACGACTTTCCTCAATGGTATTCGGACGTCGTTTTGAAGACAAAACTCGTCGACTACGGTCCCGTTAAGGGCACGATGGTCATTCGCCCGTACGGCTATGCCATTTGGGAGAATATTCAAAAGGAACTTGACGCGCGCTTTAAGGAAACGGGGCACGAAAACGCCTATTTCCCTTTGCTGATTCCGATGAGTTTTATGACGAAAGAAGCGGAGCACGTCGAGGGGTTTGCGCCCGAGGTTGCCGTCGTTACGCATGCGGGCGGGGAAAAACTTGCCGAACCTCTTTGCATTCGCCCTACGTCCGAAACGATTATCGGAACGATGTACGGCAAATGGATTCAGTCGTACCGCGATCTTCCCGTTTTGATGAATCAGTGGGCGAACGTTATGCGTTGGGAAAAGACGACGCGTCCCTTTCTCCGCACGAGTGAATTCTTGTGGCAGGAAGGACACACCGTACACGCAAGCGAAGAAGAGGCGATGGAAGAAACGCTGAAAATGCTCTCCGTATACGAAGAGTTTGCCAAAACTTGCCTTGCTATGCCCGTTTTGACGGGAAGAAAGACGGAGAAAGAGAAGTTTGCAGGCGCGGTTGCGACTTTTGGCATGGAAGCGATGATGCACGACGGAAAGAGTTTGCAAGCGGGAACGACGCACTATCTCGGACAAAACTTTTCCAAAGCGTTCGACATTCAATTTTCCGACAAAGACGGCGCTTTGAAGTATGCATACACCACTTCGTGGGGGGTATCAACCCGTTTGATCGGGGCAATCATTATGACGCACGGCGATCAAAGAGGACTTGTACTTCCTCCCGTCGTTGCGCCCGTTCAAGTCGTTATCGTTCCGATTGCGTCCAAAAAACCGGGCGTGTTAGAAGCATGCGCGGCATTGAAAGACCGTTTGAAGAGAGCGGGAATCCGCGTAACGTTAGACGATTCGGATAATTCGCCCGGATGGAAGTTCAACGAATGGGAAATGAAAGGCGTACCCGTTCGTATCGAACTTGGACCGCGCGATTTGGAAGCGGGGAAAATGCTTTGCGCGCGCAGAGATAATTTTGAAAAGACGGAAGTTTCTCTCGAAAATGCGGAAGAGGAAGTAAAGGCGCTCCTTTCCAACGTACAGACGGGTATGTACGAAAAGGCAAAAGAGAGAATGGAAAGCCGCATCGTAAAGGCGGACAGTTTACAAGAACTGCTCAGCGGCGTAAACGGGGGCAATTTCGTCCGCGCGGGTTGGTGCGGATGCCGCGCTTGCGAAGATAAGGTCAAAGAGTTTGCGCAAGCGACGAGCCGAGTATTCGCCAAAGAGGATACGCAAGAAACGTGCGTCGCGTGCGGAAAGAAATCGGCGCATACCGTCATTTTTGCGAGGGCGTATTAAACAGTTATGTACCGTTACGAAACGCATTTACACACCCATTTGATCAGCGCTTGCTCTAATTTTACACCCGAAGAGATTGTGGAAAAATACATATCGCTCGGGTATGCGGGGATCTTCGTAACCGACCACTTTTTGAACGGGAATACAACCGTTTCGCGCGATCTTCCTTACAAAGAGCGCGTGCGCGCCTATTGCAAGGGATACGAAGCGGTAAAAAAGGCGGCGGAAGGGAGCGGGCTTTCCGTGTTCTTCGGCATTGAGTCTTCTTACTACGGAACGGATTTTCTCTTTTTCGGTTTGGACGGCGAATGGTACGAATCCCATCCCGAAATTTTAAGCCTTACCACACGGCAACTTTGCCATTATATCCGTGAGGCGGGCGGGCTTGTCGTGCAGGCACATCCCTTTCACGAAGCGCCGTATATCGATCATATGCGCTTATTCCCTTCCGACGTGGACGGGATCGAAACGCAAAATGCGTGTAAAAGCGATCGGGCAAACCGACTTGCCGACAATCTTGCAAACGAGTATTCGCTTGCAAAGACCGCCGGCTCGGATATTCACACAAAAGGACAAAAAATGCTTGCGGGCGTTCAGTTTGAAACGCCGATCAAAGACGAAAAAGACTTTGTATTGCGCGTCAAAGCGGGCGAGGGGGAACTGTTCCGCCTCGTGGACGAAAGAGAATGAGAGGGGCGGGAAAATCCGCTAAAAAGAGATTATGAAACATATTGACATTGTAGACGTTTTGAAAGGGGATTACCTCGGCAAAGAGGTAACCGTATGCGGTTGGGTGCGCACGAGCAGAGATTCTTCTGCCGTAGCCTTCCTCGAATTGTCGGACGGGACGTGTTTTTCCCGTTTGCAAGTCGTTGTGGATAAGGCGAAATTGACGCTTGACCCCGAATGCACGAGAAACGGTGCGTCCGTGCTCGTAAAAGGGGAGATCGTCAAGGCGTACCGTGGGGACGGGGTAGAACTCAACGCGACTGCCGTTTGTCTTCTCGGCGCATGCCCGCCCGAATATCCTATTCAAAAGAAGCGCACAACGCTCGAATTTTTGCGCGGGATCCCTCATTTGCGTTTGAGAACGAATACGTTTAACGCGGTGTTCCGCGTCCGTTCGATTGCGGCGCAAGCCATTCACCGCTTCTTCCACGAACGCCATTACGTTTACGTCAATACGCCGTTGATTACCGCGAGCGACTGTGAGGGCGCGGGGGAAATGTTCCGCGTTACCACCCAGCCGTATAACGCAAAATATGAGTCGGAAGAGGCGTATTACAAGGACGATTTCTTCGGACAAAAAGCAGGGCTTTCCGTTTCCGGTCAGTTGGAAGGGGAAGTCGCGGCGATGGCGTTTTCTAAAATTTACACGTTTGGACCTTCCTTCCGCGCGGAAAATTCAAACACGACCAAGCACCTTTCCGAATTTTGGCACGTAGAGCCGGAAGTCGCGTTTGCGGAACTTCCCGATATCATCGAGATTGCCGAAGAAATGATAAAATACGTCATTTCCGCCGTACTCACCGAGTGCCCCGACGAGATGACTTTCTTCGATAACTTTATGGAGAAAGGGCTCAAAGACAAGTTGTACAACGTCGTCAACAGTAAATTCGGCGTACTCGATTATACGGACGCGATTGAAATTTTGAAGAAAGCGGACGTGAACTTTAACTATCCCGTAGAATGGGGTTGCGATTTGCAAACGGAACACGAAAAATATTTGACGGACGTCGTTATGAAAAAGCCCGTGTTCGTCATCAACTATCCAAAAGAAATCAAGTCTTTCTATATGAAGCAAAACGCGGACGGAAAGACGGTTGCGGCAACCGACTTGCTCGTGCCCGGAATCGGCGAAATTATCGGTTGCAGCGAGCGCGAAGCGGATCCCGAAAAATTGTTGCAAGCAATGAAAACGCGCAACATGGACATCGGCGCATACAAGCAGTACATCGATTTGCGCACGTTCGGCAGCGTTCCGCACAGTGGGTTCGGTCTTGGGTTTGAACGGATTGTCATGTACATGACGGGAATCGAAAATATCCGCGACGTTACCCTCTTCCCTCGCTCGGTCGGAAACATCAGTTAAAAAACAAGCCCCGCATAGGGGCTTGTTTCATTTTAAGATCGGTGGGCGATTTGTATCGTTTGGGGATCGGAATAATTTTTCAATCTACTCTTGTAAGAAAGCGGGAATTGTGGTATAATAACCGTGTAAGAATGCAGTTTGACGGGATGGACTGTAAAGGGGAAATCTTTCCGCACGGGGCGTGTGCAAGGAGGAAAATATGAAATTAGTTGTGTTTTGCGATTACGGATTAGACGACGGGGCGGCGACGTGCGATATTCTTTCGCATGCGAGCGCGTTTTCGTCTATTGATATTGTGGCGATCGGTGGAAACGTGCCCACGGAAGTTGCCCTTTGCAATGCAAAAAAATTGCTTGCGGCTTGGGGAGATCTTCCACAAAACGTGCGCATTGTCGATACAACGCTTCTTCCGCAACCGAGTGAATTTCTTAAATTCATTCACGGGGAAGACGGCATGGGCAGTTTATTTTCGGAGGTGGAAAGTCCCGTGCCCGTACTTTCCTATTCGGAGTGGGTTTCTTCGTTGGAAGACGGATTTATTTTGTTGAGTTTAGGACCGATGACGGTGGTGGAACATCTCTTAAAGGAGAAAACTCCCTCGCAATTTATTTTTATGGGCGGGAACGTCGCGGAAGAGCCAAACTATAACGGGTATGAGTTTAACCACGGGGTAAACCGTAGTGCATTTTCCGCTTGCGTGCGTCGTCCGCACGTTGCAATCACGATGGATACCTGTCGAAATCCACTTTTAAACGTGCAAGAAAGCGGGCTTGACGGCGAAGGAATGATGCGGGATTTTGTGCGCAAAATCCGTCAAATGACCTTTGTTTCGGGCGAGAAAGGATGCTACGTGTGGGATGATATGGCGGTGAAGTATCTTCTTCATCCGGAATGGTTTACCCTCTATAACGGGGTAGATAAAGACGGAAACCTATTGACGGTTGCAAAGTATGTTCTCGAAAAGAAATACGGAGAAATTATCGATTTATAAGAAAAACGCCCCGCGCGCCGTTTGGCGCGCGGGGCGTTTTCTTTTTTTGTCAAATTGTTTGATGATGGAATGAATGATTTGAATGATTGTAAAAGCAAACTCTGGCGGGGCGTTAAGCGTTGAGGTGATTATCGGCAGCGGTCGCCGTGTTGAGTTAGCGTTTTGCGTGAGGATTGTTGCACGTGCTTGGCGCATAGGGCGATAAGCGTACATGGTAGGCGCATAGGGCGATAAGCGTTGAGGTGATTATCGGCAGCGGTCGCCGTGTTGAGTTAGCGTTTTGCATAAGGACCGTCGCACGCGCTTGGCGCATAGGGTGGTAAGCGTACATGGTAGGCGCATAGGGTGGTAAGCGCGTTGAATTATCGGAAATGGTGAGGAAAAAGACAATGATCCGTGGAGATTATGCGTTTAGCGTAAAGATCAGTTTTACAGGATTATGGTCGGAATAGGCGAAATCCAAATCGCACGTTTGCACCGAATTTACGGTTACGTTGTCGGAAAGGATAAATCCGTCGATGACGCACGTATAGTTGACGCCCTTTTCGTAAGGGAGATCTGCTCCGCGGCAGGTGGGGGCGTTCGTGGCGCAACAAACGGAAAATCCGTTCGGAAGTCCGTCTTCGGGGAACCGTGCGATCCATGAGGGGGTTTGCTGTTTGTCCGGAAAGTCCGTTTCCGCCAAGAGATGGTTAAAATCCCCGCCCGCAACGACGTAATTTCCCGCCTCCCGCTCTTCTTGTAAAATATGCTTTAAGAGGTCCATTTGTAAAGCACGGATCGTTCCGCCTTCGTCGTAAGCGGAAAGGTGCAAGTTGATGAGGACGAACTCTCGCTCTTCCCCGTCGACGGGAAGGCGTGTAATGGAGATGCAACGGTCCAAATCGAAAAATTTAGAGAGGTCGGTCGCGAGGGGTAAGGAACGGCGGTGGGACTGTTCGACGGAAAATTTAGAGAGGGTATAAATGCCCGAATTGCTCTTGCCGTGCGCGTCGTGGAAGGGGTATAAGAGGTTTGCGGAGTGAAAATTTACGGCGTAGATTTGCGCGTATTCGGTGAGTGAAAACGCGCTTCTCATGTCGACGTGGTAATTGCGGTCGGAGTCCTCGTCCACTTCTTGCAAGAGGACGAAGTCCGCGTTTTCCCCTTGTACAAAAGATAGAGAGCCTTCGACGTTCTTTTCGACGTCTTCTTTTGAAAGCGCTTTGCCGTGTGTGCCCGCGACCTCTGTTCCGTCGTCCATGACGCCCGTATCGAGGAAAAAGGAAAATTCGGGCGAATACGCGCCAAATCCGACGTTATAAGTAACGGCGGTGCATTGCGTCCCCGTTTGAACGGCGTTCCGCCCGTCGTTGTTTTGAATGAAAAGGGGAAGGTTGTCCTCGATGCGATCGTATTCGATTGCGACGTAGGCGACGTAAATTCCCACGATGAGGACGAGTGCTGCGAGGAGCGCAGCGAGGCAAATTGCCGTTATTTTTAAGATTTTCCGTTTCATAATATTCCTTCCGTATAAAATACGCCCGTCATAAGGACGGGCGCAAAAATCAGTCGTTGATGTGTTTTTGTTTTTCGTTTTCAAACGGCGTGTTATAAAGTTCTTCTCCGTTCAATTTGAAAAGAGGTGCGCCCGTTTCGTCAAAAGTAACTTTCATGACGTGTGCGTGGCGGTTATGGTCGCGCAAAGGATCGCCCGTAATTTTTTCGTAACTGCGGAAGTGGAGCATGCAAAGCGTTTCGCCTTCGTCCCCTTCGACAAAACAGTTGTGGCCGGGACCGAATACGTTGAGCGATTCGTCCGTCTTTAATACGGGATAGCGATCTTTCGCCCAAGAACGGGGATCAAGCAAGTCGCTGTCTTCGCGCGCACGGAGCATGCCCATGCAGTAGCAAGCGCCCGTTGCGGAAGCGGAGAAGGTAAGGTAAAGCATACCGTCGTGCTTTAACACGTTGGGGCCTTCGTTTACCCAAAAACCGCCGTCCCGTTCCCAATCGTAATCGGGAGTGGAGAGGAGAACTTGCACCGTCTTTAACTTGGTAGGAGTTTCAAGTTCGGCAATATAGAGGTTGGAAATACCGTGTTGTTGACCGACCTTTTCCGCCCAAACGGTATACCAAGTTCCTTTGTTTTCAAATACCGTCATATCGAGGGAGAAATCGGTAAAAGAGTAGGGATCGTCTTCGTGCGCTTGCATCATGCCGCCCTCGACCCATTCGTCCGTCATGGGATCGTCGCCCTTGCAAATGAGGGTAAACGGTCTAATTTTCCATACTTTGCATTTTTCGCCCGCGGCAAAGTAAATAACCCACTTTCCCATGATGCGATGAAGTTCCGGCGCCCAAATATGGGAAGCCATTTTTCCGAGTTTGTGTTTTACCCAAACGACTCTTTCTTCCGCGGTTGCAATGCCGTTGATCGTGTCCGCGCAACGGATTACGATCCTGTCGTAGAGGGGATGGGTTGCCGTAAAGTAATACTTGCCTTCGTATTTGGTTACGTAGGGGTCAGCGCGTTGGGGCGCAAGGGGGGATAAATAGTTTGCCATTTCTTCACCTTCAAATATCATTTTAAGCCTTTCATTGAGGCATATTGTACTATAAAGAAAGAGGAAAGTCAACCGCTTGGCTGATGTTTTTTACTTGTTTTTTTCCTCTTTTTTTCGGGGGAACAAATAGAAGTATCCACCGATAATTCCCACTCCGACGACGGACAAAATTACGATCAAACTGATGCGCATTGCGTCCGATTTTTCTTCTTCGATCATCGATTGTTCTACGGTTGCATAATACGTCTTTCCGTCTACTTCAACGGATGCCGTAAGGGGATCCGTTTGATAAAGGACGATTTGCGTGCGCTCCGTCAACGTGATCTGCGCCCCGTCGTCCGCGGTAAAGAGAATTCCTTCTTCATTCTCCTTTAACCAAGCGATGCGGTATTCATTGCGTTCTTGTTCGGGGAGCGCCGAGGTCAAATATCCGAGGGGAAGATATCCGCGGATTTCTCCTTGTTCCCCTTGATAGGAAACGTATGCGTAGTCGTAATCGTAATCGGCGCCTGCCGAAACCGTTGCGAGTAACAAAACGCGTTCGGCACGTGCGACGGTTTGTCCGCGAAGAACGGGAATTTGACAGGGGAACAAACTGATGGAAACGTCGTTCGTGATATAGCGGACGGCGTTTTCTTGCGTGAGGTATTCCTCTTGCGGGAGAGGGGAACATTCTCCGCTTTGCTTGCGGAAGAGCCCCGTCGTGTATTTGCGGTTTTCGCCGAAAAGGGCAACGAGGTTGTATTCGTCCGTTTCCGCGAGTAAAATTCCGCGCGCGGTTTCTTCCGTGCGGAAAGCGGATTGATAGGCAAAGGTAGAATCGTCCGTCTGCAACCCGTTAAGGTCGATTTGAATTCCGATTGCCCCTTCGTTTACCGTGAGGAGGGTGAGGGGGGATTGCGGAGCGAACAGTTCCGTCGCGCAATTTTCCGTGTCGATTGCGTCGAGAGCGGGCACGGCGAGCGCGTCGCTTGCGAGGATAAAATTGTCGTATTGCAAGTAGATTTCGCTGCTTTCAAATCCGATAGAAACGGATTGCGGAGCGGGAATTGCTTGCCGATAGACGCAACCGTTTGCGTCGACGGTGGCAAATTCTTCGCCGTTTTGATAGAGCGTCGCATCTTTCAGGCAATAAACGTTGCCTTTATAGTCCGATTGCAACGAGGTAAATCCGACAGGAAGCGAAAAGGAAAGGGGGGTGCCGTCGTCTGCGCCCGTGCCGACGAAACGAGATTGTTCGTAGCGGTAAATCTTTCCGTTTACGGCGTCGGCGACGAATAAATTCCCGTATAAATCCGTCGTAAGAGCGGAAGGGGAGAAAGCGGTTACGTTGCGATACTCGGATGAAACGCTTTCACAGTCGATGGAAAAAGCGCCGTAGTCGCTTCCGCTCGTTACAAAATAACATTCTCCGAAAATACATGCAAGCCCCGTGATCGGGCGGTCGGAAACGGTGGCGCGCGCAATGGTGTTTCCCGTTTTATCGTAGGTGTAAACGTCCGTATTTCCGTCCGTCGCTATGACGTATTCACCGTCCGTTGCAACGGATTGAGGGGAATAATCGCAAGAAATTACGGTATATTCGTCCGTTTGGCGATCGTATATGCGGATGCAAGAAACGTCCGCCGTAACCGTCAAGGCTCCCGCGCGTACCGTTTGAACGGCGGAAAGAAGACGGTGAGAGGAGGCGGAAGATCCGCATATTTCGTATTGTGTAAAGGACGCGGTGTCGCCGTCAATTTCCAATCCGAGTACGGAAGTATCTTTTACGCAATAAAGCGCGTTGCCGTACGTCGTTAAGGCGGAAAAATCGTTTCCTTCGTACAAAAGGGTGGCAACGCCCTCTTCGCGGTCGGCGCGGTAAAGCCCGCTCGCCGACGTATAATAAAATTCTCCCTCGTAGAGGCAAACGGAAGAAAGTCCGTTCGTTTGCACCGTTTGCGTAGAAAGAAGTTCTTGTGTGGGCTCGCCTTCCGTGTAGCGCAAGAGAATGCCGTTTGCCGCGCAAAGTAAGGCGCCGTTTTCATAGGCAAGGTGGGGCGGGGCGTTGAGTTGGACGGATTCGTCGATGACGCGCGCGGGCGAATCGAGGTCGGAAAGGGTATATTCGCGAATGTTTGTAAGGGAAGAAGAAACAACTGCCGTAAACAGTTTATCTCCTTCGATCAAAAACGTAGAACTGTTTTTCGTCGTGTCGGTAATGGTTGGTTCGCTTGCCGAAGGATCGAGGAAAAACAACTTTGCCTGTTCGTCCGCAAAATACAAAACGCCTTCTTCGGAAAATTGCAATTTTGTTACCGTGTCGGTGTGCGAGTATACGGCGTATTCTTCCGTCGCACGGTCATACACGTAAACGGAACGCCCGTCGGCGATTGCAAGGTAATCTTCCGCAAACGCCGCGTCTGCGGGGTTTGTAAGGGGAAGATACTGTTCGTAATCGACAGGGAGCAAAAGAGAGGCGTTCTCTTTTGTAACGGAAAGGGGCGTTTCCGCGCCGAGAACGGCAGAAACGCTTCCCGAAAAAACAGAAACCGCAAGGGCGGCGGAAAGGATGCAAATGTTTGTCTTTCGTAACTTCATATTACCATTATAACACGCGCGCGCGTAAAATACAAGTCGTGAAAAGGAAAAAGAAACGCTTTTCCCGAAAAACCGTTCGCCGCAATGAGGGGAAAAATAAAAAGAAAAATTTTTTGGAAAAATTTGACATATCGGCAACCGTATGCCACAAACAAGTGATAAGATAAAAACACGAACAAATGTTCGCATAAATTTCAAAAAAGGAGGGAAGTTGTCGGATATGGCGCAAAACGAATATATAAAGGTGCTGCTATACGCATATCCGCAGTTGCCCGCGATTGCCGAGGCGATAGAAACGGGGGTAGAAACGAAGGCGATGCTCTCTTACCGTTCGCACGGGGATACGCTGACGCTAATGGAAAAACTTGCGGACGACGTACTCCTTGCAGAACGGCTTCGTATTCTATATGCAAAATTGAGCATTATCATTGCCGAGCTTACGGATGAAGAGGCGTATTTGCTCGAATACAAGTATTTCCGCAGGAGGGAACAACTAAACGGTCGGTTTGCGGGAATGACGCTCGATTGTTCCGAACGCACCTTTTATCGCAGACAAACAAAATTGCTCGGTCGGGTTGTTTCAAAGATGCTTACGCGCGGAATGACGGAGGAGTGGTTTGAGCGGGATTTTTCCGAGTTTGATTTTTTTGTTAAAATCAAGCGGGCGATCAAAGGCGGGAGAGAACGTGCCGTCGTTGCAAAACGGACGAGGGCGGGGCTTTGTTTTCAAAAATCGGACGAGTCGCGCGATGGAGGAGTGCGTTTTCCTCGCAAGACGAATATGGCGACGGCGATCGCGGAAACGCAAAGCAAGCAAATAAAGAAGATTTGCAAACCAGAAAGTTTGCCGTCCTTTTCAAGCGGAGTGGAATCGACCGTATCGCCCGAAACGGAGGATAAGTAATCGCTGTTGTGCTCGTATTCTAACTCTTTCTCTGCGGGGAGGTAGCCGAACTGTTCGTTTCCGTATACGTAGTAGTAGAGAGAACTCCCGACGGAATAACTTCCATAATAGACGTAATCGACTTGAATCGACTGCAAAACGTCGCCGTTTGGCGGAAGGGGCGTGCCGTCCGTAAGGGAATACGTGGCGGAAATCTGCCGCTTCAAAAAGGGGCGTTCGGGCAAAAAATCGACGAACGTTAAGCGATTTTTCAAACAATATCCCTCTATTTTACGATAAGGCGGGGCGTCTTCTAAATAGGAAACGCGGCAAAATGGTTCACCGTCGGAAAGTACTTGCACGTAGTAAGTATGCGGAATGAGAAAAAGCCCGCTCCGCTCGTCCGGCTGTGAATAGAAGTACACGTCATCGTCGGCGGCGACGGCAAACGTCCCGCTTTCCGCAAAGACGAAAAAAGCGGGCGGACTGCATACGGTCAAAATAAGAGCGGATAAGAGAAGATAGATGAGTCGTTTCATAACCGCCATTATACGAAAACGTGAGCAACGGAATAAGAGGAGTTTTGTCGATTGCCGTCAAAGAGGGAAGAAACGTAAATTGATTAGAAACGGGCAGGTCGATGGTACGATGTGGCGCGCGGATGAAGATCGCGTTTGAATGGAAGAAAACGAGTTGCAAGTGAGTTTTGTTGATAAGGCGGTTACGGAGATCGTGCGGTGATGGCGCTGCCGTCGTGATAGGGAGAAGTTTGGGTGGGGAACGTGAATGAAATTGTAGAGCGCATACGGCTTATTGAAAAGGAACAGGCAATTAGAAGAGAACAAGACGCGCTTTCCCGTTACAATACGGGAAGAAAAAAGCATAAAAAGCAAGTGGAGTTTCACAAGTGCAAAAAGAGAAATCGGTGGGTGTTTGGCGGAAATCGATCGGGAAAGACGGAGTGCGGGGCGGTAGAGGCGGTTTATCTTGCGCGTGGGGTACATCCTTACCGCAAAAATAAGCCGAACGTGTTCGGCTGGGTCGTATCGCTTACGGCACAAGTACAGCGGGACGTCGCGCAACAAAAAATTTTGCACTATTTGCGCCCCGATCAAATTGAAGATATCGTCATGACGAGCGGGAGAAAAGACAGCCCGCAAAACGGCGTGATCGACCGCATTCTCGTCAAAAACGCATTTGGCGGGGTTTCCGTCATCGGTTTTCGCAGTTGCGATCAAGGGCGGGAAAAGTTTCAAGGCGCTTCGCTCGACTTCGTTTGGTTTGACGAAGAACCGCCCAAAGATATCTACGAAGAATGCCGTATGCGCGTCGTGGACAAGCAAGGGGATATTTTTGGCACGATGACGCCCCTAAAAGGATTGACGTTCGTTTACGAAGAAATTTATCAAAACAAAAACCGCAATCCCGAAGTTTGGTACGAATTTATGGAGTGGGCGGATAATCCGTATCTTTCCAAAAAAGAAATTGCACTTTTGGAAGCGACGATGGATGAAACGACGTTGCAATCGCGAAAACTCGGTCGCTTTTGCACGCGGGAGGGGCTAGTCTATCCGGAATTTGACGAACGGGTACACGTGGTCGAACCCTTTTCGATCCCGCCCGAGTGGCAAGATACCATTTCGATTGACCCGGGACTTCACAATCCGCTTTCCGCGCATTGGTATGCGGTGGATTTTGACGACAACGTTTACGTCGTTGCCGAGCACTATGCGGCGGGAAAGGACGTTGATTTTCACGCAAGGGAAATTTTTCGCATTTGCGATTTGCTTGGTTGGAAAAAGGACGCAAGGGGGCGCGTATGCGCGCTCATCGACAGCGCTGCGGGACAGCGGACGCTTGCCTCGTCAAAGAGTGTTTCAGAACTCTTTTACGAGCGCGGAATTTTGGTCAATCCGCGTGTAAACAAAGACTTGTTTAGCGGAATCGCTCAAGTAAAAAGTTATTTGAACGGAAAGAACGGCTTGCCGAATTTGTATATCTTTTCTAACTGCGTCAATTTAATTCGAGAGATAAAGGGGTATTTTTGGGGAAGCGGAGAGGTGCCGAATAAAAAGGACGATCACGCGCTGGACGAGTTGCGCTACTATTTGATGACGAAGCCGAAAAATCCCCCGCGCATTGAAGAAAAAAGTGAAATTTCCAAAGATAAAGATCGGCGCATTCGGCAGTTGAATCGCAGACGGGGGTAGTCGTCGGCGCAAACGAGGGTTCAAAGCGTTAGAGTAAGGGGAACTTACGGCACTCGCGGGTGGGAACAAGTAAGCTGGGCAATACAGTTGCGGAAAAGTCCGTGAGAGAGTACCGTCGGCGCAAAAAGGTCGGAACGAGGGTTCAAAGCGTTAGAGTAAGGGGAACTTACGGCACTCGCGGGTGGGAACAAGTAAGACGGAGTGGTCGTCGGCGCGTATGATTTCTTGACGGACGAACGGTGGAAAGAGGAAGGGCGAGCGGAGTTTCAATGAAAGAGAAGTCCATAATGGCGGGTTAGATGGAAAAGGAAAAGATGGAAGAGAAACAACTAAAAAAGGCGCTTTACCGCGTTGCGACCGGTTATTCCGTAGAAGAGGTGACGGAAGAATACGGCGTGGAGGACGGAGAGTTAAAACTACTTCGGCGGAAAGAAGTGCGCAAAGAAATTCCCCCCGACTTAAAGGCGGTAAAACTGCTTTTGGAGGGAGAGTCGATCGATTGCCGATCTCTTACGGACGAGCAGTTGGAGGCGGAAAAGCAAAGACTTTTGAAAGAATTAAAAGAGAAAGAAAACGAAGAGCGGTCTGCAAGGAAAGAAGTCGGGGCGGCGTTAAGGATGAAATAAAATAGGCTTTTGAGTGCCGTAAAAGGTACGGAATAAAAAAAGACGTTTGAAAGGAGAAAAAAAGTGGAAAACAGTCAACAAAGAGAAGAAAAACGAAAAAAGACACTTGCAAAAGCGATTACGGAAGATTTTGAATCGCGTCAAAAGATGCGAAAGAGTTTGGAGCGGGGGTGGGAACTCAACTTAAACTTCGTAAGCGGAAATCAATTTTGCGACCTGTCGCCCGCGGGCGAATTGCAAGAGGAGGACGCTTCCTTTTATTGGCAATCGCGCAGGGCGTTTAACTACATCGCGCCAACCATTGAAACGCGTATGGCAAGACTGTCCAAAGTGCGTCCCTCCTTGGAAGTGCGTGCTTTTTCCGATTCGGAATCAGATCTTAAAATTGCACGGCTTTGTTCAAATATCTTGCGTTCTCTCCGCACCCGCATCAAGTTGGACGAAATTATTTCGTCGGCAACGCTTTGGTCGGAAACGTGCGGAACAGCGTTTTACAAGGTGGTATGGAATTACGACGACGGCGCGGTAATCGGCACCGATCCCAACGGGCATTCGCTCAAAGAGGGGGACGTTAACGTCGTGGCGCTTTCTCCGTTTGAGGTGTATCCCGATTGTTTGACGGCGGAGAGTATGTCCGAGGTGAGAAGTATCATTCACGCAAAGGCGGTACCCGTGTACGAGATAAAAGAAAGATTTGGAATTACGCTGCCGGGCAGGCGTGTAACGGACTTTTCGCTGGCGCCGTACACGTCGGCAGGGGGATGGAGACGACCTTCTGATAGAGAGGAGCGTCCCGTGCCGGAAGATCATGAAATTTTAATTGAACGGTATACCCGACCAAACGGAGAATATCCGCAAGGTCGGTTGGAAATCGTTGCAGGAGGCGTTTTGCTTTACGAAGGAAGTTTGCCCTATTTGAATGGCGATCGGGGAGAGCGCGTATTCCCGTTTGTCCGCCAAGTGAGCATTCCTATTCCGGGCTCGTTTTACGGCGTGTCCGTCGTAGACAGAATGATCCCGTTGCAACGGGCATACAACGCGGTGAGAAACCGCAAGCACGAATTCTTGAACCGCTTGTCGATGGGAGTCGTCGCGGTGGAGGACGGGTCTGTAGATGCGGACGAGTTGGCGGAAGAGGGCTTATATCCGGGAAAGGTTCTCGTTTACCGTCAAGGTTCGCCCAAGCCTGATTTTCTCGACTGCGGAAAAATTCCCAACGAACTTGCGGAAGAAGAGGAGCGGATTGCAAACGAGTTTATTTTCGTTTCGGGAACGAGTGAGATTTCGCGCAGTTCCGCAACTCCCGCGAACGTAACGTCCGCGGTCGGCTTGCAACTTCTCATTGACCAGGATACCGCCCGCATGACGATGAGCGTGCAAAGCGTAGACTATGCGGTAAAGGAGGTCGGCAAGCAGATTCTGCACCTTTACAAGCAGTTTGCCTCCGCAAAGCGCATTCTTCGCATGACGGGGTCGGGCGGGGATACCGAATGGCACTATTTCGACGGGAGTGATATTTCCGCCGACGACATTGAGTTTGAAGCGCAATACGAGCGAAGCGCCGAGCAGAAAAAGGAAGAAATTTTAAGTCTTCTCTCTCTCGGACTTCTCAAGAATGCGGACGGAACAATGTCGGATGGAATGCGCAACAGAGTGTTGGAAGCGCTCGGCTACGGCAGTCTTCACAACGCGCGCGACATTTCTCATTTACACGTCAAAAAGGCGGAACGGGAAAACGTATTGCTCGCAAGCGAAGAGGTAGAGGCGGACGAGTACGACGATCATGACATTCACGTTACGGAGCACACGCGCGCCCTTCTTTCGGGCGGGGAGGCGGATTGTGCGATGAAGGAACGCGTACGGCGTCATATCCGTAGCCATCAAAGCAAAAAGGAGAAGAAGTATGAATGAGGAAAACGAACACGTAGAAGAAAGAGGAAACGAGCACCCCGCAGCGGCGGAAGAGAAACAGGCTCCTGCAATCCTCAAAAAATTCAAAGACGTCGACGCCCTCGCGCGTGCGTACGAGGCGCTGCAATCGGAATTTACCCGCCGCAGTCAAAGGTTGAAGCAACTCGAGGGGAATCAAAAACACACGGAGACCGATTCTCCTTTCGGTGAGGCGAAAAAGGCGGTCGAGGAGGAGGGCGGAGGGCAAAGCGCGTCCGTTTCTTCTTATGACGGCGTTAAGGCGCCCACGGAATTGATGAGCGAAGAAGAAATTTATCGTTTGGTCGAGAGGAGCGAAAGCGTTCGCGCGCGAGTTGTGAACGAGTATCTCTCTTCGTTGAAAGGCGTGCCGCTTATGGCAAAGGGAGGCGTGGGGGTTGCGGCGCCTGCGCACAAAGTGAAATCGATTGCGGAGGCGGGGCAACTTGCGCTTGGGTACTTCCGCGGTCATCATCAAAATTAAGGAGAAATTATGGTAACGACACATACGGCAGACAACGCGCTCAAATCGTATTATTTGGACGTTGTCAGCGATCAATTAAACACGGCGGTCAATCCGCTTCTTGCAAAAATTAAAATGAGTACGGCGGACGTTTGGGGTAGGGACGTGAGAAAACTCGTCCGCTTCGGCGTAAACGGCGGGATCGGCGCGGGTACGGAAGACGGCGCACTCCCCACGGCGGGCGGAAACAACTACGCGCAGTTCGTCGCGTCTTTGAAAAACCTTTACGGCACGGTGGAAATCTCGGACAAGGCGATTCGTGCTTCCGCGAACAACGAGGGAGCGTTCGTCAACCTTTTGAACGATGAAATGGAAGGGCTTGTAAAGAGTTCCGCCTTTAATTTCGGCAGAATGCTCTTTGGCGACGGAAGCGGGAAACTTGCAACCGTATCTTCGGCGAGCGGTTCCGTCTATACCGTTGACACTGTTGCGGCGGTTGCGGAGGGAATGATCGTCGACGTCTATCAAGCGGGGAGCGCCGTTGCAACCGCGCGTAAAATTACGGCAGTCGATCGAGCGAAAAGGACGGTAACCCTTTCCGGAGCGGCAATTACGGATGCCGTCGGCAGTATTTTCGTCGTGCAAAATTCGTACGGCTTGGAAATTACGGGGCTTCAAGCAATTTTTTCCGATTCGGATACCCTTTACGGCGTTTCTCGCGCACAAAACGGTTGGATGAACGCATATAAGCAGACGAACGTCGGCGCGATCACCGAAGGAAAAATTCAAAAGGCGATCGATTATTTGGAAGAAGTTTCGGGAAGCGGGGTAAACTTTATCGTTTGCTCTTGGGGCGTTCGCCGCGCGCTTGCCGAAGCGCTTGCAAAGTACAAGCAGGCGGAAACGATGACGCTTGAAGGCGGATTCCGTGCGATCAGTTTTAACGGGATTCCCGTTTTTGCCGATCGATTCTGTCCGGAGGGGACCATGTACTTGCTGAACACGGACGATTTTTGTCTTCACCAACTTTGCGACTGGCAATGGCTTGAAGGGGAAGACGGTAAAATTCTCCGTCAAAAGGCAGGAAAACCCGTCTATACCGCAACGCTTGTTAAGTATGCGGAACTGATTTGTTCCCGTCCTTGCGGGCAAGCGATGCTTACGGGAATTACCGAGGCGTAACAGTCGGGAGCGGGGAAATTTTCTCCGCTCTTTTTTTAGGAGGGGACTATGTTGGTAAAAGACGTTATGGAAAGCGCGGCGTATGCGCTTGGACGGGAAGACCTCGTCGCGCAACTGCATTCTTGTACGGGAACGCCTTCGGGTGATTTGGCGACGCTGCTCCGCTGTTACTGTTTGATTGAAAACGAAATCGCACTCGATTATTTCCCCCTTTTCAGAGAGGACGTTTTTCATGTGGAAGAGGGGAAAATTCTCTTTTCCGCCTTTCCCTTTGCGCCCGTCGAAATACTGCGGGTTGCGGACGAGCGGGGGGAGATTTCTTTTTCGATCTATCCGCAATATCTCTCCGTTTGCGGGAAGAGCGTAACCGTTTCTTATACGTATGCGCCCGAAGAGAAGGGGATCGACGATGAATGCACTCTTTCGCCGAGGGTGTCCAAGCGGTTGCTTTCGTATGCGATTGCAAGCGAGTTTTGCCTTTCCGTTGGACAATTTTCCGAAGCGGCAACGTGGGAGAATAAGTATCGGGAGGCGGTACGCGCGGCAAACGTCAGCCGAAAAAAAAGGAAAATGCGTTCCCGTAGATGGGTTTGAGCGCGTGCGTTAGAACAAGAAATTGATGGAAGGACGGGCGTTTTAATGGGGAAGAGAACGCATATCGGGTTTTACGGGTAAAGTCGTAGGGCGAGGGGCTGTTGTGAGCGGGAGTCAATCGGGGCGGGAATGATCGCCGTAAGAGGGTTGGAACGTAGACGGACTTTTCATCAAATAGAGGAGAGTGTATGGGATTGATTGTAGAAAAACAATTAAAGAAACCGAAATTTCGAGCGCGAACAGTACGCAAAGAGCGGATGACGCCCTATCAGGGTGAGGGAGCGGTCGTATCACATCTTTTGCATTTCCGTCCCGAAAACGGGGCGCTTGTATGCGGAGAAGGCAAGGAGGAAGTTGCGCAAATTATCAAAGGTGCCGATCTTTACCGTGCAAGCGGGCGTACGTTTTTTTATAAGGGGGAATTTTTATACGAACACGTGGCGGGGGGCGTGCGGTTGATCGATCGGATTCGAGCGTTAAAGACGATCGTATCTACCTTTGACGAAGAAGGGAACGAAATGCCTTACGCTGTTTGCGAAGAACAAATCTTTTCCATCGGAGAACTTTCGGTAAAAGAGGTTTCTTCTTCGCGCGGGGGCGTGTGCGCCGCATGGCATTACGACCGCTTATTTACGGCGCGTGGATACCGTCTTTATTACAGTGCTCCGATGCGTGCGAACGAAACGGAAGAAACGCTCCACGGGGCGGGATACGTCGATTTGCCCGAAGTCGGAGGCGACGTGTTCGGACTCATCCCGTTTAAGGAAAAACTGTATCTTTTTCGCGAGCGGTGCGTAACGCAGTTGAGAGTGCAAGGGGACGTGCGAAACGTCAAGGCAATCAACTTGCCTACGGCGTTCGGGCGGATTTACCGTAGGACGGTTGCAAACTGCGGCGAAAAAATTTTATTTGTTACAGAAAACGGGTTGTATTCTTTTGGCGGCGCGTATTGTACACGGGTAGAAGGAAGCGGGATCAGCGAGATTTCGGTGGATGAAGAAACAAACGCCGCATTTTGCGGAAGTCGGTATTACCTTGCAGGAAAGAACAAGCACGGGGAAAGAACGCTTCTTTCCGTTTCAGTTGCGGATGGAAGCGGATATTTAATCGGTGAGCGCGCGCGGTCGGTTGCGGCAATCGAAGGGGAGGCGTATTTTACAACGGATGAGGGAAAACTTTTCCGATTAACGCCTTTTGGATTGCCGACATCGGGAGAATGCGTTGCGGAAATCGGGCGTACGGCGTTGGGACTTTCGGCGCGGAGAAAATACCTCGACGCCTTACTTCTGGAAGGGCACGGCTATTTCCGAATTATCGCGGAAGGGGAAAAAGACAGCGTTACCGTTTGCGGAAAAGCAGGGGAAACGCTTTATTTTCCGAAACCCGTGCGAGGAACGGCGTTTCGCTTGCGCATTTGTACATGCGATGCCGATTGCGCGTTGCGGGCAATTACGTTTTCAGTTAGGGAGGAGTCGGCGTATGGTTATTGATATCATTGATTTGAAAAGTGAGGAATTTTCCGATCTTTCTTCCGTGCAACTTGCCATGGTGCGTTCGGCGCAAGCAAAGAAAAATAAAATCACGCGTGCGGCGGAAGAGGAAAAGCGGGAGAACTTTTTGTTTATGCTTTCGAACAGAAACGCCCGCTCTTCCGCTTTGCGCGATGCGAACGCCGAAGTAGACGCGCGGGTGAATGAGGAAATAGAGGTCGTCAAAAACGATTTGCTCTATCAAATCAAGTACGAGGGGATCGCCTCCGACGGAAATGACGTCGGACCGTACCGTTATCCGGACAACCCGAATTATAGCCTTTCGTATGCGCAACGGTTTCTCGTCGTGCGAAATTATTATATGGACGTAACGACGGATGCAGACGCAAGATTGCATGCGTTTTCAATGGATACGCTTGCGCGGGAATATCTTGGAGAATATTATCAAACGCTCTACGAATTGCTTGCGTCCTATTGTGCGGGATAGTTGCGGGAAATACGGAAAAGAAATATAAAATTTTTTCAAAAAAATTCTTTTTTGTTGTTTTTTACGCGTGTGTGTGATATACTGTTATAGAACGTGAGAGGAGAAGTCATGGAAGAGCGTCAAAACAAAAAGGGAGCGAAGGTCGCTGAATTTCTTTTGAATATCTTGCGCGGTGTTTGTATCGGCGTGGCGTTTATCATTCCCGGTTTTTCGGGCGGATCGATTGCTGCGATTCTCGGCATCTATGAACGGCTCGTCGGAGCGATTGCGGACATTTTCAAACAGTTCAAAAAGAGCATTTTATTTTTGCTTCCGATCGGACTTGGTATGGTGCTCGGAATTATGGCGTTGATGTTTCCCCTTCAATGGGCGCTTGCCAACTATCCCATTCCGACGGTATGCTTGTTTGTCGGGCTTGCGCTCGGCGGAATGCCGTCCGTAACGGAGAAGATCAAAAAGCCTCGGTTTTTGAACGTGTTTTCCGTTTTAATTCCGTTGGCGCTTGCGGCGGCCCTTTCCTTTTTACCGCTTGCGGGAGAAGTTGATTTGTTCGCTTTGCAACCGTTTGGCTACGTAATGCTCTTTGTCATCGGCGTCGTCGGTTCGTGTGCGCTCGTTATTCCCGGCATTTCGGGGAGTATGCTCCTCTTGATCTTTGGATACTATAATCCGATTGTCCGTATGATAACGGGGCTCATAAAAGGGCAACATATCGGCACGTCGCTTCTTGTGCTTGGCTTGGTCGGTGCGGGAATCATCGTTGGATTTTTCCTCATTTCCGTCATCATGAAATGGCTTCTTAAAACACATCCGCGCGGGACGTACTGTGCGATCGCGGGATTTATTTTAGGATCGATCCCGACGGTGTTTATTTCAACTGTAAAAGATGCAGGGCTTACGGTAACGCAATATACCTTCCCGCTTTGGTATTGGCTCGTTTGCGCGATTTTGCTTTTTGTCGGCGTAATCATCGCATACGGGACGATTTTAATCGCACGAAAAGCGTCGGAAAAACACCCTCGCAATAAAAGCGAAAAAATTTGAGTTTCATTTGACTTCAAACGGAAAACACCTCACGATACGTGAGGTGTTTTTTTATGTTCCTTTGCGGAAAAGCACCGCCGCTTGAAGTGGCGGAATAAAAAACTTTAGCAAAAGGAATCCCCCTGTGTTATAATAAAGTGGGTTTGCCGACCGCAAATAAAAAATACAAGTAGATTGACGGACGAACGATCAAGCGGAAGGATTTTTCTCATTAATAGGGGTTTGCCGACCGCAAATAAAAAATACAAGAAGATTGACGGACGAACGATCAAACGAAAAGATTTTTCTCATTAATAGTGGGTTTGCCGACCGCAAATAAAAAATACAAGAAGATTGACGGACGAACGATCAAACGGAAGGATTTTTCTCATTAATTATGCGCATATTTTCATTTATCTCTTGCAATTTGAATGGCGGCGTGCTAAAATAGGGGAAGAAAAAACAGAGGTGAACTATGAAGCGGTTTTTGTCCGCGGTTTGGAAGTTTTTATATTTGACGGGGATTCCCGTTTTGCTTTCGGGAATCGTGCGCGCGTTGGCGATTTATATTTTTGTTACGCCCAACGACTTTGCGCCCGGGGGGATCAACGGCATTGCCATTTTGCTCGAATACGCCATTCATTGGAATTCGGGTTGGTTTTTGTTGATGCTCAACGTTCCGCTCTTTTTTGTCGCATTCTTTTTTATCGGAAAGCGGGAAGCGATCGTGTCGTTTGCGTCCATGCTCGTAACTTCGTTTTTGCTCATCGCGTTTGAGTATATCCCGAATTTCCCCGTCTATCAAACGGAAACGAACGCCTTTCTTGCGGCGATTGCAGGGGGGATTTTGCTCGGCGTCGCGCTTGCAATCATGTTGAAAAGTTTTGGAACGGCGGGAGGAACGGCAGTTCTTGCGACGGTTGCAAACAAGAAGATCAAGTTTATCAAAGTCAGTTGGTTTACGTTCTTGTTTGATGCGGCGGTCGTCGTTGCGTCCTTTTTCGTCTTTCATCAAGGGGCGAGTTTTACGGTGAAACTCGATCCCGTTTTACTCGCGCTCGTGTCCCTCTTTGTTACAAGCAAGGTGTGCGATATCGTCCTCGAAGGGTTTAAGGTAGCGTATAAGTTTGAAATTGTTACCACGCATCCCGAAGAAATTTCGGAAGAAATTTTCCGTTCGCTCAATCACGGCGTTACCATGATGCCCGCGGTTGGAATGTATTCGCATCGGGAAAAAAACATGCTCGTTTGCGTGGTGCGCAAGCGTCAGGTCGCCGAGGTGCAACGCATTTTGCGAAAGTACCCCGACACGTTCGCGTATTTCTCTTCTACCGCCGAAGTCATGGGAAAATTTATCAAGTAAAACTTCCGCCCCGACGCGTTGCGTCGGGGCGGAACTTATTTCAATAGGGTTAGTAATAAAAAAGACCGCCGAGCATGGCTCCCGTAATAATTCCGCCGATAATGGAAAAGACAATCGAAACGATAACCCCGATCAGCGCTCCTTTTCCGCACGACTTTGCTTTTAATGGGGAAGAGTCCTTCCAAATAAGCCACAAAATAAAGCCGATAAGAGGGAGGAAAAATCCTAAAACACCAAAGCCCGCGCTGGGTGCGTCATCCGCTGCAGGCGCAGGGATAGAGGTGGTTTTTACACCGCATTTTGGGCAAACGTAAGCCTTGTCGTCAATTTCCGTACCGCAATTTTTGCAAAACATTTCTAATTCTCTCCTTTTGTAAGATAGTCATCTACATTATATAGACAAAAACTGTCTATGTCAAATATTTTAGACCATTTTTGTCTATAATTTTCGTATGAAGATTTTATTTTCGGAGCGGTTAAAGGGATTGCGGGAAGAGGCAAAGTTGACGCAAGCGGGGCTTGCGGAAGTGCTTCACACTACGCAACGTAGAATTTCTTACTTTGAAAAGGGGACGGTGGAGCCCGATCTTATGACGTTGTGCGCTATTGCGGCGTATTTTGAGGTTTCGACCGACTACTTGCTTGGGAGAAAGGAATATTAAATGAAGTAGCCGAGCGCATACGACGGCACAAAGGTGGATAAAGAAAATAACATAGATTACGCCCGCTCGCATTTGCGAGCGGGCGTAAATATATACAGCGGCAGAACGTTGGCGTTGCGTTCCGTAAGGGAGCGCACTTTGAATGATGTATAAAGGATCCGTTCGAGCGGTTTACAAACAAAGACATAAAAAATGCGTTCCACAAGGGAGCGCACTTTGAATGATGTATAAAGGATCCGTTCGAGCAGTTTACAAACAAAGATAAAAAAATGCGTTCCGCAAGGGAGCGCATTTTGAATGATGTATAAAAGATCCGTTCGAGCGGTTTATAAACAAAGATAAAAAAATGCGTTCCGCAAGGGAACGCATTTTTTATGCTCAATATCTGACGACGATGGTGTGGCGGGGGCAGGATTCTGCACACTTTCCGCACTTGGTACACTTGTCGTAGTCGATTACGGGAAGATTGTCCACCATGGTAATAGCGCCCGAAGGGCAAACCTTTGCACACTTGGTACAAGCGATACAGCCGTGCTCGCAAGCGGTCATAACCGCCTTTCCCTTGTCGTGAGAGGAGCACGCGACGTAAACTTTTGCGTCTGCGGGAATGCGTTCAAACAAGCCTCTGGGGCAAGCGCTCATGCACGCGCCGCAAGAGGTGCACTTGTCGGGATTAACCGATGCGCAGCCCTCGCAAACGTCAATGGCGTCTTCGGGGCATACGCGGGAGCAATTTCCTTCGCCCAAGCAACCGTAAACGCATTCTTTGCCGCCGCCTGCAAGTTTTGCCTTTTCCGCACAGTCTTTTGCGCCGACGTAGTCAAACGTGTCCTTCGCGTATTTTCCGCCGCTGCACTTGCATACGCTGACGGTGGGTTTGGATTCCTCAAAGGGGATTCCGAGAACGTCAGCAATTTCCTTTTTTGCCGCCGCGTCCGTTACGTGGCAGTCGCCGAGGTTTGCTTGACCTTTGCACAGTTTTTCCGCAAAGCCGGAGCAGCCGGAGCAACCGCAACCGCCGCAGTTTGCGCCTGCAAGGTTGGAGAGGATCTTTTCAATTTTTTCGTCCGCGTCCACTTTGCAAAATTTTGCAACGAGCAAAATGCAAACGACGAGTACGACGGCGATCGCCGCAAAAATGCCGATGACAATGCCGAATTTATCCCATTGAATTGCCGCTAACAATAAATCAATCATTTTTCGACCTCCGTTAAATCAAGGTGAAGACGTAGAACGCCATCGCCATAAAACTTGCCACGACCATCGTGATAGGGAATCCCTTCATGCATTTTGCCGCGGGAAGGTTTTCAATGCGTTCGCGAACGCCTCCCATCAAGACCATTGCAAGGGTAAAGCCGAGCCCTGCGCAAAGCGCGTAGATGAGCGCGTAGCCGAGGTTCATCGCAATCCCTGCCGTAACGCCGGGAACGACGGTTGCAACTTCTGCCTTCAAGACGAGTTCCGCTACGCCCAAGATCGCGCAGTTGGTGGTGATCAAGGGAAGGTAGATCCCCATCGATTGATAGAGGGAGGGGGAGAACTTCTGAATGAATTTTTCCAACATTTGGACGAGCGCCGCAATGATGAAGATGAAGAAGATGATTTCGAGATATTCGATTCCAAGGGGAACCATAACGAAGGTGTAGAGGGGGTAGGTAACGAGGGTTGCAAGGAGCATGACCGCGGTTACCGCAATGCCCATCATGAGCGCACTGTTCGTCTTTTTGGATACGCCGAGGAAGGGGCAAATTCCGAGGAATTTAACGAGAATGAAGTTTTGCGAGAAGACCGCCGCGATGACGATCATTAAAATCGTTTCAAACATTTACGCTTCCTCCTTTTCCGTTCCTTCTTCCGTTGCGGGAAGGGGGCTCAATCCGTCGGGAATACGGAGCGCTTTTGCGCGTCTTGCGCGGAGCATCTTTTCAACCTGATCGGTGATGAGGATGAAGAGGGCGATGCAAATACCGTATACGAAGAACGCGCCTGCGGAGTTGGTGAAGAAGCCGATGGTGAAATCCCACAACTTCATGCCGAAGAAACTGCCGCTTCCGAAGAATTCGCGAATGATCCCCATAATGGTAAGCGCTACGGTAAAGCCAAGACCGGTTGCAACGCCGTCGACTGCGCTGTCGAGAACGGGTTGTTTGCTTGCAAACGCTTCCGCTCTTCCCAAGATCATACAGTTAACGACGATGAGGGGCAAGAAGACGCCCATCGAATCGTACAAGTCGGGCATGAACTTATAAAGGACCATGCGGAGAAGGGTTACCATCGTCGCGATGATGACGATGAACGCGGGAATGCGTACCGTGTTTGGAATGACCTTTCTCAAAAGGGAGATGACGACGTTACTCAAAAGAAGGACGATGGTAACGGAGATGCCCATGCCAAGTCCGTTCATCGCGGAGGAAGAAAGACCGAGCGTTGCGCACGTACCGAGAACGAGTTTGAAGGTCGCGTTGTTGGTTACCAACCCGTCCATTGTAATTTTGCCGTATTTATTCATTACTGATCACCTCCGTTATCTGCGGGTGCGTCTTTTGCAAGGAAGGTTGCATAGTTGCACGTTGCGTATGCGACCGCATAGATGATGCTTTCCGTCGAACGGGTTGCGCCCGTCGTGAGTTCAAGTCCCGTCAAATCCGCAGCGGCAAGTTTCCCGCCGTCCTCTTTGACCATTGCCGCCATGTCGGTAGCCGTCTTTCCAACGAAGAAGGAGCCGTCTTTCACGCCTGCCGCAACGCTGTCCGCAAAGGAATCGGGTTCTGCAATCTTGTCGCCGACGGTAACGGATGCAACTGCGCCGTCCGTTACAACAACGGTTACGTTGATCGCGGGAGCGGGTGCATTTTTCTTTACCGTCAAGGTATAGGTAACGGTGGTGCCTTCTACCGTGTGCGCGTCTTCCGTAATCCAGTCCGCATAGACGACGGGATAGAGGAAGGTGTCGAAGTTTGCGGTTGCAAACGCCGCCGCAAGGATGAGGTTCATCGAGGAGTACGTTGCGTCCGTCGTAAGATTTGCGTCTGCGGGAAGTTTCATAGAAACGTTGCCGCCTTCTTCGGTGATGAGCGCCTTGATTTCATCCGCGTTTTTGCCGATGAGAAGGGAGCCGTCTTTCAAGCTTGCGTCAACCTTTCCTGCAAACGAATCGTCCGTTGCAATCGAGCCTTCATAAGCGAATGCGGTAATCACGCCGTCTACAACGGTTACGTTTGCCGTGTAAGCGGGGGCGATGCCGTTTTTCTTCATCGCGAGCGAGTAGGTAACCGTCTTGGTCGCGATGTCGGGGGTAATCGTCGAGTTTTCGACGTCCACGAACTTTTGATATGCGTAAATGTCCGCAACGACCTCTTCGCCGAGGATCGCCGTCTTGAAGAAACTGACTGCCGCGTTGACCGCGTTACACATTGCAGTCGTCGTCATGGAAGCGCCTGCATTGACGACTTGAACGGTCTTGTCGCTCTTGTCGGTCGAGAAGGTCTTTCCGTCAAGTTGAGATGCCGATTTGACGAATTGATCGTAGAACGCGTCGCCGAACTTGGAGATGTACGTTTGCCCTTCGTTCGTTTCGTATACGACCTTTTTCACGCCGTCAAACTTTTTATCCTTGCAGCCGACGACCACCCAAACGGTTGCCGTACCGCCGCTGAATCCGCCTTCGCCCGTCGCTTGGATGAGGTAGTTGCCGTCGTCCATGAGGTAGGCGTAGTTGATTTTGCCTTCTCCTTGCTTTTTGTTGTCGTTCGTCAATTTGATCGTTTCTTCGACCTTTGCCGATCCGCCGTAAATTTTCGCGAGGGAGCGTTCAAACTTTTCCTCTTCGGAAACGTAGAGCAAGTCGTTGCAAATTGCAAGCAAACCGCCCGCGATAATGACGATGGAAAGGAGAACGGCGAGGCTTTTGAATGCCGTGCTCTTAAAGAATTGTTTCACAGTCATTATTTTGCCTCCTTTTGTTTCTTTTCCTTTTTGTATCCAAAGGGACGGCACTTAATGAGCGCGTCGATGAGGAAGACGAGGAAGTTCATAAGTACGATACAGAAGGAAACGACTTCAATTCCCGTAGCCTTTCTCAATCCTGCCGTAAGCAAGCCGAGAAGGAAGAAATAAATGATGTTTCCAAGTTTGCTCTTGGGGGTGGTGGTGTAGTCGGTCGCCATGAAGATCGCGCCGAGGATCAAGCCGCCGCCGAGAATGGAGGGAAGGAACGCGTTAAAGTCAAAGCCTTCGAGGACAACCGCGAACAATCCCGTCGTCAAGATGTAGATGAGGGGAAGATACCATTTGATAACGCCGCGAATGCAAAGGTAGATACCGCCGACGATGAGTGCGATCTTGCACGTTTCGCCGATACAGCCCGCAACCGTAGAACCGATGAGAAGGTCGATTGCGGAAAGGGTTTCGCCTCCTTGAAGGAAACTTTGAAGTGCCGTTGCGCCCGTGTTGAGTTCGCTTACGGAAACGGAGCCGAATCTACCGAGAAGATCGGTGGTTGCGGGGTATACCGTCATCGCCGTAAAGGAGATAAAGAGGAAGATTCTTCCGCCGAGCGCGGGGTTGATGATGTTTTTCCCCGTTCCGCCGAAGAGCATCTTGACGACCGCAATCGCAAAAATGCTGCCGAGGACGGGCATATACCAGTGTTCCGCACTTGCAGGAATCACGAGCGCGAGCAAAAGACCGGTAATCAAAGAGGTGAAGTCGAACTGTTTGAAGAAGGAAAGGACGACTTCTTTGGGGTTTTTCCAAATTTTGTGCTGAATGACGTAGTAGACGAATTCGGTGAGAGCCGCCGAAACGACTGCAAGACCGATTATGAGCGCCGCTTCCCATCCGAAGAGGACGATCCCCATGACCGTTGCGGGGATCAGGGCGATCAATACGTCTAACATGATTTGCTTCGTAGAGCGAGAAGTTCTAACGTGAGGTGCGGTCGATACGATAAGTTTTTGATTCATAGTTCCCTTCCTCCTTACTTGCTCTTGCGAAGTTCAGCCTTCGCCGTCTTGATTGCTTGCGCAAGAGGACGTCTTGCGGGGCAAATGTACGTACAAGCGCCGCATTCGATACAACTGAGTACGCCGCCGTATACGTCCGCCTTTTGATAATCGCCTGCGTTCGTGTAAAATTCCGTCTGCATCGGCATAAGGCTCATCGGGCATACGTCCGCGCACTTACCGCAGTTGATGCAGGGGGTGGGTTCGTACGTGTTCGTTTCCTTTGCGGAAAGGAACAAATAACCCGAACTCGTCTTGCTGACGTAAGAGGTGAGCCCGACGAGTGCATTTCCCGTCATAGGTCCGCCTGCAACGTATTTCACCGCGTCTTCCTTGACTCCGCCGCATTGTTCAGCGAGTGCGGAAAGGGGTGCGCCTACGGGGCAAAGAAGGTTGCGGGGTTGTTCGATTCCCGTACCCGAAACGGTAACGACGCGCTCAATGAGCGGTTTCCCTTCTTCTACCGCTTCGCATACGGCAAGCACCGTACCGACGTTTTGCACGATGACGCCTGCGTCCGCGGGCAATTTGCCAAGGGGAACTTTTCTCCCCGTCGCGCAGTAGATGAGGTGTTTTTCCGAACCCATCGGATATTGCTTTTTGAGTGCGCAAACGTCTAAATCCGTTTGTTCAAACAAAGCGATTGCGTCCGGCTTGTTTACTTCGATGCCGATGACGATCTTTTCAATTCCGAGCGCCGTTGCGACGTATTTTGCACCGCGTACGATCTTTTCCGTTTGCTCGACCATCAGACGGTGGTCGCACGTAAGATACGGTTCGCATTCCGCGCCGTTGAGCACGAGCGTATCGACTTTAGAACGGGGCATGAGTTTGACGTTGGTGGGGAATCCCGCACCGCCCATACCGACGATGCCCGCTGCCGCCACGCGTTCGACGATTTCTTCTGCCGTCGGGTTTTCAAGCGGAGGCATAAAGTCCGTTTCGTCCGTTTCCGCACGTTCGATGACGACGTACGTACTCTTCCCGCCCTTTCCGTCAGGGCGTTGTTCCACCGCTTTCACGATGCCCGCAATGCTCGCGTGGACGTTCGCGCTGATAAATCCGTCCGCCTTTGCAATCAACTGTCCGCGCTTGACGGCTTGTCCGACTTCCACAACGGGAAGGGCGGGTTTGCCGATGTGCTGGGAAAGCGCGATTGCAACTTCGGTTACGCCTTCAAGCGTTTCCACGGCTTGCGTTTCGGAAAGCGATTTTCTCCCTTGCAGGTGTACCCCGCGGGAGAAGAATTTTCCTTTCACTGCTTTCAAAGTTCAATCCTCCATACTTTGATTTTTTTCGTTGTTGCGTTCTTCCTTCCAACCGAGCAGCCCCGAAAAGAAGGAAAGGGGAATCGCTTTCACCACATACGTTACGGCAAGCCCGACGACGACGCCCGCAAGCACGCCCAAAAGGACGAGATAGGGCAAATAGCCGAAGAGGAGCGTCGTTTGCGTCAAAAGACAGTACACCAACAGTTGTACGGTGTTATGTACGACGGCAGACAGCACGCTCACGCACAAAAGCGATACGCGGGGAAATGCGAAAAGAAGCACGCGGGAGGCGCAAATGCTGACCATTCCCGCTGTAAAACTATACAGCAATAAAGAGACGTTGCCCGCGAACAAACTGCCTAAAACCGTCCTTGCGGTTACCACGAGGAGCGCTTCGGGAAGTCCGTATAAAACGAGGACAAAAAGGGAAAATACGTTAGAAAGCCCCATTTTCGCCCCGGGAAAAAACATGGGCGGAAACAGGCTTTCAATCATAAATGCAATGAGTCCGAGCGCCGTCAAAAGAGAAAGCGTCGCGACCTTTTTTGCACCGTATTTGCTCGTCTTCTTTACCATATTATATATTATAGAACTTTCGAAAGGGAAAGTCAACGCATGTTACGGGGCAAAGACTACATTTTTTCAGGAAAAAGCAAACTTTTCCGCGGTTGACAATCGCGCATGAGTATGTTATACTGACGGATGAAAAGAAAAAGCGCCATCGTCGCGCAAAAGGAGAGGAGATGCTTTACGACGTCGCCGTCATCGGCGGAGGGATTGCGGGCTATTCCGCCGCACTTTGTTTGAAAAATAAAAAAGCGAACTATCTTTGGCTTGGCGTCAAAGGGTTTGGCGAAAAATTACGCGCGTCCGAATACGTGCGCAATTACCCTGCGTTTTTCGGCGACGGAACGGCGTTTTCAAGCGCGCTTCAAGCGCAAAAGCAATTGGAGGAAGTCGTGTTGACCGAGGGGCGTGCGGACGGCGTATACGCGATGGGAGACCACTTTGTCATCACCGTAAACAAGCAAAGTTATTCCGCGCGTTCCGTCATTTTGGCAACGGGCGTGGAAACGGGCGGAAACTTAAAAGGGGAAAGAGAATTTTTAGGACGGGGCGTCAGTTATTGCGCCGTTTGCGACGGGGCACTTTACAAAGGAAAAGATATCGCCGTTGTTATTTCCGCCAAAGAATACGAAGAAGAAATTGAATATTTGAGTAAGATAGCAAATACGGTGTACGTGTTCCCTGCGTACAAAAATTTTGAAACCGTATTGCAAAATGTGGTAAAAATCCAAGCAAAGCCGACGGAAATCAAGGGAAAAATGCGCGTGGAAGAAGTGATTGCGGGAGAAAAGGCATATCCCGTTTCGGGCGTATTTTTCTTGCGCAATGCAACGCCGCCTTCCGCGCTTTGCGGAGGGCTTGAAACGGAGGGCGCGCACGTCAAAACAAACCGCGACGGATCGACGAATCTCGAGGGATTGTTTGCTGCGGGCGACGTAACGGGCACGCCTTATCAGTTTGTCAAGGCGGCGGGGGAAGGACTTGTCGCGGCGTTTTCCGCCCACGCATACGCACTCAAACAAAAGAGAGAAAGAGCATGAGTATCGGAGAAATCGAACGTTCGATTATCAAAAAATTTCGCAAAGAAGTGTGGTGCCGTTTTGTCAGCGCGGTCAAAGAATACGACCTTATTTCGGAAGGGGATAAAATCGCGGTTTGCATTTCGGGCGGAAAGGATTCCTTCCTGCTTGCAAAGTGCATGCAAGAGATTGCCCGCCACGGCAAATATCACTTTGATTTGGAGTTTATCGTCATGGATCCCGGGTATGCGGAGGGCAATCGCGCGTTGATTTTTGAAAATGCGGAAAAACTCGGCGTGCCCGTCAAAGTGTTTGAAAGCGATATCTTTTCCGTGGTAACGTCCGTGTCGGAAGGCTCGCCCTGTTACTTGTGTGCGCGCATGCGCCGCGGGTATTTGTACGAATACGCAAAATCGCTCGGGTGCAATAAAATTGCACTCGGACATCACTTTAACGACGTGGTGGAAACGGCGCTTTTGAGCATGTTTTACGGGGCGGAAGTGAAAACGATGATGCCCAAACTGCATTCGACCAGCCACAAAGGAATGCAACTCATTCGCCCCCTTTACATGGTGCGGGAGGAAGATATCGTCGCGTGGGCAAAGTATAACGGGTTGACCTTCTTAAATTGCGCTTGTCGGTTTACGGAAAAGGTTGCCTCAAAAGAAGAGGAAAGTAAGCGTCGGGAGATCAAGCGGTTGATTTCTTCGCTCAAAGAGGGGCATCCCGATATCGATAAAAATATTTTTCGGAGCATGCACAACGTCAATCTTGATTCGACGCTCGGTTGGCGAAAAGGGCGGGAATGGAAGAGTTTCCTCACCGAATACGATCGGGAAGAATAAAAATAAGGGAAGGACAATCCCTCGCGGCGGGGAGTTTTAATTAGGAACACACCGCGTTGGGGAGTTCAGTTAAAGAAAAACCGCGGCGGCGGAGTTTTAATTAAGAGCACACCGCGTCGGGGTGTTTAGTTAAGGAAAAACCACGGCGGCGGAGTTTCAATCAAAGAAAGAAGTCTACAAAAGAAAACGTTTCGGTGGAACGGAAGATATTTTTTGTAAGGCGCCAAAAAACTTTGGAAAATACTTGATAAGAAAGAAAAAAAATAATATAATAAAAACACGGTTAAAAATAAATAAAACGTGGTATAAAAAAATAACGTTAAAAAAAGGAGATTTTAATTTTTCATCATGGACGGTAGCACCCTAGGTTTGTTGATTGCAATCATCGTGCTCATCATTTTGTCGGCGTTTTTCTCGGCGACGGAAACTGCGTATACGAGTTTTAGTACGGTGCGAATGCGCCGATTGGCGACGAAGAAAAAGTCGGCTCGCGTTGCGTTAAAATTAAACGAAGATTTTAATCGTGTATTGACGACGCTACTGATCGGGAATAATATCGTCAATATTACGGCATCCACCCTTTCCACCATTATGTTTATCAAATTAGTGGGGGAAGATTTGGGCGCAACACTTTCTACCGTTGTGTTGACGGTTGCCATTTTGATCTTTGGGGAAATTACCCCCAAGACGCTTGCAAAAGAATCCCCCGAACGGTTTGCGATGTTCGTTTCTTATCCGTTGTATGCGTTGGCGATTCTCTTTACACCGCTTAACTGGTTGTTCGGTTTGTGGAAAAAATTCATTTTCTACGTATTCCGTTTGAATAAAAAGAAACCGAAGTATACGGAAGAAGAGTTCAAAATGCTCGTTTCCGACGTCAAGGACGAAGGGGTGCTCAATTACAAAGAGCATGCGCTTATTTCTAAAACGCTGCGCTACGACGAATTACACGTCGGCTCGTGTATGATTCCGCTCGACAGAGTGGTCAAGGTGGAATTGCGCGCAAATCCCCGTGCGGTGATGAAACTGTTCAAAGAAACGAATTTCTCCCGTATTCCCGTTTATAAAGGGACAAAGGAAAATATTATCGGCATTTTATACCGTGCCGATTTCTATGAAAATATGCTTTCGGGCAGAGAAGATTTTGCAACCATTCTTCATCCCGTGTCTTATACGACGACGGATATAAAGATATCCGACCTGTTCGAGCGGATGCAGTCGCTTCGCGAGCATATGGTCATCGTCGGAAGCGAAGGGGATGCCCTCGGCATCATTACAAGAGATGATATCATTGAGGAACTGCTCGGCGACATGGACGACAAGTTTGACTTGACGCCCGACACCGAACCCATTCAACCGTTTATTCCCGAGCCGGAGCCCGAGGAAGAGGAAGAAGAGGAAGAAGAATAACGTAAGAGAACGGCAACGCCGTTCTCTTTTCATCATAAGGAGCAAAAGATGAAATTACTCATTCCCGTATCGGCGGGCGTAGAAGCGTCCGTAAAACGTCAACTGAAATATTTAGGCTACGGCGATTGCCCCGCAAACGAGGGGCGGATTGCGGTAGAAGGGGGTTGGGAGGATATCGCGCGCCTCAACGTTTTTCTCCGTTCGGGGGAACGGGTGCTGTTGTGCCTTTCCGCCTTTTCCGCTACCACGTTCGACGAGTTATACGAAGGGGTATATTCCCTTCCGTGGGAGGAATTTTTCACTCCGCATACGCACATTTTAATTGACGGAAAGTGCGTAAAAAGTGCGCTTATGGCAATCAAAGCGGCGGGGGGTGTCGCAAAAAAGGCAATCTTAAACCGCTTGCGGGAGAGGCTCGGCGTTTCGACCTTCGACGAAAAGGGGGAACGCGCCGTCGTCGGCATTTCTATTTTTGAGGACGTCGCAACCGTAACTCTCGATACTTCGGGGGACGGACTTCATAAGCGCGGATACCGCGTGCTTTCCTACGACGCGCCTTTGCGCGAAACGACGGCGGCGGCAATCGTCGAATCGTCCGTCTTTCATCCCGAAAAACCGCTTGCCGACCTCTTTTGCGGGAGCGGAACCATTCCCATCGAGGCTGCCCTCCTTGCGCAAAATATCGCGCCCGGGCTTTTACGCACCTTTGATTTTACCGCATGGAAAAACGCGCCTCCCGTCCTTTTGCGTGCCAAAGAAGAGGCGAAGGATTGCATCATCCGCGGAAAGCAAGTGGATATTTTCGGCGGCGATCTTTCTCCGCGCGCCATCGAAATCGCCCGTTTTCACGCAAAACGAGCGGGGGTGCAAGACGTCGTGCGCTTCGCTTGCGCGGATATGCGCGAATTTCATTCTTCAAAGGAATACGGGGTGCTTATTTCCAACCCGCCGTACGGGGAGCGCCTTTCAAAAGGGGAGAACTTAAAAGAACTATACGTCGGTTTTTCAAAGACCTTCCGTGCGCTCAAAGATTGGAGTTGCTACTTTATTACCTCGTACATGGGTGCGGAGCGTGCGTTTGGAAAACCCGCGGATAAGCGTAGAAAACTGTTTAACGCAAACTTGGAATGCTGTCTTTACACCTACCTCGGAAAGAAACCGCCAAAAAATTTGAATGTTGAATGATAATATTGTGAAAATTCAAAAAGACGCGTTTTTTGCGATTGACAAGCGGTTAACAAATCACTATAATGTATGGAAAATACTGGGAAAAGGAGGTCGAAATGAGAATTAACGATTATTTGATCAAACTCATCGAGATCATCAAAGAAATGGAAGAGGTAGACTTTTTTGTCGGGAATAACAAGTTGACGACAACGGAATTCCGTCTTTTGCGGGAAATTTTAATTGAGGAAGAGCGTGGGGAAAAGATTATTTCTTCCGAACTTGCGCGCCGTTTGGGTATTACCCGCTCGGCAATTTCTCAACTTGTTTCCAAGTTGGAAGAACGCAATATCGTGGAGCGCGTTGCTTCCGCAACGGACAAAAAAATCGCGTACGTATGTTTTACCGATTATGCGCTTCGGCTGTTTGATGAGCAGTGCAAGGTTTCTAACGAAATCATGAACCGCGTAGTGCAAAAAATGGGAGAAGAAAAACTCGATGCGTTAATTGCAGGGTATAATGAATTTGCCATGGCGCTTTCCGACGCGCGAAAAGAGGTGGAAGAAGCGTAACGGAATACGGGATTTAATTGAATGGAGAGTAAATGATGTTAACGTTACAAAATATTACGAAAGATTACGAGGTCGCCGATACGAAGGTCCACGCACTCAAAGGCATCGACCTTGAGTTTCGTAAAAACGAATTCGTATGTATTCTCGGCGCTTCCGGATGCGGAAAAACGACGCTTTTGAATATCATCGGCGGGCTTGATCAATACACGTCGGGCGACTTGATTATTCAAGGAAAATCGACCAAAGCGTTCACCGAACGTGATTGGGACGTCTACCGCAACCATAAAATCGGGTTTATCTTTCAGTCGTATAACTTAATTCCTCATCAAACGGTGCTTGGAAACGTTGAAATTGCCTTGACCATTGCGGGAATCGGAAAGACGGAGCGCCGTGCGCGCGCCATTGCGGCGCTCGAACGGGTGGGGTTGAAATCGGAACTCAATAAGCGCCCCAACCAACTTTCGGGCGGGCAAATGCAACGCGTTGCCATCGCGCGGGCGCTCGTCAACAATCCCGCCATTTTGCTTGCGGATGAGCCGACGGGCGCGCTTGATTCCGTTACCAGCGTGCAAATTATGGACCTCATTCGCGAAATCGCGGGAGAACGCCTCGTCATCATGGTTACGCACAACCCCGAACTTGCGGAAGAGTATGCGTCCCGTATCGTTCGGTTGAAAGACGGGCTTGTGGAGTCCGACTCAAACCCTTACGACGGTACGGAAGACAGGGCGCGGATGCACGAAATTCAATTAAAGCGCAAAGAGGAATTAAAACGCAACCGTAAAGAGGTCAGAAAGGCAAGAAAACGCCGTTATAAAAACAAAAAGGCGAGTATGAGTTACTTTGCCTCCCTTGCGTTGAGCGCGCGGAATTTGCTCACCAAAAAGGGAAGAACGGTGGTAACGTCCATTGCGGGGAGCATCGGGATCATCAGCGTGTGCTTGGTACTTGCAATGTCCAACGGCTTTAACAATTATATTTTGAAGACGGAAGAGGATATGCTTTCCTATTATCCGATCGAAATTACGGAGAGCGCATTTGACATGACGTCGATCATGGCGGGTGCAAAGTCGGCGAGCGAAATGCCCGATTTGGAACAACTCGGCGATAAAGTGTACGTCAATTCTTTCTTGACGGAAATTGCACAAGGCATGACGGTTACCAACAATTTAAGCGAAGAATATCTTGCCTACGTGGAAGGAACGGACGAATCGCTGTATAACGCCATTCAGTACGATTACGGCACGCAACTTTCCGACAATTTGTTTACGACCGTTCAAACGGGAGAGAACGAAGAGAGTATGGTAACCCGCCATATGGCGCTTTCCGAACTCAAAACGTTTTATACCAACGAACTGACGATGAAGGCGAAAGAATACGCGCAACTCGCGTACATGGTAGACTATCTCGGCGGAATCGTACACAAAATGCCCGACACGTCCGACTTTTCGGACGAGGGGTTTGGCGACTACGTCCTTTCGCAGTACGACGTCGTCGCGGGGGAATTCCCCAAGGCGAACAACGAGGCGCTTCTCGTCATCGGCGGAAACAACGATATGACCGACTTAACGCTCGCACAACTCGGGTTTATCGACGAGCCGACCTTCCTTTCCCTCTTCGATTTGGGCGAAGAGGCGCAAGAAAACGAGGAAACGAGCGATTATTTGACCATTCCCTTTGAGGAGATTCAAGAAAAAGAATTCGTTCTTTACTATAACGATGCGGTTTATCAACCGAGCGTCGCTAATCCGCTGTATCCGTTTGAATATTCGGGCGAACGCGCGAATTTGGACGTGGCGGAGGGACAGGGCGTTAAAATTAAAATCAGCGGAATTTTGCGTTTGAAAGAGGATTTGACCTACGGGTGTCTTTCGAGCGGGATCAACCTCACCGAATCGTTGATTGACGAGTATATTCAAGTGAATATGCAATCGAAAATCGTTCAATGGATGAACGGCCCCACGAGCAGTACGGAATACGTGAACGGGGATATTTCGGTAAAATTTTATTTCTCGCCCGCAAAACACTTAACGGACAATAAGTTTTATCAACCGCTTTCTTCGTATAAAGATTATTTCCCCGAAGGAACGACGCTTCCCGATATGTATATCGGCGTCGACCGCATGCAAGAAAACGCTCTTCGCGCGCTTGGCGGGAGTGACGTCGTAAAGGGGATTTCTATTTACGCCAAAGACTTTGAAACAAAAGAAGACCTTCTCGCGCGGCTAAACGAGTGGAACGACACGCACGGCGAAGACGAGCGGGTAACGTATACGGACACGGTAGGAACGCTCATGTCCCTTGTGCAAACGATGTTGGACGCAATCACCTACGTGCTCGTTGCGTTTACGGCAATCTCCCTCGTCGTTTCTTCCGTCATGATCGGCATTATCACCTACGTATCCGTTGTGGAACGGGTAAAGGAGATCGGCGTATTGCGATCGCTCGGCGCACGGAAAAAGGATATTAAGCACCTGTTCAATGCGGAAACGTTTATCATCGGACTTGCATCGGGCGCAATCGGCGTCGGCGTAACGTATTTGTTGTCGATTGTCATCAACGTCATCATGCAGTCGCTGACGGGGATTGTCGGAATTGCGGCATTAAAGCCGAGCGCGGCAATTACCATGGTAATTGTCAGCGTTGTGTTAACGTTGATCTCGGGACTGATTCCCGCATCTGCGGCAGCAAAGAAAGATCCCGTAATTGCACTTCGTACCGAATAAAAAGAGGGTAAACGGGGCATACTTTCCCTATCAAAACGGAAAGGAGAATGGAGATGTCCAAAAAGAAAAAAGTTCCCCGTTTGAGCGACGAGGAGTACGAACGGTATTTGAAATCGTTAATGGAAAAAGAATAAAAGAAAGCGGTTGTGTTATTTTCACAACCGCTTTCTTTTATAACGTTTCGCCGTTTGATTTTACGGAAAAAATTTTTTGCCTTTTAGATTGCACGGGGCTCGGTGGGCGTTATGTGAGAGAAAAGAACAGTCTATTATAAAACCGTTTTCGCGTGTAATCTTCAGTTTGTTTGAGCAAGGCGAAAAGCACGGGGCTTGGCGGTTGCGAGGGGCGAAAAGCACGCTTGGCGGGCGCGGGAGGGAAAACGGAAAAGAGGGCGCAAAAGTACGGGGCATGCAGCGGTTGCGAGAAAAGAAGGGCTATGCGGCGCGCGGGAATAAAAAACGGTCGTGTTGCTGCATACGTTTTTCGGTTTCAGATGCAAAACGGGCGGCGGTCGTAAACAAAAAAGAACGGTCATTTTATCACATAACCGTTCTTTTTATCGCGTTTATTCTTCAGTTTCCGTCGGGGGGGGGTCAATGGTTGCCTTTTTTCGCTTAAAAATCTTTGAGCGGAACAAAAGCACGTTCATCAAAATAAAGCCTCCCGCGAGAATGATGAGCGTCAAATAGGGCTGTTTGGGAGCGAGGGTTGCAAGGAGCATCATCGGAAACCCAAACACGATTGCGGGGAAGTTTTGGTAAACGAGGTTATCCGATGCGGGAGAGGTGAGTTGTCCGTCTATCTCGCGCAAGAGAATGACGCCCGTGCTCGCCGTTCCCGTGAGCATGCCGTACATCATGAGGAACTGCTCGTCCGCATAAGATTTGAACAACGTTTTTGCGACGAAGAGGTTGTAGAAATAGGTCGCAAGCGCACCGACAAGCCCAAGGATGAGGAGAACTTCCCAGTAATCTTTGATGAGTTCGAGGCGAATTGCCGCAATTCCCGCAACGACCATCAAGTCAAAACAGAAGTTGGAGATGCGGGTAAGCAAGAAGTTGTTCGTATACACCCGCTTAACGACTGCTTTTTTATTGAGGAAGTTCAAAACGAATTTGACGAGCGTTGCAACGAGTACGCCGATGAGGAAGTTGAATCCGTAAATGACCGAGCGCATACCGGGGAGCAAAAGCCCAAGCCCGAACATGATCAGGTATACGATGAAGTAAGAAAGCGCAATAAACCCTACTTGAACGGTAATTTTGTCCATGCTGCCGTTCATGGGGATTTCGCCGTCCGCTTGAATTTCTTCCGAGGAAAGGCGGCGTTCCCCTTCGGGAACAACGACGATCCGCTTTTTGCGCTTTAAGACGTTTAAGTGAATGACTCCGCCGATGCTTGCGCTCAAAAACCCGAGCGCTGCAACCGTCAAACCAAAACTGCGTCCGCCCACAAACCCGTATTCGCTCTCGTAAATACTGCCGTAGTTAAGCGCTTGCCCCGTGCCCTGTCCGTAACCGAAGGGGAGCAGAACGCCCGCCGCGGGGAAGAAATCGCTTACAATCACCGCGACGATAAGGGTGATGCCAAGCCCTAAAACGCCTTGCAGCAAATAGGTAGAAACGGTGGTAACGCCCGTGTTGAAGATCTCTTTCGTGCGTTCTTTGGTAAACTTGTTGGACGAACTTTTCAACGAAGTTGCAATAAACCCGAGCGCAAGCATATGATAGGTGATAATTTCAAGCGAATTTCCCCCGTTTCCGCCGAAAAATTCGGTATCAAACAACGGTTTTTTCGCGATTGCGTTGTAGACGGTAGAAACGATAAGAAGTAAAATCCCGCCCAAAACGGAGGTGGGGATGAGGGATTTTCGCAAAAATCCGATCGTTCGCTTCAAGAGGTTTGCCGTGAGCAGTGCAATCAAGAGGACTGCAATCAAGCAAAATAACCCCCAAACGTCAAAGTCCCAAAAATTTGACATGTTCTTCTCCTTTTGTTACGTTTTGGAAACGATAGTAAAGATGTACGTACAACACCGCGCAAAAACGTTCATTTGGTTTGATTTGATAGACTTCGTTTCCGTCGTAGAGATTGATCTTATTCCGTCCCAACACGGTAACCGCGCCGATGCGGTCGAAGGGGAAGGAAAGCGTCTTTCCCTTTGCGGCGATTTCGATTTTATCCTTGTAAAGCCTTGCGGTCGCTTTTTTGAAGAGCAACTTCTTTTTGCGATAGAGGAAGATTTGCGAAAAACGTACCGTGTCTTCCCGTAAAGGCGTTTCGGGGAGTGTCGACAGATCAAGCGCGTTCATGTAGTCGGCTTGCGCGTCGTACCATTCCGTCGTAAAGGAATAGGGGAAGGGCTTGTCTACGCCGACGAGCGTTTTGTCGGGGAGATAGCGCACCCTTCTTCCGCACTTCGTGCACGCGATGACGTCTTTTTTACTTTCGAATTGCGAAAGTCCGCAATCGGGGCAATAATAGTAAGCGCGCTCCATGTGTTCGGCGGGAGTCTTGCTTTTGAATACGCCGTCCGCCTTTCCTTCGTCGACGTACAACTCTTTGCAAATGAGGTCGTACAGTTGGTCGTCGGAAAGCGTTTTATACTCATCGTATTCGACCACGCGGGTAACGCCCGCCGTCATGCGTCCTTTGCGCAGTTTACTGCTCCAGCGCGGCTGTACGCCGTAACCGCCTTGAATGAGAAAGAACGCGATCGGTAATTTTAACGATTTGACAAGACGCACGACGGAAGGCTTAATGTATTCCGTCTTGCCGCTATACGTTCTGTTTCCTTCGGGGAAGAGGGCAATCGTCCCGCCCTCTTTGCTGACGCGCATACAATCCATCACGGCGCGGACGTCCGTCGTTTGCTTTTTGATCGGGATCGGGGCGACGAGATGCTTGATGACTTTTGAAATAAACCCGTTTGAAAAGAGATCTTCGCTCGCAACGTAGTAGGTAGCGCCCTTGAACGCCATTCCCACAAAAAACTGATCGAACGCCGTTTGGTGGTTGGATAAAATCAAATACTGACGGTGATTTTGCTCTTTGAACTTTTTCACGCGCATTCCGTACTTAAAATAAGCGTGGGGAAAAATGGCGGCGCGGATGACGTTGCGCATGATCTTGTGGCGAAATCGAAGCCACTTTTTCGGTTTTTTTGCGTTTTTCTTCATGTGTTATTTCCTTCTCTTTGATAAAAACGGGTGAGTTGCTCGTCGATAAATTGAGAGGTGAGTTGCGCATAGCGCGCCTCGTCAATCATAAAACTGATGCCGTGCCCTGCGCCTTCAAACGTTTGGAGCCTACAGTTTTTCGAGGCGGCGGCAATTTCACGGCTCATGTCGCACGGAACAAAACGGTCGTCCTCTCCGTGAATGAGCAAAATAGGGACTTTGGAATTTTTTGCACCTTCTACGGCGGAGGTTTCTTCCAAATGGAAGCCCCCGAACAAGCGCGCGCCAAGTTGCAAAAAAGGATAGGTAAGCGCGGGCGGGAGTTTCATGTCCGACGACACCTTTTTTAAGATGGCGGAAGGGGAAGAGTAGGGGCAATCGGCGACGATGCCGACGACGTTTTCGGGCAAGGGAAGAGAAGCCGCCATCAAAACGGTTGCCGCGCCCATAGAAATCCCCGTCAAAATAACGGGGACGTTTTTTCCAACCCGCCCGTTGACGTATTCGATCCATGAAAGAACGTCCTTGCGTTCCAAAATACCGAACGTGATGGTGTTTCCCTCGCTGTCCCCGTGCGCACGTTGGTCGATGAGGAGAACGTTATGTCCCTTTTCGCGCGCGAGTTTATGTCCGCCGCAAAAATCGCGTACGGGCACGCCTTTGTAGCCGTGGCATTGAATTTGCACGGGCGCGCCGTCTTTGAAATGATAGTACCGTGCGGAAAGGATAAGCCCGTCGTGCGAGCGGATTTGCACCTTTTCGTAGGGGATAGGCTCTAACTCCTCGATGAGTTCGCGCATGCGTTTTTCAACGGGATCGTATTGCTCGCTTGCGGGCATGACGTAAGGCTCGTTTTTCTTTTTCGGGGAGTGGTAGAACGCCACGAAATACGAATAGACGGTCATTGCGATCAGGACGATTAGTAGAAAAGATGCAATTCCGCCCAAGATCCAACCGATCATGATATCTCGCCCCCGTAATAAAAATCGGTTACATTATACCAAAAAAACGGAAAAAAGTAAATGATAGAATTGTGAAAATAAAAAATTATATCAAGAAAACACCGAAAAAATACCGCGTTGTTTTACAAAAAGGAAATAATTCCCTCTTGACGGGCAGTCGACGCAAAAGATTTGAAAACACTTGACTTTTTTTCCTTTTGAAAACACTTGACTTTTTTCTTTTTGAATGATAAAATAGTTTATCAATAAAGTAATTTATTTATCAAAGGAGAAAAAACGTGCCCGCAAAAAAACAAGTAACGAGGGAAAAGATCGTACGAGAGGCGTTTGCGCTCGTGCGGGAAGGGGGGATGGACGCATTAAACGTAACGGCGCTTTCCAAGCGGCTTGGGTGCTCTACGCAGCCCGTCTATTTATCCTTTCGTAACATGGAGGAATTAAAGCGTGAAGTTCTTATAAAAATCGGGGAGTTTTGCAACGGGTATTTGCTCGAAAGGGTAGAAGGCGTTCCTCCGTATAAGGCGATGGGAATCAACTATATTCGCTTTGCGCGGGAAGAAAAGCACTTCTTTCAAGAGGTATTTATGAAGGGCGGGAACGGCGAACTCGTTTCGTCCGCAACCGATAACGCGATTGCGCTCGTGCAGGGCGGAACGGGGCTCACAAAAGATCTTTCAGCGCGTTTGCATGCGGAAATCTGGCTGTTTGTGCACGGCGTTGCAACGGCGCTTTGTACGGGGTATTTGGAACTTTCAGACGGACAAATCGGAGAACTTTTGACGGACGTGTATAAGGGGCTTACGCTTCGCTTTGAGGGGGGAATTTGAGGTGATACGGGTAGAAAACGTAGAAAAACGATATCAAGAGGTCGTCGCCCTCAACGGGGTGTCTCTTACCGTGCCGCGCGGGGAGTTGTTTGGACTTCTCGGCGTAAACGGCGCGGGGAAGACGACGCTTGTAAAAATATTATCGGGGCTTGCCCGTGCGGACAAAGGGAACGTGCAAATTCTCGGTCGAACGCAAGAGGAAGCGCAAAACAAAATTGCAATTTCTCCGCAAGAAACGTCCGTTGCACTCAATTTGACGGTGGAAGAAAATTTGCGCTTTTTTGCCCAAGTTTACGGGCTTTCCAAGCGGGAAACGGAGGAAACGATCGCCCGTCTTTCAGCGGAGTTTTCCCTTGACGACGTTTTAACCCGTAAGGCGAAAGAGTTGTCGGGCGGGTATCAAAGACGGCTCTCTATTGCGATTGCGCTTGTTTCTTCGCCCGAGGTACTTTTTCTTGACGAGCCGACGCTCGGACTTGACGTCCTCGCAAGGAGGGAACTTTGGTCGCTCATTCGGCGGTTAAAAGGGGAAACGACCGTTTTTATGACAACGCACTATATGGAAGAGGCGGAGGCGCTTTGCGATCGCGTCGCCATTATGAAAGAGGGAAAAGTTATCGCGGTTGGAACGCCGACGCAGTTGAAAGAAAAAACGGGGAAGAACACGTTGGAAGAGGCGTTTATTTTTCTCGTAGGAGGCGGGGCATGACCGAGGTAATCGCAATCAAAACAAAAAATACGGCGACGGTTGGAACGCCGACGCAGTTGAAAGAAAAAACGGGGAAGAATACGTTGGAAGAGGCGTTTATTTTTCTCGTAGGAGGTAGGGCATGCGCCGTGTAAACGCTTTTATTCATCGCAACTTTTTAGAAATTTTACGAGATCCCGTCATCTACGTGTTTTGTATCGGGTTTCCCGTCGTAATGCTCCTTCTTTTTTTCGTCATCCATTCGTTTACGGCGGACAATACCCCCGTATTTTCTATGCCTTCGCTTGTTCCCGGGATCATCGTATTTTCTCTTTCCTTTTTGATGCTCACACTCGCGCTTTTGGTATCGAAAGACCATGCTTCCGCCTTTTTGACGCGCCTTTATATATCGCCGATGAAAAGTTGGGAGTTTGTACTCGGCTATCTTGTTCCGGCGTTGTTGGTCGGCGCGTTGCAAATTTTCGTTTGTCTTTTGTTCGGGGCGGGATTGTCCCTATTTGGGGAAGACGGATATTTCACCTTTGCGCGTGCAATCCTTTGCGGCGTACAGGCGCTCCCGACGTTGTTCTTTTTTGCGTTTATGGGAATCGGGATCGGCACGGCGTTTTCCGAAAAAGCCGCCCCTGCAATTTGCTCGGTTCTCATTTCCGCGGCGGGCGTTTTGAGTGGAGCGTGGATGCCGCTCGACGCGATGGGAGCGTTTGAAACGGTTTGTCAAATTCTTCCGTTTTATCCCGCTGTATTACTTGGACGGATCACTACGGGGGCGTTGCACAGTTATCCCGACCAAACGGGGCTTGCGCTCCTTCCTTATACGTTTGATAAAGACGCGTGGTTTGCAATTCTCGCCGTCGCGCTGTGGCTGTTTGCCGCGATGGCGTTTGCGACGTTGGCGTTTTTGCGCAAGCGGCGCGCCAAGTAAAAAAATTCACAAAATTTTTTCAAAAAAATACCCCTCACGCAGTTGCGAAAGGAAAGGGTTTGGTGCTATAATAAGTGCATTCAAACGAGATTTTGTTTTAAGGAGTATATTATGAAGAAGTTGTACGCAGGAAAGACCAAAGACGTTTACGAACTTGAAAACGGCAACGTATTGCTCAAATTCAAGGACGACTGTACGGGAAAAGACGGTGTGTTTGATCCGGGCGAAAATGCAGTCGGACTCACCATTGAAGGGATCGGCAAAGCAAACTTGCAAACGTCCGTTCTTTACTTCGAACTTTTGAAAAAAGCAGGGATTAAAACGCATTACGTCAGCGCGGACGTCGAAAATGCGACGATGGAAGTTCTTCCCGCGGAATGCTTCGGAAAAGCGCAAGGGGGCAACGGACTCGAAGTTATTTGCCGTCTTGTCGCAACGGGTAGTTTCATTCGCAGATACGGCGAATATATCAAAGACGGCACTCCTCTTGCAGGCGGATACGTGGAATGCACCTTCAAAAACGACGCAAAGGGCGATCCTCTTGTAACGGGCGAAGGTCTTGCAGCGCTCGGCGTTATGACGCCCGAAATGTTTGCAAGCATGAAAGAACAGACGCTTAAAATTACCAAGATCGTCGCGGACGATTTGAAGTCGATCGGTCTTGATTTGTGGGATATCAAGTTTGAATTCGGCTACAACAACGGCGAAGTCATTCTCATCGACGAAATCGCGTCGGGAAATATGCGCGTTTATAAGGACGGAAAAATCGTCGATCCTGTCGAACTCACCAAACTCATCTTGAATAGATAAAACATACCCCCGCGGTCAGCGGGGGTTTTCTTATTTTGCGGAACGAACAAATCGATAACGTAAAGTTCGCCGCAAAAAAGAAGATGGATTTTTCGGCAAGCAAAGTCGCCCCCCCCGTAGCGTGGGGGCCTTTCCGCGGTAAATAAAAACAAAACCACC
>JAGASM010000019.1 GCA_017621735.1 Clostridia bacterium | reverse complement strand
TTTGATATTTTATGAAAAAAAATTTCCCCCTTATAGGATTGCATGATAAACGTTTGAAATACATTGATTGATCGGTTCAAAATAATAAAAGAGAGGAATTTTCCTCTCTTTTTATATACTTTTCCGATAAAAGTCCCGTCAGTTTTTATTCAAGACGGGAGCAATTTCCCGCGAAAGGGAGCGGCTTTCATGAGTCAATACTGATTGTAAAAAACAATCAACTTACCGTTTTACGTAATACAAAAAACGTTCTTGCGCTTATTTCATCATTACGAAAAAACAAACTTCGCGTAAAGTCCTTAAAAGGGAACGACATTCCGTAATACAAAAAACGTTCTTGCGCTTATTTCATCATTACGAAAAAACAAACTCCGCGTGCAAAAGTTTCCCGCGAAAGGGAACGTCGATTACAATCGTTCCGCCCTCTATAGGAAAATTGCGGGACACGGACAAAAGTCCTTTTTTTGCGGTAAAGGTAATTTCGTCCCCCTCCCGATTCATTTGATATACTCCGCCGTATCCGCCCTCCGCGCCTTCACGGCTTAAATAGGAAAGTTGAAAATTCCCCGCCCTGTCGAGCGTAAGCAAAACGTACTCGTATCCTGCCATGCAGTCTTCCCCGCCGAGAAGAAGTTTTTCGCACCGATATTCCCCCACGTAAGGTCGGGAAACCTCCGCAAGCGTCGTCATGTTCTCCGCGTCGCATCCGCAAACGGGAAAAAGACAGCATGCGGAAAATAAAATGATTTGCACTATTTTCCTCATGGAAAAAGTATTTGCCATTTTAGCAAAATTATGATATGATAGGGTTAATTCTACGAACAGGACGGGATATTATGACGTTTGATACCGAACTTGTAGGAAAAATCGGCTCGATGGCACTCATCGACAAAGCCGATCATATGATTGACTATACCCGCGTTGCACGCCTTTCACGCGAACTCAAACCGGGGTATATTTGGATTTCGAGCGGGGCGACGGAAATCGGCCGTCTTGACTTTATTGCACGCAACGGGTACGAACTTTCGGGTGCGGACGCAAAGACGGATTACGCTTCGCAAGGACAAACCATTTTGATGCAAACGTACCGTCAATTCGTCGATGCACGTTATTCCGTGCGCCAAGTTTTGGTCGAACACCAACACTTTAACGACAAAGAAAAATGCGAACACTTAAAATCCCTCCTTTTGCGCTGTAAAGAGCAAAACGCGATTCCGATCGTCAACTACAACGACGCCGTTTCGAATGAGGAAAACCGCCGCATGGAAATTGCCGCGCTTGCGCAAAAAACAAGACGCGTGTACGAATGCGTTGACAACGACGAAACGGCTTCCCGTATCGCTTGCCTCGTACATGCCCGCTATCTTTTAATTTTTACAAGCGTCAACGGGATTTACGCAAACCCCGAAGATCCCTCCACGCTCATTCCCGTCATCACGGGAAAGGATGCGTACGAACTCATCGAACACATTGACGCGAAAAAGGAATTTTGCGAAGGCGCGTCCCGCGCGGGCGCAAACGGCGCGAAGGCAAAACTCGAATACGTAAAAGACGCCGCCGCCCAAGGCACGACCGTATACATTGCAAACGCAAACTATACGATTAAAGACGTCCTCTCCGGCGCCGCCCCTTCCACCAAAATCGGCATCAACTTAAAATAACCGCAAAAAAGGAAGTAACATTTGTTTACTTCCTTTTTCTATACGTATTCGAATCCCCTTATCCCAACAAAAACATCAATATTACAATGGAGATAACGGGTAGAATCAAGCCCACGACGGACATAATCTTTCCGCTTCCGTTGTATTTTTTCGAGCGCACCAAGCCCGTTACGTTAAACGAAATCACCATTACCAAAAAGGGCGTGATCATCTTCGTAACGTTGCCCGTCAGCGTTCCGTCCATTTCGAAGTTTGGAAACAGGGATAAAATGACGGGGGCTAATACGTCCGCCAACAAGAAAACAGAGAGAATCAACCCGATGATAGAAAATACGTTTTTGGGCGCGTCTTGCTCTTCTGCCACGTTCCCGTATAAAGAGGTGTAATCACTTACTCCCCCGCTCGGGGCCCCCTCGTTCCCTAAAGCGGAAACGGCGGATTTACCTTCCCCGTTTTTGCTGTGGCATTTGACGCATCGACCGCCTAATACCATCGGTTGCCCACATATTTTACATATCATAACAACCCTCTTTTACACTTCTTTTACGAACACCAAAACGTTGATTGCAACCTCGCGCCCGTACCCGCATTCTTCCACCATATGCGGAAACAACCATTTCCCCAAAAGAGGAATCCAACCGAAAATGCGTTCTGCGATCTTCTTTTTTCTGACGATTCGCTTGGTTACACACGTCATGGAATGGAATACCCAACCGCCGAGCGCTTCGTTTTGAATGATCGCGTCGACCGCGGAGATACTTTCTTGCGCCTGCGAAGGCGTAAGACTCTTTGCATACTTGCCCGTGATGACGGGATTTGGATCTGCAATCGTCTTGTACTGTAACATCGTTTCACCTCGTAAAAATATTTTTCCGGTCGCGATATTTCACACTTTCTTATCCCGAAAAAATAAAAAAGTGCGCCAACCGAAGTTCGCGCACAAAAACGCAAATTCCGATTGTCGCTACACAAAATTAAACGGATCCGGAATTTTTGCCATACCATTTATGGAATTTGCATTTTATCAAATTCATTAAACGATACGACGAAAATAGGATATCTCTCAAAAGAAAATACCCGATCCGCTTTATTTTAATTTTGTGTAGCAACATCAGTATATCACTTTCTCTTTGTTTTTTCAAGCGTTTTTAGAATAAATATCCCCGCGTGAAAACGCGGGGTTTTGTTATACAAAAAAGACCGCCCTTTATAAGGCAGTCTTATCCGTTATATTTTATTTTTTTCGACAAGGGCACGTTCTAAAATTTCCGCGGCGTCGAAAACGAGGTCGGCGCACGGGCGTTTTTGATAGTACTCCTTTGTCCGCGCTTCCGCGTTGGGAGAATTTTCCGCCGCGATCCCCTTTCCCGTCAATAACTCCCCGCAGTTATAACTGCCGTTTTTTTGTTGGAATTTTGAAATGAGATCTTGCACGAACGCGTAAATTTCACTCTTCCCGTATTCGGGAAAGAGCGCGCCTGCCGCCATTGCCATTCCCGATACCGCCCCGCACGTTTGCCGAAGACGGGCAAGCCCCCCGCCAAGCGGTTTGGAGAGCGCAAGGAGCGTTTCTTCTTTCGCGTCGATTAAGTCGGCAAAGGCAAGAAGTACCGCTTGCGAACAGTTATACCCCTGCTGAAAATACGATTTTGCCCTTTCTGAACGTTTCATTTTTCTTTTCATCCTCCCGTAAATATGTTATAATAAAACTATGATTACCGTCTACTACACGCAAACGGAATGCGATTCCCTTTCCTATCTCATCAAATTATTCCGCGAAAAATATTCTATTTCTTTCGACGCGCTTTGTTTTGGAGAACACGGAAAACCCTATTTAGAGGGAATCCCTCTCCATTTTAACCTTTCGCATAGCGGAAAACTGCTTGCGGTTGCCGTTTCCGACCGCGAAGTGGGCATCGACGTACAAGAACGAACGGAAAAAGGGTATCCATTTTTGCGTATGCGCCTTACTCCTGCGGAACGGGAAGAGGATTTCTTCCGCCTTTGGACGGCAAAAGAGGCATACGTCAAATTAAGGGGGGCCACGCTCGCGCACACCCTTTTTTCCCTCGAATACAAAAAGGGAAAACTGCATGAAAACGGCACGCCCCTTTCCGTCTTTTTATCGCACAGCGAACTGCTCGGTTGCGCCGTTACCGTATGCGCCGAAAAAGAGACGGAAGTCCGCTTTCTCCCTTTCGGTTAAACTGCGATCCATTCGTTTTCGACGGGGATAACCGTTTTGATATTTGGAAACTTCCGCTCTAAAATCGGGCGGAAGTTTTTTACGTTGACGGAGCGGGAAAAGGGCGGAAATGCGTCGTCGAAATGATCGAAGAGTACCGCTTTGGGTTGTAGACGTGCGATGATCGGAAAAACGCATTTTTTCATATTCATTCGACCTTGCATAGGCAAAACAAGTAGGTCTATGTCCGTCGGATAGTCGGTGAACGCATCAAGCCCCGCCGAACCGAGAATCAACGCCTTTTTTTCATGCATGCGCACTTCAAACGCGTAGACGTCGCCCGCAACGCGCAGCGATGCCGCCTCGCGAAGAAGCGCCCCCATTCGCTTGACGCGAAGCCAAGAAAAAACGCGAAACGCCGAACGGAGCGCCGTCCAAACGTCGATTTTACAATGACGGCTTTGTAAGACGCGCACGCGCGCCTCTCCGATTTTGATACGGGAATTCGGCGCGATCGGATAAAAACGAGAAACGTCCATTCCGCACGCTTGCACGTTTCGTATTCCGTTTTTCGATACGTATACGCTTTTTAATCCCCTTTTGACGAGATCCTCCACGTCGAAATGGTCAAAGTGCGGATGGGTGATCAGCGCCGCACGGGCGATTGCCCCCTCCTCGATGGGAAAGGGCGGAAGCCCTTTGGCAAACGGTTTCAAATAGGGATCGACGAGAATTACCGTTTCTCCCTCTTTGAGAAATAGACTTGCCGTTCCGCACCACTTGATCTGCATCTTTCACCCCCGATTATATCTTATTTTTTCCATTTAAGCAAGCAAAAGCGGCTCAAAAGAGCCGCTTACGTTATTTTCCCTTGACGCGTCCCGTTTGCGTGTTATCCTGCGTTCGGTCGGAAAGCGCGCGGACGGGATGTTCCTTGTCCTGCAACCGATAATCCTGTCCGAATTCGCGGATCGCTTTTTCGATGACGGTATGCGTTCCCACCGCATTGACGTTTCCGTGTATCCTTTTGTTGTACCCGAAAAAGCGGAAAGAATCGGGAAGGTTGTCCACCTCTTCAAACCCCTCTTCCACTCCCGTCAAGCGTACCGATTTTAACACCTCGCGAATATATTCTTTTTGCGGGCGGAACTTCAAGAGTTCGGGAAACTCCCCACCCGAAGGAAAACATTGTTGCCATACTTTGCCCTCGTATTTTTCAAGAAGCGCCGCCGCCTCGTGCAAATGCGCAACTTCTTCTTCAAAGTGCATCTCCCAAACCTTTTTGATGCGTTCGTCCTTTTCGTCTTCCATGCAAGAATAATACAAATAGCACTCGGTGTACTCGTTCATCAAAAGTCCTTCCCACCAAGACATGCATGGATCTTTTAAGCAACCGTACCCCGTAACGTGCTGTTCTTCGATCATCGCGATCTCGTTGTACAGTTTACGTCCCAAGGGGGAAATATATAAATTCGCCACGTTCATATAATAGTTCATCGTCTGCTGCTCCGCCGCCGTGATGATGTTGATATTTAACCGCGTGCGTAAGTCGTTCAGATACCCGTTCGTATAAAAACGGACGTCGTCGAAGGGATGACGGTATTCGGCGACCGTCGGTCTTCCCGGCATAATTTCCGTATACTCCCCGACGAGGCGCGCGGGATCGCCGCCCTTTTCCAACTCCATGAGATCGGCATAGCGATACAAATGGTCGAAATCTTCCAAAAGAGCAAAATTCAGTTGTTTTTTAACGTACGTGTTGTTCTCGTTGATCGCAAGATTTGCGGTCAAATCGACGGCAAGTTGTTCATAGCCGATGGTGTGTTCCAAAATACTCTCGTCGGCGGGTTTGAGTCCCGCTACCCGCTTTTGTTGAATTTGCTCTCCGCGGCGCATTGCGGCAAGGCGACGGCGCACGTCGTTGTTGGAACAGTGGCGGGAAAACGCGTGCGAATAACGCACCGATTCAAACTCCGTTCCGCTCATCAAAATAACGCGCAAACGCGTATACGGGTCTACTTCGTTTTTATCGTAAGCCTTTACGAATACTTTGCTCCACGGCGTAAAAGTCTTTTCTATCTTTTGCGGTTTTAATTCAAAGGGATTCATATCCTACCTCCGTTTTGATTGTAACCAAATGCAAAATAAAGTATACGATGTCTTGCGTTTTTTTTTATAATTTGTTATAATCATTACAATCGGTTGAAAAAGGAGTTTTACTATGATCGGTGCGGTAATTGCAATGGAAATCGAAGCGGAGATTTTGCGTTCGCAAATGAACGTGGAAAAAATTGAACGTATAAACGGAAAAACCGTTTACCGCGGAAAAGCATTCGGCAAAGACGTTCTCCTCGTTATTTGCGGCGTGGGAAAGGTAAATGCCGCCGTCGGCGCGTGTACCGCGCTTTCGGAAGGCGCAGACGTTCTTTTCAACTTCGGCGTCGCGGGCGGTCTTAACGGACGCACGCAGGTGGGAGAAATTTACCTCATTGACCGTGCGGTACAGTACGACTTTGATTTGACGCAACTCAACGGAACGCAAATCGGTACGCTCGACGAATACGACGAAAATTATCTTTCTCTTTCCCTCATTCAAAATACGGCGTTTGAAACGCGCGCCCTCGGCTCGGGCGACCGCTTTAACGACTCTCCCGTCGACCATACCCTTTTGACGCAAACGCTGAATGCGGATATCCGCGATATGGAAGGCGCGGCGATTGCGCAAGTATGCAAAGGCGCGGACGTTCCTTTCTATTCCGTCAAGGCGATCTCCGACGTATACGGACAGGGCAGCACGACGGATCAGTACCTCGTCAACCGCAACCGCGCGCTTGATCACTTAAAATCACGCTTGAACGAAATCATCGGAGTCCTTTGAGTATGAAACGTATTCCGTCCTTTTCTAAAAATCACGACGTACTCCCCGTTGGGCTTCACGTTTCCATGCAGGCGCACGGGGTTACCACTTTCGACTTACGCATGAAAAAACCAAACGCGGGCGACTATATTTCCCCCAAAGCGCTTCACACCGTCGAGCATTTTCTCGCGACCGTTCTCCGCAATAGCGACGAGGGAGAAAACGTCGTCTATTTTGGCCCGATGGGTTGTAGAACGGGGTTTTACCTTCTCACCGTCAACCTCACGAAGAAAGACGTCCTTTCCCTCTTAAAACGTTGTATTCCGCAAGCGCTCGCGCTGAATGAAATCCCTGGAAACAAGCGGGAAGAGTGCGGCAATTACTTGGAACACGACTTACAAGACGCGAAAAACGAACTCGTCGCGTACGCAAAAATTTTGGAGAATCTCGATGATTGATCTCGGCGACTGGAACGAACGGCTTGCGCCTCTCTTTCAGGACGAACGCTATTTGAAAATTCGCGCGTTTTTGAAAGAAGAATATTCGACGCACGTCGTTTATCCCGATATGTACGATATTTATAACTGCTTTCGGTACACCCCCTTTTCAGAGGTGAAAGTCGTCCTTTTGGGGCAAGACCCCTACCATAACGAAGGGCAAGCGCACGGACTTTGTTTTTCCGTCAAAGAGGGAATGAAAAAGCCCCCTTCGCTGGAAAACATGCTCAAAGAATTGCAAAGCGATTTGGGTGTTTCCCCTCCCCGTTCGGGCGATTTGACAAAGTGGGCGAAAGAGGGCGTTCTTCTTCTCAATACCGCGCTCACGGTGCGCGCCCACCAAGCGAATTCGCACGCAAACTGCGGTTGGAGTTGGTTTACCGATTCCGTTATTTCTCTGTTGAGTGAACAAAAGGAAGGGCTTGTTTTCCTCCTTTGGGGAGGAAACGCACGGAGGAAAGTCCCCCTCATCGACCAAAGCAAACACCTGATTTTACAATGCGCGCATCCTTCCCCCCTTTCTGCCTATCAAGGCTTTTTCGGGTGCAAGCACTACTCAAAGACAAACGAATATCTCAAACGCACGGGCAAATCGCCCATCGACTGGAATTTAGGAGAATAATATATGAAATACGCTGTTATTTTAGGGGACGGCATGGCGGGATACCCCATGCCCGAAAGAGAAAATAAAACTTGCTTGCAATGTGCAAACAAACGGACAATCGATTCGCTTGCCCGCATGAGCAAGGTAGGAACGGCAAAGACGGTACCGCAAGGGTTTAAGCCGGGGAGCGACGTCGCAAACCTCTCCGTCATGGGCTATGCCCCCGCGCAATTTTATACGGGGCGTTCTCCGCTGGAGGCTGCGAGCATCGGCATTCCGCTCAAAGACACGGACGTTACCCTCCGTTGCAACCTTGTAACCCTTTCCGACGCACCCGTGTACGCGGAAAAACGCATGATCGACTATTCCGCGGGAGAAATTTCCACGGAAGAGGCGCGCGAACTCATCGTTTTTTTGAAGGAGCATTTTGACCGAGCGCCCTTTACCCTGTTTGCGGGAATTTCTTACCGCCATTGCCTCGTCGTGGAAAACGGAAAGACGGGACACGACTTCACGCCCCCGCACGACATTTCCGACCGCGTCATCACCGATTACCTCCCCAAAGGAGAGGGCGCGGACGCATTTCTTGCCATGATGGAGCGCTCGTACGAACTGCTCCGCAATCACCCCGTCAACGTAAAGCGGGTGGCGGAAGGGAAAAACCCCGCTAATTCCGTTTGGTTTTGGGGGGAAGGCACCAAACCGAGCATGCAGCCGTTTGAATCCCTTTACGGAAAAAAGGGGGGCGTTATTTCGGCGGTCGATTTGGTCAAAGGTTTGGGCATTCTTTCGGGAATGAAAACGATTGAAGTAGACGGCGCAACGGGAAACTGGGATACGAACTTTTCAGGAAAAGCAAACGCCGCCGCAGACGCGCTGTTGGGCGGGCTTGATTTTGTTTACGTACACATGGAGGCGCCCGACGAATGCGGGCACCACGGGGACGCGGAAAAGAAAATTTACTCCATCGAACAAGTGGACGGAGTTGTAAACACCATTCTTTCCCGTATGCGCGATGCGGGAGAACGCGTGCGCTTGCTGATATTACCCGATCACCCTACCCCTATTTGTTTGAAAACGCACACGTCCGATCCCGTCCCCTTCCTTCTTTACGATAGCGGAGAGGAAGCGGGAAACGGCGCAAACAGTTATTGCGAAGAGGAAGCGCAAAAAACGGGATTGCACCTCGAACGCGGTTGGGAACTCATTCAACTGCTCTTTGACAAATAAGTAACGCTTTACCGCCGCCTTACACGGACGGCGGTGCTTATTTTGCGCAACGCATAAACGGCGCCGCACCCATTTAGGGTGCGGCGCCGTTCTTTCTTGAAATAAAAATGCGCTTTGTTATTCTTCCAAAAAGACAATCTTGCCGTCCTCTTCGTCTACGATGATCGTATTCCCCGAAGAAACGTTACCGAGCAAAATCTCTTCCGAAAGGCGATCTTCAATACGGCGTTGGATAATGCGTTTTAGAGGGCGCGCGCCAAACTCTTCGCTATACCCCTCTTCGACGAGCAAATTTTTTGCCCGCTCGGAAATTTTTACGGTGATATCCCGTTCCAAAAGCCGTTTTTGAAGCCCTTGCAACATCTTTCCGCAAATTTTAGACGCATCCTCGCGGGAAAGTTTGTGGAAAATGATAATCTCGTCCAACCGATTCAAAAACTCCGGCTTAAACTGTTGTTTGAGCGCGTTTTCAATGCGTTCGCGCATATCGTCGTAATCGTTTTGATAGGTGCCGAATCCCATCACCCGCCCTTCGTTTACCACGTGCGCGCCGACGTTTGACGTCATAATTAAAACGGTATTCTTAAAGGAAACGACTCTTCCCTTGCTATCCGTCAAGCGACCGTCGTCAAGGATTTGCAATAGCAAATTAAACACGTCGGGATGTGCTTTTTCAATCTCGTCAAAGAGCACCACAGAGTACGGCTTTCTGCGAATGCGCTCGGTCAACTGTCCCCCTTGACTGTCGTCGTAGCCGACGTATCCGGGAGGCGCGCCGATGAGTTTGGATACCGAATATTTTTCCATATATTCGGACATATCCAGTCGAATCATCAATTTTTCATCCCCGAACATACACTCGGCAAGCGCTTTTGTTAAATCCGTCTTCCCCACTCCCGTAGGTCCGACAAAGATGAACGATCCGATCGGGCGGTTGGGATCTTTCAATCCCGCGCGGGCACGGCGAATTGCTTTGGAAACGGCGCTCACCGCGTCTTCTTGCCCGACGATGCGCTCGTGCAACTGCTCTTCTAAATGCAGGAGTTTTTCACTCTCTTCCGCCGTCAATTTTAATACGGGAATCCCCGTCCACCCGCTGACGATCTCGGCAATTTCTTCCATTCCGATCGAGAGGTGCGTGCGGTTGCGCTTTTCGTTCCACTCCCTCTTCAAATCGTCTATCTTTTCGGACAGTTCGTCGATTTTTTGAGAAAGTTCCGCCGCCCGATTATAGTCTTTCCAACGGGCGAATTTATCGCGCTCCGCAATCAAACGGTCGGCTTTTTCTTCCATTTCGTGCAATCCGGCAGGCCCGTTATACGAATTGAGCCGTTCGCGGGACGCCGCCTCGTCGATGAGGTCGATCGCCTTATCGGGCAAAAAACGGTCGGTGATATAGCGGTCGGAAAGGCGTGCGGCGGCATCGATCGCCTCTTCGGTGATAACGACGTTGTGATGCGCCTCGTATTTATCTTTGAGTCCGCGCAAAATGACGATCGTGTCCTCTACGCTCGGCTCTTCTACGACGACGGGGGTAAACCGCCGCGCAAGCGCTGCGTCCTTTTCGATATACTTTCTGTATTCTTCCAGCGTCGTCGCGCCCACCGTTTGCAACTCCCCGCGGGAAAGCATGGGTTTTAAGATATTCGACGCGTCCATCGTCGAATCGGAGGACGCCCCCGCGCCCACGATCATGTGGATTTCGTCGATAAACAAGATGATATTTTTGTTTTTGACAATCGATTCTACGACGTTTTTCAAGCGTTCTTCAAAATCCCCGCGGTAACGCGCTCCCGCTAAAAGGGTATTGAGGTTGAGAGAAAACACCGTTTTTCCGCGCAACAGTTCGGGGACTTCGCCCGAAACGATCGCTTGCGCCAACCCTTCTGCTACCGCGCTCTTCCCGACGCCCGGTTCCCCGATCAAAACGGGGTTGTTTTTCATACGGCGAGAAAGAATTTGAATGACCTTTTCAATTTCCGTTCTCCGTCCGATGACGGGATCGAGTTTCCCTTCCCGCGCGCGTTGCGTCAAATCGACGCCGAACTGCAATAAAGCGTCGTCCGAAATGGGCGCCGCCTGTTCTTCGCGAGAGGAAGAAGGCTGCTCCGCCTGCGGAGGAACTCTCTCTTCTTTTGCAGGTCCGATGAGTTCTTCCGCACCGCGAATGAGCGCGTCCATGCGTACGCCGAGCATGCGCAAAATGGCAACGGCGACACAGTCTTCCATACTCAAAATGGAAAGGAGCATGTGCTCCGTTCCGATGAGCGAATTATATGCGTCGTCGACGTTTGCAAACTCCATCGCGCGTTGAATCATTTGCTTGGTGCGCGGAGTAAACCCCGTCGTCTTGGTGGCGTGGTTGAGTTGCTTGCGGAAGATATCGCGATACTTTACCGCCGAAACCCCCGCCGCCTTTAACAGTTTTCCCGCGGCGCTCTCGGGCACACGCAAAATTCCGTATAAGACGTGCTCGCTCCCGATGTAACTGGTATTAAATTCCTTTGCCGCCGCCTCCGAAAGGGCGATCGCCTTTAAGAGGTTGTCGGAAAATCGGGACATAATATCCATACCTTTATCTCCTCATTACTAGTTCCATGGCGCGGAGCGCTTTCCCCGCGTATTCCGCACGGTAGAGTTTGCGTTTTTCTTCGTCCAGACGCGCGCCGTTTAAGCGGTTGATATTCGCAGGGCGCATCGCGACGAGCAAATCATCTAAATCGGACATCTGACCGTGGAAAAACCCGAGCGCCAAACCGAGTTTCAAATCCGCCATGAGCGACATAAATTCGTCCGCGTCGATGCTGACGCAGTTGGTCAAAATGCCGTAGGCGCGGAACGCGCGATCCTTGATGGCAATTTTATTTTCTTTTAACGCTTCGTCCCGCTCGCGAAGTTCAAACTCGACGAGCGTCTTTACTGCGTCCGATACGGCGGTTAAAATTTCTTCTTCGGAAATTCCGAGCGTTACTTCGTTGCTGATTTGGAACAACTCCCCTTCCGCCCCGCTCCCTTCGCCGAACGCCCCGCGCACGGTAAGACCGATTCGAGAAAGTTTTGTAGAAATTTCCCGCATTCTTCCGCGACGGGAAAGTGCGGGCAAAAAGAGCATGACGGACGCGCGCAGTCCCGTTCCGAGGTTGGTAGGGCACGCGGTCAAATAACCGAACTGCTCGTCGAACGCAAAGGGAATGGATTCGGAAATGATATCGTCGATTCCCGAAATACGCTCGTATACCTTTTCCAAGTCAAACGACCGAAGAAAGTACTGTTCGCGTACGTGATCCTCTTCGTTGATCATAACGGAAATACTTTCATCGCGCGATATGAGCGCCGCCGAAATTTGACGGTGATTGATGAGATCTTGACTGATGAGATTTCTTTCCTTCAAAAATGCCGCCCGCTCGTCGGCAATTTGATTCATATAATAAAGATCGAACTCGTCCGTGTGCCGAAGTTCCGCCGCAATCAAGCGAATAATTTCCCGTGCCTTTCCTACGTCTTTGATCCGATTCGGAAAGGGATAGTCGGCAAAATTTCTCGCCAAGCGAATGCGCGTCGACACGACGACGTTGTCGTATGAAATGCGTCCGCTCACGATAATTCCCCTCCGTAAAGACGTCTGTTTACCGAAAGGAGTTCTTCTTGCAACCGCTCCGCATCCGAATACCTTCCCGTACGCATCGCCTCTTCAATTTCCCCTTTCAGGCTCTCCTGCCGACTGACGAGTTCCCGCATGACGAAGTATTTTTCCTCCGCCTCACGGCTGGGGACCTTCCCCTCGTGGCGCAGGTTGCCTTGCACGTAACGAATGGTGGGCGTGAGCGCTTGACGGAATACCGTATAACAATGCGCGCAACCCAAAAGTCCCGTACGGCGGAAATCTTCTACCGTCGTTCCGCATTCGGGACATTTTTCCTCTTCCAAACGGCGTGCGCAATGAGGGCAGAGGACCTCCCCTTCCGTTTGACGAACGTTTAATTCAGCAACGGGTTTCCCGCAACGAGCACAGCGCATACCGCCTCCAAACCGTGTTTTTCTTATTATATCAAATCTTGCGCGATTGCGCAAGGGGTACACTTAAATGAGTTCAAACCGATCTTTTTGCATTACATTTGGATACTTTATTTTATCCACGGGGGAAAGAAACAGTTCCACGGGACGAACGAACAGTTCTTTTTCTCCGTAAAGCGCACGGTAAACGACGAGTTTTTCCCCCGTTTCCGAATGCGTCGCTATCCCTTCGACAAGATACTCCTGCCCCTTAAAATGACGGTACTTTCTACCAACGAGCACCTCTTTCACGGTTTTTCCTCCGTAAAATGGGGGAATTTTTGCGATACGTATTCAAAAAAGCCGTCCACTTCCCGACAAATAAAATCGCCGTAGCCGCAGTCGAATACCAAATAATCGTTCTCACCCTCTCTCTTTTTAGAAACGTGCCTGATCTCTTCCCAACGGAAAAATGCGTTTACTTCCCCGTTCGACTTTTTATAAAACCCTTCTTCGTACGCGACGAGCAGGTACTTCGACCGAAAAAGAGAAAACCCGCTTTTTACCGCGAAAAGCCCACCGATCGCCAAAATGACCGCTCCGAACGTAGCGTTGGGAAGGAAATACGTAAGACCGATTCCGAGGAAAAACAAAAACGCGCCGACGCCGAATTCGATAAGATATTTTACGCAACTTCCCTTATCCCACTTTTGAAAGCGTTTGACCTTTTTGAACGTGCCCTTTGCATCCTCCTTTTCTTCGCCGTCCAACGGGATTTCATACCGCTCGATGCAGTCGAGAAGACGCTGTTTATAATCAAACTGCACGGGAAGAAGTTCGTCCCCCTCCCCTTTTTTGCTCAAATAGCACGTAGGAATTTGCAAAAGGATATACCACTCCCCTTTCATACGGGGAGCCGTCCGTTTGCAAACACGCGTCGCGCGGATTTGAGAATAGGGTACGGCAATTTCCGCCCCCGTTCCCTTGCCGAAGGTAAGACAATTTTTCGTAAACGTCGCAAACACGCCTTCGCCCGCAAAAAAACTTTCTTCGGAAATGGCGCGCTCGTCCACGTCCCGTTCTAAAAAGAGAAGTCGCACCGTAACGCGGGACGTCCACACGCCGAAAAGCGCAAAGACGACCGTTCCGCCTAAAAAAGTCCCCGACAAAATGAGGAAGAGAGTATCCCGTCCCCCCATGTTGAAGCCGAACAGGACAAGACAAACAAGCAGTCCCAAAACACATAATACGGAAAGCGCAATCAGTGCCCAACTGATTGCATAACACGCTTTACGCCGTCCGCGGTAAACGTTATCGTTCATAGTTTTCTCCTTAATACAAGCAGCGCGCCTTAAAAAAGGCGCGTAAAAAAGATTAAATTCGCCATTTTGCGCCCTTTCTCCAAACAAAATAAAAGAGGGCGAGGATCTGCAAGGGAATTCCCACCAAAAAAATGAGCCATACGTTTTTTCCAAAAACGAGCGCAGTTAAAAATACCGTTGCAAGCACCGACCAAATGAGTACGGAAAGGGAAACGATCCGCACCGTTTTGTACCCCCATACGCAGGAAAGGACGAGGGTTACAATCGCGGACACGGGGACCGCATACACAAACGCGAGCCACGCGTTCGGCGCCGTGGGAAAGAAAATACCGACCGCGACAAACGCAATGACCGCAACGAGCCAACAAAGCCCGACGCTGATGAGCGTCGTTACAAAATTACGGTGTTTGCGCTCCTTTTCGGGAATTACCCTTTTTTCTTTATGTTCGCGCAATAAATCGTCTACGGATACGCCGTAAAGCGCAGCAAGTTGCACCAAAATACGCACGTCGGGAATCCCGTTCCCCTGTTCCCACTTGGAAACCGACTTGTCCGAATAATTGAGTTTTTCCGCAAGTTCAAGTTGCGTCAGGTTTGCGGCTTTTCTCAATTTGGTTAAATTTTTACCGATGGTTACCGCCAAAAGATCTTGTTCTTCCATACCTCTATTATACCACGTTTTTGCGCAATGTCAACACATCTACTGTGAGTAGAGGGCATTTTTTACACTCTACTGTGAAAAGAAAAACGGGTAGAGCACAAAACGCAAACAGTAGGTTGTATATTTTTTCCTTTTGCGATACAATAAAAACACAAAGGCACATGCCTTACAACTTCATCAAAGGCGGGAATGATCCCAGTCGTTTCCGTTTTTACTCTCCAAACACGTAGAAAGCCCGACATGCGTCGGGCTTTCTATTTTATTCCCCTCTTTTGGACAAAATAAAAGCCCGACGTACGTCGGGCTTATTTGAGGCTGCAATTAGAAATATCTTTTCAAAAGACCTGCAAAGCCTGCGCCGTGGCGTGCTTCGTCTTTTGCCATTTCGTGAACGGTGTCGTGAATTGCGTCGTAGCCGAGTTCCTTTGCACGCTTTGCAAGTTGGAACTTGCCTTCGCACGCACCCGTTTCAGCCGCTACGCGAAGTTCAAGGTTTTTCTTGGTGGAATCGGTTACAACTTCTCCGAGAAGTTCTGCAAACTTCGACGCGTGTTCCGCCTCTTCTAATGCATAGCGCTTATACGCTTCCGCAACTTCGGGATATCCTTCACGCTCCGCTACGCGCGCCATTGCAAGATACATTCCAACTTCGGTGCATTCGCCCATAAAGTTTGCACGAAGTCCTTCCATGACTTCCGCATCCTCAACCTTGCCGTCGCCAACGTGATGCTCGCACGCAAATTTCACTTCCCCTTCTACGGGAACGAACTTCTTTGCTCTGCAAACAGGGCAAACCTCTACGCCGTCTTCTACAATTTCACCACAAACTACACATCTTTTCATAATGAGAATCTCCTTTTTTGATTTTGTAATAGTATTATATCATAAATAGGACTGAATATCAATAGTTTTTTACAACTTTTTTAAGAATTTTCTAAAATTTTTTCAAGTTCGTAAAAATCGGATACAAAACGGGTTGCCCCAACCGCTTCCAACTCTTCTTTCGAACGGTATCCCCAAAGACAAGAAATACCGAACATTCCCGCGTTGATCGCCGTTTCCGCATCCGGTTCGCCGTCGCCGACAAACGCACATTCTTCGGGAAAAAGCCGCATGGTAAGCGCCGCGAACCGCGCAAGCGTCGGATCGGGCTTTACGGGAAAATTCCCCGAATCGCCCGCGACAAAGGCAAACGGGATTTCAGAAAGATACTGTTTTACTACCCGTTCGGTTGCGCCGTGCGGTTTGTTGGTAACGATAGCGAGTTTTATCCCTCGCTCCGAAAGCCGCTTGAGCACCTCGATTGCCCCGTCAAAGGGGCGGGTAAGCGCGTTTTCGCTATTCGCATACGTCCGCGTATAGTATTCTAACACCTCCTCCTCGTTGGGAACTTTCCCGGGGAGAGAGCGCATGATGAGTTGCCGCGCCCCGTCGCCGACGTAGGCGATCATGCGTTCTTTGCTCAAAAGCGGATATCCGAACTTTGCTAACGTTTGATTGAGGACGGCGTGAATGTCGGAAATCGTATCCAGCAGCGTACCGTCTAAATCAAAAATAACACCTTTTACCATTACATTTTTTCGGGAACGCCGATGCCGAGCAAGCCAAGCGCGTTTTCAAGCGTCGTAAGCGTTGCGGCGGTCAACGCAAGGCGATAATCCCGAACCTCCTTTTCCGCCTGCAAGATCTTGCAGTCAAAATAGAATTTATTGAATTTTTGCGCGACGTCAACGCAATAACGCGCAACGTAACTCGGCTCGTATTTTTCCGCCGCCGATTTGACGACGTCGGGGAAGTCGCCGAGCGCCTTCAAAAGTTCAAACTCTTGCGCACAAGGAACGGGTACCGTATACTCCGCGGGAACGCTTTCCGCGCGGGCAAGAACGGACGCGGCGCGCGCACAGGTATATTGTACGTAAACACTCGTTTCGCCGTCGAAATTGAGCACCTTGTCGTACGAGAAGGTAATATCTTTGATCTTGTTGTTGTAGAGCGCGCCGAAGATGACCGCGCCAACCCCTACTTTTTTTGCAACCTCTTCCTTGTTTTCGAGGGAAGGATTTTTCTCGTCGATGATGCGGTACGCCTTTTCAATACACTTTTTAATGACGTCTTCGAGGAATACGACGTTCCCCTTACGGGTGGACATTGCCCCCTCTTCCAAAGACACCATGCCGTACGCGACGTGAACGAGATCCTTCGCCCATTCTTTGCCCATCAGTTCAAGCACCTTGAAAAATTGCTTAAAGTGTAAATTTTGCTGATAAGCAACGACGTAGAGGCACTTATCAAAGTCGTACGTCTTTTTACGGTAGGTTGCCGCCGCCATGTCGCGCGTCGCGTAGAGGGAAGACCCGTCCGACTTTAAGATGATACAAGGGGACATCCCGTACGCTTCCAAATCGACGATTTGCGCGCCTTGACTCTCGACGAGCAACCCACGATCGCGTAATTCGTCTACGATCGGTTGCATTTTGTCCGAATAGAAACTTTCGCCCGCGTAAGAATCAAAATGGATATCCAAAAGGTCGTAAATTTTTTGCACGTCCTTTAAGGTGAGTTCTTTGAACCACTCGAACAGTTCGTTACAGTCTTTATCCCCTTCTTCAATCTTCTTAAAGTATGCGCGCGCCTCGTCGTCGAGCGCAGGATTTTCTTCCGCCTCGCGGTGGAACCGTACGTATAATTCGTTGAGCGCACGAATCCCCCCTTCTTCGACAAGTTGCTTATCCCCCCAACGGGTGTAGGCGGAGATGAGTTTCCCGAACTGCGTCCCGTAATCGCCGAGGTGGTTGATGCCTACCGTGCGGTATCCTAAATAGTTAAAAATACGGTAAAGCGCCCCGCCGAGCACGGTCGTAGAGAGGTGTCCGATATGGAAAGGCTTTGCGATGTTGACGGAAGAATAGTCGATACATATCGTCTTTCCGTTTCCGATGGACGATTTTCCGTAATCCTTTCCTTCGCGCGAAATGCGGGTTAAAACGTCGTCGGCAAGCCCCTTTTTATTCACCTTAAAATTGAGGTAGCCGTTGACGGCGGAAACCTCGCTGATCACCTCGTCCGTGGGATAAGCCGCCTTTAATTCTTCCGCAATCATAACGGGGCTTTTTCTGAGCACCTTTGCAAAGCGGAAACAGGGAAGAGCAAAATCCCCCATCGACGTGTCGGGCGGAATGGCGATTGCCTCTGCAATCTCTTCTTCCGATACGCCTGTAACGTTCAAATGTTGTGCAACGTAACGCTTGTAATCCATAAAACTATCCTTTGCGCCTTATTTTTTCGTAAATTATTCTAACACATTTTTCTTCAAATGGCAAATGAAAGACTTGCCGATTTTCGAATAATATTATATAATAGGGAAGAAATCAATCACGGAGCATATCATTATGAAACTTGGAGTCGTAGGACTTCCCAACGTAGGAAAATCCACTCTTTTCAACGCGATCACGCACGCGGGCGCAGAAGCGGCAAATTATCCCTTTTGCACCATCGAGCCGAACGTCGGCGTCGTTGCCGTTCCCGACGAGCGTCTTGAAAAACTCGCATCCCTCTATCAAAGCAAAAAAGTAACCCCCGCCGTCATCGAATTCGTCGATATTGCGGGGCTCGTCAAAGGCGCAAGCCGCGGCGAAGGCTTGGGCAATAAATTCCTTTCACACATTCGTGAAGTAGACGCCATCGTACACGTCGTCCGTTGTTTTGAAAATGAAAATATCACCCACGTGGAAAATTGCGTCGATCCCGTACGGGACATTGAAACGATCAACCTCGAACTCATTCTTTCGGATATTGAAGCGGTACAAAAGAAAATGGACCGCACCAAAAGCGCGGCGCGCGGGGGCGCGGACAAAAATGCGGCAATCGAATACGCGTTTATGGAAAAACTCCTTGCACACTTGGAAAAGGAACAGCCCGCAAACACGTACCCCGTTACAGACGAAGAAAAGGTCGTGCTCGATAATCTCTTCCTCCTTTCGGCAAAGCCCGTTATTTACTGCGCAAACATCTCCGAAGCGGAAATGGGCCCCGATGAGGACAACCTTCCCAACGTCTTAAAAGTAAAAGATTATGCGAAAAAGCATCAGGCGGAAACGCTCGTCATTTGCGCAAAGACGGAAGAAGAACTTTCGCAAATGGAAGAAGAGGACCGCGCGATGTTCCTCGAAGAATTCGGATTGACGGAAAGCGGGCTCGACAAACTCATCAAAGCGTCCTACTCCCTTTTGGGGCTTATCTCATACTTGACGGCGGGCGAAAAGGAAACGCGCGCATGGACGATCACGCGCGGGACAAAAGCCCCGCAAGCCGCAGGAAAAATTCACACCGACTTTGAGAAGGGCTTTATTCGTGCGGAAGTCGTCGAATGGCAAATTCTTCTCGAATGTGGCGGACTTGCAGGCGCGCGCGAAAAGGGAAAAGTTCGCTCGGAAGGCAAGGAATACGTGATGAAAGACGGCGACGTCGTACTCTTCCGTTTTAACGTATAAATATCGAAAGCGCTCGGCAAAATGCCGAGCGCTTTTTTTAAGATTGTCCCGTGGACACAACGTCCTCTTCCTCGTCTTTTGCGGGGAAAATCATACAGTAGTTTGGGTTGTGTGCATACTTTGTTTCGTCTTTTTTCATACCGACCTCCTCAATCAGTATGAACAAACGAAAAAAACTCTATGCCTCAAATCAAGCGAACGCGCGAACGGAAAGACTTATTCTTCTTATTCCGCCGTTAAGCGAACTCTTTTTTGCGTGCGAAAAAACTTGCCCCGTCTTTTGCATCGCGACGAGCAAAACCTTATTCTTCCTCGTTTTTCTCTTCTTTTTCCTCTTGTTCCGCCGATAAATCGGCAATCGCTTCCTTTTGCGCTTGAAGGCGAAGGTCTTCCCGTTTTTTTGCATTGCGATCGATGCGGTCGGGGTTTTTTGTTCCTTTATTCATTTGTCTTTCTCCTCTTTGCGGAAACTTTTTCAAACAAATACAAGCGGGTATACATCGGATTGCTATACCGCTTTGTGTCAACGGTATCGTACACCGTATCGAGGCGGAACTGCCCTTTGCATAAGAGTGCGCCGCTCGCCTCGCCTAATTTGACGAGATTCCCCACGGCGTCCCGATAAGAAACGGCATAAACCGCCTTTTCGTCAAGCCCTTGGAATTTCGTACATACGGTATGATACCAAACGCGACGGAAAGGAAGACAAACGACGGAGATCGCCTTACTCTTGTCGGGCGAAACGGTAATAAATCCGCTCATATCCCCCTCAAACGCATTTCCGAGCATGTATTGCGTGCCGAATTGCAACAATTCGCGATGCGCTTTGTAGAAGGAGATTTGTTCGGAAATTTCCTTCTTCTCCGCATCCGTAAGTTTGGTTAAATCGTACTCGTAACCGAGAACCCCGCCGCAAGCGACGTCAAACCGCGTTTCCAACGAATTAGAATTTTGCGTTTGATGGTTGGGGCAAATGGAAACGTGCGCGCCCATCGTGCTTTGCGGATAAGCCGCCGCCGTTCCCGCTTGAATGTACACCCGATCGCGCGCATCCGTGTTATCGCTCGTCCACGTCTGGGGCATATAACAAAGCATCCCCAAGTCAAACCGTCCGCCGCCCGACGCGCAACTTTCAAACAGGACGTTCGGAAAGCGCGCCGTCAATTTTTCAAGCACGTTGTAAAGTCCGAGTATATAGCGGTGGTAATATTCCCCGCTGTGCGAAGATTTATCGAAACAGTCCGTCATAGTACGGTTATAGTCCCATTTTATGTACTGTGCCTTGCACTGTTCGATGACTCTCGCTATCGCGCGGTACACAAACCCCTGCACTTGCGGATCGGCAAGATTGAGCATAATTTGATTGCGCATACGCGTAGGTTCTCTTCTTGGAATTTTCATCGCGTATTCGGGGTGTTTGCGGTACAAGTCGCTGTCTTCGTTGACCATCTCCGGTTCTACCCAAATGCCGAATTTTAACCCCTTTGCACGGATTTTATCCGCCAAAATGCCGATTCCGCCCGTTTTTTCTACGTGATCTTCCCAGTCGCCAAGCCCGCGGAAGTCGTCGTCCCGCGCGCCGAACCACCCGTCGTCGAGCACGAACAGTTCCGCCCCGATTTCTGCCGCAACGTCGGCAAGGGAAAGAATTTTTTCTGCATTGAAGTCAAAATACGTCGCCTCCCAGTTATTGACGAGGATGGGGCGCGGTTTTTTCTTCCACTTTCCGCGGACGATATGTTCGGAAACAAACCGACGCATGCAAAGCGACGCTTCCTCTTCCGTCGCCGCATATGCTACGACCGCCTCGGGCGCAAAGAACGACGCCCCGGGCAAAAGTTCCCAATCAAACGCATACGGGGAAATCCCCGCGATCAAACGCGTTTTTCCCGCGTCGTTGCTCTCGACGACCGTACGGTGGTTGCCCGAATAGACGAGGTTTACCGCATACACCTCACCCGCGCGCTCAATGAGAGTAAACGGGTTATGATGATGCGACGAAGAGCCGACAATCGACTCGTTGACCAACTTGCCTACCCCGATTTTGTGTTCGTGGCGACGGCGTTCGCTTGCCCAATCGCCGTCGAACGTAATAAAGGAGAAATCCCGTCCGCGTACTTCTAATTGCACGGAAGGAACGCTTTCCAAATAGACGGGTTTTTTCCCGCCGTTATACAACGAAGTTGCAACGGAAACGACGTCGCTCTCTTCATACGCGGTATACGTTACGTACAATTTGAGTTTTGAAGGCGCGTCGATAAATTCCAAACGCAAACTTTTTTCCGCGCCGTACGAGCAAGGTAACCCCTCTATTTTTTCAAACGGTACGATGCGCGCGCGGTGAAATTTAAGATTTGTTTTTCTCGATCCGTCCGAAAAACGGACGCCGAGCGCAGGCTCGCGGTGGTTCCCCGTCCCGCATTGAGAAAGAATCGAACTCTTCCATCCGTCCTCATACAATTCTATCCCGCAATAGTTGTTTAATTTTTCCCCGTAATAGAGATAAACGACCTCGCCCCCGTCGTTTTTTAAGACGAGAGAGGTATGTTCTGTTTCTAAAATAAAGTAATTTTCTTTTATTTTCAGCATAAATCCTCCAACATAAGGATTATAACACAATATTTTCCTTTTGTATATACCAAAATAAATTATTTCTTTGTATTTTTCGCTTGTTTTTACAGTTTTCCGTGTGATTTCTTCCCCTAATTTCCTTTTTTATGAAAAAGAAGCGGGAAAACCCGCTTCTTCCATTTTAAGAAATTTGTTTTAAGACTTTAGAAAATTGTTCCGTTTTTTCCTTGATCATCGGCGGTTCCGCAGGCGTCGTTTCGTAGTACCCGCGTGCGAGCATTTGCTCGAAGACGGAAAACTGGTCTTCCGCCGTCGCCGAACAGTTGTGCAAAAACTCCTTTCGGAGCGACTTGCTGCTTCCTTCCATCAATGCGACCGTGTATAAATTCATCAACTGTTTTTCCGCATTCAACATATCTTGCAATGCGTCTTTTTCGTTGAGTGAAATATCCTTCTTCGACTGTTTCATGCCTTTCCCCCCTCTAAAAACCGCAGTAAAGCGGAAAACCGCTCTGCATGCGCACTTGAAATGCGATCCATCTCCTGCGCAAGCGCGGGGTCGGTCAGCGTGTTTGCGTATACGCGCGCCTTTTTGCAGGCAATTTCTTCGCCCGTCAAAACGTGCGTCAATACGTCTAAATCTTTTGCCGTCAATTTCGCCATAAAAAAACCTCCTTGCGGTGGTTATCGCCCGTCAAAGAGGTTTTTATACTTACGGTTTTGTTTTTTGAAAAAATTTACACTCGGAAGAAAGGGTACAGTTCGGGCAATCCGGTTTGCGGGCATGGCACACTTGTCTGCCGTGAAAAATCAACCAGTGGTGCGCCCGCGACCAGTCCTCTTGAGGAATAACTTGCTTTAACTGTTCTTCCGTCTTAAAAGGGGTATCGGCGCAGGCAAGTCCAAGGCGGTTACTCACGCGAAACACGTGCGTATCCACCGCAATCGCGTCCCCGCCGAACGCGACGGAATAGACGACGTTCGCCGTTTTTTGCCCAACGCCCGCAAGAGAGCGGAGATCGTTGATATTTGACGGCACCTGTCCGGAAAAGCGTTCGACGATATCGCGCGAGGCGGACAAAATGTGTTGCGCTTTGCTGCGGTACAGTCCGCAAGAAAAAATATACCCTTCCAACTCTTCTTGAGAAAGGCGGAGCATGCCCTCGGGCGTGTTATGGTTTTTGAAGAGTTCCCGCGTAACCTTATTCACCCGCTCGTCCGTGCATTGCGCGGACAAAACGACCGCCACGAGCAATTCGTAATCGCTTTGATATTCAAGCGCGGGACGCGCGTTGGGATACAGCCGTTCAAGTTCGGCTAACACTGCTTTTGCGTTCATATCCCCATTATACCGCCGCGCGGAAATTTTTGCAAGCAAAACGAGCGCTCAAATACTCCGCTCTTATTTCCGTTTTGACGACGGGAATCGGGGTTTTTTTCATAAAAACACAATACGTATTGCTTTTTTACAAATAAACGTACGAATAGCCGATGCGTTTCATCCAACCGGAAAAAGAAGAATATCTTCCGCTTTTTAAGACATTTTCCGCACGCGGCAAAAAACGCACGTCAAGTTTTACGGAAATTCCGCAACCGACGTTCGCCTCTTTGGGAGTATTGACGGCACTCGCAACGACGCCGATATTTTTTAATGCGGATAAATATCCGAGCGCTTGCGCGCGCGAACGAAATACTGCCACTACAGTCATGATTTTTTTCCTGCCTTCGTATAATGAACTTACCACGTAATATGGAGGTTTTTATGATCTATCTTGACAACGCCGCAACGGGCGGAACAAAGCCATACTCGGTACAAAACGCCGTACTCGCATCGCTAAAAGCCTGCGCAAACCCCGGACGGAGCGGACACGCGCTTTCGCTTGCTTGTGCCGAACGCGTTCAAGCATGCCGCGTGTTGCTCGACGACGTTTTCAACGGTTACGGATTTGACCGCGTCGTCTTTACCAAAAACTGCACGGAAGCGCTTAACCTCGCCCTTATCGGCACTTTATGCGAAGGGGATCACGTTGTAACGACTTGTTTGGAACACAACTCCGTATTGCGCCCTTTGGACGCGCTTGCACGCGCGGGGACGATTACCTACGACGTCGTTCCCCTTCGCGACGGACAAATTTTTGCGGAAGACTTCCTCGCCCGCGTTAAAGAAAACACGGCGGTCGTCGCGGTAACGAGCGCTTCCAACGTTACGGGGTACGCGCCCGATCTTGCCGCAATTCGGTCGATTCTTCCTCCCCGCGTCAAACTCGTCGTAGACGGCGCGCAAGGCGCGGGACATTTCCCCTTAAAAATGAGAGAACTCGGCATTGACGCGCTCGCCCTTGCCGGACACAAAGGGCTTAACGCCATTCAAGGGGCGGGAGCGCTTCTCTTTTCTGACCGTGTAACCCCACGTCCCCTCCTCTTCGGCGGGACGGGAAGCGAAAGCATTCGGCTTGATATGCCCGAATACTTTCCCGATCGACTGGAAAGCGGAACGCTTTCTTATCCTGCCATTTGTTCGCTGTTTGAGGGCGTCCTTCAGTTTCAAGCGGACGAAGAGGCGGGAGGCAAAAAACTCCTCTCCCTTACAACGCGCGTTTACGAAGCGCTTTCCGATCTTTCTAACTATCGCGCGTTCTTCCGCCCCAACGCGAGCGGAATTTGCGCGTTTGCCCATAGGGAAATCCCCTCCGAAGAGGTCGCGTCCATTCTTTCCGAACGGTTTCACATTGCCGTACGGGGCGGATTGCATTGCGCCCCCCTCGCGCACAAAGCGCTTGGAACGGACAATATAGGTCTTGTGCGCGCATCCTTTTCCCCCGTGCAGAGTTGGAGAGAGGCGGACGCACTTCTCCGCGCGCTAAAAAGAATCTAACCGTTTTTTCCGCAAAGCGGAATGTCCCCAGCGCGCCTTTCACACGGAGAAAGCCCCCCGACGTTTCCGCCGAAAAGCCTATCGGCTGTTTGCGCCCGTTACATGCTCTTCAACTGCTCGACGATTTTTTTCAACTTCTTTTTCTTTGCGCCGTCAAGCATCGGCGAAAACTGCGCGTAAAACGCGTCGATTTGCTCGTTTGTGAGCGTTCCGTTCCGTTTTCCCTCAATGGCGCGCTCCAAAATTGCGCGCATCAGTTCCCCTTCCCCCTTTCCGTGAAAGGATGCCGCAAGCCGTTTTGCCTCTTCCATCCAATCTTCTCCGCCGTCGTTTGCTTGAAAATTTGCAAAATCTTTCATAAACACCTCACGGTGTATCTTATGCGTGGCACGGATTTTTTGCGCCCGTCATACCATGATGGTATGCAACTTCTCCTTATTTTTATTTTGCTTTCCATGACGGGTAAAAGTTCAGATGAACTCAAAGAAACGCTCTCTTCCGCCCTTTCGTTTTATCGGGAAAACCGTGAACTGATTGCAATGCTCGTGCAAGCGGGCGAAAAGACCGCCGCGGATAAACAAGAAAAACAGCCCGCTGAAACGCAGGCTGTAAAAGACTTATTTGAAAAATTTATGAACGGTTAACCGCAAATTTCAGAAAGAACGTTTAAGAGCATTCCGTCCGCTCTGTCAAACTGTTCCGCGGGAACGGCGTGCGCGCCGTCTTCGGGCGTTACGCCGACCCCGTGAATACACGTATCGCTTACCGGCCAGTGTACGGAAGCGACGGTCAATTTCATGACGTCCCCCGAGGGGGACGTAAAATGCGATTGCATAATGCCCTTTCCGTACGTCTTGGCAGTTTCGCCATACTGCGCAAGATAAACGTCCCCGTAACCGATCGTTCCGTAATCGATCAACGCGCCGATCAAACATTCGGTTGCCGACGCGGAATTCTCGTCCGCAAGAAGGGTAATTTTCGCCGTTTGCGCAAAATATTCGGAAAAGTCGTTTCCGTCCGCAACAAACGCAGTTTTCTTTCCGCTGCGGTATTTTGCCGTGGCGACGATCGGTCTGCGGTCCTCCGCGTTCCGCATGAGGTGAGAGGAAATGCTACACAACACGTCCATATACCCCCCGCCGTTTCCGCGCAAATCGAGTACGAGATTCGTCCTCCCGCGTTCTTTCATAACGGAAAGAAGTTGTTCAAATTCCCACGCTGCGTTTCCGTTAAACGAAATGAGTTTTATATACGCGGTATCCCCGTTAAGAGACGGAAGGGCGTCGTCCGTCTGCGTCGCTTTGAGTTTGCCATTCTCCCCGTCGCGGAAGTGATACGAGGTTTCGCTGTCGCGATAAAAGCAATACGATGCGGAATATTTGCGACGCGTAACCGAAAAATTCTCCGCGTCCGTTCCGTCGAGCGCATATCCGCAACGGAAGGTCAATTCCCCTGTTTGCGCATCTAAAAACGTCTTAAATTGCTCCAAATTCCCCGTTTCAAGCGCATCTTCCGCGCCGTATCCGAGCACGTACATTCCCTCTTTTAGCCCTGCAAGGCAAGCGGGTGAATTTTGAACGACGGAATAGAGAAAGGGTTTTCCGTTCTTTTCCGTAATGGTGATGCCGAGCCCGCTGTTCGTTCCTTGACTTTCCAAAATGACCGTTTCGTATTCCTCTTCGGTGTAAAAGCGGGAATAGCGGTCCACCTGCGCTTCGAGCGCATCGAGAAGCCCTTCGTAAAGCGCGTCCTCGTCGATTTCTTCAAAGTAATGTTTCTCCGTCGTTTCCTTTGCCCATAAAAAGGTACGGAGTCCCTCATCGAGCGAAAAATAATGCGCAAACCACCCGCCGAAAAAGAATACGACTGCAAGAAGGACCGCCCCAAACGCGATCCCCCATTTTTTTATCGGCGATAAAGAAGGTGCTTGCGCGGCGGTTTCTTCCTGTTGAGGAGAATCAAAAAATTCGTCCCGTTCGCGATTTTCTTCCTCTTTCATACCCCTCTCCTAACGCTGTAACAGTTTATAGATGATCATAATGACGCGGAAGGACACGGCGTCCGCAAAATTGCGAATGTTCAACCCCGTCGCGCGCTCGATTTTATCCAAACGGTACATGAGCGTATTGCGATGCATATACAAATTTCGCGACGTTTCGGAAACGTTCAAACTGTTTTCTAAAAACTCTTCCGCCGTTTCTAACATCTCCCGATCTTCAAAAATTTCATTCGCGTCGCCGATGCGGAACTGTTCCATGTAATCTTTTAAGCGGGATTCGGGCACGTCTTCCAGCATGCGAACAAGGAGATATTCTTTATACGAATGCACCTCGCCTTTCGAATGGAATACCGAACTCATGCGAACTGCCGTCATCGCTTGCTGATAGGATGTGGAAATTTCGAAAAAAGATTCTGTTTCACACCCGATTCCGATCGACGCTTTTACGCCGATTTCTTCGTAAAGCGACTGACTGAGAAAACGGGAAAATTCAAGCGGGCTCTGCCCGTCTTCTAAAAACTTAACGACCGCGCAGCAATGCTCGTCCATTTTTACGACCATATCCCGTCCGTCGAACAAGCATCCCTCGACGTGAGCGACCGTTTCGTCTATGCGCTTTTGTTCCCAAATGCAAACGGCATAGCAAGGCGATTCGGGAAGATTGTACTTACTCATAAAACGGTATGCGTACCACCCGCCGCCCTCTCCGAGCAAGATGTTCTTCAAATACTCCCCTTTTTCCGGCGCGGGACGGAGCATGTCCGAACTTGCGACAAAATAAGCGACCAACCGCGCGCATTCTTCCGCACGCACGCCGACGCCGTCCACCCATGCCCGCACTTTCTCGTCGTTATAGTCGATTGTAAATTCCGTTTCTTCCCCTCCGTTTGCAAATAAACGGACGGAAACCCCCGTCTTTTCCCGAATATCGGTCAATATTCCTTTTAACTGTTCGATTGTGTCTGTCATGGTACCCCCGTTTTACAAAAATGCCCGATCGCTTTTCTTCCGTGATAAGGTGATTATAACACGTTTTTGCGAAAAATTCAAGGTCTTTCGATAAGATATGTTCAAAAAGGAAAAAATTGCCTAAAATATACGTCTGCATTTTAAGATGAAATGTATAAAAAAATATTTTCTTTCAAAAGAGATATTGACATGCCTTGCATTTAATGATATAATTATCAGTACAAAATATCTTCATGATAAATTTTTCTCGGGAGAATCGATATGAGTAAGAAAAACTATCTCGCAGAGGAAACCCCCGTCGCAGAATACGAGTATTCGGACGATTTGTATTTTGAAGAAGAGGACGCTGCCGCTGTTTCGGCAGGCGGCTACCGTTTCTTGTCCGTACTGCTCCTTTTGTTTGCAGTCGGCGGACTCTTCCTCGGTTTCCTTTCCAAATGGATCACCTTGTTTACCCCCCTCGTAACGGCTGGGGAAGGCGTACTCGGCAACACCCTCCTTTGGGTCATCGTCGACACGGTGAAGGGATTGATCACCGGAACGACCGTCGTTGATTTTGCAATCGGAACGGAAGCGTACGGAATGATCCAAACCGTCCTTTCCTACTTCCCTTACGTGATTGCAGGCGCCGTCGTCCTTTCTTTGATTTTGACGATCGTCGCACTTGCTTCCCGTAAAAACGCGAAAAACGCAACGTATGTAAACGCTTACGTCGTATTCTTTGCTTATGCGGGATTCTTCGCTATCACGTTTATTACGAGAGCACTTTGCGGATTTACCGCTTGGTCGGAACTTATCGACGTTCCCTCCGCAATCATTGCAGGCGCCGTCCTTTTGTGCATCTTCTTTACTTCGCTCGGAAGAAAGAAGGGATATGCGCTCCTCAACTTCTTGCTCCTTGTCCTCGGCATCGGCGCGGCATTCGGATTCTTGTATCGCGAATCGGCGACGCTCACCGCTTTGCAAGGCGCATTCGCTTGGGATAAAACGGGAATCGCGTTTGTAACGCAAATCCTCGTCCTTGCAATTTCGGCACTTCTTGTCCTTAACTTTATCATCTCCGCTTTGCGCCTCGGCGCGAAAAAGGGCTGGGGATTCGACCTTGTCCGCTTCCTTCTTTTGTTCGGCGCAACCGTAGCGCTTCTCGCGTTCTACGTCTTTAAGCCCGAAACGGAAACGGCTCCCTACTGGGGAATCCTTGCAAAACTTCCCTCCATCGTATTGCTTGCAACGACGTTTGCGGCATTCCTCGTTTCTATGCTTTGCTGTATCGCAAAGGGTGCAAAGAAGAGAAAAGCGAAAAAAGCGGCGATGGCGGAAGAATCCGTACAAGAAGAACCCGCGGCTCCTGTGGAAGAGGCGGTCTCCGCAATTGCGGCGTCCCCCGTTCCCGTCGTTACGGAACCCGCACCTGCACCCGCACCTGCGCCTGCGCCTGCACCTGCACCCGCGCCCACGCCCACGCCCATCGTGGTAACCGCACCTGCGCCCGCACCTACGCCCGTCGTAGTCAATGCGCCCGCACCTGCACCGGTTAGCCCCGTCGTCATTCAGTTTGCGCCCGTTCCCGTTGCTCCCGCACCCGCGCCCGCTCCTGCACCTGCACCCGCGCCCGCACCCGTAGCGGAAGAAAAGAAACCGGTTGAAAAGACCGCGGCAATGAGCGAATTTGAAATGCGCATGGCGGAACTCGCAAAGGGCAACGCGCCCGCGCCTGTTGCAGAAGCACCCGCGCCCGCGCCTTCGGCAAAGGTTTCGTACGCACAAAAAGCACCCGTGCAAAATTACGAGGCTTCCGCACAATATACGTACGACGCGTTCTTCCACACGCTTACCACCAACGAAAAGACGGAATTCGGCGATTTGTTCATCTCCAACAAGTTTGGAACGCATGCATATCTCCCCGCATACGTCATCGGCGGCGACAATCGTGCATTCTTTGCAAGAGTCTTTATCTATCTCGGCAAATTCCGTTCGGTCATCTCCAACGGTTTGCTTGAAAAGATTTACCTCTTTGTCAATACGAAACATTAAAAGACGTCAAAAAAAAGCCTCGGCATCTCGCCGAGGCTTTTTTGTTTTACTTTTCAACAATGCGAATGACGACGCTGATCCCTTCCGAATCGCTATAACTGCGACTTTCGCAAAGGGCGTCGACAAGGAAAAGTCCCCTTCCGCTTTCCGCATATACGTCCGAGCATTCACTGCTTTCGGGCGGACAATATCGGTTATTGCCTTGTACGCGAATACGGATTACCTCCCCGTCTAAAAGCGCGGAGAAAATTGCCCGTTCCCCACCGTGAAGAAGGACGTTGTTGAGCAATTCGGACGCAACGAGTTTACTGTCGAACAACGACTGTTCGGGCACCTTCATCGCCTCCAAACGCCTCCACATTTCATGCAGCGCCCTTTCAAGCGCGTTGAAATTGTCAATTTCAAAATACATACGTTAATCTTTCATGCTCTTTTGCAATTTTTGTTTGAGTTTTTCTAAAATTTTCCGCTCTAAACGGGAAACGAACATTTGCGATACTCCCATGCGGCGCGCCGTTTCCGTTTGCGAAAGTTCTTCGCCAAACCGATAAGAAACGATTTGACGTTCCGTATCGCTCAATATACGCATGGCGGACTGCACGGCGTCGCGGTTTTCAATTTGTTCAAACGACAAATCTTCCGCGGGCAACACCTCGTGGAAACTCATACCGTCCTCTTCGCCGTCCCCCGAAAAATTATCAATGGATACGGTATTCCCCGCTTCCATTGCACGGACAATCTCTTCTTCCGTTACCTTCAATTCCGATGCAAGTTGTTTTGCCGTCGGCGCTTTTCCCGTTTCGGAAAGGATTCGATCGGACGCGCGCTTGATTTTTACACGCAACTCGGAAACGCGTCGAGGCAAATGAATGAGCCGACTGCGGTCGCGAAAATAATTTTTGATTTCGCCCGTGATCGTCGGCGTGATGTAGGTGGAAAACTGCAACCCCTTGCTTTCGTCAAACCGTTCGATGCCTTTGATAAGCGCCAGCACCGCAACTTGAAACAAGTCGTCGTATTCCACCCCGCGTCCGACGAATTTTTTTGCAATGACGGAAGCGATATATGTATATTTCTCGACGATTTTATTGCGGTCGGCGACGTCGCCTGTCTGTCGATACCGCTGAAAAAGTTCCAACTCCTCCATGTCAACTCCCAAAACGGAAGGATACGGCGCAAACGCCTTCGCCGTCCCGCTCGATGGAAAGGTTTTCGACAAGCGCCTCTAAAAGCGCGCAAGAAATGTCCTCTTCTACCGAATTTTCCCTTGCGCCTTCCCGCAATTCTCCTTTCAAAATGACTTGCAGCCCCTCCTCTTCGCAAAAGACGACGCGTGCCGTTTGAAACCCGTTGCGCGTAAGGAGCAAAAGCGCCTCCGTTACGCACAGTTTGCAGTCCTCACTCTCGTCGAGGGTAAGTCCAAAGCAAGAGCATACGCCGCCCGTCGTAAGGCGAACGGTCGTCATGAGTTCGTTTTGTAAGGTAAGATTGAGTTCAAGCAACCGTTTCATTATGCAATCTCCATAATCGTATCTAATTTACAAATGAGGAAAAGTTTTTTAATGCGCGGTTGCGTGTGAACGAGTTTCATCGTAAACCCGTCCGTGCGCACTTGTTTGAAAACTTTTACAAACGTACCGAGCGTCGTCGAATCGATAAACGAAAGGGCTTCACAATCAAAGACGACGTCCTTGGGCGCAAGACGATACTCTTGCATCACACTTTCATAAAACGCGTCGGCGTTTCCCGAATCAATTTCCCCCTTCAAACAAACGACGAGTTTCGGCTCGCGCTCTATTATCGTTACTTCTTGCATGATATACCTCCACGTGAAAGGACTACTCTTTTCTTTTATTGTAACACATTTTTTCTTACTTTGAAACACTTTTGCAAAATTTTCTCCCCGTTCCCGCGAAAAAACCCCGCATTGCGGGGTTATTCTTTTTCTAATAATCCGAAATCGCGCAAGTAGCAACTCAATCCGCCCTCCGCATATTCCGGCAACCGAAATAAAAATTGTACGGGGATCGTTTGGGCGGGTGCTCCTCCAAATCGAAAATACTCCCTTTCCTCATCTCCACGAAATAGCCCTTTGAAATCGGTAATCAGCGATTTTCGCGCCCGCTCTAACCGTTGCGAGCGACGGAGCATTTCTTCCCCCGTCGGAATATGCAAGCGCGCGTAATCCTCTTCCCGTCCCACCTTTTTGAGCCGTTCTTTATAATTTGGCACGACGTACTTTGCAGGCGCGCCGCGCGTGAAAAAAGCCCCGTAAAGGGCGGACAAAAGGACGAACGCCGTCCATTCGGGCGTTTGATCCCCCTCTTTTTCCAAAACTCGGGCAAGAACTTCCCCCTCGCCGAGCGCACCGATGCGGGAGAGCGTTGCGTTCCGCAAAATTAGTTCCCTCGCCGACCAACCGCCGCTCGGCGCGAGCGTTGCGCGAAACGCGTCGTCCGTATTCGAACACGTCCGTTCAAATAAGTCGATTGCCCGACGCTCTACCGTCGCAAGACGGGAAAGCAACAAGCGCGCATAAGCGCGGGAAAGCGTCGGTTGAAGGCGGTCTATATCGCAATATACCCTCGCTTGCGAAAGAGAAACGCGTCCGCGCGTCCCGTTTACGCAAATTTCCGCTTCCTCTTCCAACACGCCGATCAAGCGCGCGTCCATCGGAAAGAGAACACACCCGATGCGCTTAACCGCCGCATAATAGCGCGCGCTGCGCATGACGTCCGCCCCGCCCGCCGCAAAGATTGCCGTTACGCCGTCGTGCAAAGCAAAGAGCGGAAGCGCGTCCTTTCCGCTAAAACAAACGCTCACCGCACGGGGAAGGGTGATTTGCTCGGCAAACGCCGTATAATTTTTTTCATCCGTAAAAAAGAGCAATTTTCCGCACGGATATCGGGACGCCGCGTCTTTAAGCCCTTCTTCGAGCGAGCAAAAGAAAAGCCCGCCGACACAGTCCGCATCCTCCGTGAAAGTCTTCTTTGGTGCGTACGTTTCGGCGAGCGTCATACTTACTCCTTCGAAAGTATTCTTTTTAAGTTTTCAAGCAAAACGTCGTTTTCCGTCGGCGTTCCGATTGTAATTCTGACAAAATCGGAGAGGAAGGGTTTGTTCCAAAACCGAACGAGTACCCCCGCTTCTTTCAGTTCGCGGTAAATTTCTTCTCCGCCTCGTTTTCCTCTTCCCGCAAAGAGGAAGTTTGCCCCGCTTTCGGGAACGGTGAATCCGAGTGCCAACAATTCGCGCCGTACCCGCTCCCGCTCCGAAACGACGAGTGCAACCGTACGATCGTGATATTCTCGATCGGCAATCGCCGCAGATGCAACCGCTTGGCAAACGGCGTCGACGGGATAGGAATTAAAGCAGTCTTTCATGCGGAAAAGCGCGTCGATTAAAGAAGGATTCCCGATCGCGTATCCGCACCGCATTCCCGCAAGCGAATAACTCTTGGAAAAGGTCTTTACGACGAGCAAATTATCAAGTTCCGCCGTCAACGGCACGCAAGATTGACCGTAGAAATCCATGTACGCTTCGTCCGCAACGACGAGTTTGTCGGGCACGGACAAGCAAAACTCTTTTACCGTTTCACGCGGGATCCCCACGCTTGTAGGCGCGTTGGGATTTGCGATAAAATACCCCTTACAGTCGGTGTTTTTCATCGCATCGAGATCCAAATAAAAATCTTCCTTTAAGGGGACTTTTACAAACGGAATCGAGAAAAACTGTGCGAACACCTCGTAAAATGAATAGGTAAACTCGGCAAAACATGCGGGGCTGCCGTCCGCGTCGAAAAACGCAGGAAAACAAAGCGCCAACACTTCGTCCGAACCGTTTCCGCAAAAAACGCAATCCTCATCTACCCCTTCCGCTCTTGCGATCTCCACGCGGAGCCCGTCCGCATTGGGACGCGGATAGAGGCGCAAATTTTCGCTTTGATACGCGCGAAGTACTTTTTCCACCTCGGGAGAGGGAGGATAAGGGTTTTCGTTGGTATTTAATTTGACGTAGCGTTTATCTTTCGGTTGCTCCCCCGCTACGTACGGGGTGATTTCCGACGCCATTTTACTGAAAAAACGCATACTTCCTCCTTAACCGATTGCAAGCGCAACCGCATTCGTCGCATAACCCACGCCGACGCCGATGGCATAAAGAACAAAAAAGATGAGAACGTTCCGTTTCCATTCCTTCGTGTTTTTGCACAAAACCATCAATCCAAGTCCCGCGTTTGCACAAAGCCCCGCAAGGCAACTGCCGAACGTGATTCCGCCGACAAGATACGTTTGCGTAAGCACAACGCTTGACGCACAGTTGGGAATAAGCCCCACGAGCGCCGCAATCAACGGTTGATACCACAATCCCGCCTGCAAAAAGGACATGACCTTATCCTCTCCGACAAAGTGGAACAGCGCACCGAATAAAACGTTGATGACGAGAATGTACGCCGCAATCTTCAACGTATGCAAGAGCGGATCGAGAAAATAAACCACCCAAGCGCGTTTTCCTTCGTGTTCCCGTCCGCATGAGTGGCAACCGTAATGCTCGTGTTCGCACCCGTGCGGCATAATCGCTTTTTTTCGCGCAATGAGGTCGGCAAGATATCCGACGGCAATCCCAACGAAAATTTTAACCGCTATCATCGGCATGATGGCAATCGCCCCCGTCCCCGACGAAATGAGAATGATAAACGCCTCGTCGCTCGTCGCGATAAATACCGCCAAAAGCGTTCCGACCGTAACGTGCTTATGCTCGTAAAGTTTTGCCGCCATGACGGAAAATCCGCATTGCGGAATGATCCCCGTCGCGCTTCCGATAAGCGGTCCGAGTTTTCCGCTCAATCCGCCGTGCGGTTTCGAAAGGTCCGTCTTGCGCTCTATGAGTTCTATCACAATATACGCGAGGAGTAAAAACGGGAATAATTTTAGCGTATCGAGCAATGCGTGTAAGATGACGTGCCCCATTTTTCTTCCTCCTTTGTTGAATCATCAGATATCTAATCATAGCCTTTTTTGCACGTTTTGTCAATAATTTGATAGGAAAAAAAGCGCTTATTTTTCAATAAGCGCTTTTCTTTTGTAAGTCAATTATTCTTCGTCTTTCTTTTCTTCGACGGGAGCCTCTTCAACGGGAGCCTCTTCAGCGGGCGCTTCTTCGACGGGAGCAGCGGCAGCCGCAGCAGCAGCCTTCTTCTTTTCCATCTTCGCGTCTTTCTTCGCTTGCGCCTTCATTTCTTTCGTAACGATTCTCGCTGCGTCGATTTGCGCCTTCATTTCTTGAGGTGTAGGAGGAACGAACGCCGCGCCTTCCGCATTTTCAGGAATTACGTCGTAGTGTTCGTCGCGTTCCAACATCGTCGCTTCGGTAATACCGTCGAACAAGTGAATGTGTTGCGCGTCGAATGCGAGGTCGACTACGTCGCCGAGTTTGACGATTGCACGCGAAGAGATCTTTGCGATCATTTGCGCAGCATTGTCAACGACGGACGTATTTTCGTTTTCGTAGTCCAAGTCGCAGTAGATTTGCGTTTCCGCACCGAGTTTTTCGATGACGTCGATCTTCGCCTTAACGATGGTGTCGGGCGAGTTGGAGATGAACAAATCGTCTTCGTGAATATCTTCGGGACGAACGCCGAGCGTTACCGTCTTACCCGTGTTGAGATATTCGTCGAGATTCTTGATCTTTGCAACCATCGACTTGGGAAGCAAAATCTTGTTTCCGCCGATGAAGTTTACGTATACCTTCTTCTTTTCTTCCGTGATCGTCGCGTTCTTGAAGAAGTTCATTTGAGGCGTACCGATGAACCCTGCAACGAAGAGGTTGATAGGATAATCGTAAAGGTTTTGAGGCGTATCTACCTGTTGCATGAAACCGTCTTTCATAACGACGATACGCGTACCCATCGTCATTGCTTCGATTTGGTCGTGCGTTACGTAGATGAACGTCGTAGCAAGGCGTGCGTGAAGCTTGGAAATTTCCGTTCTCATCTGTGCACGGAGTTTTGCATCGAGGTTGGACAAAGGTTCGTCGAGCAAGAATACCTTGGGTTCACGAACGATCGTTCTACCGAGCGCTACACGTTGACGTTGACCACCGGAAAGCGCCTTGGGTTTACGGGAAAGATAATCGGTAATGCCGAGGATTTCCGCAGCAGCCTTAACCTTTTCGTCGATGATTTCCTTTGGAACCTTTCTCAACTTCAAACCGAATGCCATGTTGTCGTAAACGGACATGTGGGGATAAAGCGCGTAGTTTTGGAATACCATCGCGATATCTCTGTCCTTGGGAACGACGTCGTTGACAAGTTTGCCGTCAATGTAAAGTTCACCCGAAGAAATTTCTTCAAGTCCCGCAATCATACGGAGCGTGGTGGATTTGCCGCAGCCGGAAGGTCCGACGAATACGACGAATTCTTTATCCCTGATATCAAGGCAGAAATTGAAAACTGCCTGAACACCGGAGGGATATACTTTGTTGATACCCTTTAATAAAAGACCGGACATCAGTTTTTCCTCCCTATAAGAAAATACTTTTTTATGATTCTATTTTACACGATTTTTTGGAAAAAATCAATAGACAAACAAACAAAACTTGCCCTAACAGATTGTACAATTTGCCCAAAAGAAACCCCTTCGCGCGCGAGGACGCACGCACGCGTATCATATTGCGGATAAATGCGGGAGCTCATAAGGCGTTCTATGCGCGTCTACGATTGCCGTTTATAATCGCCGATGCGGCGTTCATGCGCTCAAATTCCGAGGAAGTCGCTTACCGTACAGTTGAGTTTGATAGTAGCGCAGTCGATCAATTTTCGGTCAATTTATGTAGCGTTGATCACGAACTTCCTACGCCGTATATTCGGTTGCGAATTGTATAAAAAAAGAGGGGATTTTTCCCCTCTTTAACTCTTACTTTTTCTTAAAGTTATCGTTGTTGATATCTTGTTCTTGTTCGCGCTTTCCTTTCTCGTCAAGATATATATTTGCGCCCCATGTAAATATGTGTTCGCAAACAATATAGATTACTGATACACCTACAAGTAGAAAAAATATTGTTCCAAACATAAACGCGCGGATTCCCCTTGTTCAATTTTCTATATTCTATCATACGCGCGAATTGTTTGTCAAGCGTTCGTTTTTACGTCAAATTTACGGTGGAAGGCGCGCCTTTGCCAACGCACGAGAGCCCTAAAAAATCCCCTGTGCAACGCTGCACAGGGGATTTTTTCTTATTCTTCTACAATGCTGAATTCTTCTTTTCCGACGCCGCACAATTCGCATTCGAAGTCGTCAGGAAGATTTTCAAACTTGGTTCCGGGTGCGATCCCTTTTTCGGGAAGCCCGAGTTCCTCGTCGTAAATCCAACCGCATACGTTGCATACGTACTTGCTCATAACCGTTCCTCCTTATTTTATTTACAAAGTTCATCGGCAAGTTTGTTTAACTGTGCCAAACTTTCCTCGTTCAAAGAACAAAGTATTTTTACCGTTGTTTCCGCAAAGCAAAGGTTTTTGCATCCCTCTAACAGTTTCTTCATTTCTTTCGCCGCCATCGGCGCCCAACTGCCGTTTTCGATGAGCGCAACCCGTCTGTTTTGGAAATTGTGCTCGGCAAGATGGGACAAAAATTCACGCATAAAAGGGAACACGCCGCCGTTATACGTTGTGGTTGCAAGCACGATCTTTCCGTAGCGGAACGCGTCCTCTACCGCCTCGGACATATCGCTCCGCGCAAGATCGGTTAAAACGACCTTTTGCCCCTTTTCTTCAAGCGCTTTTACAAGCAACTTGACCGCGCGCTCGGTATTGCCGTAAACGGACGTATACGCGATAAAAATCCCCTCGCTCTCCACCCCGTACGACGTCCACGTCCGATAAAGATCGAGATAGTAGGACAAATCCCCTTCTAAAACGGGGCCGTGAAGCGGACATATTTTTTCAACGTCAAGACCGCCTGCTTTTTTAAGTAACGCACTCGCTTGCACGCCGTATTTTCCGACGATTCCAAAATAGTACCGACGCGCTTCGCACGCCCAGTCTTCCTCTACGGAAAGCGCGCCGAATTTTCCAAACGCGTCCGCGGAGAATAAAATCTTGTCCTTGTCGTCGTAGGTTACGATAACCTCCGGCCAATGCACCATCGGTGCGGTATAAAAGGTAAGCGTGCGATTTCCGAGATCGAGCGCATCCCCCTCCCCGACAACGACGTTTCGCCCTGCGAAATCAGTTCCGAAATACCCTTTCATCATGATAAACGCCTTGCCGGAAGAAACGATTTTTGCGTTCGGATACGCTTGCATGAAAGCGACGACGCTTCCCGAATGATCGGGCTCCATATGTTGCACAACCAAGTAGTCGGGGCTTTTTCCTTCCAAGTACGTCGCAATATTTTGCAGCCACTGCGCGGAAAATCTTCCGTCTACAGAATCCATTACCGCAATTTTTTCGCCGCAAACGACGTAGGAATTGTACGCCATTCCGTTTGGAACGGGATACTGTCCCTCAAATAAGTCAAGATCAAAATCGTCTACGCCAACGTAACCGATTGTTTTGCTAACGTTCATAATTATCCTTCCTCTTCGTTGTAAAAAAACCGAGATATGCTCGGTTTTTTCAAAAACTGTCGCAAAAAAACGACAACGTTATGCGGTTTTTTTGTACACCACCTTGGGACGCGCTCCGTCTTTGACACAGTCTTTCGTGATGATGACCTCTTCGATATTGTCCTCGGAAGGAATATCGTACATGACGTCCGTCATCAATCCTTCCAAAATCGTACGCAATCCGCGCGCACCCGTTTTTAAGCGAATTGCGGTATTTGCAATTTCGCGCACCGCCGCGTCTTCGACCGTAAGTTTGACCCCGTCGAGCCCAACGAGTTTTTGATATTGTTTGATGATTGCATTTTTCGGCTTTGTCAAAATATTGACAAGCGCTTCTTCGTCCAGCGGATTCAAATTAACGACGATCGGAAGCCGTCCGACAAATTCGGGAATCAACCCAAACTTGGTCAAATCTTGCGGTTTTACGTCGTCTAACAGCGAATAGTCCACTTCGTTTGCGCCGAGTTTGATCTTTCCGCCAAACCCGAAAGACGTTTCGTCCTTGCGCGAGCCGACGATCCGATCAAGCCCGACGAACGCGCCCCCGCAAATAAAGAGAATGTTCGCCGTGTCGATGCGCATGCAGTCTTGCTGCGGGTGTTTACGCCCGCCCTGCGGAGGAACGTTTGCAACCGTACTTTCGATGATTTTCAAAAGCGCCTGTTGTACCCCTTCGCCCGATACGTCGCGCGTGATAGAAACGTTTTCGCCCTTCCGTGCAATCTTGTCGATCTCGTCGATATAGATGATACCGCGCTGCGCGCGTTCAATGTCGTAATCGGCGTTTTGAATGAGTTTGAGAAGAATATTTTCTACGTCTTCCCCGACGTAGCCCGCTTCCGTCAGCGTCGTCGCGTCGCTCGTCGCAAACGGAACGTTGAGCACTTTTGCAAGCGTACGCGCAAGAAGCGTCTTTCCGCTTCCCGTAGGCCCTAACAAAAGAATATTACTCTTTTCAATCTCTACCCCGTCGTCTTGAACCCCTTCCGCAAGCGCGTTGATGCGCTTGTAGTGGTTGTAGACCGCAACGGATAACACCTTTTTCGCCTTATCCTGTCCGACGATATATTGATCGAGTTCCGCCTTGATTTCGGCGGGTTTTTTTAATTCTATCTTTTCGGCGGGAACGGAAGAGGGCGTTTTGTCCAACATATCCTTGCACAACTCTACGCACTCGTCGCAAATGTAGATCCCGTCGGGCCCTGCGATGAGTTTCTTCGTCTTTGCTTTTTCTTTCCCGCAAAAAGAACAGTATTGTTCGTATTTATCCATTATTGCTCCCGCGTTACGAAAACTTGGTCCACGATCCCGTATGCAAGCGCTTCGTCGGCGGAAAGATAATTGTCGCGATCGGTATCCATTTCCACTTCTTCCACGGATTTTCCCGTATTCTTTGCGAGAATTTCATTCAATTTCGCTTTGATTTTGAGAATGTGTTCCGCTTGGATCTTGATATCGCTCGCCTGTCCGCGCGCGCCGCCGAGGGGCTGGTGAATCATAATTTCGCTATTTTTTAACGCAAAACGCTTTCCCTTCGCACCGGAAGAGAGCAAGAACGCGCCCATCGAAGCCGCCATTCCCACGCAAATGGTGCTAACGTCGCAGTGAATGTAGTTCATCGTGTCGTAAATGGCAAGCCCTGCGGTTACCGAACCGCCGGGGCTGTTGATGTACAACCGAATGTCTTTCGAAGAGTCTTTCCCTTCCAAATAGATCAGTTGCGCAACGATGGTATTTGCCACCGCGTCGTCGATTTCCCCGTTTAAGAAGATGATTCGGTCTTCCATCAAGCGGGAATACAAATCGTAACTTCTTTCCGCGCCGTCCTTTCTATCTACGACGTAAGGGATGAGTACGTTTTTTTCGTTCATGATTACTCCTCTACTACCATTTCGTTGTTCGCTTGAAGGAAATCGAACAACTTGGTTACTTTAATATCGCTTTCGATATATTCGACTTGACGGGGATCCATCGTCTTTTTGTATTCTTCGCCCGTCTTGCCGACGCTCTTTGCCTGTTCTTCGATTTTTGCGTCGATTTCTTCTTGCGTCGCTTGGATATTTTCTGCCTTGATGATTTTTTCCACGATGAGTTGGTGAAGAACCGTCTTCTTCGCGTCCTCTTCAAAGTTTTTCTTATATTCGTCGCGCGTCGTTCCGATGTAGTTGAGGTAGTCGTCCATCTTAATGCCTTGGTACATCAAGTTGTATTCCATTCTTTGGAGGGACGATTCCGTTTGTCTATCGATCATCGCTTGAGGAATTTCCGCCTTTGCGCCCTTTGCAATTTCCGTAATGATGGAATTTTCCGTTTCGTTCAATGCGCGGGAAGCAGCGTTTTGTTCCAAACGCGCCTTTACCTTTTCACGGTAAGCCTCTACCGATTCGCTCCCCATCTTCTTTGCAAACTCTTCGTTGAGTTCGGGCAATACTTTGCCTTGAATGGAGTGGAGAATAACGGTGAACACCGTCGCTTTTCCTTTGAGGTTTTCCGCTTGATAATCTTCGGGGAAGGTTACGTTGATATCCTTCGTTTCGCCGATTGCCATGCCTGCAACCTGTTCTTCAAATCCGGGAATGAATTGGTTGGAACCGAGCGTCAAATCGTATTTTTCCGCCGTGCCGCCTTCAAACGCCACGCCGTCGAGTTTCCCCATGAAATCGATGTTAACGGTGTCGCCCATTTGGCAAGCGCGATCGGTAACCTCTACCTTTTCCGCAATGCGTTCACGCGCGGCGTCGATTTCCTTTTCTACGTCTTCGTCCGTAACAGTATACTCGTACTTCTTAATTTTTATACCCTTATACGTTTCAATTTCAACGTCGGGCTTTACGGGAACTTCCGCAATCAAAACGACTTTCTTTTCGGAAATATCGTCAACGGAAAGAACGGGATCGCCGACGGGCGTAAAGTTATCCTTTTCCTTGTCGAGCGTCTTGCCGTAGTGTTCCCCGTAGAGAAGATTCAAAGCGTCTTCGTAGAAAAGACCTTTTCCGTAATACATTTCAAGAACGTGCTTGGGAACCTTGCCCTTGCGGAATCCGTTGACCGCATACTTGCCCTTCGTTTGAAGGTATGCCTTGTCAATCGCGTTTGCCCATTCGGTTGCGGTGAACGTCATCTTGATTTTAACCGTGCTGTTTGCAGCGGGGGTTACAGTGTACTTCATTTCAGTATCTCCTAAAAATTCTTTTTATGCAAATGATATTTTAACATATCGGCGGACAAAAGAAAAGCGTTTTTATTTACAAAATAAGTTTTTTACGCTATAATAATTGCAAACAATCAAAGGAACGGACTATGCCACAGGACGCTTTTACCCTCCGCTTTCACGCAAGAGAACTCGACGAGATGCTCAAAGGCGGAAAAATCAATAAGATCAACCAACCGGAGCGGGAAGAACTCTCCCTTCTTATATACACCGGAAAACGGACGGTTAAACTGACGATCAACGCAAATGCGTCCGATTGCGGAATTTATTTTACCGACGACGAAAAGGACAACCCCCTCGTTGCCCCCAACTTTTGCATGTTGCTTCGCAAACGGTTGCAAAACGCAGAGATCCTCGGCGTGGAACAAATAGGTTTCGAGCGAATTTTGGCAATCCGCCTCATGTGCTTTTCCGATTTCTCCGCTTGCGAACGGGTGTTATACGCGGAAATTATGGGCAAATACTCCAACGTTGTTTTGACGGAAAACGGCGTCATTTTGGGGGCGTTGAAAACGACCTCCCTCGACGAAGGATACCGCCGTATTCTTTTGCCCGGCGCGACGTATACCTTTCCGGACAAACAGGATAAAATCTCCCCCGACGACCTATCCGCACTGCAAGCGCTCCTCTCCTCTCCGCAAGAGGATATGCCTCGTTTTCTCTTTACGCACGTAGCAGGCATCGCGCTTTCTACCGCACAGGCGATCGTATCCTCCTTTCGCGGCGGATCATTTGCAAAACACGTATACGATTACGTTTTTTCAAGCGATTCCTCCCCCTGCGTTACGGTGAAAGACGGAGAACCCGTCGACTTTTGCGCAAAATTTTCAAACGGCGCAATCCCCTTTGAAACGCTGTCCGAAGCACAGTCGTATTTTTATACGGAACGGAGAAAGCGCAAGGCGTTTTCCGCCCTTTCACGCAAGTTGAAAAGCGCGCTCGACGGCGGAAAGAAAAAACAGGAAAAGCGCCTTTCTCAAATTTTAGAAAAGTACCGCGAATGTGAAGATCGGGAGCAAAACCGTATCCGCGGAGAACTTTTGACCGCCAACCTCTACGCTCTTGAAAAGGGAATGCGCAGTTGTGAAGTATACAACTATTACGACGAGGCGGGCGGTACGGAAAAAATACTCCTTGACCCCCTCCTTACCCCCTCTCAAAACGCGCAAAAGTATTTCAAAAAATATCAAAAACAACGTAGGACGGTGGACGCACTCGCCCCGCAAGAGGCCGCTCTCCGCACCGAACTCGACTATACGAACAGCCTTCTTTCCCTTCTTGCAAAAGCGGAAAATTTAGAGGATTTATTCTCGATAGAAGAGGAATTGATTTCCGTCGGGCTTGTAAAGCCCGTCCAAACAAAAGCAAAGAAAAAGAGGGCGGAAATCCCCTTCCGCACCTTTGAAAAAGACGGGTTTCAAATTTTTGCAGGGCGAAACAACTTGCAAAACGATTTGCTCGTCAAAAAAAGCGCACCCGACGACGTTTGGTTGCACACGCAAAAATACCATTCTTCACACGTCGTCGTCAAAGCGCAGTCCAAACCCGTCCCGCAAGAGGTCGTCGAATTTGCCGCACGCATTTGTGCGCGCTATTCGGACGGAAAGGAAGGAACGAAAATCCCCGTCGATTATACCCTCGTGCGGTACGTCAAAAAGCCCTCGAAGAGCAAGGCGGGCTTCGTCGTCTACACCGACTATAAAACTATCCTCGTCGATCCGCTCGAACGGACGTTCATGCAGTTGCAGTAAAAATAGAAGCGCCTCCGAAATGGAGGCGCTTTTTAATTTCGTCGGCGCATTTATTTTTTGCTGCACGCCCTGCCCTGCGGGTAAAGCGGGAGTTCAAAAAAGCCGGAACAAACTTCCTGCGCATATTCTTGCGCGGGAGGAATGGCGCAGTACCCGTACGAGGGCACGAGCAATTCCACTTGCATTGAGACTTTCAAAATGACCGTGATGCATACGCTGATGGTAAACGATTCCGCCGCCGCGTTCCAAACGCCGTCGGGAGCGACCGCCGACGCAATCGCCGTTACGTTAAACGGCATGATGGATGCGGGCGGTACGTACATTAAAACGTCTTGGGGAATGACGACGGACGCCGTCGCCTTACCCTCCACGCCCGATGCGTCGACGTAGACGACTTCGATCGGAATGGTTACCGTCGCTTGTACGCGCGCGCATTGCCCTTCCGCTTGCCGTTCTACCGTAAGGTTGGAAACGTCCCCTTCCGCCGAAAGAGAACGAGCGCTGATAAAGGTTAAAGGATATGTAGGATTTGCGGGCGTGGGATCTTCAAGCGTTATGGCGTAATTTTCAAGTCGGGTTTGAACGATTCCCGCATCAAAAATTTTTTCCGCCTGAATGCACACCTTTTCGCAAAGTCCGTTGAGCGGATTCCCCGATATCGTTCCGGGACAACGGTCGGATGAAAAATTGGAAAAGAATGACATTGATTACCTCCGTAAACCGTACTCGGTTATATTGCATTGTATGCAGTAGGAGGATTTTTTGGGAACGCGTCTTCGCCACGTATTTGCGGGCGTTTCTTTGATCCATTTCCAAATATACCGTTTGGAAGGGATAAAAACAACTCGTTTTATTCTTGCGGGCAAACTGCTCCTTTCCACATATCATTCCGCCTAAATGCTTTCCGCCGCTCATTCCACTTCCAAATATACCGTTTGGAAGGGATAAAAAC
>JAGASM010000002.1 GCA_017621735.1 Clostridia bacterium | reverse complement strand
CGAAAGGGATATAATATACCATGGTGGTGACGATAGCAGAGAGGATCCACCTGTTCCCATCCCGAACACAGAAGTTAAGCTCTCTTACGCCGAAAGTACTCAGCGGGCCACCGCTCGGGAGGATAGGTAGTTGCCACCTTTCACTTTTAAGAGGTCATCATTCGATGACCTCTTATTTTTTGCAGAATCCGTTGCGCAAACGTGTCGTTTATGATATAATAGGCACAATAAGGAGAATTTATGTCGCAGTATGATATGATGAAACTGTTTTCCGCCTACGACGGAGAAATATCCGAAGGTGATTTCACGCCCGAAGAATTAGAGGAATATCTCGCCGCCATGCGCGACGAAGAGCGTCCGATTTCTCCCGCGGAATGGAAAGCGCGCTATTTTGAATTTTACGACGACGTAAAAGACAAGAGCCTGAAAAAACAAGACTGGTAAACTGCCCACAGGCGGGCGAAAAATTGGAGGGAAAAGTTATGGTAAAAGCGTTGAAAAATAGGGAGGGGGTAGATTAAAAGTAGGCTGTTTGTTTGCCGCGGCAATGGTGTAGTTCGGTGTGTTTTGCACGTCCGCGTGCGGAGAAACGCCGTCTGTAGACCTTCCGCCCGTAACGGATGAAACACCCGTTCCCCCGCAAACACCCCAAGAGCCTATCGAACCGCAAGAGCCCGTTGTTCCCGAACAGCCAACCGAGCCGAACGTTCCGAGCGAGCCTACAACCCCAACCGAGCCGCAAGAGCCGTCCACTCCGAGCGAGCCGAGCGAACCGACTGAACCGGAAACGCCCGAACAACCTTTCGACGTAACGACAGCGGAAAACATAGCAAAACTCGAAACAAATCTTGCAAGACATCTTGGAAAACTTGCCCAATTTATTGATATAAACGCCACGGTAAACGAAACCTACTATCTTTATCTCAAAGAGGGGGAAAGTGGAATTGTTGATACAATCGGTGTGGTTGCATCAGTTCACTCTTCTTTGGGCAGCAATTGTCTTGTTTATGGAGAAATCACTTGCTCAAATATAACCGCTGATTTAACGTATCAATCCATTTGTGAAGAAGGGATCGAATATATTGCAAGGGCAACGACAGCAACGCTGATTTATGCAATGAGCGTTAGTAGAGAAGAAGAATCTCAATATCAAGAAGTTGTTGATATTATCGAAAAGCAAACGTTTGGAGAAGATTGTCAAACCGCCGCCGAATGGATCGGCTGGAGAGGGACAAATGGAACGGGTGCAGATACTCATAGCGTTATCATGTTAAAAGACAATAAAATTCATTACGTACGCTATGGAATTACAAATGATTACACAACGCTCTCCATGTTAGAGGCAGTAAAACAAAATTTTGAAGGAAAAGAGCCGTCCGAAGAATTAGACTATGACGGCAGTTATATTATCGCTGATTCACAAGAAATAACCATTCCCGCAGATGCCTTAAACTTAAAAGCAATTAAGGCAAACAATCAACAAAACGGATAAAAAAGAAAGAAACGTTCCTCGCTTTTTACGTAAACACACTGCAAAAATACAACAAGAAGGGATTATGAAACAAAAATACCGCTATTTGCTATTTGACGCCGACCATACCGTCATCAGTTTTGACGAGGACGAGCGCCGCGCGTTCCGAATCGCGTTCCAAACGGCGGGGGTTGCCGTTTCGGACGAGGAGATCGAGCGGTGTTGGGCACGGTCGGCGCAATGTTGGCAGGAGGTTGGCTTAAACGACGTATTTTCTTTGCGCGTGCAAGAAAGTTGGCATGCTTTATACGAAGAACACGTCCGTCGCCTTTTTTCTTGGGTAGACGGCACGTTTGATCTAAACGGGAAGCGCGACCTTGCGCAGTCGTCGTTTGAAGAGGCGCTCGCCCTTCCGTCGCATTATATCGAGCGCGCGGACGAACTGATTGAGCAACTTTCCCAAAAAGGGTACCGCGTTTGTATTGCGACGAACGGGCTTTCCCGCTTGCAACACGGGCGGTTACAAAAAATTAAGCCGTATTTGCACGGGTTGTTTATTTCCGAGGAGATGGGCTCAATCAAACCGACGGAAGAGTTTTACCGTCAAATTTTGTCCCGCTTGAATGCGACGGCGGAAGAATGTGTGATGATCGGCGATTCGCTTACGTCCGACATGCGCGGGGCGCACGGGGTGGGCATGGACGGTATTTGGGTTACCCGTTCGGAGGAGCCGACTCCCGATTTTGTTACGGAAAAAGCGGCGTCCATTTGGGACGTCATAAAATATTTGTAAAAAATAAGCCGTCCGCCGACAATCGTCGGCGGACGGCTTTCTAATCAAAAAACAACTCCGTAAATACGGAGTTGTTCACAAATTTTTACTACGTATTGCAGTTTTTTGTACCGTTTGCAAAGGCAGAAACGCCCTTTTGTTGCATTTTTCTAACAAATAAAGCGAGGGGAGTCCCTAACGCATACACCCAAACCGTTTCACTTAAAAATATGGAAAGGGCATACAACCAGTAGGTAGTACTCGTCGCGTCGTAGTCGGGAGAGAAAAATACGATAATGAGCGGAACGACGAACGTGTTGACGAGGACGGGAAAGATTCCTCCGACGGCAATTTTCAACGCGATATGCCGAAAGAGTTTGCCCACAAAATAGGTGAGAATTGCACCGACGAGCGTTGCAAGCGAGCCGAACAAGACGTCGTAAATTCCGTAGACGGAAAGAATATTCGCAACGACGCACCCGACGAAGAGGGCGGGAACTGCTTCCGCATAAAAAAGAGGAAGCACGCAAAGCGCTTCCGCAGGGCGGATTTGCAAAACGCCTTGCGAAGAGAGTGCACCGAACACATAGGTGAGAACGGCGTAAAGCGCGGCGATAATCCCCGCGCGGCAAAGGCGCTTGGTGGTAAAAAATCCTTTCATATTGAATTACCTCGGTTTTTTTATTCGGAAGTGTTTGCCGAAAACCTTCCGTGCCTTTATCCTATCACTTTTTCGGAAATGCGTCAAGCAATTTAACTGAGTTGCGCAGTCGGACGAAAGGCAATCAGCCAAAAAAGAAGCCACCCCGCCGCAATCCCCCCCAAGGAGAGGACGGCGCGAAAGGCAACCGTGTTGGAAAAACACAAAAAATACAAGAGCGGGAATCCCGTTAAGGCGTATACGGCGGCACAAAGTCCGAAAAAAATGAGAAGAAAACAGCAAACGTGGGTGGTAAGTTTCATGCCGACAGTATGTGGAAAGAGAGGAAAAACGATACGGGGCGCGGGGCGGTAGAGAAAAGCGCGCAGGTTGGAAAGAGCATAAGCGCTGAAAAACAAAAATGCGGGGGATTATCGCGAAGGAAAGACACAAGGCTGAAAGAGATACGGGGCGCGGGGCGGTAGAGAGAAGCGCGCAGGTTGGAAAGAGCATAAGCGCCGAAAAACAAAAATGCGGGGGATTATCGCGAAGGAAAGGCACAAGACAGAGGCAAAACGGGGTGCGGGATTGAGAGAGGGTGTCCCCGTTTGTTGGAAAGAGCATAAGCACCGTAAAGAAACGGGGAGCGGAGAGAAAAGGGCGCTTGCTGTAAGACAAAAGGCGCCGAAAAACAAAAATGCGGGGGATAAGTAAGCGCGCAAGAGATAGAAACCGATAGAAATTGCACAAATTTTCCACAAAAAAAAGCGTTCAAAAGAACGCCTTTTGTGAGTTTTCTATAAAATATTTTCCAAAACGAGTTTATCGAAAGAAACTTCTTCCATAAAATCGCGCGGGGTGAAGTTAACGTGGTTGAACTTTGCATAAGCAAAGACGTGCGGTTTCAAAAGAACGGGGGTAGGGACGTCCAACTCCGTACAAATATCCGAAAGATAGCGAAAAAAAGAAGAATAGGTAAACCGTTCTTCCCGTTCGTAAACCGTTTGTTTTTCGATATGGTCCTCTTTGAGGACTTTTGCCCAAATACGAAACATATTCATATTATACAAAATTCCGAGCAAAAAAGCAAATATTATTGACAATCATTCATAATTCGGTTAAAATAAAGCATAATCATGCAAAAGGCGGAGGAAAACTCGATGGAAAAGTTAGAAAAAGACGTTCTTGCAATCTTAAACGAGGACTGCCGTTATTCCGCGGCGAAAATAGCGGTGATGCTTGGCGAAACAGAAGAAAGGGTACAGGCGTGCATTCATTCTTTGGAAGCGCGCGGAGTCATTGTAAAATACGCCGCCATCGCAAATTACGAGCGGGAGGAAGACGAACTCGTCGAGGCGTTTATCGAGGTCAAGGTTACCCCGCAAAAGGGATTCGGCTTTGACGGCGTCGCCGAGCAGATCGCCCGCCATAAAGAGGTCAAGAGTTTGTATTTGATGAGCGGCGCGTACGACTTTGCCGTTATCATCGAGGGAAAATCGCTCCGCAGCATTTCCCGTTTTGTGTCCGAGCGGATTTCCACGTTCGACTGCGTCCTTTCCACGGCGACGCACTTTATCTTAAAGAAGTATAAAATCGAAGGCGCATTGACGAAGAACGCCGACGAAGAGCGCAGGCTTTCCATTCAACCATGAGAAGTTTTATCAACGAGCGCGCACGCGTTTTACAACCGAGCGGAATCAGAAAGTATTTCGATATCGTACAGACGATGCCGGACGCTATCTCCTTGGGGGTAGGCGAGCCGGATTTCGTCACGCCGTGGGACGTTCGCAATGCGGCAATCAGATCCTTGCAGCGGGGATACACCCAGTATACGGGAAACCGCGGATTGCCCGAATTGCGCGAAGCGATTTCAAAATACTTAAAAGAGCGCTTTGACGTATCTTACCCCGCCGATCGGGTGATTATTACCGTCGGCGCAAGCGAGGGAATCGATCTTACCCTGCGCGCCGTATGCGAAGAGGGGGACGAAATTTTGGTGCCCGATCCCGCGTACGTTTCGTATGCGCCGATTATTTCCCTTTGCGGAGGGGTGCCCGTTTCCGTAAAATGTCGCGCGGAAAACGGATTTATATTGACGCCCGAATTGCTCGAAGAGGCAATTACGCCCAAGACAAAAGCAGTCATTCTCGCTTATCCAAACAACCCGACGGGCGGGATCATGACGCGGGAAGAGTTAGAAAAAATCGTACCCGTTATCAAAAAATACGACCTTTTGGTAATTTCCGACGAGATTTATGCCGAACTCACGTACGGTGGAAAGCATTGCTCCGTTGCCTCTTTGCCCGAAATGGCGGAACGCACCGTTCTCTTGAACGGATTTTCCAAGGCGTTTGCGATGACGGGTTGGCGCGTCGGCTTTGTTTGCGCGCCCGAAGAGATTGACCGCGCAATGCTGAAAATCCATCAATATTCTATTTTGTGTGCGCCGCGCATGGGGCAGCACGCAGCGTTTGCCGCGCTTTTGGAGGGATTTTCGGACGGGTTTGCGTCCGTTGAGGAAATGCGGGACGAATACGATCGGCGCCGTCGGTTCCTCGTCAATTCTTTTAATCAAATGGGGTTAACCTGTTTTGAACCGCGCGGAGCGTTTTACGTATTTCCGTCGGTGAAAAAGACGGGGCTTACAGGGGAAGAGTTTGCAAACAAACTGCTGTATGCGAAAAAGGTCGCCGTCGTGCCGGGGAGCGCGTTCGGGACGTGCGGCGAAGAGCATATCCGCTGTTCGTACGCAACGAGCATGGCACAACTTACCGAGGCGGTAGAACGCATCGGGCGGTTTGTGGACGAATTAAAAGGTTAAAATGCGGAAAAACTTCCTTTCCAAAGGGAAAAAGACAAAGATAGCGGAAAGTGAGTTGACAAACGCTATAAAATAAGGTATAATAAGCACAGTTAGACGAAAGCCGTGGTTTCCTTGTGGAAATCACGGTCGTCTTATTGTATAGTAACGCGAAAAGCGAAGGGGTAAAGACATGGCAGATCAGTTTCCTATGACGCAAGAAGGATACGAAAAGGCAAAAGAAAAATTAAGATACCTTCAAATGGTCAAACGCGCAGAGATCGTTGAAAGAATCGCAGAGGCGAGAAGCCACGGCGATCTTTCCGAAAACGCGGAATACGAAGCGGTGCGGAGCGAGCAATCTTCCAACGAAGCGGAGATTGCAGATCTTGAATACAAGGTGAAAAACGCCGTCATCATCGAAGAGATTGCGGATAATTCTTCCGTACACATCGGCTCGAAGGTTACCGTCTACGACGACGATTTGGAAGAAGAAGTAACGTACAGCATCGTTGGGACGACGGAGGCAAACGCAATCGAAAACATTATTTCCAACGAATCCCCTATCGGAAAAGCGCTCCTTACTCATAAAGAAGGGGACGTCGTAACGGTAAAGGCGCCGGGCGGCGACTATACGCTTAAAATCGTCAAAATCGACTGAGAGGCATTATGGAAGAAAAGATTTTAACGCAAGAGCAGGAAGCGGAACAACTTGCCGAACAAGCGCGCATTCGCCGCGAAAAACTCGCGAAGATCACGTCGGAGGGGAACAACCCTTATTTGAAAACCAAGTACGACGTTACCGCGGACAGCGCGTCGGTCAAGGAAAATTTTGAAGCGTGGGAAGGAAAAGAAGTTTCCGTCGCAGGGCGTTTGATGTCCCGCCGCGTTATGGGAAAGGCGTCTTTTTCTCACATTTCCGATAAAAACGGAACGCTCCAAATTTACGTAACCCGTCAAGACGTCGGCGAAGACGTCTATATGGCGTACAAAAAAGACTTCGACATCGGCGATATCGTCGGAATCAAGGGGACGGTGTTCAAAACGCAAACGGGAGAAATTACCGTTCATGCGACGCATTTTGAAATGCTCTCCAAGGCGCTCATTCCCCTGCCCGAAAAGCACAACGGGCTCGTCAATCAGGACATGAAATACCGCCTGCGCCACGTCGATTTGATCATGAATCAAGACGTGCGCGAAACGTTTTTCCGCCGCTCCAAAATCATGAAAGAAATTCGTGCGTATCTTGACGCGCACGGATATTTAGAGGTGGAAACGCCCGTGCTCCTCACGCTTGAAATCGGCGCGGACGCACGTCCTTTCCGCACGCACCATAACGCGCTCGATTTGGACATGTACTTGCGCATCGAAACGGAACTTTACTTAAAGCGCCTCATTGTCGGCGGCTTTGAAAAGGTCTACGAAGTAGGTAGAATTTTCCGCAACGAGGGCATGGACGCGTCGCACAACCCCGAGTTCACCACCATCGAAATGTACCAAGCGTACGTCGATTACGAATATATGATGAACTTTATCGAGGGCATGTACAAGCACGTAACCCAAGCGGTTTGCGGAACGCTTCAAATTCCCTATCAAGGAAAGATCATCGACATGAGCAAGTGGGAACGCCTTACCATGACGGAAGCCGTCAAAAAATATTCGGGCGTCGATTTTGCGACGGTCGCATCGGACGAAGAAGCGCAAGCGCTTGCAAAAGAACATCATATCGAGTTGGAAGACGGGAAGAAGACGAAGGGACATATCTTGGCGGAATTCTTCGACGCATACGTTGAAAAGGAACTCGTTCAACCCACCTTTATTTACGATTATCCCGTTGAAATTTCCCCGCTTGCAAAGCGCAAGCCTTCCGACCCTACCATGACCGAGCGGTTTGAATATTTTATCAACGGCATGGAAATGGGGAATGCTTTCTCCGAACTCAACGATCCCATCGACCAAAAGCAAAGAATGGTCAAACAAGTGGAAGCGAAACGCGCAAAGGGCGCGAACGCGGAAGTGGACGAAGACTTTATCAACGCCCTCGAATACGGCTTGCCTCCTACGGGCGGGCTCGGTTTCGGCGTCGATCGCCTCGTCATGCTGTTAACCGACAATTCGAGCATTCGCGACGTTCTTCTCTTCCCCACGATGAAACCCAAAAAATAAAAGCGGAAGGGCACGGACGGACGTTCGTGCCCTTTTCAAAAAGGAGTAAAATTTGGACGCAAGAATTACAAAACAACGGCTTGCCAACCAACTTTCTTACGATTGGATGAAAATTATCGCCGCGGCGATCGGCGTGATCTTTTTGTTCCTCGTCATATTTACGACGATTGCAACCAGCCCCACGAACGCGCAATGTTTTACCGTTTACGCGTATACCGATTTGAAATCGGGGGAAGACGCAAACCTCATTGCCGACACGTTAAAGACGACGAAAACGCTCTCATACGAAACGCTCAAAGTAGAGTTTGAGGCGTTCGGCGGAAACGACTATGCGAACGAGGCGTTCACGGCGCGCCGTGCTGCGGGGCAAGGGGACGTCATGTTCATTTCGGACAACGAAATTTTGAACGAGGACGGCACGCTGAAAACGGCGTCCGCCTTAAAGACGTTTTGCGTCAACTACGCGGGCGTCGGACGGGATACGGAAGAATTTTTCGCCGAGTGCGAAGAATATTTGAACGGATTTTTCGGCGATTGGCGCACGGGCGATTTGGACGAAGAAAAGGCAAAGCAAGCCTTTCTTATCCGCAACGAAAAGGACAAGCGCTTCAAACGGGACGCGCAAATTCAAGCGGGAATAGAAAGCGAATTCGCGCGGTTGAACGACTTGCGCGACGATTTGCGCTTCGTTTACGATTGCTTTGAACGCGGGCTCTTTTCGCACACCTACTTCACGCCCGAAGGGGAAACAACGGCGCAAGCGGTTGCCATTCGCGTCGGCGGAACGGGCATGAGCGGACTTTCACGCCTTTTGTACCATTTGAACGAGGACGGAACGGCGGCGAGCAACACGATCAATTTGATTGTGTTTGACAACAAAGACAGAAACGGAGAAATGGAGTACGAAACGGTTACCTTTCTTCGCTATCTTGCCGAAACGTACGAGAACGTACAAGCATGAAAGGGCATATCCGCACCATGTTGGACGGGCAAAAAAAGCACCTGTCCTTTCATACGCCAGGGCATAAAAAGAAGGGAGCGGATATTACCGAACTTTCCTATTCGGACAACCTTTCCGCCCCACACGGCGTGCTCGCGCGGGCGGAGATTGACGTCGGAAAAATCCTCGGCGCAAACCGCAGTTTTCTCTTGACGGACGGCAGTACTTGCGGGGTGCATGCCATGCTCTATGCGCTCAAAAAAAGCGGGGCTACTTCCGTCGCTTATGCAGACGTGTCGCACGTCAGCGTAAAAAACGGGTGCATTCTTTCGGGACTTGAATCGGTCGTCCTTTCGACGAAAACGAAGGACGGGATCCCCCAGCCTCCCACTTTGGACGAGATGGAAAAGGGGTTGAAACGAGCGGACGCGCTGCTTCTGACTTCGCCCGACTATTATGGAAATTTTCCCGATTTAGAAGGCGCGAGGGCGATTTGCCAAAGGGAAGGAAAACCCCTTCTCGTCGACGGGGCGCACGGGAGTCATTTGCACGGGACGAAATTACACGCGGGCGAATATGCCTCGATATGGGTAGACGGCGTACACAAGTCGTTGCCCGCGCTCACGCAGGGAGCGGTCGTTTCCGCAAAGACGGAAAAATGGTCGCTCCTTTTAGAGGAAAGCGTTTTACTCTTTCGGACGACGTCCCCTTCTTATCCGATTATGGCGAGCGTGGAAGAGGCGGTCAAGTATCCGAAAAACGAAAGGCTCGAAGAGGCGGCAAAACGGCTGAAACAGCGGCTCTGCGCATATCCAAACAAAGACTGGACGAAAATTGTCGTACCGTTTGGTGATTTTTCGGACGTTGCACAAAACTATTTGGAGCAAAAGGGAATTTACTGCGAATTCAACGACGGCAATTATTTGATGTTTTACCTTTCTCCTTGTACAAAAATGCGGTGGTTAAAACGGTTGGAGAAGGAACTTTCTCGTTTGCCTCGAACGACCGTACAAGATGGAGCGCATGCAAACGGCGAAAAGAGCGGACGGACGCAATGGATTCCGCTTGCCGACGCCGTAGGTAAAACGTGTGCAAAAGACGCGGGACGGTTTCCCCCTTGCCTTCCGCTCGTCAAAGAAGGGGAAAAAATCACAAAAGACTCCGTAAAAGCGCTGCAAACGGCAGGGCATACGTTCGGGTTAAAAGAAGGTAAAATTTCCGTCTACGAATAAGCGCGGAAAAAAGGAGAGCGCGTGCGCGAACTGTTGCAATCGACAACTGCATATCAAACGCTGTTGCGGGACGCAAAAAAAGGAGAACTTTCGCACGCCACGCTCGTCGTATTTCCAGACGCAAAGTATTTGCGCGCCCTTCTTCGCGAATGCGCGACGGCGTACTTTTACGGCGATAGCAGAAAGGAATCCCTCGTCCTTTCCGAGGGGTATTCCGAGTGCCGTTTTTTTCCTTCCGTCGGGGGGAAGTTGACCGTTGACGACGGCGCGGCGATCGTAGAAGAGAGTTTGCTCCGCCCTTTGGAGGGGGAGAAAAAACTGTTCGTTTTGGACGAATTTCACAACGCGTCCGTACGCGTGCAAAACAAGTTGTTAAAAATTTTAGAAGAACCTCCGCAAGGGGTATTCTTCCTCTTGGGGGCGACGGCGGATTTTTCCGTTTTGCCCACCGTGCTTTCCCGCGTGAAAAAGTTGGAGGTCGCGCCCTTTCAAGAAGAACAGATCAAACGGGCGCTTTTGCGCAATTTCCCGACTGCTCGGCGGCAGGAAGAGAGCGCAAGCGCGTGCGGCGGAATTTATTCGGTCGCCGAAGAACTGCTTTCGGGCGGAGGGAAGAGTTTCCGCTTGGCGGAAGAATTTTTGCTCGGGAAGGAACGGGAAAAGACGTGCCGTAATTTAGGGGACGGAAAAGACGGGGAAAAACAGGCGTTTTTCTCCGCCGTGCGCCTCATTTTGCGCGACGCGCTTATGGTAAAAACGGGGAACGCGCGGTACGTTTCCGCAGACAGTCAAGCGGTCAACGAGGTCGCAAACGCATATCCCGTCGGCGCGCTCGTCGCTTCCCTTGAATACGTAACGGAAGCGGAAAAAGAAATTAAATTTAACGCCAACTTCGGGCAATGTGCGCACGTGTTGGCGATCCGTATGGAAGAGGAGAAAAAGAAATGGCAAAAGTTGTCGTAATCAAATTCAAAAAAGGGAACCGCCCTTACTACTTCCGCCCCTGTAAAGAAACGCTCAAAAAGGGGCAAGGGGTCGTGGTGGAAACGTCCCGCGGAATTGAATATGCAATCGTCGTAGATCCCGAACGCGAGGTCCCCGAAGAGGAACTCGTATCCCCGTTGAAGCCGGTCATTCGCGCGGCGACGGAAAAGGACGAGGCGGCGGTAAAACGGTATGAAGAACGGCGCCCGGAGGCGATTTCGATCTGTAAAGAAAAAATCCGCGCGCGCGGGTTGGAAATGAAACTCATCGATTGCGAATTTACCTTTGACGGAAGCAAGGTGATCTTCTACTTTACGTCGGAAAACCGCGTTGACTTCCGCGACCTTGTAAAAGACCTTGCGTCCGTGTTCCGCATTCGCATCGAGTTGCGTCAGGTAGGCATTCGCGACGAAACGAAAATGCTCGGCGGAATCGCGCCGTGCGGAAGAGAATGCTGTTGCGCGGGATGCTTGCCCGAGTTCCAAAAGGTGAGCATTAAAATGGCAAAAAACCAAGGACTCTCTTTGAATCCCGGCAAAATCAGCGGGCTTTGCGGGCGGTTGATGTGCTGTCTTGCGTACGAAAACGAATATTACGCGGAGGCATTTAAGAAGATGCCCAAAGTGGGGAGCACCGTGCAAACGCCGGAAGGAAACGGCGCGGTCGTTTCCGTCAATATGCTGAAGATGGAAGTCAAAGTAAAAATTGAAAAGGACGGCGCGCTTTTGTACCGCGATTTCTCCCTCGACCAAGTCGGTTTCAAAAAGTCGGGCGCAAAGGACGACGGGGAGAAAAATTCGCAAGAAAGTTAAAAATTTTTCCCGTTACACCTTTACGAACGGAAAAATATGTGATATAATAAAAACAAGATTTGGTTTATGGAGGTTGAGTTATGGCTCACAAGATTACTGACGCTTGCGTTTCTTGCGGTGCATGTGCAGATACTTGCCCCGTAGGCGCGATTGCTCCCGGCGACGCTACGTACGTAGTAGACGTTGACGCGTGCATCGATTGCGGCGCTTGCGAAGACGGATGCCCCGTCGGAGCAATCGTAGCGGAATAAGCGAACGGACGAAAGAGCACGGCGGCGCCGTGCTCTTTTTGTTAAAAGGTTATGGAAGTTGTAGAAGAATTGCTTTCGGGCGGTTTGAAAATCATACAAAATACGGACTATTACCGTTTCACGTCCGATTCGGTTTTATTAAGCCGTTTCGTGCGCGCCAAAAAAGGGGAAACGGTTGCGGATTTTTGCGCGGGGAGCGGGATCGTCGGATTGCATTTTTATGCGGAAAACACGGGGATTTCTTCCGTTACGCTGTTTGAAATGCAAGAAGAACTTGCGCAAATGAGCGCGCGGACGGTTGCGCTCAACGGGCTGGAAGATAAGTTTTTTGTAGAAAACGTCCGCCTGCAAGCAATCGACGGGCGTTACAACGAGGCGTTTTCTCTCATCTTTTGCAATCCCCCGTACGAAAAGGGTGGCTTTGAGAACGCCGATCCCAAAAAGGCACTTTGCAGAAAAGAACTTTCTTTGACCTTTCAAGAACTCTGTACCGCCGTCAAAAAATGCTTGCGGTTTGGCGGACGGTTTGCGCTCGTACACCGTGCCGACCGCATTGCGGAAGTGCTTTCCACCCTCTGCCAAAACGGATTAGAGCCAAAGAAGTTGCAATTCGTCGCGGGGAAGGAGGGGGACAAGCCGTATCTTGCCCTGATCGTCGCGGTGAAAGGCGGAAAGCAAGGGGTGGACGTGCTCCCCACACTCGTCAACGATAAAAGCGCGGGTAGCACCTACCCGCAAGAAAATGCCAACGAACAACGGAGAGAAAGATGATATCGTTTGTCGCAACGCCGATCGGCAACTTAAAAGACATTACCCTTCGCGCCCTCGATACGCTCAAAGAGGCGGACGTAATTTTTTGCGAGGATACCCGCCACACCTTAAAACTGCTCAACGCGTACGAGATCAAAAAGCCGCTTTACGCTTGCCATAAATTCAACGAGCGGGAGGCGGCGGAAAAAATACTGACCTTTTCTCGGGAAGGAAAAAACGTCGCAATCGTATCGGATGCGGGGATGCCCGTCATATCCGATCCCGGCAACGGGGTTTGCGCGATTTTGAAAGAGGCGGGGGAAGCGTATACCGTCATTCCCGGAGCAAGCGCCTTTTTGTGCGCGCTCGTTCTTTCCGCATTGCCCGCGGACAGGTTTACCTTTATCGGATTTTTGCCCAACAAAACGGGAGAAAAAAAGGCGCTTCTTCAGCGATATCAGGCGCATACGGAAACGTTGATCTTCCATTGCGCACCGCAAGATATCGACAAGGACGTAATGGCCATGTACGAGGTATTCGGCGAGCGCAACGCATGCGCCGTGCGCGAGATCACCAAAATTCACGAGGAAAGCACGCGCTTTTCCCTTTCGCAAGGGCTTGCGGGGGAGAAACGCGGGGAGTACGTCCTCTTGGTACAGGGCGCGGAAGAGGGAGAAAGTCCCTTAAACGCCCTTTCTCCCAAGGAGCATATTTTGCATTATATGCGCGCGGGACTGGATAAAAAGGAAGCGTTAAAGCGTACGGCAAAGGATCGGGGCGTTCCCAAAAGCGAACTGTATCCCTATTCCGTCGAGTTGTAAGAGGTAGACATGAAGAGAACGCCGGAAGAAAAACAACAACTTCGCAAACAAAAACAGGAAGAACGGATGCGCCGCCACGTTGTAACTTGCCCTCATTGCGGAAAAGACGTGCTCGACCATATGACGGAGTGCCCCTTTTGCAAGGGAGAACTCACGCCTGTCGGCTATAAACCCGTCGACGAGCGGTTGATCAAAAAAATTCGCCTTATTTGCTTTTTGGTGGGTGCCGCCGTGTTTATCGGCGTCGTCGTGTACGTGCTCTTAAAAGGATAATTTCCGCCCGCCCGCGCTTGGAATTTATAAGAGGAACAAACCGCCCCGCGCTTTCTTGTAAGGGAAAACCGTTCCCGCGCGAGGATGGTCTTATAAGGGGGAACAAATCGCCCCGCGTTTTCTTGTAAGGGAAACCCTCACCCCGCGCGAGGATAGTCTTATAAGAGGAATAACCTCACCCCGTGCGAGGATAGTCTTATAAGGGGAATAAACCGTCATTCTCCGTCGACGCATAGCGGAAAGACGCGCTCAAACCATACGAATCGGCATTTAACGCCCGACGGTTGTGCACAAGGCGACGGCTTTCTTTTAAGCGCCCGTAGGCAAAAAGGCAAAAACGCAATAAAATATGCAACACCCAAAAGAGAGGAGATTTCCTCTCTTTTTTTCATGCAACAGTTAAAAAACAGCCCCTCTACTGACGGTAGAGGGGCGTTTTGATTTGGTAGAAACGCAAGCGGACGGGGTGGAAAGGGGGGGAGGGGCAAATAGAAAAGAGGGAAAAAAGGAGTAGAGAGAGGAGCGGGAACAGTAGGTTTACATTTTACAAAAAGGGGCATAAACTGTGTTTGAAGACGGACAACAATCCAAACGGGCGGGATGCAAAAACGACTGCGGTTGGAAACGGGGCGGCGCAATGGAAAAACGGAGCGCGCCCGAGCCCCCCCGCGAGGACAACAATCCAAACGGACGGGATGCTAAAACGACCGCGGTTGGGAACAGGGCGGGCGCAATGGAAAAACGGATCGCGCCCAAGCCCCCCTCCGAGGACTCATTTTCAACGGGCAAAGAGGACCAAACGACTTGCGTTAAAACAAAAATACGTCATGCCGACGGACGGAAAAGTCGGGCAACCTAAATAAATCTAAAGGAGAAAGAACATGCAAACTGCAACGTTGTCGACAGGACAAACCAAATTTTATACGCAAAACGAAGAGTATTTTCACGGAATCACTCACCTGATCGGTGTGGCGTTCGGAATCTTTGCCCTCGTTTTGGCGTTTTTTCAAGACTCTCGCCTTCGGCCGTCGCTCGCCGTATTTTCCATTACCGTAATTGTGCTTTATGCGATGAGTGCAACCTACCATCTCCTTCCCGAGGGGCGTGCAAAGCGCGTCTTTCGTATTTTCGACCATTGCTCTATCTTCCTATTGATTGCGGGGACGTATACCCCGTACTGCCTTCTGCCTTTGTCGGGAACGTCGCTCGGAACGACCGTTTTGATTTTGGAATGGTCGCTTGCCGCACTTGGAATTTTGCTCAACGCCGTCGCCATGAAAAAAAGGATTGTCCGCGCGCTTTCCGTGTGTGCCTATCTTGCAATGGGGTGGGCAATCGCCGTTGGGTTCCCTACGCTCCTTTCGGAAATCACCGCAAAATGTTTTGCTTTTTTACTTGCGGGCGGAATCGCGTACACCGTCGGCGTTCCCTTTTACGCGTTGGGAAAAAGGGTGAAATATTTTCATTCCGTTTGGCATTTGTTCGTTTTGGCGGGGACGGGATTGCAGTTTGTAAGCATTCTTCTTTTGTAGTGATTTTTTGAAAAACTCTTGAAAAATATCTCTTGATATGATATGATATTCCTATCACAAGAAAGGAGAGCCCTATGCAAACAATCGCACAAATTCTTTCCGCGGAACTGGAAAAAAAGGAAGAACACGTTCAAAACGTCATAACCCTTTTGGACGAGGGGAACACCGTCCCCTTCATTGCCCGTTACCGCAAAGAAATGCACGGCACGATGGACGATCAGACCATTCGTACGCTCGCGGACAGATTGCAATATTTGCGCAATTTGGAAGCGCGCCGTCAAGAAGTGAAAAAATCCATTGACGGACAAGGAAAACTCACCGAAGAGTTGGCAAACGCAATCGACGAGGCAACGACGCTCGCCGAAGTGGAAGACTTGTACCGTCCTTATAAACAAAAGCGCCGCACGCGCGCAACCGTCGCAAAGGAGAAGGGGCTGGAACCGCTCGCTGAAATTCTCTTTGCGCAGGGAGAAGGATGTCCCCGTCCTTTGGAAGAGGCGGAAAAATATATCGACGAAGAAAAGGGAGTGAAAACGGCGGAAGAGGCGCTTGCGGGCGCAAGCGATATTATCGCCGAAAAAATTTCCGACGACGCGGAAATCAGAAAGCGGGTACGCGAACTGTATCTCCGTTGGGCGGATCTCGTTTCCGTCGCGGCAAAAAAAGATCCAGAGGACACCGTATACCGCAACTATTATTCTTTTGTCGCGCAAGTAGACAAAGTGCAAGGGCATCAAGTGCTTGCGGTCAACCGCGGGGAACGGGAAGAGGTTCTCAAAGTTTCCGTAGAAATCAACCGCGACGTCGCGCTCGAACCGATCGTGCGCTCCGTCCTTAAAAAACCCGTTTGCGCGGCGACGCAGTTCGTCCGTTCGGCGGCGGAAGACGCATACGACAGACTGATCGCGCCCTCCGTACAAAGAGAAATCCGTTCCCTTTTGACGGAAGAGGCGAACGAAGGGGCAATCGGACAGTTCGCGCTCAACTTAAAACCCCTTTTGATGCAACCGCCCGTCAAGGGATTCGTTACCATGGGGCTTGATCCCGGATACCGCATGGGGTGCAAGGTCGCGGTCGTAGACGGAACGGGCAAAGTACTCGATACGACGGTCGTCTATCCCACCTACGGGGAAAAGCAAAAGAAAGAATGTATCGAAAAACTTGCTTTCCTCATCAAAAAACACAAGGTAAAACATATCGCGATCGGCAACGGCACGGCAAGCAGAGAAACGGAGCAAATGACGGTGGAACTCATCGGTCAGTTCCGCGGGGAAGTTTCTTACGTCATCGTCAACGAGGCGGGGGCGTCCGTTTATTCCGCGTCCGAACTCGCAGCGAAAGAATTCCCCGAATTCGACGTCAATCTCCGTTCTGCCGTTTCGATTGCACGCCGACTTCAAGATCCGCTTGCCGAACTCGTCAAAATCGATCCCAAGTCCATCGGCGTCGGACAGTATCAGCACGACATGCCGCAGGCGCGGCTCGGCGAAGCGCTCGACGGCGTTGTGGAAGATTGCGTTAACGCAGTCGGCGTCGACGTCAATACGGCATCTGCACCCCTTTTAACCCGCGTGGCGGGATTGAATGCGGGCACCGCGTCGAACATCGTAAAATACCGCGAGGAAAACGGATCGTTTACGACGAGAAAACAAATTTTGAAAGTCCCTAAACTCGGAGCAAAAGCATTTGAACAATGCGCGGGATTCTTGCGCGTGCCCGAAAGCAAAAACGTACTCGACAATACGTCCGTTCACCCCGAATCGTACGAGGCGGCGGAAAAACTTTTGGATCTTTGCGGATATACGCTTGCGGACGTCAAGGCGGGCAAATTAAAAGACTTGAACGACCGTCTTTCCGCTTATGGAAAAGAGCGCGCTGCGGCGGCGTGCGGGGTAGGCGTTCCCACGCTTACCGACGTCGTGGGCGAACTGTTAAAACCGGGGCGCGATCCGCGTGAAGATTTGCCCGCGCCTTTGCTCCGCTCGGACGTTTTGGAAATCAAAGATCTTCTTCCCGGCATGGAATTGCGGGGAACGGTGCGCAACGTCATCGACTTCGGTGCGTTCGTCGATATCGGCGTACACCAAGACGGGCTTGTCCACATCAGTCAAATTTGCAATAAATTTATTCGGCACCCTTCGGAAGTGCTTTCCGTCGGCGACGTGGTAACCGTTTGGGTAAAAGAGGTAGACGAGAAGAAAAAACGCATTTCGCTCACGATGCGAAAGGAAAAATTAAACGAAAAGAAATAAGAAAAAAGCCCGAATCGATTCGGGCTTTTTTCGCAGTAGAATTAAGGCTGTGTTTTTGCCGTCCGCGCAAACGTTTGCGCGGACGGCTTTTTTCTTTGACGCAGAACAGAAGATACAAGCGAATAATATTTTTTTGCTTGCACACATTACGGACAGGAGGATTTTTATGAAAAGGATTTTGGCAATCGGCGCGGCAACGCTCGCCCTTACCGTAACCGCCGCGCTTACGTCGGCGTACGGCATTTCGCGCGCGCAGTCGTCTGCCGAAACGGCGCAAACGGTCGTCTTGGAAACCGCGGTACTCCGTCAGGGGGATCGAGGCGGCGAGGTGAAAGAAGTTCAGCGCAGATTAAAACTTTGGGGTTATTACGACGGCGCGGTCGACGGCGTATTCGGCGTAGGCACGAAAAAAGCGGTCGTCGCGTTTCAGAAAAAGAACGGACTCAATGCGGACGGCGTTGTGGGGAAAGCGACTTACCAAGCCCTCGGCATGAACGACTCCTATAACGCGCTTGCGGGAAAGGGGAGTTCCAACTACACGTCCAACGATTTGTATCTCATGGCGAAAGCAATTTATGCCGAAGGACGCGGGGAAAGTTACACAGGTCAGGTCGCCATCGGGGCGGTCATTTTGAATCGCGTAAAGAGTCCCGAGTTCCCCAACACGGTGGCGGGCGTCATCTATCAAAAGGGGGCGTTTACCGCGGTTGACGACGGTCAGATCAACCTTGAACCAAACCAAACGGCATACGACGCCGCGCGCGACGCGATGAACGGGTGGGATCCCACCTACGGATGCTTGTACTATTACAATCCCGCCGTTGCGACGAGCGCGTGGATTTTCGAGCGGCAAACGGTAACGGTGATCGGACGCCACGTCTTTGCAATATAAGGAGGAGTTATGGAAGAAAAGAAAAGTCAAAACGTTTCGAGCGGTGCGGAAAAGACGGAAAAAATTGTAAAAAAGACTTCGTCTGCACCCAAAAAGAAAACGCAAACGAAACAAAAGACGGTCGTAAAAAAGACGCAAAAGCCTTCCGTGAAAGAGGGAGAAACAAAGAAGATCGCCCTTGATAAAAAGAAAGCAAAACGGCGGGAAGAACGGCTCATAAAGCGGGCGGAAAAAAAGCAAAAGGCGATGGAAAAGAGAATGCGCGCCAAAGAAGAGATGCTCGCAAGAAGAGCGGAGCGCAAAAAGCGCCAAACGGAAGCGCGTGCCGAGCGCATCGCGCGGAGAGAACTTTTGCGCAACGAATCGGCGGCGGATAAAAAGCGCCGTTTGGAGCGGGAGAAAAAGGAGCGCAACGCCGTGCGCGCACAAAAGCGCGAACGCGCGGAAAAACAGCGCGAAGAACGCCTTCAAAAGAGAAAAGAGGCGCAAAACCGCAGAAGGAGCGCAAAGAAAGAGCGTTCAAGAAGGGAAGGGCGCGACCGTGGCTTTGCAGGTTGGCTTGCGGCGGTCGTTTCGCTCGGCGCCGTGTGTTTGGCGTTGACGACGGTCGTTACGGCGGGATATTTCCGCATGAACGAAATGACGCTGTCCGCGCAAAACGGCATGCGGGAAACGATCTACGAAATGACGTCCGCATCCGAGAGCATGGACGACAGTTTGAATAAACTCCGCGTATCGGGCGGGGCGGGCGAACAACGCCGTTTGCTTACCGACGTGCTCGTCGAGAGTGCGCTTTTGGAAAGCGCGTTTGAAAAACTCCCCGTCAGCGGGGAAGCGGGAACGGGGATTTCCGCCTTCTTCAACCGCATCAACGGGTATGCGAGAATGCTCCTTGCCAAGGTATCCGCGGGCAAACCCCTTTCGCAAGAGGAGCGGACGCGCTTGGAAGAGATCTATCAGATGAACGCATCCTTTCACGCGGCGCTGAACAATCTTGCGCGCGATTTGAACGAGGAAGTTATGACCGAATTTATGTCGGGAGAAAACGGCGCGCTCTTCAACGCGTTCGATTCGCTCACGCAAGAAGTCAAGCCGAAGTGGGAAGAAAGAACGCACGAAAGTCAATCGGCACTCTCTTCGCTCGAAGAGATTTCCGCAACGCAAGCGGAAGAGGTGGTAAAAGAAGCGCTTTCTTCTTACCACATCAAGGAAGTGCGCTACACGGGCGAAGTTACGGCAAACGCAATGCAGTGCTATAACTTTGTCATCATGGACGAAGGCGAGCGGGAACTGTTTGCGCAAGTAACGAAAAAAGGCGGAAAACTTTGCCTGTTCGACAGCCACGCGCCCTGCGAGCAAAAGAACTTTGACGTTGCAACCGCAACGGCGGTCGCGGAGGAATTTTTACAAAAACAAGGGTATTCCGATTTGGAATGCGTTTGGGCAAGCGACGCAGGCTTTACCGCGGACTTGACGTTTGTTTCCGTGCAAGACGGCGTGCGCGCGTACCCCGACCTTGTTCGCGTTCGCGTATGTTTGGAGCGGGGGATTGTCGTGGGCATGGATGCGTCCGACTACCTCGTCAACCATAAAACGCGCGCCTTTGGCGGTACCATGCCCGAGGCGGAAGCGCGTGCGCTCGTGTCCCGTGCGGTACAGGTAGACGGCATGCATCTTGCACTCATTCCCGTGCGCGGGGAAGAACGTCTTGCCTACGAGTACGATTGCACGTACGGCGAACAAAAATATATCGTCTATTTAGACGCCCTTTCTGGGGAAGAGTTAGAAGTGCTTCTCGTACACGAAAGTGAATGGGGAAGTTCGTTAAGATAACGTCGCCGCTTTGGCAAAAAAAGGATAGCGAGGGTTCGCTATCCTTTTTTTCGTTTCGCCGTTTGAAAACAGACGGGCGTCATTTTCTTGCAAAACACAAAAAAATGTCGTACAATAGAGAAGAAAAAAACAGGAAGAAAAGAAGAGGAAGGAAAAAAGATGTTTCACGTTGTTTTGGTTGAGCCGGAAATTCCGCAAAATGCGGGCAATATTGCAAGAACGTGTGCGGCGACGGGGTGCGTTTTACACATGATCCGCCCGCTCGGATTTGAGGTAACGGATAAATATCTCAAGCGCGCGGGGCTTGACTACTGGCATCTTGTAGACGTGCGTTACCACGATAGCATTGAGGAATTGTTTGCGCAGTACAGGGAGGCGAATTTTTATTTTTTCACCACGAAGGCGCGGCGCGCCTATACCGAGGTGTCTTTGAAAAAAGGGGATTTTCTCGTATTCGGCAAGGAAACGAAAGGGCTTCCCGAAGAACTGCTCGTAGAGCACGAAAAGACGTGCGTGCGCATTCCTATGCGCGGAGAAAGCCGCTCGCTCAATTTGGGAAATTCCGCGGCGATTGCAATCTACGAGGGATTGCGTCAAAACGACTTTGACGGGCTTTCGCAAGAGGGGGAACTGCACCGCCTCTCGTGGGGCGAATAATTTTATTTAGAACCGAGTTTCGCCCCTTTCCGCGGACGGAAAATGGGCGGAAAATCAAGGGGGTAGCAAAATTTCCAAGCCAAAGAAGTGCCGCGCATGGTTTTTGCGGATCTATGCAAGGAGGGCGGCGCGCCTTTTTTTTCGCGGACGGGAAACGGGCGGCGAATTTGAAGGTCGTACGCTGATACGGCACCCCGCCGAGGGGCGAGGCTTTTGCCGACGTGTTGCAATCGGCGCAACAATTTACCGCAAAGCGATTGACGGCGCGGCGAATTTGAAGGTTTTACGCTGATACGGCACCCCGCCGAGGGGGCGAGGCTTTCGCCGACGTGTTGCAATCGGCGCGACAATTTACCGCAAAGCGATTGACGGCGCGGCGTGCGTGGTATAATAAGGACGAAGAAAACGGGGGGGGGAGCGACGAATGAAAAAACTGTTTAGTCGATTTTTCATCATTGCGTTTACCATCATCGCGATGTTTATTCTCAACGTCGCGCTCGTATTCGGCGCAATTTGGGTGGGGCAAGAAATTCTTTCCACGCTGTTTGAAGGGGCGGCGGAATGGATTCGCTTTACCCTGTCCGCAATCGGCTGGATCATCGTCATTGTTACCGTACTTAATATCATCAACCGCGACATGGTCCCCGAAACGAAACTCCCTTGGATGGTCGTCGTCATCGGGCTCAACGTGTTCGGCGTTGCAATTTACGGCGTCTTTTCGCATAACCGCCCTACGCGCAAGCAGCGGGAAAAATACCGCGTCCTCAACGAGCAAACGGCGCCCTATCGCAAGCGAACGTATGAAAAAGCGCAGACGGAACAATTACTCGGCAGGTGGGCGGGGGTAAGCGAGGCGCTTTACGACGGCGCGTCCGCACCCTTATACGGCGACACGCAAACGGAATATTTTCCTTCGGGCGAGGCGTTCTTCGAAAAGTTCAAAGAGGACATCCGTGCGGCGAAGAAGTTTATCTTTATGGAGTATTTCATCGTCGAGCGGGGGAAAATGTGGAACGAAACCGTCGCTATTTTAGAAGAAAAAGTAAAAGAAGGCGTCGAAGTGCGCGTCATGTACGACGACATCGGAAGCGTGGGAAAAGTCGGCGCGAACTACTACAAGAAATTGCAAAAAAAGGGAATTCGGTGCGAAAAGTTCAGCCCTTTCGTTCCCATTGTAACGAGTGCGCACAACAATCGCAATCACCGAAAAATCACCGTCGTCGACGGCGTGATCGGGTACACGGGTGGTCTGAATTTTGCCGATGAGTACGTCAACGAAAAACAGCCGTTCGGGCACTGGAAGGACACCGCCGTCCGCCTTTACGGCGAAGGCGTTCGCGCGATGACGTTGCTCTTTTTGACCGATTTTTCCACTCGCTTGAAAGAGGGGGATGATTTTACAAGTTACGTAGAAAGCACCCAAGCGCAAGAGGGGGCAAAGGGCTACGTTCAGCCGTACGGTGCGGGGCCCAAGCCTTTGTATCCCCGTTGCGTGGGGGAAGACGTCTACCTCAACCTGATCAACGAGGCGAAGAAATCCGTTTGCATTATGACGCCTTATCTCATCATTGACTACCGCTTGCGGGAGTCCCTTCTTCGGGCGGCGGAACGCGGAGTGGACGTACGGATCATCGTCCCGCACGTCCCCGATAAAAAAATCGTGTTCGCACTCACCCGCTCCAACTATCCCGTACTCATTCGCGGCGGGGTAAAAATATACGAATACACCCCCGGATTCTTGCATGCGAAGTGCTTGATTGCGGACGGCGAGGCGGCGGCTTGCGGAACGGTCAACTTGGACTATCGCTCTTTTTTACATCATTACGAAAACGGAGTCGTACTGTACGGCACGGAAGCCGTTCGGCAAATGGCGGACGACTTTGAAAATACGGTCGCATGCTCCGAATTGCAGACGGAAGAGGGAGCGCGCCGCGGCGTTTTGGGGCGCGTACTTTGCGAAATCGCAAAAGTGTTTGCTCCGCTCTTTTAACGGGAGAAAGATAAAATGATTCATTCTTTATCGGGCGGAGTGCTCGGCTCTTCAGAAATATTTACTTACCTTTACGTCCGTTTTGAAAACGGAAACGCAGAGTGGTTTTTAAGTCCTATTCCCGTCGCGGAGGGGAAAACCGTATATGCGTCGCAAGAAAAAATCCCCGCGCGCGGGGTTGTCGAGCGGGTACGCAGCGACACCGCCTCGAACGCGCCCGTACCTTTCAAACGAATGAAAGAAATTGACGGAATCGAATAGCGGTTGCAAAAACCGTGAAAAGGATCGAATAAGCCTGCGCTTTGTGCGCGGGCTTTTTCAAAAAAATAAAAAAACGTTGAAATTTGTCGAAAAATAGGATATAATGAAAACGGATTTGCCAAGGAGGCATTATGATAGAGGTAAAAGAAGTAAAAACCAAACGCGAGTGGAAGCAGTTTGCGTCTTATCCGTTGACGCTTTATCAAGACTGTCCTTATTACGTCCCGTCCTTTTTTTCGGATGAGCGAACGCTTTCCAACCCCAACAAAAACGCCGCCCTTTTACAGTCGGAAACAAAGGCGTTTTTAGCCTATCGGGACGGAAAACTCGTCGGGCGGATCGCTGGGATCTTACAGCATCGATACAACGAAATACAGGGAAAGAAGTGCGTGCGCTTTTCCCGCTTTGATTGCATCGACGACAAAGAGGTCGCCTTCACTCTTTTCGACGCCGTGCGCGCTTACGGCAAAGAGAAGGGCATGACGCAAATGCACGGGCCGTGGGGGTTTTCCGATCAAGACAGAGAGGGCATGCTCACTTACGGGTTCGACGTGCGCGCGACCTACGTTACCAACTACAATTACGCCTATTACGAAACGCTCGTCAAAGAATACGGGTTTACGGACGAGTGCGAATGGGTGGAATATCTCTTGACCGACTTGGATGCGACGGACGGACGCATTTTTGCGCTTGCCGACCGCATTCGTCAGCGGGGAGAATTTTTTGAAGTCGTCGGCACGATGCCCGTCAAAAAAGTAGTAAAAAAGTACGGAAAAGGGGTGTTTGACGTCGTCAACGAAAGTTATAAGGTGCTGGACGGATACGTTCCCGTCGAGGGAAAAATGCTCGATCAAGTGTTAGGTCAGTTCGGGTTGATTCTCAACGAGGATTACCTTTCCGTCATCGTGGACAAAGAGGACAACGTCGTGGCTTTCGGCGTTGCGCTTCCGTCTATTTGCGCGGCATTGCAAAAAAGCGGGGGAAAGTTGACGCTTCCCACAATTTTCCGTCTTCTTTCCGCCGTCAAAAACCCCAAAGAGTTAGAACTCGGACTCATTGCCGTGCTTCCCGAATACCGTGCAAAGGGGTTAAACGCTTTGGTCATCGACCGCATTCACAAGGGGATTTTGAAAAACAAAATCCCTTGGGTGGAAACGAATCCCGAACTCGTAACCAACCTCGCCGTGCAAGGACAATGGAAGGGAATGAAACGGGAAATTATCAAACGCCGTAAATGCTTTATCAAAGAGATCTAAAAGGCTGCGATAGGCTATTTAAGAAAACTGTATCAACACCGCCCGCCCGACGAAATTTCGTCGGGCGGGCGGTGTTCGTTTGCTTAAATATATCGGTTTGTTTTGGTTGATTTCCGTTAAAGCCAAAAAGGCGGTGTTCGTTTGCTTAAATATATCGGTTGTTTTGGTTGATTTCCGTTAAAATCAAAAAGCGGTGTTCGTTTGCTTAAATATATCGGACTGCAAGTTCTCTCCTATTCCATTGCAAAAAGCCGCACGGTGGTTACTCTACGTGAAGGACAAAAAATTTGAGATATTGCGTTTCTTCCGCGCATAAAAGAGAGGGGTGGTCGGGGGCTTGCGATTTGACTTCTACGCTTTGTACCCTGCGCCCCGAGGAGCGCGCCGCGTCTACGAGCATTTGCTCAAAGAGGGGGAGCGTCATATAGTGCGAGCAAGAGCAGGTTACCAAAAATCCACCCTTTTTTACCAACTTCATACCGAGGAGATTCAAATCTCTATATCCGCGGTAGGCGTCTTTCACCTCGCTTGCGCTCTTGCAAAATGCGGGCGGATCGAGGACGATGCAGTCGAATTGCTTGCCTTGCGCCTTATATTCGCGCAGTTTTTCAAAAACGTCCCCGCATTCCGTTTTCACGTTGGAAAATCCGTTGAGTTGGGCGTTTTTGCGTACGTTTTCGAGGGCAAATTCAGAAATATCCAGCGCGGTTACCGTTTCCGCCACCGTAGCGGCATTGAGGGAGAACCCTCCGCTATTGCAAAAGCAGTCCAAAACCTCTCCCTTTGCGTACTTGCGGAGCGCGAAACGGTTTTCCTTTTGGTCGAGGAAGTACCCCGTCTTTTGTCCCTTTTTCAAACTGACGGACATACGAATTCCGTTTTCTTCAATTTCCACCCAGTCGGGAACGTCCCCGTACAAAACGCCGACTTCTTCCAAAAGCCCCTCTTTTTTGCGGACGCTAACGTCCGAACGCTCGTAAATCCCCTTGGGAGAAAACTCTTTTACGAGCGCGTCCACAATGCGCTTTTTGCGCAAATAGTTGCCGAGGGAAAGAATTTGCACGGAAAGGTATTCCCCGTATTTATCCACGATGAGCGCGGGAAGGTTGTCCGCTTCCCCAAACACCGCGCGATAGCAATTTTCGTATCCGAGCGATTTTCTGTATTCGTTCGCCGCATGGATGCGCGAAAAAAGCAACTCGTCCGTGTCTTCTTCGGTTCCGCGCAAAAAAATTCGCACGAGGATCTTGGACGCGTGATTGAGATACCCCTTGCCGATATACCGCCCGTCGAAGGAACGCACGGTTGCAAGCGCGCCGTTTTTATCCTTGCCTTCTATCCGCGCAACTTCGTTGGCATATACCCAACTGTGCCCCGCGACGATGCGCTTTTCTTCTCCTTTTTTCAAATAAATCTCGTAAGCCATAATTCCATTATAATCAAATCCGTTGACAAAGTAAAGCGTTGAATGGTAAAATAACGGAGAAGAAAGCGGGCTTGTGTGCGGTTTGCGCATAAGTCTTTTTTTACAAAAGGAGTCGGTATGGCAGTTTGGGAAATATTCCTTTTAGGGATTGCACTTGCAATGGATGCCGTCGCCGTCGGAATGACCAACGGCATGGTGGAGCCGAGCATGCGCTTGGGTAAAATGCTCCTCATTGCATTGTTTTTCGGGCTTTTTCAAGCGGTCATGCCCGTGCTTGGGTATTACCTCGGCTATGCGTTTACCTCTCTTGTAGAACAAATCGCGCCGTGGCTCTCGTTTGCGTTGCTTGTCTTTTTGGGCGGAAAGATGATCTACGACGGGTGCAAAAAGGAAGAGGGGGAGTTAAAGCCGGTAGGAATCGGAAAACTTTGTTTGCAAGCGGTGGCAACGAGCATCGACGCGCTCGCCGTCGGCGTTACCCTTTTGGCGATGGAAACGGCGTCGTCCCTCCCCTTTTCCGTATGGTGGTGCGCGCTCGTTATCGGCGCGGTTACGCTGATGCTTTCGTTTATCGCCGTCTTTTGCGGAAAGAAACTCGGCAACCGCCTCGCGGATAAGGCGGAAATCGTCGGCGGAATCATTTTAATTTTAATTGCGGGCAAAATCCTCGTGGAAAGTTTTCTCCCTTGACAAATATTGTCGAAGAGTGTATAATAAAGAAAAAGTTGATTTTCTTAACAAAATCGGGGTGGGAATTTGAAAAAGGTAAAAAAGGTAAAGAAGTACGATTTTTCGCGCAAGCCGAGAAAGGCATGTAGGCCTTTGATGTGGTTTTTGAAAGCGTTTGTCGTTAAACCGAAACTCATGCGCCGTAAACTTACGGTGAATAAAATCGGCATGGAAGGGATCAAAGCCCCCTATTTGCTCTTTGCAACGCACGCGAGCATGATTGATTTTTACGTCATGTATACGGCGTGCAAGCCGTACAATGCCAACAACGTCGTTGCAATCGACGCCATTCGCGACGTAGGGGACTTTCTCATGCGCCTTGCGGGGAGTATTCCCAAGCGGAAATTCATCAAAGATTTTCACCTCATTCGCAATATGCGTTATTCGGCGCAACACCACGGCGATATCGTGTGCGTCTATCCCGAGGCGCGGTATACGTTGGACGGGTGCGAATCCTTCCTTCCCGACTCTCTCGGAAAAATGTGCCGTCTGATGGGGATCCCCGTCGTCGTTTTGCGCATGTACGGGAACTTCGTTATGTCCCCGCAGTGGAATAAAAAGGAGCAAAATATCCCCCTTCGGGCGGATTTGGAACTGATTGCCACCGCGGAAGAAACGAAGACGGTTTCTCCCGACGAACTCAACGCGCGCATTCGCAAAGCGTTTAAGCGGGACGATTACGCCTACCAAAAGGAAAACGGATACGAGAACAAATACAAAAAACGCGCCGAAGGGTTGCACAGCATTTTGTATCAATGTCCTCATTGCAAGAAAGAATTCCAAATGTACTCCAAAGGAACCCGCCTTTGGTGTGAGGCATGCGGAAAGGCATGGCAAATGGGAACGCTTGGCGATTTGAAGGCGGAAAGCGGAGAAACGGAGTTTTCGCACATTCCCGACTGGTTCAAGTGGGAACGGGAAAACGTTCGCAAAGAGGTGCGCGAAGGAACGTATCACTTTGAAGACGAGGTTACGGTACATACCCTTCCCAACGCGAAACGCTTTTACGATCAGGGAAAAGGACGGCTTGTGCAAACGTGCGAGGGAACACGCCTTACCTGTACCGCGTACGGAGAAGAAAAGGATATTTTCTGGGCGGGAACGGAGTTAGAAAGCGCGCACGTCGAGTACGACTATCCGTACCGCAAAATCAAGTATCATAAAAATATTTTCGGCGATTGCGTCGACCTGTCCACTCCGGAAGACAGTTACTGGCTGCACCCCGTGAACAAGCGCGATCAGTTGACGAAAATTTCGTTTGCAACGGAAGAGATCTATTTCCTTGCGCTCGAAAAGGTTGGAAAAGGGGAATGATTCTCCACGTTTTATAAAAAAGCATGCGCCCGCACCGATTTGTGCGGGCGTAAACTTTTACGGAAAAAATAGCGTTGTAATATTCCGCCCGCGCAGATTTGCGCGGGCGTAAACTTTTATGGAAAAAATAACGCTGTAATATTCCGCGCCGCGCAGATTTGCGCGGGCGCATGCTTTTACGGTAAGAATAACGTTGTAATATTCCGCGCCGCGCCGATTTGTGCGGGCGTAAAATTTTATGGTAAAAATAACGCTGTAAAAGTTTTTTCCAAAGAGAAAGAAGCGTTTTTTTGCAAATTCTTTCATTTATGAAAGAAGGAAGAAGGTTGTCCGTTCTTTTGCTTGACTTTTCCCGTTGAAAATGGTACGCTTTTTTGGACGGAAGGGAGTAGTCCTTTTTCATTTGCGTCGTGGCAACATACCCCGGGGAAACCCGTGTTACGGCGGTTCGGCAACGAACGACAAGACTTTCGCAAATACATAAGCGAAGAGGTTTTTCTATGTTGGCATTGCAAATTGTCTTGTTGCTCGTTGGGTTTGTTCTGCTCGTCAAAGGGGCGGACTGGTTTGTGGACGGAAGCGCGGGGGTTGCGGAAAAGTGTAAGATTCCCACCCTTGTCATCGGACTTACCGTCGTTGCGTTCGGCACGAGTGCGCCCGAACTTGCCGTTTCCGTAACGTCTGCCATTAAGCAATCGACGGACATTGCAATCGGCAACGTCGTGGGGAGCAATATCGTAAACGTCTTGCTCATTTTGGGGCTTTCCGCACTTTTGCACACGTTGCCCGTACAAAAAAGTTCTCTCATTCTCGATCTCCCCGTACTTCTTCTTGCAAGCGCCCTTTTGGTTGGCTTGGGCGTTTGGGGGAATTCCGTAACGTGGTGGGACGGGCTCATCTTACTCGCCGTCTTTGCCGTGTACATGTTTATTCTTTTGCGCGGGGCAAGAAAGGAAATCAAAGCCGCAGCGGCGCTTGAAAAACAAGTGCCCGCAGGGCAAATAGAAGAAACGGAGCAAAAGGAAGAACCCAAGGGCAAGTTCGCCCGTTGGTACGCGGCCATGAAGGAAAAGACGTGGTTTTTGGTCGTGCTCGTTGTCATCGGACTTTCTATGGTCGTCGGTGGGGGAACGCTCCTCGTCGACGCGGCAAAATATATCGCGACCTATTTCGGCGTTTCCGAACGCATTATCGGGCTTACCGTCGTTGCAATCGGCACCTCTTTGCCCGAACTCGTAACGTCCGTCATCGCGGCGATCAAAGGGGAAACGGATATCGCCGTCGGCAACATCATCGGGAGCAATATCTTTAACATCTTTCTCGTGGCGGGGGTTTCCTCCCTCTTTTATCCGCTTGCGTTTACGAGCGGAAACCTTGTCGACGCGTGCGTCGCGCTCGGGGCGGCGGTTTTGCTCCTCGTCCTTTCCCTTTTCAAAGGCCACAAACTCGGAAAAATCAGCGGGGGGATTATGGTCGCCTCGTTTATCGGGTATTACGTATATTTGTTTCTTGTATAAGGAACGGCGATTCCAAATAACGCGAAAAGAAACGCCATAAAGCCAAGGTAGATCACCGCGAGGGAAACGTTGGAAAGAATGACGCCAAAGCGCGCAACATGCGCTTTTAATCCATAATTCATGTGTGCCTAAGGAGAGTACCGTTTGAAACACTTGATTTCCTGCATGAAAACTTATCAAAAAGAGGCAATTTTAGCCCCTCTTTTTAAGTTGCTCGAAGCGGCGCTCGAACTCGTCGTTCCACTCGTTGTGGCGGCGATTATCGACAACGGAATCGGGGCAGGGGACAAGTCGTATATCGTCAAGGCATGCCTTCTTCTCGTCGCGTTCGGCGGGGTGGGGCTTGCATTCTCGCTGACGGCGCAATATTTTTCGGCGCGCGCCGCGGTGGGGGTATCCGCATCGTTGCGGGGAAAATTATTTTCTAAAATTCAATCGTTTTCGTACGCGCAAATAGACGGCATGGGTACGTCTACTTTTATCACGCGCATGACGAGCGACGTCAATCAAGTGCAGACGGGGGTGAATATGACGCTCCGTCTGCTTTTACGTTCTCCCTTTATCGTATTCGGGGCGATGGCAATGGCGTTTTTCGTCGATGCAAGGGCGGCGCTCGTCTTTGTCGGCGTGATTCCGCTTTTGGCGGCCGTGGTCTTTGCGGTCATGGGTGCGACGATGCCCCTTTACAAGCGCGTACAAGAACGGCTCGACGGGGTATTTTTATCCACGCGGGAAAATCTTGCGGGCGTGCGCGTAATCCGCGCGTTCCGTCGGGACGACGAGGAACGGGAAGAGTTTTCCCGTCGCAACGGCGCGCTTTCTCATGCACAAAAAAAGGTGGGAAAAATCGCGGCGCTCACCAACCCGCTTACCTACGTCGTCTTAAATCTTGCCGCAATCTTGCTCGTATACGTCGGGGCGATCCGCGTCGACGCGGGCGTGCTCGAACAGGGACAGGTCGTCGCGCTTTACGGGTATTTGTCGCAAATTTTAGTCGAACTCGTCAAACTTGCAAATTTGATCGTTACGATTACGCGCGCGGTAACTTCGCAAAAGCGGATCGGAAAAATTCTCGACGAGGAGAGCGAGCCTTCCACCCTTCTTTCGGGCGGGGAGCGGGAAGAGGGCGCATTCCTTCGCTTTGAAAACGTTACCTTTTCTTACGGCGCGGGAGCGCCCGCCCTCGACGGCGTTTCTTTTTGCGTCAAAGAGGGGGAAACGGTGGGCGTCATCGGCGGAACGGGCGCGGGCAAAAGCACGCTCGTCAACCTCATTCCCCGCTTTTATACGGCGACGGAAGGACGGGTACTCTTCGACGGAACGGACGTTCGGAAAATTCCCGCCGAAGCGTTGAGAGAGGAAGTTGCCGTCGTTCCGCAAAAGGCGGTGCTTTTTAAGGGGAGTATTCGCGAAAATCTCCTTTGGGGGAACGCAAACTGCACGGACGACGACTTAAATCGCGCAATCTCCATTGCGCAAGCGGAAGATATCGTCGCGGCGAAAGGGGGACTGGACGCGGAAGTTGCGCAAGAGGGGAAAAACCTCTCGGGCGGACAGCGGCAACGGCTCACCATCGCGCGCGCTTTGGTGCGCAAACCGCGCGTGCTCATTTTAGACGACTCGTCCTCCGCGCTCGATTACGCGACGGACGCAAAATTGCGCGAAGCGTTGAAAAACACGGGAAGCACCCTCTTCCTCGTGTCCCAACGCACGGCGTCCATTCGCCATGCCGATCAAATCCTCGTTTTGGACGACGGGGAACTCGTCGGCGTGGGGAAACACGAAGAATTGTTGAAAAATTGCGAAACGTATGCGGAAATTCACCGTTCGCAGTTTGGGGAGGACGTATGAGAAAACGTGAAAAGACGGGCACGTTTTCTAAAGTGCTCCGCTATTTGAAACCGTACGCAGGCTACGTAACGGCGACCGTAATTTTAGCGCTTGCAGTGGTGGCGCTCACCCTTGCCGTTCCTTATCTTGTCGGGCTTTGTATCGACTGTATCGTCGCAAAAGGGGCGGTCGACTACGAGCGGCTGGGGAACCTCTTCTTGATAACGGGCGGGTGCACCTTGCTGGGCGCGCTTTGTCAATGGCTCATGAGTTTGTGCAACAACAAAATCGCGTATCACGTTCTTGCCGACGTAAGAAGGGACGCGTTTGAAAAAATTTCCCGCCTTCCTTTGCGCTATCTCGATTCCAAGGCGTACGGGGAAATTGCAAGTACCGTCATTGCGGATGCAGAACAGTTTTCCGACGGACTTTTGCTTGGATTTACGCAGTTGTTTACGGGAATCACGACGATTGTCGGGACGCTCGGCATGATGCTTTTTTTACGTCCGCTCATTGCGCTCGTCGTCGTTTGCATTACCCCGCTCTCCCTCTTTATCGCAAAGTTTATCGCCTCCCGTACCTATTCGCTTTTCCGCAAACAGTCGGAAGCGCGCGCAAAGCAAACGGCGTTCATCGACGAGATGATCGGAAACTTAAAGGTGGTAAAGGCGTATACGCACGAGGACGAAAACGAGAAGATTTTTACAAGCCTAAACGAGGATTTGAGAAAAACTTCCCTTCGCGCCGTCTTTTTATCGTCAACGACAAACCCGTCGACGCGGTTTGTAAACTCCGTCGTGTATGCGGCGACGGCGCTCGTCGGCGCGCTCACCGTCGTTTGGACGGGCGGAGTGTTTACGGTCGGTAATTTGTCCACCATTCTCTCCTATTCCAACCAATATACAAAGCCGTTTAACGAAATTTCCGAAGTCATTGCGGAATTCCAAAACGCACTCGCTTGCGCGGGACGGGTGTTTGCGCTCATTGAAGAGGAAGAACAGATTTCCGACGAAGGACTTCCCGCTTTGGAAAAGGCGGAAGGGAACGTTTCGCTGGAAGGCGTTTGCTTTTCTTACGAGAAGGAACACCCGCTCATCGAAGGGCTTACCGTGCATGCAAAGGCGGGGGAACGGGTTGCAATCGTCGGGCCGACGGGATGCGGAAAGACGACGCTCATCAACCTCTTAATGCGCTTTTACGACGTACAAGGCGGGAAAATTTGCGTGGACGGCAACGACGTTCGCTCCGTTACGCGCGAATCGCTCCGCGCTCATTACGGCATGGTATTGCAAGAAACGTGGCTGAAAAAGGCGACGGTTCGGGAAAATCTTTGCATGGGCAAAGAGGATTGCACGGAAGAAGAGATGATTTCGGCGGCAAAGATGGCGCACGCGCATTCATTTATCCGCCGTCTTCCCAACGGATACGATACGGTTATTTCGGACGAAGGCTCTCTTTCGCAAGGACAAAAACAACTTTTGTGCATTGCGCGGATTATGCTGTGCCTTCCCCCTATGCTTATTTTAGACGAGGCGACGAGTTCCATCGACACGCGTACCGAACAAAAAATACAAGACGCATTCGCGCATCTTATGAAGGGACGAACGAGTTTTATCGTGGCGCACCGTCTTTCGACCGTTCGCTCGGCGGACGTCATTCTCGTCATGCAATCGGGAAAAATCGTCGACCAAGGAACGCACGAAGAACTGCTTTCCCGCGGGGGACTGTATGCGGAATTGTACCGCGCGCAATTCGACGGGGTAATTTCGTAAGCGAAAAATTGGCGGTCGGTTAGCCAAAAAGGCGATGGATCGAAACCGAGCGAAATCGGGTTGATTGAAAGGCGTTCGCAAACGCGGGGATCGGTTGTTTGCGCAATGACGGGCGGAAAAATTTCATTTATCCTCATAACGCAAGCGGGGGCGGATTTTACTGTCTCGGCGGGCGGGTTATAATAAGTTTTTCTCTATACCGACGGTTCTCGCAAGCGGGGCGGACGGATTTTATAAAGCGCACGCCTCTTTATGGCGGGTGAGGGACGCAACCGCTTGTTGACAAAAAACGGGAAAAACTTCAAACGGGCGGGAAAATAATTTTACATTTTCAACCCGTTGTGATACAATATTCGAGATTTGAAAAAAAGTGGTAGACATATGAAAAAGAAGATGAAAAAAATCGGCGACAACGCCTATCATTACGGACTGCAACTTTGTGCCGTCGGCTCTTTGACCGGGCTTTTTGCGGGGGCGGTTACCACCCTTTACAACGTCCTCACCTCTAAATCGGAGCATTTTTCCCAACACGTTTACGGGTTGGTGCGGGAAACCCCCGCGTTTATTCCGCTTTTGTTTCTCGTACTCATTGCGGGGGCGATTATCGTCGGCGGCGTTTTGAAATTTATCCCGATGATCCGCGGGAGCGGAATTCCGCAAACGGAAGGGGCAACGCGCGGACTCATTCGTTTTAAGTGGTATCAAGTATTGACGGGTATGTTTGCAACCAGCCTTTTTACCGTCTTTATGGGACTTTCCGCAGGCTCCGAAGGTCCAAGCATTACCATCGGCGGTGCGAGCGGTTATGGGGTGAGCGAATTGCTTCGTCGGAACGAAACCATTCGCCGTTACCAAGTAACGGGGGGTGCGTGCGCCGGACTTGCCGTCGCCTTTAACGCACCGTTTACGGGTATGGCGTTTGCCTTTGAAGAGGCGCACAAGCGGTTTACGACGGAAGTATTCGTTTGTTCCTTCTCGTCCGTTATCGTAGGGGTGCTCACGCGCAATTTATTGCGTTCTGCAATGGGGCTTCCTATCGGCTCGTTCCTTACAACGTACGTCTTTGTCGCACCCGATATGCTTTCTTATCTGTATATCTTGTTGGCGGCGGCAGTTTGCGGGATCGCGGGCGTTGCGTTCTACTATCTCGTATTCCTTGCAAAAAAACTCTTTGCCAAAATCACCTTCTTTAAGGGGATCGGCAAGATGATCATTCCCTTCGTTCTCGGCGGCGCCTTCGGCTTGATTACCGTAAACGCAATGGGCGGCGGGCACGAATTGCTCGAATCGCTCGGCGGGGGAATGGCGCACGTCGAACGGGTATTCTCTTCTCCCTTGTGGGCGACGCTCCTCATCGTTTTTGCGTTGAAATTTATCATTTCGATCGTCAACATGGGTGCGGGCGTTCCGTGCGGGGTATTCGTTCCTATGCTCGCGGTCGGGGCATGCCTCGGCGGACTGATGAGCCTTTTATGCACGCAAATGGGAATGGATCCCGCGTATTCCGATTTGATCGTCATGATTTGCATGGCGGCGTTCTTTACCACCATCGTAAAGGCGCCTCTGACGGCGATCATCATGGTCGTAGAACTTACTTGGAATTTCAGTTTCTTACTTCCCGTCATTTTGGGGGTTGCGGTCGGCTATATCGCAGGGGAAATTTTCCACACCGAGCCCATTTACGATAAACTTCTCGACGGAATTTTAGAAGAAGAACGCAAAAAGCACCCCGTCAAAAAGATCAGCGTCAAACTGCGCGTGCTTGCGGGCAAACCTGCGGACGGAAGATCGGTGCGCAACGTGCTTTGGCCTCACGATACCCTCGTTACCTCTTTGATGCGCGGAGAAACGCATATCGTTCCGGACGGCGAAACGGTTTTGATCGAAGGGGACGTCATCACCATCGTCGGCGAAGCAAGCGACGGAAAAGAACTTGTCAAAACGCTTTCTTCCATCGTTGGGGAAACGTTGGAATGGCAGGAGGAAGAAATTGTGCCGGTCGAGGCGGCACCCGAACTCGCAAAATAATGCAAAAAAAGACGAACGGACGACGTTCGTCTTTTCTGCGCTATGGCGCACCTTGTTGCGGGGATATCCTAAAACTATGCAACGGGCGGGCGTTTATGATGAAAAAAGCCCCTGACTGCGCTATGGCACACCTTGTTGCGCGCGGAGGACTGAACGTTTTTTTCCACGGGCGGGTTTTTTAGGTATAAAATTTTTTCTCCTTGCGCAAAATAAAAGCGTAAGGGGGAAGAAATATGGAACTTATCAACTCGCAAACGCTAAAAAATCTCGCAAAGAGTTTTGCGGGAGAGTCGCAAGCGGGAATGCGGTATCAACTGATTGCCCGACAGGCAATGAAGGCGGGGTATCAAGTTCTCGCGGAAACCATTCGCACGATCGCAAAGAACGAAACGAATCACGCGCGGGTATTTTTCGAGCAAATTCAAACGGCCGGCACGCTCGATAAAGTGCGCATTGAGGCGGATTATCCCTTCCATGCGGGTACGCTGGAAGAAAATTTGCGGTTTGCAATGATGGACGAAGGGGAAGAGCATACGTCGATTTATCCCGACTTTGCGCAAGTAGCACGGGAGGAGGGATTTGGGCAAATTGCGCTCAAATTCGAACAGGTTGCAAAGGTTGAAAACAATCACGAGATTATTTTCAAATATCTGTACGAAGCGTTCAAGGACGGCTCACTCTATCGCACGGAGCGCCCTATGCTTTGGATTTGCGGGGCTTGCGGTTATATGCACACGAGCAAAGAGGCGTGGAAAGTATGCCCTCTGTGTGGAGAACCGCAAGGCGAAGTAGAACTTCATCTTCCTTACAAGAAGGAGAATATATGAAAAAGTCCAACAACAAGAACGGCGTGAACAACGCAAAAAAGAACAATCAAAACGCAAAAAAGAACGACAGCGTAAAGGATTGCGACTGATGAAAGAAAAGCGCCGTTGGAAAGGAATGGAAGACGGGGCGGACATGACCTCGAAAGACGACACGCTCGGAAGTTATACGGGCGTCGTATCGGGGGACGTTTACGAAAAGCCCGTGCAAGACGCGGACGATTTGTAAACGGTTCAGTTCGTATCGCGAAAGCGGGTTTCCCGCGTTGGAAAGGAATGGAAGACGGGGCGGACATGACCTCGAAAGACGACACGCTCGGAAGTTATACGGGCGTCGTATCGGGGGACGTTTACGAAAAGCCCGTGCAAGACGCGGACGATTTGTAACTCTTTTTTCGAGATTGTTTTGGGGGGAGCGGTTGATACCGCTCCCTTTTTCGGTGTAAAACGCGAGAATTGACCGTTTTCGGTTGCGAAAAACAAAATTATCGGTATAATAGAAAAGGAAAGGTTTTCACGAAAGTTTCATATTTTATTCAATATACGGATAAAGTTTTATGGTATCCTATCAAAAAGGAGGCTTGATTATGAAGAAAAAAACGACGGTGATAGTATCATTATTTACCGCGATTTTGGTTGCGGGAACGGCGTCGGCTTGTTCGTTTGGCAACCCCGCCGTTTACGACGATACGAGCCCGTACGAAATTGCAACCGAGCAAGGATTCGACGGGACGGAAAGCAGTTGGCTCGCTTCCGTTTCGGGCGGAGCGGGCAGCACCGCCGTGCGCGAAGCGTACGACGCGGCAAAAGAAGAGGGCTACGAGGGATCGTTTTTGGATTTCCTTCAACTGTATTTAACGCTTACGACGGACGATTCCGTCGGGCTCAACCGCGCGCTTACTTCGGCGGTCAGCGTATGGGCGCAATTTACCGAACTCACCACGACGGGCGGCGGATATATGCGGCCTACGACCACGACGTCGGAAGTAACGAGCATGGGCGCGGGCGTCATCTATTCGCTTGACAAAGAGGCGGGGAACGCCCTCGTCGTTACCAACTATCACGTCATTTACGACAAGGCGAGCGTCGGCACGGAAACGGTCGCGCACGTCAGCGATAAAATTTCCCTCTATCTTTACGGGGGCGAACACAGCGCACGGGCAATCTCGGCAACCTTCCTCGGCGGGGCGATGGATTTTGATATCGCCGTATTAAAGGTGGAAGGGAGCGCGGTATTAAAAGACAGTTCGGCAACCGCCGTCGTCGGGGCAAATTCGGATGCGGTTACGGTGGGCGAACGCGTGTATGCCGTCGGCAATCCGGAAGGGGAAGGGCTTTCCGCCGTCGGCGGAATCGTCAGCGTCGACGCGGAATATATCACCATTTCCACCTCGGACGAATCGCGCACCGTTTCTCTGTTAGAAATCCGAACGGACGCGCCCGTCAACCACGGCAATTCGGGCGGGGGACTGTTTAACGCGGACGGAGAACTTTTGGGCATTGTCAACGCGCGCACGGAAGAAACGGGCGTGGACGCATTCGGGTATGCCATTCCCGCAAATCTTGCGCTTTCGGTCGCGCAAAATATTATCGACAACGCCGATTCCGGCGCGCGCGGGGCGTTTTGCGCAACGCTCGGGATTACCACGACGGTAACGGACAGCAAGTCCGTCTATCACGAGGAGAACGGTAAGGTCTACGTAGAAGAAACGGTGGGGATTTCTGCCGTTTCGGCGGGATCTCCCGCACACGGGAACTTGCAATCGGGGGATATTATCTACTCGGTTGAGGTTGAAGGTAAAGCCCCGCTTATCATTACCCGCCAACATCAGTTGAGAACGTTTATGATGGGCGTTCGGAAAGGACAAAGCGTCCGTTTTGTGGTGTCGCGGAACGGGGAGCAGGTAACGGAATACGTCGAATTTGACGACAATTCCGACTTCACGCTGTACAATTAACGAAAAAATCCCCTTCGTCGGAAGGGGATTTTTCAAGGAGAGAACGATGAAAGGGATGAAACATGTAATTGCGCTCTTGCTGGGAAGTCTTCTTTTCGGATGCGCGCTTTCGGGGTGCGGAGCAGACGGAAAGGACGGAAAAGACGGTCAAGACGGCGTGGGAATTACTTCCATTGAAAAAACTGCGTCGGAAGGCGGCGTAGATACGTATACCGTCTATTTTTCCGACGGAACGAGCACGACGTTCGAGGTAACGAACGGGAAAGACGGACAGGACGGGCAGGACGGGCAGGACGGTCAAGCGGGAGAGGACGGGCAGGACGTTACCGTTTCCGCTCTTTACGAGGCGTATTGCGAGAAGTACGGACAAATTGCGTACGGCGAATTTTTGGAGCAGTATCTTTCGCTCGAAAAGGACGACGCGCACGTAATTGCGCGCTGTTTGCAGTCGGTGGTCAAAGTGTTTAGCGAATTTACCGAAAAGGACGACGGCTTGCAAAGCGGAATGAACCAAGCGGTATATACGGGCGCAGGCATCGTCTATCAAACGAGCGCGGATAGCGTTTACTTTCTCACCAACTATCACGTCGTTCACAACGAGGACGCCATGGGGACGGATAAAATTTCCGACACGATCCATTGTTATTTATACGGGAGCGAGCGCGCTCCGCACAAAGAAACGGAAGAGGGGCAAAATACGTACACGTACGACGAATATGCAATCCCGTGCGAATACGTCGGCGGGTCGATCACTTACGACGTCGCGGTGTTGCGCGCCGACCGTTCGGCGGTGGAAGGGGTAAATCCAAACGTTCAAGCGGTTACGCTTGCTCAAGGGTATTCCGTCGGGCAAACGGCGTTTACGGTGGGCAATCCGAACGGGGAAGGATTGAGCGCGACAAAGGGGATCGTCAGCGTGGAAAGCGAGCAGATTTCTCTCAGCATTGACGGAACGGAACGCGCGTATCGCGCAATGCGAATTGATACCCCGCTTTATAAGGGCAATTCGGGCGGCGGACTGTTCAACGTGGAAGGGGAACTCATCGGACTTGTCAACGCGGGAATCCTTTCGCAGCAAAACGTCAATTACGCCATTCCCGTTTCCATTGTGGAAGGGGTTGCGGAAAACGTTTTGCGGTATGCAAAAGACAGCGATGCGGAAACGCAGGGAGTCCTCAAAGTCAAACTCGGCGTAACCGTGCGCGGACAAAATTCCAAATACGTATACGACGGCGTTGCGCAAACGGGGAAGATCGTCGAAGAGTGTCTTGTTACGGAAGTGGCGGAGGGGAGCATTGTGCATTCGCTCGGAATACAGGCGGACGACGTCATTGCGTCGTTTTTCCACAACGGAGAGGAGATTGCGCTCGAACGCACGTTTACCCTTGGAGATTTCCTCTTTTGGGTGGAGGAAGGGGACGAAATCGCCTTTTCTTATCGGCGCGGCGGACAACTGTTTCAAACGCAGACGCATACGGTCGCCTTTTCCGACCTCGTATATTTTGAATAAAAAACAGATAAAAAAGAAAAGGCAAGCGGAAAAAACCGTTTGCCTTTTTTCAAAGAAAAAGCCCTTGCAAGGAGCAAGGGCTTTTGAATTTTTACGCTTTGTTTGCGGAACCGAGCACGTTGATGATCTTGTGCTTGACCATTTCTTTCATGTTCGAGCGCGCGTCGCCGAGGTATTGACGGGGGTCGAAGTGATCGGGATGATCGGAGAAGTGCTTTCTGATTGCCGCCGTAAACGCTACGCGGAGGTCGGAGTCAATGTTGATCTTGCAAACGGCAAGTGCAGCCGCCTTTTTGAGTTCGCTTTCGGGAATGCCGATTGCGTTGGGCATCGAACCGCCGAATTCGTTGACGATTGCAACTTGATCTTGAGGAACGGAAGAAGCGCCGTGCAAGACGATAGGGAATCCGGGAAGGCGTCTGCCGATTTCTTCCAAAATGTCGATGCGGAGTTTGGGATCTTGACCGGGCTTAAACTTGTAAGCGCCGTGGCTCGTACCGATTGCGATTGCAAGGGAGTCGATTCCCGTGCGTTCGGTGAATTCTTGTACTTCGTCGGGAGAGGTGAACATCGCGTCTTTTGCGTCTACTTGAACGTCGTCTTCAACGCCTGCGAGTTTGCCGAGTTCCGCTTCCACGACGACGCCGTGTGCGTGCGCGTATTCTACGACTTGCTTGGTGATGGCAATGTTTTCTTCCCAAGGCTTGGAAGAAGCGTCGATCATGACGGACGTAAAGCCCGCGTCGATGCACGCTTTGCACGTTTCGAAGTCCGCGCCGTGGTCGAGGTGCATTGCGATGGGAATATTCGTCGTTTCAGCAGCCGCTTGAACGAGGTGGCGCAAATAAACGGGATTTGCGTACTTTCTCGCGCCTGCGGAAACCTGTAAAATAACGGGCGAGTTGCATTCGTTTGCAGCGTCTACGATCGCTTGAACCATTTCCATGTTGTTCACGTTAAACGCGCCGACTGCATAACCGCCTTCGTATGCTTTTTTGAACATTTCTTTCGTTGTTACTAAGGGCATGATAAAATCCTCCGAGAAAATTCGTTGCTTTTATTATAAATCTTTTTTTGTGAAAAAGCAACAAAGTAAAGGGACAAGTTGCAAAATTTCGGGAAAAACCTTTGACTTGTCCGATTGTGCGGAATATAATAGAGGAAATGCAAATTAGAAAGGAGAACAAAATGAGAGATCCGAGAATCGACCGTCTTGCCGACGTGCTCGTCAATTATTCTTGCAAATGCCAAAAAGGGGAAAAGGTCTTTATCGATTTGTACGACACGGACGCGGAGATCGGTTGCGCGCTCGTAGAAACGGCGCAAAAAGCGGGCGCTCTTCCTTACGTCAAACTCAATTCCACCAAAATCCGCAGAAGTATGCTCATGAACACGAACGAAGCGCATCAACGGGCGCTCGCCGATTACGAAGGGCATATTATGGAAGATATGGATTGCTATATCGCCGTGCGCGGCGCGGAAAACACGTTTGAGTACTCGGACGTTCCCGCCGAAAACATGGCGCTTGAATCCCGCCTCTTCATGTATCCCGTTCACCACGAATTGCGCGTAAACAAGACGCGTTGGGTGGTCTTGCGCTATCCTCTTCCCTCCATGGCGCAGTCTGCGGGAATGTCTACGCCTGCGTTTGAAGATTTCTTCTTCAAAGTTTGCACCCTCGACTATGCAAAGATGGACAAGGCGATGGACGCGCTCAAAGCGCGGATGGAAAAAACGGACAAAGTCCGCCTTGTCGCAAAGGGTACGGATTTGACCTTCTCCATCAAGGGGATCCCCGCGGTAAAATGTGCGGGGGAATTAAACATTCCCGACGGCGAAGTTTATACCGCGCCCGTAAAAGAGAGCGTCAACGGCGTCATTACCTATAACGCGCCTTCCATGCAACGGGGCATCAAACACGAAAACGTTCGCCTTGTCTTTGAAAATGGAAAGATCGTAGAGGCGACGTCCTCGAATACGGAAGCCTTGCAGGCGGTATTCGATACGGACGCAGGCGCGCGATACGTCGGGGAGTTCGCCATCGGCGTCAATCCGTTTATCAACGATCCGATGCTCGATACTCTGTTCGACGAAAAGATTGCAGGGAGCATTCACTTTACCCCCGGATGCTGTTACGACGACGCGCCCAACGGCAATCAGTCGAGCGTGCATTGGGACCTCGTGCTCATTATGACGAAAGAATACGGCGGCGGAGAAATTTGGTTTGACGGGGAACTCATTCGAAAGGACGGGCGGTTTGTTGTGGAAGATCTGTTGGGGTTAAATCCCGAAAATCTCGCCTAAAACAAGGCGCTTGTTTGAAAAGCGAAACGCGGCGGGTTTTTGAGAAATATCGGCTTTAGGACGGGCGGTTCGTTGCGGAAGATCTGTTGGGGTTAAATCCCGAAAATCTCGCCTAAAACAAGGCGTTTGTTTGAAAAGCGAAACGCGGCGGGTTTTTTAGAAATATCGGCTTTTCCAAACGGCAAAGGAAGGATTCTTTTGAAAAAATCGGGGGAATTGTGCGAACTTTGCAAGCAAAATAAATTTTGGCGTACAAACTGCCAGAAAAGTAAGAAACCGCGCTAAAAGCGTTGACGAACGGAAAAAAGAATGGTATAATTATCATGTAAAAGGGCGCGGATTGCGCCGAAAAAATGTTTCAAAAAACGGAGGTTTTTATTATGGCTAATGTAAGAGTTGCAATTAACGGCTTCGGTAGAATCGGCCGTCTTGCGTTCAGACAAATGTTCGGTGCAGCAGGTTACGAAATCGTTGCGATCAACGACCTCACCAGCCCCAAAATGCTCGCTCATTTGTTGAAGTACGATTCCGCGCAAGGTAGATACGAACACGCGGATACCGTTACGGTAAACGACGAAGAAGGTACGATTACCGTTTGCGGAAAGACCATCAAGATTTATGCGGAAAAAGACGCGGCAAATCTTCCTTGGGGTCAAATCGGTGTAGACGTCGTTCTTGAATGCACGGGCTTCTACTGCTCCAAGGCAAAGTCGGAAGCGCATATCAAAGCAGGCGCGAAGAAAGTCGTTATTTCCGCACCCGCAGGAAACGATCTTCCCACCATCGTATTCAGCGTAAACGAAAACACGCTTAAAAAGGAAGACACGATCATCTCCGCTGCTTCCTGCACGACCAACTGCCTTGCTCCTATGGCAAACGCGCTCAACAAGCTCGCTACCATTAAGAAGGGCTACATGACGACCATTCACGCATACACGGGCGACCAAATGGTACTCGACGGACCTCACCGCAAGGGCGATTTGCGCCGTGCGCGTGCCGCTGCAGTAAACATCGTTCCCAACTCCACGGGCGCTGCAAAGGCAATCGGTCTTGTTATTCCCGAACTCAACGGCGTTTTGGACGGCTGCGCACAACGCGTTCCCGTTCCCACCGGATCGCTTACCCAACTCATCGCAATTTGCGAAGGCGACGTCGATAAGGACGCTGTCAACAAGGCAATGAAGGACGCTTCTTCCGCATCCTTCGGCTACACCGAAGAAGAACTCGTATCCTCCGACATCATCGGTATCACCTACGGTTCCTTGTTCGATGCTACGCAAACGAAGTGCATGCCTATGGGCGACGGCACGACGCTTGTTAAGGTCGTTTCTTGGTACGACAACGAAAATTCGTACACCAGCCAAATGGTTAGAACGATCAAATATTTCGCAGAACTTTAAGGTTTGGCAATTTCCGCTCCGCGCAAAAGCGCGGGGCGGTTTTTTTATGCGGAAAAGGCGGGGTAAACGGCGTTTTGATTGCATACAATAAAGAGATGAATTTATTAAGCGAGATCAAACGGCAACTCGGCGCCGCAAGCGGTTCGTGCATGCAATATACCGTCGTGGACGGGGTGGGCGGGTATTTTCAAAACGTACGGAAAATTCGGGAGTTTTCCCCCGAAAAAATTTTGTTAGAGGGGAAGTCCGCTCTTTTTTCCGTTATCGGGGAACGGCTTTCCGTCGGAAAATACTTGGGGGGCGATCTTATCGTCAACGGTCAAATCGAACGGGTAGAACGGGCGGTCTTGGGAACCGTCGGAGAGAAAAAGAAAGGTTAAAAGCGCGGACGGGGAAACGGATAGAAAATCAATTTCTTGTTGAGGGGCGTACGGTTGGGCGGCGTATCAATAAGCGGGGCTTGGGCGGAAAATTACGGATAATCGGCTGTTTGCGCGCGGTCGGAGAGAAAAAACGGCGCCCGTTGCCTATGATTTGCGGCTTGGGCGAAAAATTACGGATAATCGGCTGTTTGCGTGCAGTCGGAGAGAAAAGGAAAGTCGGCGGTTGAAAATCTACGCGTAGGCGGGTAGTTTGAAGTGTTAAAATCGTATCTTATTTTGGAAGGCGTCAGTTGCGTTTACGCCGTAAACAAGTTAAAACGAGAGGGAATTTCCCTTTATTCGGTCAAAAAATACGGAAAAACGGGCATACTTATCCTGATTGCGCGCAAAGACGTGAAAAAAGTTTTTGCAATTTTGCAAAGTTCGTGTTATAATGTAAAAAAAGTGTTCCCTGCGGGGATCGCCCGTGCGCTGCGTTTTTGTAAACGGCGGGCAGGACTTTTTGTCGGCGCGTTTTTGTTTTTTTCGGCAATCTCGTTTGCGCAAACGTACGTATTGCGGATTGACGTCGTCGGGAGCGGGGCGTATTACGTAGAAGAAGTGCGCGCCGTCCTTCGCCGACACGGCATTTCTTCTTTCGGAAAATTCCCGCCGTCGACCGCTTTGGCAAAATCGGAAATTCTTTCCTTAAAAGACGTTACGTTTTGCGAAATATCTCATGCGGGCGGAATCGTTACGGTCGAGGTACAGGCGGACGAAAACGCAGACTTGCTCAAAAGCGAGCCCCTCGTTGCGCCGACGGGCGGAAGGGTGGAGCGGCTCGTCGTCATGCGCGGAGTTCCCCTTGTTACAGAGGGACAAACGGTCGAGGCGGGACAAATTCTCGTCGATTGCCAAATTGAGGGGCGGGAAACGGTCGTCATCGCGCAGGCGGAAATTTACACGGAAATTGCAAAGGAATATCAAGCGGAAACGGAAGAGGGCGCTCTTTCGATGGCGCAGTTGGAATACGGCGAACAAGCGGATCTTCGCGCCGAACGGTCGCCGTCGGGGTGGACCGTCGTCGGAACGGTGGTTACGGTTGCCCGTATGAATATGAAATAACGCCGACGCGGATCGCGTCGCGGGAGGTTTTTTACGGAACGGACAAGGCAAGAGGTAGAAACGGGCGGGTTGGACAAACTTCGCACCGTCCTCGGAATTTTTGATGAAAATTTAACCGCGATCGCGCGGGAATTAACCCTTTTCACACGCATTGAGGATACGCGCATCGTCTTGGAAGGAGAGGAGGAAAACGTTGCCGTCGGCGCGGACGTCATACGCGGATTGCTTGCAATCGCCGAAGCGGGCGAGCAAATCGACAAGGGCGCGCTCGCGTACTGTATCAGTTTGGCGCGCGAGGGGCGTGCCTCCGATATCGAAGGCGTGATGAAGGGCGTCGTCGCGGTAACTTCGCGCGGGAAGCCCGTCAAATGCAAGACGGTCGGGCAAAAAGAGTACGTTTCCGCCGTCAAGAGCCATACCATTACGTTCGGCGTCGGGCCTGCGGGCACGGGGAAGACGTATCTTGCGGTATGCCTTGCGGTTGCGGCGTATAAAGCAAAGCAAATCGAGAAGATTATTCTCACTCGCCCTGCGGTAGAGGCGGGGGAAAAACTCGGGTTTTTGCCGGGAGATTTACAGACGAAAGTCGATCCCTATTTGCGTCCGTTATACGACGCGCTCCAAGAGATGTTCGGCGTGGAAACGTACGCAAAACTCATGGAAAAGGGGAATATCGAAGTCGCGCCCCTTGCATACATGCGCGGAAGAACGCTCAACAATGCGTTTGTCATTTTGGACGAAGCGCAAAACGCGACGCGCGAACAAATGAAAATGTTCCTCACCCGTTTGGGAGAGGGGAGTAAAATGGTCGTTACGGGCGATATGACGCAAACGGACCTTCCGGAGGGAAAATCGAGCGGACTCAAACACGCCGTTTCTTTGTTAGGGGAGATCGACGACGTTGCGGTATGCCGTTTAACGGAGAAGGACGTCGTTCGCCATCCGCTCGTTTCCGCAATCGTCAAAGCGTACGAGAAGGAAGAAGCACGGCGACAAAAAGGAGAAAAGAAATGAGGGAACTCAAACGCAAACGCAAACTTTCGGCACTTTCTGCGGGCAGTGCGGCGACGTTTATTTTGTGCTACCTTCTTTTGCTTGCGGTAATTTTTGTTACCATCGTGTGCAATTCTCCCGACGGTTGGTTGCAATTTATCAACGAAAATCTCTCCGGGATCATTTCGCTCATCGTCTGTACGTTTTTACTTTGCTCCATCGTTTATTATTATTACTGGTTTGAGGATCGGGAATTTATCCTGCACGCAAAAAACGTCTTTCTCGTATTTTTTATTCTCATTGTAGAAGTTGCTATTTGTTACGTAATGGGGCGTTTTGTCAGCATTTATGCCCGTCCGTTTGCGCTGATTGCCATCATGTGTCTGTTTTTGTTCAACCGCAGACAGGCAATCCTTTTGAACTTTGTCTTTGCGCTTATGATGTTCGTTATCGACACGTACACCAACTACGTCGTGGACGGGGTGGCGACGAACGCCATGTATTACTCTTTGATGCTCGCGTTTGTTTGCGGAACGCTTTCCGTATTCGTGGCGGGCGGAATCAAAACGCGCGTCGGACTCATCGGCGCGGGATTTATCGTATCCATTCCGACGGCGGCGATTATTCTCCTTTTGGAATTGCCCGACTTGACAGCCATCGGCACGGCAAGTTTCTTTATTTCGATGGCGTACGGCGTTGCCGGTTGTATGAGTTCCGCCGTGCTTGCGCTTGCAATTTTGCCCTTGCTCGAATGGATGTTCAACCGTTTGACCGTCTTCCGTTTGCGCGAACTTACGCGGACGGACGTCCCTATTTTAATGCGGTTGAAAAAGGAAGCGCCCGGCACGTTTAACCATTCGCTGATCGTGGCGCAACTGAGCGAAACGTGCGCGCTTGCGCTCGGAGAAAACGCCGAACTTGCCCGCGCGTGTGCGTATTATCACGACGTAGGAAAACTCAAACAACCCGAATGTTTTACCGAAAACCAAAAAGACTATAACATTCACGACGAACTCACGCCCGAACTTTCGGCGGATATCATTCGCTCGCATGCGCGGGACGGATACGATTTGCTCATCGCAAGTAGAATGCCGCAAATTTTTGCGGACGTTGCGCTCGAACATCACGGAACGCTCCCGATCAAGTATTTCTATGCCAAGGCAATGAAACTTTCGGGGGGCGACGTCAACCGAAAAGATTATTCCTATTTAGGCCCGACGCCCCATACGAAAATAGCCGCAATCGTCATGGTTGCAGACTCCGCCGAGGCGGCGGTGCGGTCGCTCAAAGAGCGCACGCCCGAAAACGTTGAAAAGGTCGTCCGCTCGATTATCGAAGAGCGGCTCGACTTGGATCAATTTGTCGATTGCGATATCACCATGCGCGAACTTACGACGATCAAAGAAACGCTCGTAGCGGCGCTTTCCGGCGTGCATCATCACCGCGTAGAATACCCCGCGATGCGCCTTCACAGAGGGGGCGAAACGCATGAAGAGTAAGTTTTATTTACAGACGGAAGCGCGCGGATTTCGCCGTCGGGCACTCCAACGTGCGCTCAAAGGAACGGCGCAGGCAACCGCGCCCTTCTCCCTCGAACTCTTAATCGTCGACGAAGAGGAGATCAAGCGTCTTAACCGCGAGCACCGCGCCGTCGATAAGGTAACGGACGTGCTCAGTTTTCCGTCGATGGACGGCATCAAAGGCGCACCCGTTTTGCATGAGGAGCACGTCGACGTTCTCGACGAAAAGGGGAGGATTTTCCTCGGCAGTATCGTAATATGCGAAAAGCGCGCGCGCGAACAGGCGGAGGAATACGGCCACTCGTTTGCGCGGGAACTCAATTATCTTGCCGTACACGGGGTGCTCCATTGCTTGGGTTACGATCACGAAACGGAAGAAGAAAAGGCGGAAATGCGCGCGGAGGAGGAAAAAATCCTCTCCCGCATGAAACTTACCCGCCAAACACGGAGGACGACATGAGAAGCGGATACATCGCCGTTATCGGAAAGGCAAACGCAGGAAAAAGCACGCTGATCAACGTTTTGGTTGGGGAAAAGGTCGCAATCGTTTCTCCCAAACCGCAAACCACGCGCGACCGTATTCTCGGTGTGCTCACGCGGGAAGATCGGCAACTCGTTTTTGTGGACACGCCCGGCATTTACCGCGCGCACAACGCGTTGACCGACCTCATGATGCGCACGACGGAAACGACGTCCAAAGAGGTCGACGTCATTTTATACGTCGTCGACGGGCACGCAGGCATTTCTCCCGACGACATCGAACTCATGAAAAAGTACGCGCGCCTCGGCGTGCCGATGCTCGTTGCGCATACGAAGATCGACATCATGCCCGTAGAAAACATTCCCGAAAACATGCAACTTTTGTACGAGGCGGGCATTGATTGCGACGTATATCCCGTTTCCGCGCGAAAGGGGAAAAACTTGCGCCGTCTTGAAGACGCGCTTTGCGCCCTTTTGCCCGAAGGAGAAAAGGTGTTCCAAGAGGATATCGTATCCGATAAAAGCGAACGGTTTATGATTTCCGAGATCATGCGCGAAAAAATTCTTCTCAAATACGAGAAGGAAATTCCGCACGGCGTCGCCATCGTCGTCAACGTTTTTCGTAAAAAGGACAACGGCGTGTACGAGGTAAACCTCGACATCGTGTGCGAAAAGAGCAACCATAAGGCAATTTTAATCGGCAAGCAGGGGAGTGCGATCAAAGAGGTTTCTTCCTTTGCCCGTCAAGATATGGAAAAATTCCTCGGCGCAAAAGTCTTTCTTACGACCTACGTCAAAGTCAAAGAGGACTGGCGCGAAAAAGAAGGGTTGCTCCGCGAATTCGGCTACCGTTTAGACGAATAACCGCAAAAAACGGATAGATTTTGTATTCGAGCGCATACTGTCTTTTGGGAGGACGGCATGCGGGAAGAAAACAAAAGCGCCCGCTCCCTTGCGTGGGAGATGTTTGAAAAAACGGGCAGTTTGAACTACTATATGCTCTATCACAGTTTGAAAGAGAGATAAGTTATGGAACTCAAAACGGACGCGCTGTTGCTTCGGACGACCGACTACGGCGAAAACGACAAAATGGTAACCCTTTTCACCGCCGAACGCGGAAAAATCGGCGTCGCGATGAAAGGGGTAAAAAAGGCGGGGGCAAAACTGCGGTTTGCCGCCCAGCCTTTTTGTTTTGCCGAATACGTGTTGGCGGAGCGCGGGGGCAGGTACACGGTTACGGCGGCATCCCTTCACGATGGGTTTTATCCCCTTCGCGAGGACGTCGAACGGTATTACGCCGCCGCTTGCGTGTGCGAAACGTGCGACGCGCTGTTGCTGGACGGGATTGTCAATCCCACCCTGCTTGTGCGCGCGGTCAGCGCGCTCAAAGAGATGGAAGGCGCGTCTGCGCCCTTCGCGCTTGTCAAATTTCTCTTGTCCGCTTTGACGGCGGCAGGGTATCCCGTCAGCGCGGGGGATTGCCCCGCTTGCGGAAACAAACTCGGCGAAAAACTTTATTTCGACCTTTCAAGCGGCTCCTTCTTTTGCGGGGAATGCGCAGTTGGAACGCCCGCAAGCCCGTCGACGCTTTCTCTCATTCGCTTGGCTATGGGCGAAAAGGGGGAAATGACGGCAGACGGAGTCCGCCGCGCGCTGAAAATGCTCCGCGCATATCTTGTCTATCAAACGGAAGAAAAATTTTCCATTCTCGGAGAATATATCAAAACGTTATAAAAAATCCGCCCCGCCCCGCCGCATTTGCGGCGGGGCGGGGTTTCCTTATAAAACGCAAAGCCTTTTTGTAGCACGCCTATGGAAGCAAACGGGTTTCTTTGCGGCGAATACCGCGGGGTGAGCGCGAAACATGTATAAGGGTTGAATAAAATAACATGTTTCTTCTCTTCTTGCGGAGCAAGAGGAAAGTTTTATTCCGCGGCGGGAAGGGACGACGCGTGAAAAACGCAAACGCAAGTCTGCGCAAAGAGCGCAACGGAACGGCGCGAGAACTGCAAAGTCTTTTCGCGGTGCGTTATTCCGTTAAAGCGCGAGAAACGCAAAACCCTTTACGCGGCGCGTTTCCACGCCCGCCCGCGCGAGGCGCGCGGGCGGGCGCAACTTATTTACAACGTAAGATAATAAACTTTTTCCGTTTTGCATAAAAGAACGCGCGGCGCATAAATTAAGAAAGGGAACGCGCGCCATCCGATCATTTGACGGGACAACCGCCCGCACGATTGCAAAAGAGGGCGCGCAAGAAAGAACCGAGCGCAAGCAAAGCGGTTGCCCGTATGCGCAAACGGACTAACGGCGCGCCCGCGCGGACAAATGAAAAACGCGCAAACAAAATCGCCGAGCAAGCAAACAAAACGCTTGCGCAAGTTTGCGAGGGGAACGGGAAAGTTTCTAAATCAACCAAAGAAACCGTTAAGAAAAAAACAAAAGCCGTTTTAGAAGTCGAATCAGTTCCGCAAACTTTTTATGCGGGACGGTCTTTCTTCTCTTTTGCGGAAAATATGTAAATTTTTTTCGGCGAAGAGCGGAAAAATGAAAAAACAAACAGAAAAAAGTATTGACAATATCACTTGATTGTTGTAAAATTGTGATAGCCATTAAAAAAATGGTAAATTATTTCATTATGGGGGGACAAGAAGACTATGAGAAAACTGAAAGTAGCGCTCGTGCTGCTGTTTTCGATGTGCTTTTCCTTGTTCTTGTACGCGTGCGGCGGCAATACGTCGGGCGTAGTATCCGTTTCGATCAGTGGCGTTAAAACCACCTACGAAGAAACGGCGACTGCGGACGATTTCACGACGGAAGGCATGGTCGTAGGCGTCATTTACAAAGAAGGCATGGAAAAAGACGAAAACGGGAAGATCATTCCCGTCGAACTCGAACCGGAAGAATATACCGTTGACGCAAGCCGCGTTCAATGGGGTACGCCGGGCAGTTATTTCGTCAGAGTAACTCCGAACGGACAAAAAGAGGCTGCCGAAAAAGAAGGCGTCAACCTCACCACGGAAGTTTACGGAGAATTTACCCTTACCATCGAACACGCGTTCGAAGATAAGGGCAACGGTTTGGAAGAATGCGAGGTTTGCGGTGCACAACGCGAAACGCTCGAAATTGCTGATACCATCGTATCCGCGGCATGGGGCGCAAAGCAAACGGTATCCGCTCCCGACGGACAGACGGTTTACGCAAAAGGTCCCGCAGAAGGCGATCAATTCGTAACCTACGGCTCTATCGGTATGGGTCAATCCATCACGCTCACGATGAACATTAAGGAAATCGACACGAGCGCTGCATGGAATACGCCTTTGATGGGGATCCGCAGCGGCAACAAGGGACTCCTTCCCCGCGAAGACAACTGGGTCATCGCAACCGGTCCCAACGCGGCGGAAACCAACTTCGTTGCACCCAACAACACGCCTACGGGCGGCGTTGCAACGGTCGGCGAAGCAACCACCGAATCGACCGAATGGGTCGTTTACAACAAAGACGGTAACATGTGGAACGCTTCCGACATGGTAGACGGAACGCTCGAAGTTACCTACAACTACCGTGAAGACGGCATTATGGAAATTATCCACGTCCTCAACGGCAGCAACACCATTCACTATTCCATCAACCTTCCCAACGCGGCTTACGACGTAATCGCGTACGGCGAAAAGGTAACGGTCGAAGTAACGAAGGTCGTCGTTGTACGTAACCTTCTCCTTCAAGAATTCAACATGCTTTCCGCTCCCGACAAACTCGTCTATGCGGAAAACACGATGTTCGACTTGACGGGACTCAAAGCAAAAGCAGTCTACAACAAGGGCATCGAAAGCGAAATCACCACGTACGAAATTTATGCGGATACCGAAACGGTCAACAACATCGACCTCCGCACCAATCCTCTTACGGCGGATATGGAAAACTTCCGCATCACGTTCAGCGGCGAAGAAATTGCGCTCGACGTACAAGTGGTAGAATCTCCTATCCTCTATGCGTCCAACAACGCGCCTCAATTCGGCGATTTCTCCGATTCTCTTCCCGTTTACGATGCAACGGCAGAAGGCGAACTTGCAATCGTTATCAGCGGTAAGGCATATCCCAACTTCATGGGAACGGGCGAAGGAATGCACATGGTGCTCTTCCGCCTTGCAACGGAAATCGGCGCAAACATCACGAACGTTCAAGTCTTCGACGCAGAAAATGTAGAAGTTGAAGAAAGCGCGATGATGATCGACGGCAACGTAGCAGGTCAAAAATATATCCTCGTTGCAATCGGCATTGATGCGGTAGAAGGGGTATATCCCAACTATGCATTGAAGATTACGACGGGCACGGGCGAAGACGCAGTCGAATACGAATTTGTAATCGACTTGTCCGCTCTCGCGGTTCCTGAAGTAATGTCCATGGTAAATCCTGCGACGGAAGTAACGCTCGACGGCGGCACGGCGCAAATTCAATACGCAGGCGAAGCGCTTATGGGCGATATCGACGATTACACCGTATACGTCGGTACCAGACGTGCGAAGATCGAAGCGCTCAAAGCGGCAACCGTATCGGCTCCCGTTGAACTCGGCGACGTTCTTGTAACGGAATGCTTGATCGACGCGGATGAGGGCATGATGATGATCAGTTTCGTCCTTCCCGCACCCGATTTCGAAAGCAACTTTGCAAACAAGTACGTTGTAACGTTGAGAGATACCGACGGCAACACCGTAGCGGAAGATACGCTCAACTACAGCTGGGCAATTGAAGACATGGTAGAAGTTGCAGAAGGCGTTTACGTCTATGCAAAGGGCACCAAGCTCGTCCTCGTTGCTCCCAACAACAACGAAAACATCCTTGCAGGCGCAGGTTTCGACCTTCTCCTCAACGTACAAAACGAAAACGCGGAAGCGTTCGACGTTTCCATGTCGCTCGGCGCGGCAGACGGCGCGTTCGCATCCGTCAACAAACTCACCTCTGCATCCAAGGCGAAGGCATCCGTCAACGGTACCATCGGTAACGTAGACGACACCGACGTCGGTTATGCACTCATCGGTGCGCTCGACGTTCGCGCGCTCGGTTTGAGAAACACGAACGAAACGGCAACCCAAACCTACTACTTCGAAGTAGTGGAAACGAAGGGTGTTGTCGGCGCAATCTACAAGGTAGAAGGCAACGTCATCACCGCAGCAAGCATGACTCCCGACGAAGATTCGAAAGAAGGCGCAACGGGCGACTGCTTGGTTGGCGGTCTTGAATACTACGTCGACGCGGCAACCGGCTTCAAGTACGGTCAAGCGGGCGGCGCTGCACACGGCAACCACACGTTTGTTGAAGGCGTATGCTCCGAATGCGGATCCACGCGCTTTGAAACGACGACGAACGGCATGCAAGTTGCGGAAATCGATAAGAACCTCGCAGACAGAGGTCTCACCGTTTCCTTCACGGTAAGCGGTGCAACGGCTGACTGGACTTCTGCAGTCATCACGACGAGCAAGAACTTCATCATTACGCTTCCCAACGTTGATCCTTGGAACAACACGTCCGGCGAATACACGGGTGTCAATGCATTCCCTGGCGTAGACGTAAACGTAAACAACCTCTTCAACGGCGGCGCATGGAACTCCTTCCTCGGCGATGCGAACAACACGGTTACGGCTCACGTTACCATCGTTATCAGCGCGACGCAGGGTATCGTCTTCTATAAAGATGGCGTTAAGGTTATCCACTATCCCGCAACGCAAGCAATGGGAACGGGTACGATGGGCGGACTCGCAACGGTTATGCTCAACGATATCGCTGAAAACGGCTTTACGTTCGCAAACGGCGCAGACGTTGGTACGGTTACCAACCTCGAAGTTTACACGGCGGCATTCGACGATGCAGCAGTTCTCGAAAACTGGGCACGCACTGCAGGCACGGTATTGACGCCCAACGCAACGGTTGCTCATACGAGCGGTACATGGTTTGATGCAATCTACGATACCACGTTGTCCGTACAAAAGGGCTACAAGATGATCATCAGCGGTACCGGTTCTTGCGCGAACGTAGTCAACAACTGGGATACGATCATGCTCCGTCTTGCGAATGGATTCGTATTCCGTGCAGACAACTTCGGTTGGGTTGACGGTGCGAGCACGATGGAAGCATACGAACAAGTAGAAACGACGTTTGGCGTAGATCAAGAAGTTGCAGACATCTGGGTTCCTTATAAGGAAATCATCGCAAACTACGAATACACGTGGGTTGTTGATTACACGGACGAAGAAGTTGTCAACGTATCGCTCACCATGACGAACGGCGTTTATACGTGGTCGCAAACGTACGCGGTAGAAGCGGCGGCAGATCAAGTGCTCGCTGACAGCTACTTGGTAACGGTGCACTGCGAAAACAGCCAGTTCACGGTAGCAAAAATCGTTAGCACGGCTCCCGTAGCTGCTGAATAAAAAATAAATCATTTCCGAACGGAATCGAAATTTACCGCCGTGGCGTTCCGCCACGGCGGTTTTTTTGTATAAAGAAAACCCCCAGATAGTCTGGGGGTTCAAAAAAGGCTTATGCCGTTCCAACTTGCGAAATAACTCCGTTTAATTTATAATAAAATTGCGACCTGCCAGTAGCAACAAAAAATTAAACGGAGGACAT
>JAGASM010000018.1 GCA_017621735.1 Clostridia bacterium | reverse complement strand
TTTTCTTGCTTGCTCATGTCCCCGATGCGCCAGTCGGCAATCGCCTTCATGAGGGAGGACGCGTCCTCCCCGATGGTCAAAACTTGACCGAGTTTTAACCGCTCGATGCGGCTTTGTTGCTTTAAGTCGGAAATTTTCCACGACTTCATCGCTTGCATGAGTTTGGAAGAGGGGGTGAGGGAAGGATCCGCTTCCGCCTCTTCGTCCGTTACGATGTCCATCAAATCGCCGATTTTCGCGTCGTCCAAAAGGGAATCGCTTTCCGAAAGGTCGGCAATCGTTTTCGGTTTCCTGTCGCCGAGCATTTGAATGCTCTTTTCGCCCGTTTCTTCGTCTACGACGATGGTATAATCGAAATCCTGCGTGCCGAACGCGAGGTAGCGCATCGCGGAAGCAGAATCCGCGTTGATATCCATTACCGTCGCAACTTCCACGTTTTGAATGATGGACGAGGAGTCTTCCGTCAGTTGTTGCAAGGTAAGCGCTTCTTTTCCTTCGTTCATCACGATCTCGCCCGCTTCGTTTACGGTGTAGTCGTACTCCGCTCCCTCTTTGCCGTAGCAAATGGAGAGCATCAAAGGATCGGAATTTGCGTCAAGTTTTAACACCGAGCCGAGTTCGGCGCTCATGATCATATCGTTCATGTACGTGCCGATTTCGGCGAGAGGAACGTCCATAAATTCGTCTACGTCAAGGGTGATTCCCATGTCGTCCACGACGTCGCCGATTTTTGCGACTTGTTCACGGAGAAAAGGGGTGTATTTCCCGATGGAATTGAGGTTGACAAACCCCGTTTGCATAAAGTCTTGCACGATTGCCAAAACGGAACTGTCCGCCCATTCGTCGGTTACGAATTTTTCACTGTCAAGTCCGATCAAAGAAACGGCTTTTTGTACGGAAACTTTGGTCAAAACGAGGTAGCCGCCTCCGATGAGTCCGCCGAACGCCGCAATAATGCCGAATAGGAACGCAAGCGACACGGAAAGCGCATTCCAAAGGAAACTGCGCCGTTCGTAGCGCACGCGCGGCGCGATTTTGCCTTCCGCAATCAACCGCTTTTCTAATTCGAGTTGTTCTTTTTGCTGCTCTTTTTTGTTCAACTTATTGCGCTTTGCAGACAATTTTTCCCGCCGCTTTTCAGCCGCGCGGTTTCGTTTCATAATTTCCCCGTCCGAACGGGACTGCTTCTTCGCCATAATTACCTCATTGACGGACAACTGTGAACGTGCAGTTGCCGTTGATTTCGTATTCTCCAACCTCTTCCGCAAGGAAAACGTCCCCGCAGACAAAAGGCGTTTCGCCGCGCGCCCACTTAAAGTGTCCCTCTCCCGCTAAAAACTTGATATAATCGCGCGACGTGCAAAAAAGTTTGTATCTTCCTCCGCTTTCGACGAGAAGAACGTTTTGATAAACGCGCTTATAACCGCCTTGCACTTTGACGGGCTCGCTCAATGCGTCCGTCGGAAGGTCGAAAACAACTTCGGAAGGCGGCGTTTGTAACTTTGTTAAACGTTTCATGACACTATTATAATATAAGGAAGAAGAAATTGCAAGTGAAAAGTTTGTCAAAAAAATTCCACTCGTGCGGATTGTGTTGGGAGAAGGGGCGATGCGATTGTGTTTCGTCATACTTTGCACAGAAAAAAAAGGCAAACTCGCGTTTTTCGTGCGTTTGCATAGAGAAGATGAAAGGTAGGGTGGTCGCGTATTTGCGTAAGGGTTCAATGCGGCGTTCGCGCGGTTGCGCGTGGCGATTACAGATACGGCGGTCGCGTATTTGTCAAAAAACCTCTCCCGATTCGTCGGGAGAGGAGATTGACAAGGGGATATTTTATGCAAAAGAAATAAAAACGTCAGACGGGGGCTTGTCAAATTACCCAAGACTCGAATTTTGCGTAAAAACGTTACGTCGTTGTATCTTCGTCGCTTCCCGTGAGGGAATTAAACGAAGAAAGTCGACGTTCAATGAGTTGTCCGCGCTTGCTTGCTCCGTCGATCGAGTCTTGCGCTTCTTGCAATTTTTTACTTGTTTTTTCGAGAAGATCGGTAAATTTTTCAAAATCGCGCCGAAATTGTGCGAGGAGCACGCGCAGTTCCCCCGACCGTTTTTCAATTGCCGCCGTACGGAATCCCGTTTGAATGACGGAGAGCAAGGCACCGAGCGTAGACGGGCCGCAAGCGACGACGCGCGCGCGGGTAAGCGCGCCCGAAAGTCCGTCCATGCGCAATACTTCGGCGTATAAGCCTTCAATCGGAAGGTACATGACGGCGAAATCGGTCGTCGTGGGCGGAAGAATGTATTTTTTAGAGATGGATTCCGCTTGCAAGCGCACCGCGCGTTCTAAATTTTTCCGCGCTTGTTCTTCCAGAGTTTTGTTTCCTTGTTCGCTCGCTTCGCAAAGGCGGAGATACTCTTCGACGGGGAATTTACTGTCGATAGGAAGATATACCGTTTCGCCGTCCTTCGAGGGGAGCAAAACGGCGAAATCGACGAGGGAGTTGTCTAACGGATTGAGTTTGACGCTTGCGCCGTACTGCTCGGGGGAGAGCATTTGCCCAAGGAGGGTAGAAAGTTGCGCTTCGCCCCACGTTCCGCGCAATTTGACGTTGGAAAATACGCGCTTGATGTCGGAAACGTTGTCGGCAAGCGATTTCATTTCTCCTACGCTTTGATACATTTTTTCCAAGCGCTCGGAGATGAGCGCGTAACTGTCGGAAAGTTTTCCGTCGAGAGAAGCGGTGAGTTTTTCGTCAACCGTATGGCGAATACGCTCCAAATTGCGCGCGTTTGCGTCTACGATGTACTTCATGTCCTCCGCGAGCCGCGTTTGAATGTGATTGAGGCGCGCTTCCGTCGCGCGGTTTAAGTTGTCAACGGCGCGCCCGTTGTAGTCGGTCAAGTTGCCGATTGCGTCCGTTTTCTCTTCCAAACGGCGAAGCGCCTTTTCGTCTGCCGTTCCCGTTTGCTTTTTGAAGATAAGGTAGCAAAGCAAAACGAGAATGAGGGCGGATAAAATTATCAAAACGATCAAAAGAGCCGTCATGCATCTTCTCCTTTCGCGGCCGCGTTTTGCAGTTCTGCAAAGAGCGCGCGTCCGCGTGCAATGAGTTTTTCTTTTTGGTTGAGGGTTGCGTCTACTGCGCAAAGGCGTAAAAGTTCGTGTAATATTTTTCCGACGCAGGAGGGCGAAATCCCCGCGGAAATGAGTTCGTTTCCCTTTACGTTGAGTTCGGAAAGGCGGAAGGGGACTCCTTCTTTGCGCATTTGCGTTAAAATGCGGTTCCATTTTACCACGGTCGGGGCGGGGGATAAATCGTCCTTGCACGCGGAGAAATCCGCTTGTTTGAGTTGCAATAAAAGAGGCAGCCGTTCCCCGTATCCGACGAGCGCGCGGCGCACTTTTGCCTCTTTCATTTTGCAGTCCAAATCGCGCATGTGGGTAGAAACGAGCATTTCCGTTTCCTCAATGAGTCGGGTGGGGGCTTTTAAGCGAAGGAGTATTTCCCGCGCGATGCGAGCGCCCTCTTTGGGATGATAGTAAAAGTTTCCGTCCCGAAGATAGCAAAAGGGTTTTCCCACGTCGTGCAAGAGCGCGGCAAAACGCAAGGGCACGGGGGCGTATTTGACGCAACGGAAACTGTGTTCGAGGACGTCGTAGTCGTGATGATCGGCGCGCTGTTTCATGCCGTCGCCGAGAGCGAGTTCGGGGAGAACGTGCGTTAAAATTCCCGTTTCCCGCATAAGGCACAGCCCGCGGTATGCGCCGTCTTTGACGCCGTGTTTTTCGTCGGCGCGTAAAATGGCGCAAAGTTCACCGAAAATGCGTTCGGGGACGATGTCGCAAATGAGCGCGGCGTGCTCCTTTGCCCCGTTAAGGCAGTCCTCGTCGGGGGAAAATCCGAGTTCGGATGCAAACCGACAAAGGCGCAAAAGGCGAAGTCCGTCCTCTCCGAACACCTTTTTTGCGGGGGCGACCGTTTTGAGCCGACCGTTCAAAATGTCGTCGATTCCGCCGAGCGGATCGCAAAATTTTCCGTTTTTTACGTCGTAATAGACGGCGTTGCATGTAAAGTCGCGCCGACGCGCGTCGATATCCATGTCCGAGGTAAACTCAATCGAAGAGGGGGTATGTACGCCCCGAACGTACTTGTCCGAACGGAAACGGGTAAATTCGTAGCCGATCCCTTCTCCGTCCGTAAGTTTGACCGTTCCCGTATTGCGGTAGACGTTTCGCACGGTAAAGTTTGCCTCACGTGCGGCGTTGAGAACGGCGTCTTCGCTTGCGGGGGAGCAAATATCCCAATCGCTCTTTTTTCCAACGGGAAATCCGCATAAAAAGTCGCGGACGCTCCCGCCTACAACGTAAAGGGGCGCCTTGAAAGACTCGGAAAACGCGATTAAGTTTTCGGGTAAGAATGTACGCATAAGAATCTCTTAGAAAAATTTATAAAAACAGTATATCAAATTATAAAAAAAATTGCAAATCTTCGAGGAATGTTATATAATAATCGGGAGAGTGACTTGAATAACGGGCGAAAACAAAAGAGAAGTGGAAAAAGTATGTTCAATTTTATCGTAACGCCGCGAGCAATCCGCGGAAAAAAAGGGCAAAAACTCTTTCGGCAAATGCAAGAGCGCTTGACGGCGTGGGGGGGCGATTATCGCATTTTTCATACGCAACGAAAGGGGCACGCAACCGAACTTGCCCGTCAACTGACGGAAGAAGGGGAGCGGAATATCGTTATCATGGGCGGGGACGGCGCCGTGAACGACGCGTTGAAAGGTCTTTTGGGCGTAGAGGACGTATCGTTCGGCATTATTCCTTCGGGAACGGGGAACGATTTTGCGGCAAGTGCAAAAATTCCTCACGGCATGGAAGCGCTCGATTTGATTTTAGAGGGCGAGGCGAAACCGACCGATTATATCCGTTTCTCCGACGGGCAATGTTCGATGAATATTGCGGGGCTCGGGATCGACGTGGATATTTTAATCCGTTGCGAAAAGGGAAGAATTCGCGGAAAGATCAAATATTTTTTGAGTTTGCTCAAATCGCTCATGTTTTACCGTGGGACAAGCGTACGCGTTTTGGTAGACGGGAAGGAAGAGGAACGTAAAATTCTCATTGCGGCGGTTGCAAACGGCAAGCAATTCGGCGGGGGAATCGTTCTTTGTCCGCCTGCGGAAATCGACGACGGGTTGATGGAACTCATGGTTGTCGACTATCCCAAGCGCAGTAAAATTCCCGGGGCGCTCATCAAGTTGATGCAAGGAAAAATTTTAGATCTTCCTTTTGCGCACCGTATTTCCTGTTCGCAAGCGAGCATTTTCCCGAGCGAGCGTTGTAAAGCGCAGTACGACGGGGAACTGTACGAAGCAAACGCATTAGAGGCGACGCTTGTAAAGGGCGGGATTAAAATGTATCGAAAATAAGCGCAGCGCGGCTGAAAGGACGCGCGTAAAAAAGAGGTTGTAATGGAAAATTTGTATAAAAGCGTACTCAACAACATTCCGACGGCGGCAATCGTCGTGGATAAAGCGTTGAAAGTCCGCTATGCAAATAAAGCGTTTCGCGATTATTTCGGCTCTTCCCTTCGCGGGAAGGGTAGTTTGCGCGACGCCGTTTCCTGTAAGGAAAAAGAAAAATGCGGCGAGGGCATTAAATGCGCTTACTGTCCGATGAAAAACCTCTTTGTAGACGCCGTAAGCGGCAACGGGCTTGCATTTCGCAATATCATTATGAAAGGGGGCGAAGCGGGGGAGAAAAACGTCGCCCTCCGCATCAAGGTAAAACCGCTCGGAAAGTTTTACCTCGGCATTGTCGATAACGCGTACGAAATGGAAATCGCGCGGGAAATGCACTCCGCGCAAGACATTCAGCAACGACTTCTCCCGCCTGCAAAGAGCGGAGGGAACGTTCCCTATTCGTTTATGTACATTCCTTGCCGTGAGATCGGCGGGGATCTTCCCGACGTCTACGAGTTAAACGGCGATACGGTCGGCGTCATAGCGGACGTTTCGGGCAAAGGAATTTCGGCGGGAATGCTTTCCGCGTTCGTCAAAGCGGGGTGGGACAGAAAGGAAGAATCCCCCGCAAAGGCAATACGGCAGTTGAATGCAAAATTCCAAGAACTCAATTTGGACGAGCGTTCGTATATCACGATGGCGTCGGTACGGATTGACAAACGCGCGCAAAACTTATGTTATTCGGTTGCGGGACACAATGCGCCTTTGCTTTTGAAAAGCAGTTTGGGGATTGACGAAATCGTCATGAATTCTCCTCCCGTATCCAACTGGATTCCCGAATACCCGTACGAAGATCGGTTTATCGGGTATCAAAAGGGGGATATCCTCGTCCTTTTGACGGACGGCACGATCGAGAGCAAAAACGAGCGCGGAGAACAGTTTTCTTTGGAGCGAATTGAGGGAATTTTGCAAAGGTCTTCTTCCGCGGAGCAATTTATCGAGCGGTTGAAAGCGGCGCTTACCGAGTTTTGCGGATCGTTTGACGACGATTTGACTGCAATCGCATTTGATTTATAAGCGGAAAACGCGCACGGTTTGTGCGCGTTTTTTGATCACGTATGGAGATTTTTCCGCCCCGCGCATCGCGCGGGGCGGGTTTTTATTGTGGTTTTTAGCGGAAAAAACCGCCGTTTGAAGCGGTGGAATACCGTGTGATAATTAAGTGAGTTTGCCGATGGCAAAAACACAGGAGGAACCGTCATAACGTTATGGTTTTATGTGAGAGGCGGTACTGCGCGGGGGTAACTTCCTTTTTACTTTGAAACAGGCGAATAAGATCCCGACTGTTGGTAAACCCAACCTTTTCGGCAATTTTTCGAACGGAAAGATCGGTCGTTTCCAGTAAGGCTTTCGCCTTGCGAAAGCGCAATTCGCGGTGATATTCTTTGGGGGAATACCCCGTCCTCGCATGGAAACTGCGGATAAACGACGACGTACTCATGTAAAACTTTTTGGTCAAATCGTTCAAGTTAAATTTTTCGGCATAGTGGTTTTGTAAAAAGTCGACGGCATCGGAAATATTTCCGTCCCCTTCTTCTGCCCCGTCGCAATAGCGTAGAAGGTCGACGAGCAACGAATAAAGTTTTTCCGACGTTTCGTAGACGTCCTCTCGATTGCTAGAAATTGCGGGGGCAACCGTTTGAACGATCGTTTGTAGCAAGGCGGGATTGTACGTATGGCAAACGCAGCCGAATTTGCGGTGGAATATGCGAAAAAAACGTTCGGTGTTTGGTCCGAATAAATATAGAAAGTCCGCCTCAAAACGCTTTCCGCGCGTGCTTAAAAGGTTGGGCTTGTTTTGGTCGTAAAAGAGCAAATCTCCCTTTTTTGCAACGTACTCTTCTCCGTCTGCCACCAAAAACACTTGCCCTTCCGTAACGTAGACGATGGAAAAACTGTCGTATTTTTCGCGTGAAACGAGGTAGTCCTCCTTACAAGAAATGTGTCCGATTTGTTTTACGTTATACAAAAGCCCGTGTCGGCGGTGAGAATCGGGTTGAAAGGCGATGGTCGTTCCGTCGTCAAAATGAGGATTGATTTTCGTTGTGTTCATAATGCCTCCCGTTGCCATTTCTTATCAAAAAGTTGACAATTTTGTACATTGAAATACAAAAAAAATTATTCTACAATATAGATGTAGCGCGCGTGCGGGCTACAAGGTTATTGTACACCCTTTTTATCAAAAAAACAATCAAAAGGAGGAAATAAATGAAAAAAATCAGAGGATGGCTTTTAGGGCTCATGGTAGCATGTGGGCTAATGATGGTTGGCTGTCAAGAAGAGCCGCCGGAAATTCCGCTTTCGGGAGCGACGGATATCACGATAACGGAAGTGTGTGGGGAAGACGTAGCAAGCGGAGCGGTAACACTCACCACGGCGCAATATAACGAACTTGTAAGCGCAGGCGACAAGGGCGAAAAGGTTACCTACACGCTTGCGGAAAGCGCGGAAGTTGCCGTAACGCTCGAGGACAAAACGCTTAACTTTGCAATCACGGCGGAAGACGGCACAACGGCAAGCGCAAGCGTAACGATTACCGTACTTTCCAACGCGACCGCAATCGAAATCACAAAGGTTTGCAACGTAAACGTAACGAGTGGAGCAGTTACGCTCACGACAGCGCAATATAACGAACTTGTAAGCGCAAGCAACAAGGGGGAGAAAGTAACCTATACGCTTGCGGAAGGCGCGGAAGTTGCCGTAACGCTTGATGAGAAAACGCTTAACTTTGCAATCACGGCGGAAGACGGAACTACGGCAAGCGCAAGCGTAACGATTACCGTACTTTCCAACGCGACCGCAATCGAAATTACAAAGGTTTGCAACGTAGACGTAGCAAGCGGAGCAGTTACGCTCACCACGGCGCAATATAACGAACTTGTAAGCGCAAGCAACAAGGGGGAGAAAGTAACCTATACGCTTGCGGAAGGCGCGGAAGTTGCCGTAACGCTCGAGGACAAAACGCTTAACTTTGCAATCACGGCGGAAGACGGCACAACGGCAAGCGCAAGCGTAACGATTACCGTACTTTCTAACCAAGCGGAAATTACGCTTACAAAGGTCAATGGAAAGTCGTCCGCGACGGGCGTCGTTACCATGTCGCAAGAAGAATTGACGGAGTTTTCCACGCAAGCGTACGTACTTTCTAACTACGCGTACGAAGCATCGGAAAAGTCCACTGTTACGGCGGAGTACGAAGTATCGACGCATACGGTCGTTCTTACGTGCATATCCGAAGACGGTTCCGCGATAGACACCGCATCCGCGCGGATCGAAGTGGAAATGCCTTTTGGCTCTCATTCGAGGACGGGAGCGGGAAGCGCGGGGAAGGTTTCTTACGACTATGAAAACAACCTGTATCTTCTTGACGGAGATGCGATCGTCAAGAGCGGTGCAAACAACCTTTCGGACGTGTGGGCGTTCCAAGCGGATTTCTGCCTTGCGGGACTTGAGGAAGGAAATGAGGTACGCCTTGTTTCCAGCACGATGAGAACAGCGTTCATCCGCTTTGTTTTGCGCGCGACGGATAGCAATCACTTTAACTTATTTACCGATTATCAATCGGAAAGCGGTGGGTACCGTTCTTACTTTATCCATCGGGAAAACGTGGCGTATACTTCAGGGGATTATATTACGCTCGGAATCATCAACGTCGGCAATAGCGTTATCGTAACCTTTAACGGAGAAACCGTTTACCGTACCACGCTTCATACGCAATTTGCACCCGAATTGCTTTTGAGTACGTGGTCGATTGTGCCTTCGTTCAAAAACGTAGAAATCGTTTCGGACAAAAACACCGTTGAGGAAATGTACGACAGCGCGCTCGTCGGCTACGTCGATCCCGCAGGCGGAAAAACGTCGCTTGGAAAGGGAAGCAATTACGACCAACTTGTTACGAATGCGGACGGCTCGGGAACGATTGCGGGCGCAAACAGTACGACGCGCGTTTTGACTGCTTTGTACGACGAAGGAACGCCGATCGAGGGACACCGCTATGCGTTCTATTCCCGCCTTACCTTCCAAAATACGCGTCCCGCCTCAAGCGGTGCGGCGAGTAAGTTGGAATTGCAACTGTTCTCCGACTACAACAACTTCTTTAGATTTTACATTTGGAGACACCCGACGAATAACCGCATTTTGCGCGCATCTAATATCAACGGGGTTTCAACGAACGCAGTAGATATCAAAGCAAAATATTTGACAAATTGCGATCCCGCAACCAAATACGTGTTGGATTTTGCAATGGTATACGACGGAAAAACGGCGTCGTTCTGGCTCAAAGAAATCAGCGCGGGCGGAAGCACGGAAGTAAATATTCCCACTTGGACGAAGGAATACGAATTTGACGCTGCTTGGGGATATACAATGTTTATCGCTGCGATGAACCAGTACATAGATATCACGTTCAGCAATACGCGCGGGTACTACAACGACGAGTTCGATGCGTTCGTCGATACGCTCAGAACGGAACAGTCCACCCTTTCGATGAGTGCAAACAAAGACGTACAAACGCAAGAGTGCGCGTTCGACAAGAGCGCAAACAACACGTTTGTAAAGTCGAGTGAAGAATATGAGAACGCGTACCTCTTCGACGGCGAAAATGCGGTTGCGGGGAACGATTTCCTCGTACATGGTGGGCTTGTTATGCCGACGCACAAGGCATGGTCGCAGGCGGAAGTGCAAGTTGCAATCGATTCTACGCATGCGCTTCGATACGTATTTGAATACGTTGACACGGGCGTGTATCAGGTATTTTTCGAATACAAAAACGGACAGACGTATTGGCAAGGATGGCGCGCGGTCTTGTCGTCCCACGCGGATAACGCCGCAACGCTCAACTTTGCAATCGTGAATCATAACGGAACGGTTTCCTTCCTCATCGACGGATACGTATACCACACGGCAAGCGAATACGATATGAAGGGAGCGAACGTTCTATTTGGAGGAAAGGCAGGAACGGTGAAAGTTTATAATCTTTCCGTGAATACGGATGAACAAACGGTTGCGGAATTTGCAGCGAACATGCAGGAATACACGTACGTTTCCCCTTATCAAGACGCGATTGCAACGCGCGAAGAAACGTACAAAAACGCGGCGGAAGGCGGAGCGCTCTTCTTTGGATCGAGTACGATGGACTATTGGGAAACGTACGCGGCCGATTGCGGGCTTGAGGACGGCGTAACGGGCTATAACGTCGGGATCGGCGGAACGATCGTCGAAGACTGGCTGTATGCGTACGACAGACTTGTAGCCAAGTGGAAGCCGACCAAGTTTATCCTCTTCCTCGGCGGAAATAACGTTACTGCAAAGGGACAAACGGGGGAGGAAACGGTTGCAAAACTCGGGCAACTGTTAGAAAAGATCCATGCGGATTTCCCCACGGCGGAGATATACTATATTTACAGCATGCCTTGTCCCGGGTATTGCGTGGACGGCGTATATAAGGGTGAATACGGAGATCTTGTAAACGGCATGAAGGCGTACGTGCAACAAAATTCCGAATGGCTTACGGGAATCGACATGCACAGCGTTTTGACGGACGAAAACGGCAATGCGCTCGACGGAGTGTTCAAATCGGATAACATTCACCTTACCGACTACGGTTATACCCTCTGGACAAGTGTGTTAAAGCCGATTGTATTCCCCGAAACGGAAGAATAAACGGTCGCTTGCCAAACGGCACGCCGTTTGGCAAGCGAAAACTACTCAAAGAAAAAGCCGCCGCGCTATAAAAGCGCGGCGGCGATTTTTGTTATTGCAGGAAGAGATGCTTAAACAGCAAGCACCAAATCACGTCGAGCCAACCGATAATGATACCGGAAGGAATGGTAACGAGAATACAAACGATGAGTCTGACAAGACCGCCCTTCTTTGCGAAGGTGGACCATCTTACTACAATTTCCACAATCCAGTTAACACCGGGGATGAGGAGCAACAAAATTTGAACCAAACGGCTCTGTTTGTTAAACCAAGTCATAATTTTCTCCTTAATTTTTCATTGATTACTATTATTTTACACGCAAAAAGAGTGTTTGTCAATCCCTAATTTTCAAATTTTTTATAATTTTTCAACGCGGAAGGGGACTCCTGTTTCGAGGTCGATCCACTTACATTTCCGCCCTTCAACGACCATACACGCGTGGGGGGAATTTTCCTTTGGAATGGAAACGGAGCCGCAGTTGACGTAAAAATAATTTTCGCGCTGTTCAAACGCGGGCACGTGAAAATGTCCGCACAACAACACGTCGTCCTTTTGCAAATTTTCGGGAATTTTATGCCCGTGCGTGCAGTATACGTGCTTTCCGTCCAAATCTAAAATGCAGAATTCCGCACCGATGGGGAAGGAAAGTACCATTTGATCGACTTCGCTATCGCAATTTCCGCGCACGCAAACGACGTCGTCCTTTACGCGATTGTAAAGGGCGGTACACGCGATGGTGTCGTATTCTTTGGGCAGAGCATTCCGTGCGCCGTGATAGAGCAAATCGCCCAAAAGAATTAGTTTTTGCGCCCCTTCTTTCTTGTAAAAGTCGAGGAGTAAGCGCAAGTAGTAAGAGGATCCGTGGATGTCGGATGCAACGACGTATTTCATAATATGACCTCCGTAAAAAAATATGCTTATTTTTTGAAAATCAAAAGAGCGGGGCAAAAAAATGCGCGATCGCCCCAAAAAACCGCTCCCCTCTTTTTGTGGGCGGAACGGGGGTGCTCATCTTCCAAGTGGTTAAAAAATCTTCTTCCACGGTGCGGGCAACTGCGGGATCGCCGAGTAGCACCGCACATTCCGATTGCAAGTAAAAACTGCGAAAATCGAGGTTATACGATCCGACGACGGCATACCGTCCGTCTTGCGTTAGGCTTTTTGCGTGCAAAAATCCGTCCGTGTATTCCCGTACGCATACCCCGTGCGCCTGCAACCGCCGTGCGCTTCTCCGCGAGAGCAAAAACACGAGTTTTTTATCGGGAACGTGTGGAATGAGAATGCGAACGTCCACCCCTGACGTTGCGGCAACGCAAAGGGCGCGCTCCGTTTCCGCATCGGGAATGAGATAGGGGGTATAAAGGAAGATACATTTTTTTGCTTTATAAAATAGGGAACGGAAGAGGTCGGGGCATACGCGGTTGTGTACGCCGACCGCCTCGTCGCAAAATGGAATTGCAAAGTTGTTCTCCGACGGTTCGCCGTGTTTGTGCTTTGGAGAGGGATATTCGTTGTAAAAGCGAGGGATTTCCGCCTGCTCGTTTTGGCGATACTCGGAGGGTGGGTTATAAGAAGGGTTGTTCTCCGACGGTTCGCCGTGTTTGTGCTTTGGAGAGAGATTTTCGTTGTAAAAGCGGGGATTTTCCGCTTGCTCGTTTTGGCGATGCTCGGAGGGTGGGTTATAAGAAGGGTTGTTCTCCGACGGTTCGCCGTGTTTGTGCTTTGGAGAGGGATATTCGTTGTAAAAGCGGGGAATTTCCGCCTGCTCGTTTTGGCGATACTCGGAGAGCGGATTGTAAGAAGGGTTGTTCTCCGTTTGGCTTTTCCGTTGAAATTTCGCGGTTAATTTTTCGTTGGCATCAAAGCAGTTTTGCGTTTTGCGCTTGCAATTACGCGTGCGCGATTGCAAAAGTTCGGGGGAAAAGCGGGCGAGAAACATACGGGCAAATTCTTCTGCAATTTCCCCTTGCAGGCGTACCATGTCATCCTTCCAACTGCCGAACGGCGCTTGTTTGCCGACGTACTCGTCTGCAAGATTTATGCCCCCCGTGTACGCGATAATCCCGTCGATAACGGTACATTTTCTATGATCTCTTCGGTGTGTGGCGCGTTTGGGGAAGAGGGGGAGTTTTCGATAGCAATGCGCCTCAATTCCCCGCCGCATCAAATCGCGCTGAAACGTGCGAGGGGATCGGGCGCAACCAAACCCGTCAAAAATGAGTTTTACGGTAACGCCGTTTTTCGCCTTCCGTTCGAGAATCTTCAAAACGGAATCCCAAAAGATTCCCGGCTTAATGATATAGTATTCGAGGAAAATATACTTTTTTGCCTCGTTTAAGTCGTTGAGATAACTGCAAAATGCGTCTTTGCCAAAGGGAAAGTATTTCGCAAAGCGATACCTTGCGGGAAAGAGGTTGCTTTTCGAGGCGATCGACGCGCAAGACGACAAAACGTCGTCGTTCATTTGAATTGCCTTCCCGATTTTCGGTTTGGGCGGATAGATCCCGCGGAGGAGTCGTGCAACCGCGCCCGTCCACGGAAGGAGAAGCATCAAAACAAGCCATCGCGTTCGCTCTTCCGGCAATTCGTCGTCCCGCAACGAGAGGAGCGCGACGACGGCGGTAAACGCGCGTTCGACGGCAAACGCGGGCAAAAGCGCTTTGGGAAGAAAAAGAGAAAGAAAAAGGAAGACTGCAGCGGCAAACGTCAACGTAAGCGAGCACGGAAACAGCCTTCCGAAGAAAAAACGTTTGAATTTTCGCATCATATGTATGCGAGAAAGAGATTAAATGAGTTCCGCAATATGCAAAACGCGCGAGTCCGCATCGTTTGTGGAAAGGGAAGAGAGGACTTCCGCGACGGAGTTCGCGTCAAAACGGTGAAACTCGAAGAGGGAGAAATCGAGCGCCTTTGTCGCAATCAGATTGATTGCCGCGGGAATGCAGTCGGTTCCGCCCGTTACGCCGTGCACGGAAATTCCCTTTTTGAGCGCGACGTTCAAATCGACGGTAATATCCCGCCCGAAAAATCCGCTATATACGGTGTTGGTATTCCGCGCGCTCACCTTAAAGGGAAGCGCCGTGTTTTGCGGACCTGCGGAGGTTACGAAAATCGCGCCGTCCGCGAGCCGACCGCCCGTAATTTTGGCGACGTTGTCCACAAGGGTGTCGTCCGCGGGGCTCGTATAATAGATTCCGCATTTTTTTGCGAAGTTAAGACGGTCGGTACGGTTGTCGATCAAAATAGGCGCGGCTTGCTGATAGATGAGAAGTTGGCATAAAACGACGCCGAGCGTATCGCCGCCGAATACGGCGATGTGCTGTCCTTTCTGGACGTCCAAAACGTCGATCGTTTGCTTTGCAAGGGCGACGAGTTCGGTCAAAAGAGCACATTCGTCCTTTACCGCTTCGGGTAAAAGGGAAACGCTTTCTGCGTCAAGGCAAACAAAGTCGCGAAGATAGCCGTTTACCGTTTGCCCGCAAATGCCGTACTCATCGGCGGAAAAATCCTTTTTCGCAACACCCGTGTCCCGTTCGGGAAGAAAGGTGTGCAACAAAACGCGGTCGTTTTTCTTTGCGCCCAAAAGTTCTTCTCCCGAAGAAATTCTTCCAACGGCAAAACGTCCGGGGACGAGGGGATAAGGCGCTTTGAGCGCTCCGCTGTAAAGCGCGGCGTCGATGTTGCTAAAGAGCACCTGCGTAACGCGCACCTTAACCTCTCCCTCTGCGGGAGCGGGAATTTCCTCCGTTGCTTTGCCGAGTCGATTGGGATTTGTCAACTTCCAAGCGTTCATGACTTCTCCTTTTGGACAGTTTGTGTTCTTTCTTTGAAATATTATACCGCACAAGGCATTTTTTTGCAAGCAATTCGTGCGGAAAAACGTTTTTTCCCTCTTTTTGTGTAAAATGCCCCTCTTGGGAAAAAAATTTTTTTCTCAAAAGAACAAGTTTTTTTGTTTCACTTTCAAAATCAGTTGACGAACGCAAAAAAAACGGATATAATAAGTGAGTATTTCAAGAGATCAAACAGCGAGGTGAGTGGCATGAAAAACGAAATTCATCCGAATTATCACGAAGTTACCGTCGTTTGCGCTTGTGGCGAAACGTTCAAGACGGGCACGACGAAAAACGTCGACGTTTTGAAAGTGGATATCTGCAGTAAATGTCATCCTTTCTTCACGGGAAGACAGAAGCTCGTGGATACCGGCGGACGCGTCGATAAATTCAAGAAAAGATACGGAATTTAACAAAGCATCAGCCTCAGTTTCCTCTGGGGCTGTTTTGTTACTCTTTCACGAAAAATTGATATGGCGGTATTATGAAAAAGAAGAAGAAATGTACCTACATCGGCGGACAGGCGGTAATTCAAGGGGTCATGATGCGCGGAAAACGCAGTATGGCGACCGTCGTCAAAGACGATAACGGCGTATTACAAACGGAAGCGAAGCGAATCACGCCTCCCGAAAAGCGGTCGAAGTGGACGAAAGTCCCTATCGTACGCGGGGTAATCAACTTTGTTACCTCGCTTGTTTCGGGTATGAGCACGTTGATGCGCAGCGCGGAAGTGGCGATCGTCGAAGAGGAGTCCCCGACAAAGTTGGAAAAATGGATGGCGGACAAATGGAAGGTGAGTTTAACGGGGTTGATGACGACGGTTTCCGTCGTGCTCGGCGTCGTGCTTGCGCTCGCTCTTTTTATGTTTTTGCCTCAATTTTTGACCGAGAAGATCTCCGTGTGGGCAAACGGGGCAATTCCTCCCAACTCCATATGGTATAACCTGATCGACGGGGGGCTGCGCCTTCTCATCTTTATTTGCTATATCTTGCTTACCCTCCTTTCCAAAAGCGTAAGGGAAACGTATTGCTATCACGGGGCGGAGCATAAGACCATATCGTGCTACGAGTACGGTATGCCGCTCACCGTTGAAAACGTAAAAAAATGCACGCGCGTACACGACCGTTGCGGAACGACGTTTATGTTCCTCGTCATGGTCATCTCCATTCTCGTTTTCTCGCTTGCAAACACGCTTGTCGTAGAATATATGACGACGGGAATTACCGCGCTTGACTTTTTGATCAAGTTTGGCTTTAAGTTGTTGTTATTGCCTCTTGTGGCGGGTGTTTCTTACGAAATTTTGAAGTTGCTCGCCAAAATTCAATCTCCGATCGTCCTTCCCTTAAAGGCGCCCGGATTGCTTCTTCAAATGCTGACGACGCGCGAACCGACGGACGAAATGATCGAATGCGCGATCGCCGCATTCAGTAAAGTTTTAGAAATGGACGAAGATCCCGAAATTCCCGAAAAGACGTTTGCGACGGAAACGAAACTTTCCCGCCTTTCCGCGATGATGAAAAAGGGATTCGCGGAAAAGAAGATCGACGAGTCGGATGCGGAATGGATTTTGAGTTTGAGTTTGGATATTCCGAGAAGTTCTCTTTCCGAAGAGCGCGTAGTAACGCGGGCGGAATGCAGAAAAGTGCTGGATATTTACGAAGAACGCATGACGGGACGTCCTCTTTGGTACATCATCGGCGATACCGAATTTTACGGATATACGATGAAGGTGGACGAACGGGTCCTCATTCCCCGTCCCGAAACGGAACTCCTCGTACAGCAGGCGGTGCAAACGCTGGAAGAAGGGGATAAAGTGCTTGACCTTTGCACGGGAAGCGGGGCGATCGCCATTGCCATCGCGTGCGAAGCGGCAAAAGACAAAAACGTGTCGGTTACGGCGGCGGATATTTCCGAAGATGCGCTTGAAGTCGCGCGGGAAAACGCCCGCATCAACAAGGCGAACGTCAACTTCGTCAAGTCGGATCTTTTCCAAAGCGTGCGCGGAAGATACAATCTCATCACGGCAAACCCTCCTTATATCCGTACGGCGGAAATAGAAAAAATTCAAAAGGAAGTACGCGAATTCGAGCCTCGTATTGCGCTCGACGGCGGAGAAGACGGTCTTGATTTTTACCGCCGCATAGCGGAAAAACTTTCCCGTCATCTCGTACACGGGGGCATGCTCATTCTCGAATGCGGGGAAGATCAAGCGCAAGAAATTTTGAAAATTTTCTCCAAGTGCGACTATGCGATGGTCGTAAAGGACATGGAAGGAAAGGAACGCATCGTAAAAATCGTCGTATAAGCGGAGGGACGTTATGTTCAAAAAATTAAACGACGTTTTACATCGGTACGAAGAACTGTCCGAAAAACTTTCGTCAATCGAAGTCGTTTCGGATATGGAACTGTGGAGTAAATATTCCAAAGAACACGCCGACCTCACCCCCGTTGCGGAAAAATACCGCGAGTATTTACGCGTAGAAGGGGAAATGAACGCTGCGTTTTCAGAGGCGGAAGGAGAAGCGGACAAAGAACTCAAAGAACTGCTCCTTTCGGAAGGCTACGCGTGCAAAGAGGCGCTTGCCGCCTTGAAAGACGAATTAAAAATACTGCTTTTGCCCAAGGATAAGAACGACGACAAAGGATGTACGCTCGAGATCCGCGGGGGAGCGGGCGGAGAGGAAGCGGCGCTTTTTGCGTATGAACTCTACCGTATGTATCAAGCATATTGCGAAAAACATCGCTTAAAGTGGGAAATCGTCGACCTGAACGAAACGGAACTCGGCGGAATGAAAGAGGTCATCGTCAACGTCAGCGGCCGCGGCGCGTATAAGCGCTTAAAGTACGAAAGCGGCGTGCATCGCGTACAGCGAGTTCCCGAAACGGAATCGCAGGGACGCGTGCATACGTCTACGGTAACGGTTGCCGTTCTCCCCGAGGCGGAAGAGGTGGAAGTGGAAATCGACGAAAAGGACATTCGCGTCGATTTGTTCCGATCTTCGGGCGCGGGCGGACAAAAGGTCAACAAGACGGAAACGGCAATCCGCATCACGCACTTTCCGACGGGCATCGTCGTCAGTTGTCAGGACGAACGCTCGCAATTAAAAAACAAAGATAAGGCGTTCCGCGTTTTGCGCGCCCGCCTTTACGATTATTATAATTCCCGTGCAAATTCGGCGGAAGCGCAAAACAGAAAGAGTTTGGTGGGCACGGGGGACAGAAGCGAGCGCATCCGCACGTATAACTTCCCGCAAAGCCGCATTACCGATCACCGCATCGGGTTGAGTTTGTTTTCCATCGACGCGTTTATGATGGGGGACATCGACGAAATGGTCGAAGCGCTCGCCCTTGCAGACAGGGAAGCCCTTCTTTCTTCGGCGGAATAAGCGAAAAAAGAGGGAATTTTTACAACCGTATTCCATTTTTTACGACATAGGAGAATGTTATGAAAGAGAGATTGGCAGAGCGCGTTCGCGCAATATCACCCTCCCTTACGCTTGCCATCAGCGCGAAAGCAAAGGCGATGAAGGCGGCGGGGGAAGACGTCATTTCCTTTGGCGTCGGCGAGCCGGATTTCAATACGCCCGTTCATATCGTAGAGGCGGCGAAAGACGCGCTTGACCGCGGACAAACGAAGTACACGCCCTCTTCGGGGACGCTCGAACTTCGCCGCGCCATTTGCGAAAAGTTCAAGCGGGACAACAATCTTGAATACGAATCCTCTCAAATTATCGTGTCGAACGGCGCGAAACACTCCATTTTTAATGTTTGTTACGCCCTTTTGAACGAGGGGGACGAGGTTATCATTCCCGCGCCCTATTGGCTCACCTATCCGGAAGTCGTAAAGGTTTGCGGCGGCGTGCCCGTCTACGTGCAGTCTTCGCGCGAAAGCGGATTCAAAATTACGCCCGAACAGTTAAAAGCGGCAATCACGCCCAAAACGAAGATGTTCATCTTCAATTCGCCCAGCAATCCGACGGGTGCCGTCTATTCGGAAGAAGAGGTGCGCGCGCTTGCAAAGGTGTGTGAAGAAGCGGAAATTTTCGTCCTTTCCGACGAAATTTACGAAAAACTCGTGTACGGGGCAACCAAACCTTTCTCGTTTGCCGCATGCTCGGAAAAGATAAAAGATTTGACGATCACCGTCAACGGCGTTTCCAAGACGTATGCGATGACGGGTTGGAGAATCGGATATCTTGCGGCGCCCAAAGACGTTGCAAAGGCAATCGACTCCTTCCAAAGCCATGCGACGAGCAACGCAAACTCCATGGCGCAGGCGGCGACGATCAAAGCGCTCAATTCTCCCGAAGCGTCGGTAGAGGAAATGGTTGCGATCTTCGCGGAGCGCAGAAAGGCGATGTTGAAACGTATTTCCGAGATGGAAGAGGTGTCTTGCGTAGTTCCCGACGGCGCGTTCTACGCAATGCTCGTGGTGGACGGCGTTTACGGCAAACGGTTCGGAGAGAAGGAAATTACCGATTCGATCAGTTTTGCGGACGCTCTTTTGGACGCGGCAAAAGTTGCCGTCGTTCCCGGGGTTTCCTTTGGTGCGGACGACTGCGTACGCCTTTCCTACTCCCTTTCGATGAAGGATATGCTCGAAGGGCTCGACCGCATTGATGCGTTTGTGCGCAGTTTGAAATAATTTTTTGGACTTTTTTTAGAAAACCCCTTGAAAAGTACGGAAAAACTTGGTAGAATAAAGATAATAAATAAAAGAACGCCGCGAGGTGTTCAAGGAGGACAGTTTCTTATGATCAAAATCATTTGCGGACCCAAAGGCAGCGGAAAGACCAAGCAAATTATCGACAATGCAAACGCAGCGGTTGAACAGGCGAAAGGCCACTTGATCTTCATCACCGATACCAAAAGATATATGTACGACTTAAAACGCGACGTTCGTTTTATCGACGTCAGCGATTATGCGATTGCCGGGGAAGACGCGCTTTGCGGATTCATCAAAGGCGCGATTGCGGGCAACGGCGACAACGAATACGTTTTCGTAGACGGCGCGGCAAGAATCGCGGGGAAAGAACTCAAAGATATGGCGGCGTTCTTCTATATGTTGGATAAGGTTTCCGAACAGCGCGCATTGCAAATTTGCATCACTTGCAGTTGCGCAAAGGAAGAACTTCCCGAATTTGTGGCGAAGTATCTGTAAGGTTTTTGAAAGGAATCAACTCTCGGACGCCCGTCCGAGAGTTCACTTGTTTTTTTAAGAAGGTTTGACTGAAAGGAGAGGGCAATGTATTTTGTAAGTACAAGGGGAAATGAACGGGTAACAGGCGCGCAAGCGATCGTGCAGGGACTTGCGAAGGACGGAGGGCTTTTTGTCCCCGAAAAGTTCCCCGCCGTATCTCTTTCCGAACTCAATGAAATGCTTGCAATGGATTATCCCGAACGTGCGACGCACGTTTTGCACAAGTATTTAGACGAATACGACAAGGATGAAATGCTTTCGGCGCTGCAAAAGGCGTACGCGCAGTTTGAAGGGGACGATCCTGCTCCCCTCGTCAAGGTGGAAAACGGCATGTACATGCTCGAACTTTTTCACGGTCCGACTTGCGCGTTCAAAGACATGGCGTTGACCGTTCTTCCCTATTTATTGCGGAGAGGGTGCGATCTTTGCGGAATCAAAGAAACGATTTTGATTCTCGTCGCGACGAGCGGTGATACGGGAAAAGCGGCGCTCGAAGGATTCAAAGACGCGGAAGGCATCAAGATTATGGTCTTTTATCCGGACGACGGCGTTTCCAAAATGCAAAAGTTGCAAATGTGCACGCAGGAAGGGGAAAACGTCAACGTCGTTGCGGTTAAGGGGAATTTCGACGATTGTCAAACGGCGGTCAAGCGCATTTTCAATTTCGAACAGTATCAAGCGGAACTCAAGGAGAAAAACGTACTCCTCTCTTCGGCAAATTCCATTAACTTCGGCCGTCTTGCGCCCCAAATCGCGTACTATTTCTCCGCATATTTGGATCTCGTTTCTTCCGAACAAATTCAAATGGGGGACAAGGTGGATTTCACCGTTCCCACGGGGAACTTCGGTAACATTCTTGCGGCGTATTATGCAAAACAGATGGGGCTACCCGTCGGAAAACTCGTTTGCGCGTCCAACAAAACAACGTTTTGACGGATTTCATCGCGCGCGGTGTTTACGACAGCAAGCGTCCCTTCTTTAAGACGATGTCCCCTTCGATGGATATTCTCGTTTCTTCTAACCTCGAACGGCTCATCTTTGAAATTTCGGGAAGAAACGCGGCGCTTACCGCGGAACGTATGAACGCTCTTTTCACCAAGGGAAGATACGAAATGCGTCCCGAAGAAATGAAACGCATTCGCGAGCAATTCTTTGCGGGATTTACAAGCGAGGACGACACGGTTGACTGTATGTACGAGTTCTTTATGGATTACGGATATCCTATGGACACGCATACGGGCGTAGCGATGAACGTCGCGCAAAAGTACGAAAAGTACAAAGAGGACAATCATATTGACGACGATGCGCAAATGGTCGTCGTGTCGACGGCGAGCCCGTATAAATTCCCGCAGGACGTCTTGTACGCTTTGACGGGGAACGACGTCAAGGACAGTTTTAAGGGAATCAAGCGCATCAATTTGCTCACGGCAATGAAAGTGCCCGAAAGTTTGAAAGCGTTGCGCTATAAGCCCGTTCGCTTTAAGCAAACGGCGACGCCCGAAAAATTATACGACGAAGTATTAAAATTCATCGGTTGATATTTACAAAAGAAAAGAACTCTATCGTTTGGATAGAGTTCTTTTTGTTGGCGTCTTTTGTCGAAAACTTACTTTCGTTTTTCAAGCGGTTGGGCGGAAAAACCCGTTTGGGGTTGCGACAAGCGAGTTTTTGTAAAATTCTCGTTTTTTCCGTCAACGCGTCGTCTAGCGAAAACTTACTTTCGTTTATCAAGCGGTTGGCGGAAAAACCCGTTTGGGGTTGCGACAAGCGAGTTTTTGTAAAATTCTCGTTTTTTCCGTCAACGCGTCGTCTTTTTATGCCAAGACCAGCGGTTGCAGCGGGGGCATTTCATATATCTTGTGCGCCCAAAATGCATTGCCCAAAAAACCTGGTTGTATTTCGGAACGTATTTGTGTCCGCATTTTTTACAAGCGTAATAACCTGCAATTTGTTCAATTTTCAACGCAAATCCGATCCCGACGATAGAAACCGCAAACGCAAAGCAAATGAGGAAGATCCTAAGCCAAGTTTCCATGGAGAGGTAGGCGGCGATGACCGTCAAGGAAAGCAAAAAGACAACGGAAAGAATCCCGATGACCCATTCCATCGAAAGGAGTGCTTTGTCGCCTTCCTCCTTCGTTTTTTGCAGTTGCAACAAGTTTATCTCCGCTTTGTCTGCGTATTCTTCCGACGAAACGCGTTCTCCGCATAAAAGTTCGTTGACGGTAACGTGAAGAATTTCGCACAAGGCGGGCAAAACGGAAGTATCGGGCAATCCTTTCCCCGTTTCCCATTTGCTAACCGTTTTTTCGCTTACAAAGAGTTTTTCGGCGAGCGCCGCTTGCGTAAGACCGAGTTTTTTTCTCTCCTGCGAAATAAAAGTTCCGATTTTCAAAAGTTCCATCTGTTTTCTCCTTTCATTTTTGTAAATATTATACCACACGGCAAAGGAGAAGGATACCCTCAACGGGGGAAAAGAACTCTACAAATATTCCGATTTGGCGGAAGTTGAACAAAATTATGTGCAAGAGGGGTGAAAACCTTGTGAGCGGAAGGGAATTTCCCTCGTTCGACGTTGCATTTTACAGGGGAATGTGGTATAATAAGGTAAATACGATTGAGAAGTGAGCGAAATGGAGAAAAAAGTATTGTACTCGGCGGTACAGCCGAGCGGGAATTTGACCATCGGAAATTATACGGGTGCGATCCGCAACTGGGTTGCATTGCAAGACTCTTACGAATGCTTTTATGCAATCGCAAATATGCATGCGATCACGGTACGCCAAGAACCCGCCGAATTGCGGCGGAGAACGCTTGAACTTTGCGCACTTTATATTGCGTGCGGGGTAGATCCCGAAAAATGCACCCTTTACGTACAGTCGCAAGTCCCGCAACATGCAGAACTTACTTGGGTGCTCAATTCGCTTACCTACGTCGGCGAAATGGAACGCATGACGCAGTTTAAGGACAAGAGCGCACGCCATGCGGAAAACATCAATATGGGACTCATGGACTATCCCGTCTTGATGGCGGCGGATATTTTGCTGTATCAAACGGAAATCGTTCCCGTCGGCATCGATCAAAGACAACATCTTGAAATCGCGCGCGACATTGCCGTACGGTTTAACAACCGCTACGGGGAAACCTTCCGCGTACCCGAAGGGTATATTATGAAGGCGGGGGCAAAAATTGCGTCCTTGCAAGAGCCCACCAAAAAAATGAGCAAGTCGGACGAAAACTTAAACGCATCCGTCTTTTTGTCGGACGATCGGGATACCGTCATTCGCAAATTCAAACGCGCCGTAACGGACAGCGGAAACGAAATCAAGGCAACGGAAGAAAAGCCGGGCGTCAGCAATCTTTTGAATATCTATGCGGCATTCTCGGGAAAGACGGTAGAAGAGGCGGAACGCGAATTTGAAGGAAAGGGATACGGCGAATTCAAACTTGCCGTCGGCGAAACGGTAGCCGACGTGCTTGCACCCGTTCAAGCGGAGCAAAAGCGTTTGCTTGCGGATAAAAAATATCTCGGCGAGGTGCTTTCTTCGGGGGCGGAACGCGCATTTAAGGCGGCGCGCAAAACGCTTTCGAAAGTTTACCGTAAAATCGGATTTTATCAGGGAGAATAAGGGTGTTCGGATACGTTCGGTACGATTTGCCCAACTTATATATCAAAGATTTTATGCTCTATAAAGCGATGTATTGCGGACTTTGCAAGGGGATTGCGAAGTCTTGCGGGCACGCTGCGCGAATGGGGCTTTCTTACGACGTTTCGGTGCTTTCTGCGCTGCTGCACAACATTGCGGGCGTAGATATCAAGGTGGAGAAACAACATTGTTTCGAGCACGTCTTTGCAAAGCAACCGATGGCGGTCGTCGACGATATGACGGAAGAACTCGGCGCGCTCAACGTTGTTTTGACCTATTATAAGTTGACGGATGACATTGAAGACGGCGATAAAGGACGCGGGCAGCGGCTTTGGTTCAAAAAGGGATTTCGCCGCGCCAAAAAGAAATATCCCGAACTTTGCGCAATCGTAGCCGAAAATTTGAAAGAGCAGGAAAAAACGGAAAAGAAAAAAATTTCGTCCCTCGACGTTGCCGCCGACGCGACGGCGACGATGATGAAAGAACTGTCCCGTCATTTTCTCAAAGAAAAGGGGACGGAATACACGGACGGGTTGTTTTATTCGCTTGGAAAATGGATTTATCTGATCGACGCCTTGGACGATTACGATAAGGACAAAAAGAAGGGTGCGTATAATCCTTTCGTCCTCAGTTTTCAAAGCGAGAGCAGGGAGGCGCTTTTGAAAGAACACGGCGCGGACGTCGCGTTTTTGTTCGACACGTTGTTTTATGCGATTCGGGAAAATTTGGCACAAATCGAATTTCCCTTTAATCGCGATTTAACGGATAATATTTTATTGCGGGGACTTCCTTGCGAAACGGCGCGCGTCATGCGCGGAGAAAAACGGCAAAAACAAAAAACGAGAATCAAATAGAGGTTGATCAATGTTAGAAGAATATTACGAACTGTTACAAGTGAGTGCCGAAAGTACGGACGAACAAATTGAAGAATCGTATCGCGCGCTCAAAAAGAAGTATGCGGAAGAACAGTGGCAAGACGGGGAAGCGGGGGTAAACGCCGCGAAAATGCTCGGAAAACTCGACGTTGCGTACAACGAGATTATGGAGTCCCGTCGGGAAACAAAGCACAATACGAGCGGGACGTCCGCTTTTGAAGAGGTATCCGATCTCATCAAAAAGGGTGATATCGCAGGCGCACAGGCAAAACTCGACGACTTTAACGAACGCGGAGCGGAATGGCACTACTTGCAGTCGGTTGTTTTCTTCAAAAAGAATTGGATGAACGAGAGCAAAAAACAGCTTGAAATCGCCATGCAAATGGATCCCGTCAACGCAAAGTTCCGCGATGCGTACGAAAAACTCAACGCGCGGACCAACTATCAGTCGCAAACGGGGAATGCGCCTCACACAAATCCAAATCCGCAATCAGGCGGGGAGCAAATGGGCGGAAATTGGTGCGTCAACTGCATCAACTGCTGTTATACGTATCTTTGCGTCAACTGTTTGTTCAATCTTTGTTGTAACTGCGGCTAATGAAACGGCAATCAAAATCGTTTGAAATCGCGCTTTCCGCTGTTTCTTGCGCAGTCGCAACCCTCTTTTTGTGGTTGGGAACGCTCAATCCCTTTCTCCTTGCGTCGGGATATATCGTCGGCTGTTTTGCCATGATGATCCCTCTTTCCAAGGACTTTGTTTGGGGGAACGTGCTTTGCTATCTTGCATCTTCCCTTCTTGCGTGCGTATTGAGCGGGTTTGCTTTTTTTTGGAAGTTGCTTCCCTTTATCGTTTTTTTCGGGCTGCATCCGCTCGTCAATCACGTACAGCGGAAAATTGCGGAAAGGAAATTCCCGCAAAGCAAACTGTTCCCCATTCTTTGTTGGATCGTGAAGGCGGTTTGGTTCGACCTTGCCTTATATCTTTGTTGGAAGTTCACCTTCGACATGAACGTTGCCGTCGAGTGGATCAACGAATATATTATTCCCGTCATTTTCATCGGCGGAACGCTATTTTTTTTGGCGTACGACCGCATGATTTTCCTTTGCCAAAAGTCGGTTAATTTGGCGGTGCGGAGAATCGGGAGGTAATTTATGGAAAAAAATCAAATGATCGTCGGGACGTGCATTGCGCTCGGCACAAACGGAGAGGGTATCGTCAAAGAAAACGGCGTTACTCTCTTTGTGCCTTATTTACTCCCCGGTGAACGCGCGGAAATAAAGGTCTTGCGCGTAAAAGGACAAATCGGGTACGGAAAGGTGGAAGAGGTATTAACGCCTGCCGAAGAGCGCGTACGCCCCAAGTGCGAAGTCTTTCACCGTTGCGGAGGTTGCCAGTTGCAACACTTGCGCTATCGCGACCAGTTAAAGTTCAAAACTTCGCTCGTACAGGACTGCTTAAAAAAGGTCGGCGGGATTGAATTTTGCATACCGTTATGCGAAAAAAGCGACAAAGAGTATGCCTATCGCAATAAAATTCAACTCCCCGTCGGCATGCAAAACGGACAAACCGTCATCGGGTTTTACGCGGAGCGCTCCCATCGAATTATTCCGCTTTCGCATTGTCCGATTCATCCCGCGTGGGCGGAAAAACTCATTTCCGCATGTTACCGTTTTATGGAAAAATGCGGGCTTGACGGCTACGACGAGGAAAAAAGAAGCGGAACAGTACGCCACGTCGTCGTGCGGGAACTTTCGGGGAGATTTATTGTAACGCTTGTTACGGCGGAACGGGAGATCAAGGGGATCGATTACTTTTTACACCTTTTGGACGAGGTGTTTGGGGAATATTCCCTCTATCTTAATTTTAACAATGCGAATACGAACGTGATCTTCGGCGAAGAATTCCGACTGATCAAGGGAAAGGGAACGTACGAATGCGACGACGGCGGAATTACGTTTGAAGCCGGGGCGAGTACGTTTGTGCAAGTCAACGAAGGAGTTCGCACAAAGTTGTACGAGCGTGCGGTCGCACTTGCCGCGCCAAAGGAGGAAGACGTCGTCGTCGACTGTTATGCGGGCGGAGGTCTTTTAACTGCGATGTTTGCAAAACGTTGTAAGCACGCCTACGGAATAGAAATTATTCCCGAGGCGAGCGCGTGCGCAAATTCGCTGAAGGAAAAAAACGGGCTTTCGGATAAAATGACGAACGTTTGCGGGCGGGTGGAAGACTGTCTTGCGGATATTTTGAAGGCGGAGCCGAAAGCGACCGTCGTGCTTGATCCGCCCCGTGCGGGCGTAGATCGGAGCGTGTTGCGGGCGCTTTGTGCATGTCAAATTGAAAAGATCGTCATGATATCGTGCAATCCCGCAACGCTTGCGCGTGATTTAGGAATTTTAACGGGCAGTTTGGTGGAAAACGAACGGGGAGAATTGATCAAGACGTCCACCCCCAACGGAAAGTACCGCCTTACCTACATTCAACCGTTCGACATGTTCCCTCAAACCAAACACGTTGAAACTATTGTTTGTCTTTCTAAAATTTAAGGAGGGAATATGGAACGCATTGTAACGTATGAAAATTTGCGGTCGTTCGCCTATTCGGGAGATAAACTCGTAAAGGGGAAAATCAGAGGGTTCGTGCTCGAATTTTACGGGCTTGGGAATATGAACGTCTATAAAACGGACCCTGCCGTTGCAAAAGAGTGGGCGGAAAAGGGAATCGTTTACGTCGTTCCCTATACGAACCCGTGGTGCTGGATGAATCGGGACGCCGTTTCTTTTACGGACGAGATCGTTTCCGTTTTACGCGCGCATTACGGACTTGACGGAGTGAAAGTCGTATGTACAGGCGGAAGCATGGGTGGGCTTTCCGCACTCGTCTACACGGCATATGCGCGTATTGCGCCCGTTGCGTGCGTTACCAACTGCCCCGTGTGCGATTTACCCTATCATTACACGGAACGCGACGATCTTCCGCGCACCCTTTACAGCGCGTTTTACGGTTACGAAGGGGGCATGGACGAGGCATTGAGGGCTTGCTCGCCCTATCACTTGGTGGAAAAGATGCCCAAAATCCCGTATACGGTGTTCCATTGCAAAGAGGATGAAGCGGTAAATATCGAAAGGCATTCGGTGCGTTTCGTAGAAAAAATGCGCGCAATCCATGAGGTAACGTTCATCACCGTTCCGCATCGCGGACATTGCGACCTTTCCCCCGAAGCGAGGATCGAATATCAAAAAACAATTGAAAAAGCGTTTTAACGTATATAAATTCCCGCCCGCCGCAATTTTGCGGCGGGCGGTCTTTTTTCACATAAACGGAGAGGATCGCGTACAATGGTATCAGTATGATTTTAGGAGGCGCTATGAATCCGTTTACTGAAAAGGGAAGGAAAATTACGGAAAGTTTTCAAAATTGGAAGCAGTTGTACCCGCGTGCGTACGACAAACGGGAGGTCGATCCTTATACAAAGGCGCGGATCATTCTTATGAACGGCACGGAATTTGAGGCAAACTGGTTTTCGCACAACTTCGCGCGGCACGTATGCGACAACGATTTGCGTCGAGAACTCGCGTTGACGCGTGCGGTGGAAAAGCAGCAGCAAACTAAAGTGTCCCTATTAAAACCGTGCGACGAGAGTATTTTGGAGCATACCATAGCCTACGAGCAACTTGCCGTCGATCTGACGGCGGAACTTGCGCGCAAAGAGAGCAACTGCTACGTAAAAAAGGCGTTGGACTTTGCTCTTTTGGAGGATTTCGACCACTTATACCGCTATGCCGATTTGCTTGAAATGGAGCAGGGGATCCGCGCGGAAAAACTTGTGGGAAGGTACACGGAAATTATGCCGGGGCGGCCGACAATATCGCACCACCGATTCCCGACGGATAACGTGAAACGCTGTCAATCCTCCAAAGAAGAGGAAAAGCAAACGGTGCTTTCCGCAATGATCATTACCGCCGCCGAGCAACAGACGATGAACTACTATATGAACGTCGTCAATCTTGCGCAAAACGAACTGTCGCGTAAGTTGTATCAAGAAATTGCACTTGTCGAAGAAGAACACGTTTCGCAGTACGAATCACTCATGGACGCGAATGCGACGTGGCTTGAAATGCTTCTTTGGCACGAATACGTCGAGTGCTATTTGTACTGGTCGTGCTATCAAACGGAAACGCACGCCTACGTCAAATCCCTTTGGCTTGAAAATTTGGAAACGGAAATCGGGCATTTACACAAGGCGGCGGAACTTTTAGAAAAGTACGAGGGCAAGTCGTGGCAACAGGTCATCGGCGACGGAGAGTTTCCTGCGCCCCTTTCGTTGCATGAAAATATCGAATACGTGCGCGAAATTCTCGGTACGACAGTACAGTTTACAGGACAGGGAGAAGATTACGAAAAGGTGGACGGTCTTCCCTCGGACGCAAACTTTTTCCGCTATCAGGAAGTGATAAATCCGACGACGGAAATCGTTCCTTCTCATATTGTTATCGACAAACACATTCGCCATTACGGAAAGGATTATCGGTATCAAGTGGCTCCGAACCCCGTGAGAGAGTTGCGTTCCCGTACGTGCGACAATACGTCGGTTGGGCGCAAGGCGAACGCTGCCGACAGTACGGATTTTTCGTGTAATTGAAAGCGTGAGAGAGCGGAGTGGCGGATAATAGCGTGAGCAATAAACTCCCCGCGTGTGAGGAGAGGAGCCGTTTCAACGCCGAAGAGCAATTTCGACAGCACGGATTTTTCGTGTAACTAAATTTTACGAACCCCCTTGTATTTGCAAGGGGGTTATGTTATAATTATGAAAAATTTTAGGAAGTGAATCCATGAAAAAAACGTATTGCAATCCCGTATGTGAGGAGGGGGCGGATCCCTTTATTTTAGAGCACGAGGGAACATATTATTTGTATTCGACAAACTCCCCCGACGGATTTCGCGTGTTCGTATCGGACGACCTTGCAACTTGGGAAGAAAAAGGCTATTGCTTAAAAAAGGAAGACGTCAAGGGAGAAGGGGGATTTTGGGCACCTGAAATTACGGTAAAAGACGGAAAATTCTACATGGTATACGTTGCGGACGAGCATCTTGGCGTTGCCGTTTCCGATTCCCCGCTCGGACCTTTCCGACAAGAGGAGAAGAGGTGGCTTTCCGAGCGCAATGCGATCGACGGGCATTTCTTCGTAGACGACGACGGAACGACCTATCTTTATTACGTGCGCTTTGACAACGGGAACGTCTTATACGTTGCAAAGATGAGCGACGATCTTACGTCGCTCGATGAGGAGCACGAAACGTTTTTATTCCGCGCCGACAAGGAGTGGGAACTGCATGATTGCGAGGTGGTGGAAGGGCCGTTCGTCCTCAAGCGGAACGGAACGTATTTTTTGACTTATTCGGCAAATCATACGCGCAGTCCCTATTATGCGGTGGGCTACGCTACGTCCGATTCCCCGACGGGACCGTTTACGAAGTACGAAAACAATCCTATTTTACATAAGACGGACAAAGTGCACGGAGTGGGACACCACAGTTTGTTTTATAAAGCGGATGGAAAGACGCTCGTTTGCGTTTACCACCGTCATTTCAGTACGTCGCAATTTACTCCGCGCCAAACCTGTATCGACCGTGCCGAGTTTGTAGAACAGGACGGGAAGGAAATTCTCGTCGTTCACGGGCCGACGTTTGGAGAAACGCCTCTTTTTTAGATTGTATTCTCCTCAAACCTGTATCGACCGTGCCGAGTTTGTAGAACAGGACGGGAAGGAAATTCTCGTCGTTCACGGGCCGACGTTTGGAGAAACGCCTCTTTTTTAGATTGGATTCTCCTCAAACCTGTATCGACCGTGCCGAGTTTGTAGAACAGGACGGGAAGGAAATTCTCGTCGTTCACGGGCCGACGTTTGGAGAAACGCCTCTTTTTTAAGTCGGAAGAATAAAAATATGCAAACGGACAATAACAACAGACGGCGCATGCCGTCTGTTTGTCGCTTTTTTCTCCGTTTCCGCTTGAAAAGGGAGAAATGGTGTGATATAATAAGAGAAGTTCCCAAAGGAGAACGTTATGACAGAACATATCATTACAAATACCTTGCCCGTAATTCCTATGCGGACGCAGGTTATTTTTCCTAACACAAACGTCGCGTTCGACGCAGGACGGGGCGTTTCGCTCGCCGCCGTCGAGCGGGCGGATTTGACGGGGAAACTCGTCTTTTTGACCAAGCAAAAGAATGCGGAAAAGGAGATTCCCGAAGAGGACGATTTGCACGAAGTCGGCACGGTTGCACGGATTAAGCAAGCGACGCGTCTTCCCGGCGATCGGTTGCGCGTCTACGTGGACGGCGTTTATCGCGCGCGTGCCCGCGGATTTCGCGTAGAAGACGGATACATCTACGCGGTAACCGATTCCCTTGCTACCGTTCGCGACGACGATGCCTTGGAAGAGGCGTATTTCCGTACGGCGAAAGAGATGGTAAAGGATATCGTTGCGGCGGAAGGAAAATTTCCCAAAGAGTTGCAGACGGCGCTCGACGCGCTCACCGATCCGGACGCGTACGTCAACGTTTGCGCCCATCACATGCGTATTAAGCAAGAGGTAAAACAGCGCCTTTTGGAAGAAGTTCACCTCTCGAAACGCCTTCGCCTTTTAGAAACGTGCTTAAACGACGAGTTAGAGATCGGGCGGTTGGAGCGAAAAATTGCGCAAGACGTAAGAAAGAGTATCGACCATTCGCAAAAGGAATATTTTTTGCGCGAGCAACTCAAAGCCATTCACGCCGAACTTGGCGACGACGTAGAGGAAAACGTCAAGCTCAAAGAGAAGATTCTTGCGAAAAAACTTCCCGAAGAGGTGGAAGAAAAGGCGCTTGCAGAACTTGCCCGCATGGACAAGATGCCGCCGTCTTCCCCCGAATATACCGTACTTCGCAACTATGCCGATTGGCTGATCGATTTGCCTTGGCACGAAGAAACTGCGGACACGGAGTCCCTTTCCGACGTGGAAAAGATCCTCGAAGAAGATCATTACGGTCTGGAAAAAATCAAAGAACGGGTGGTGGAATATCTTGCCGTCTTAAAGTTGACGGGAACGCTCAAAGCGCCTATTTTGTGCCTTGTCGGGCCTCCCGGCGTGGGAAAAACGAGCATTGCCCGTTCCATTGCGCGCGCCTTGGGGAGAAAATTCGTCCGCATGAGTCTTGGCGGATTAAAAGACGAGGCGGAAATCAGAGGACACCGCCGTACGTATATCGGCGCGATGCCCGGCCGTATCTTGTACGAAATGAAAAACGCGGGCGCGGTCAATCCCGTGTTCCTCCTCGACGAAGTAGATAAAATTTCGGCAGATCTTCGCGGAGATCCCGCGAGTGCGCTCTTGGAAGTGCTCGACCCCGAACAAAACGCCACCTTCCGCGACCGTTATTTGGAAGTTGCGTACGACCTTTCTAAAGTTATGTTTATTGCGACCGCAAACACGCTCGATACCATTCCAGGTCCCTTGCGCGACCGTATGGAAATTATCGAACTTTCCGGTTATACGCCCGACGAAAAGGAGCAGATCGCAAAACGGTACCTCGTTCCCAAAAAACGGGAGGAAAACGGGTTAAAAGAGGAAAACCTCCGTATTACGCAAGGTGCGATCGGCGCAATGATCGACGGATATACGATGGAAGCGGGCGTCCGTAATTTGGAGCGTACCATCGGCACCGTGTGCAGAAAGGCGGCGGTGCGCATTGCAAAGGGAGAATCGGACGGAAAGATTACCGTCAACAAAAATAATTTGGATAAATTTCTCGGCGCAAAGCGGTTCGACTTAAAGGGCGAATTGCGCGAAAAGGACGAAGTGGGCGCGGCGACGGGGCTTGCTTGGACGGCGGTCGGCGGTACGACGCTCACCATCGAAGTTTCGGCAATGCAGGGCAAAGGCGAGATCTTGCTTACGGGCAAACTCGGCGACGTCATGAAGGAATCGGCGCGGGCGGCAATCAGTTATATCCGTACGCACGCCGAAAAATACGGCATCGACGAAGAGGTGTTTGAAAAGAGAGATATTCACGTGCACGTTCCCGAAGGAGCAACCCCGAAGGACGGTCCAAGCGCGGGAATTACCATGGCGACGGCAATTCTTTCCGCGTTCACGGGAAAACCGGTGCGCAAAAACGTCGCGATGACGGGAGAGATCACCCTCCGCGGGAAAGTGCTTCCCATCGGCGGATTAAAGGAAAAAGCGCTTGCGGCACACCGTGTCGGCATTAAAAACGTCATTATACCGGAGGAAAACCGCAAGGACGTAGAGGAGATTCCTGAAAACGTAAGCAAAGAACTCAACTTTATTTGCGTAACGGAAATCGATCAAGTGTTCCAAAACGCGGTTGCGGGAATTTAATATGGTCATAAAAGAAGCAAAATTTATTACGTCGGCGGCAAGTGAGGCGCAGTTTATCAAAGCGGATAAGCCCATGATCGCGATTTGCGGAAAATCCAACGTGGGCAAGAGCACGTTTATCAACATGCTTGCCAACCGCAAAAAACTCGCCAAGACGAGTTCCGCCCCCGGCAGAACGCGGCTTGTCAACTATTTCGATTTCGGCGAATTTATCCTTGCCGATCTTCCCGGCTACGGCTACGCTGCCGTTTCCAAAGGGGAAAAGGAAAAGTGGGCGCGCCTTTTAGACCGTTTTTTCGAGCGGAAGGAGTTTTGCCACGTATTTGCGCTCGTCGATTTACGGCACGATCCCACGGCGGACGATATGCAAATGCAAACGTATTTGAACTATCACATCATTCCCTTTTCCGTCATTGCTACAAAGGCGGATAAACTTTCCCGCATGAAGCAAAAAGAACAGGTACGCGCCCTTTCGACCAAACTGAAAATGGGCATTGCGGACATTATTCCCGTTTCGGGCGAAACGGGGGAGGGCAAGGACGAAGTGCTCAAAAAAATCGCACAGATTATTGCACTTTCCAAGGAAGAAGGTTTTACCGAAGAAGAATAAAAAAACGGAGCGACGGCTCCGTTTTTTTTTACATGCAAAAAAACGTAGAAATGAAAAAACGGTGCAAAACGCAAACGTGTTGTATTTTTCGTAAACAAATTTGGATAAATTGCGAACGGGGGTGCAAAATTATTTTACGGTGCTCGTTTGCATAAAAAACGCAACCGAATCGAAGAAAAAAGAGGAGAAAAAATGAAAGATAAAATTTATAAAACCGGGCAAAAACATATAGAAATCGCTTGCAAGTCCTATTAAAATATGGTAAAATACCATAGTTAAAAATCCACACCCTTAACGTAGCGCTCTCCGTGTCCGTAAATCTTTCATGCGGATTCCGAGCGTATCAAATGCGAAGAGGGGAGGTAAACGGAGGAAAACAAAATGGCAGTTATCACGATGAAACAGCTTCTCGAAGCGGGCGTTCACTTTGGACACCAAACGAGAAAATGGAACCCCAAGATGAAGAAGTACATCTTCGCAGCGCGTCATGACATTCACATCATCGACCTTGAAATGACGGCGAAACTCATTGAAGAAGCGTACTCCTTTGTCGTAGAACAAGTTAAGGCGGGCAAGTCCGTCCTCTTCGTCGGCACGAAGAAGCAAGCGCAAGAAGCAATCAAGGAAGAAGCGGAACGTTGCGGTCAATACTACGTCAACTCCCGTTGGCTCGGCGGTTGCCTTACCAACTTCAAGACGATGAAAACGAGAATCGAATATCTTGAAAAACTCGAAAGAATGGAAGCAAACGGCGATTTCGACCTTCTTCCCAAGAAAGAAGTTCTCGGTCTTAAAAAAGAAATGGCAAAACTTCAAGACAACCTCGGCGGTATCAAGAACATGAAGGGTATGCCCGGCGTTATGTTCGTCGTAGACCCTCACAACGAAGACATCGCGGTTGCTGAAGCGCGCAAGCTCAACATTCCCATCGTTGCAATTACCGATACGAACTGCGATCCCGACTTGATCGACTACGTAATCCCCGGAAACGACGACGCGATCCGCGCGATCAAACTCATCTCTTCCGTCATTGCAAACGCAGTTATCGAAGCAAACCAAGGCGAAACGCCCGTCGTTGCAGCAGAAGAAGTTCCCGCAGAAGAAGCGAAGGACATTGAAGAAGTTGTAGCAGCAGAAGAAGCGCAAGCAGAATAATCGGAATAATATCGAAGGAGAATAAAAAAATGGCATTTACCGCAAAGGACGTAATGACGCTCCGTGAACAAACGGGCGCAGGAATGATGGATTGCAAGCGTGCCCTTACGGACGCTGACGGCGATATGAGCAAGGCTGCGGATCTTCTCCGTGAACGCGGAATTTCCAAGGCAGCGAAGAAAGCATCGAGAATCGCGGCGGAAGGTATCGTTTCCGCTTACACGGAAGGGAACGTAGGTGTTCTTCTCGAAGTAAACTGCGAATCCGACTTCGTTGCAAAGGGCGACAAGTTCCAAAACATCGCAACGACCGTTGCAAAGCAAATCGTTGCCGTAAACCCCGCGAACGTTGAAGAACTTCTTGCAAGCACGATTGCAAGCGAAGGCAAGACGGTAGACACGTTCATTCAAGAACAAATCGCGGTAATCGGAGAAAAGATCTCCGTTCGCCGTTTCACCGTTGTAGAAAGCGCAGGGTTGATCGAATCTTACATTCACATGGGTGGTAAACTCGGCGTTATGCTCAACTTCGAATGCAATGCAGGCGAAGCGGCAAAGGTTGCTGCACACGACGTAGCGCTCCACGTTGCGTTTGCAAAGCCTCAATACATGACGGCGGCGGAAGTTCCCGCAGCAACGCTTGAAAAGGAAAAGGAAATCCTCAAAAAGGAAGTTCTCAACGAAGGCAAGTCCGAAGCGATTGCAGATAAAATCGTTATGGGTAAGATCAAGAAGTTCTACGAAGAAAACTGCTTGTTCGATCAAAAGTTCGTCAAGGACGACAAGATTACGGTTGCGCAATACGTTGCAAACGCAGCAAAAGAACTCGGCGCAACGTTCGCACTCAAGAGCTTCTGCTTCTACGTTATGGGCGAAGGGCTTGAAAAGAAGAGCGAAGACTTGTCCGAAGAAGTTGCAAAGCAAGTTGAAGCAATGAAGAAATAATCAAATCCGCTCCTTTTTCGGAGCGGATTTTTTTTTGAACGGCATGAATACGTGCCCTGCATTTTGCAGGGCGCGTATTGTTGTCTAAAAGAGGGAAGCTCAATACACGGGTAGGCCGTCTGACGGTAAAACGAATAAAACGGAACCCCGTGTTGCATATCGATTGCCAAACGCCAAGTTCGTGCGGGACGATGCCCCGTCCAAGGGACGCCGTAATCGATCGTGCTTTAACGCGGGCAAAACGACGTAGAATAATTTAATGCAGAACTTTGTTTCGTCAGTCATTTTTCCACATCGACAGGGGAACGCCCGTCCGTTTTTTGAAACAGGCGCTAAAATAGTTTTGGTTAGAAAACCCAAGCGTGAGAGCAACTTCTTTTACGCTCATTCCATTGCTCATTTGAGCGCGCCTTACGATTTTTTATTTCTTCTTCTTTTTTTGGAAAAATACGGGGAATTTTTCGAAAACGCGTGCTTTTTTCATTCTTTTATGGTATACTGATAAAAACGCATTGAGGAGAGATTTTATGCAGCCGAAATATAAACGTATTTTGCTCAAACTCTCGGGCGAAGCGCTGGCGGGAGAACAACGGTTCGGGCTCAACGAAGACGTGATTTCCGCAGTTGTCGATCAGCTCGTAAAAGTGCACGAAATGGGCGTGGAAATTGCGCTCGTCATCGGCGGAGGAAACTTTTGGCGGGGAAGACAGGGTACGCAAATGGACCGTACGACGGCGGACCATATGGGAATGCTCGCAACCGTCATGAATTCGCTCGCAATGATGGACGCCATCGAACGAAAGGGGATCCCCACGCGCGTACAAACGGCGCTTAACATGATCTCCGTTGCAGAGCCTTACGTATTGCGCAAGGCGCTTCATCACTTCGAAAAGGGGAGAATCGTCATCATGGCGTGCGGAACGGGCAATCCCTATTGCTCTACGGACACGGCGGCGGCGCAACGCGCGTGCGAAATCAACGCCGACGTTCTTTTGATGGCGAAAAACGTAGACGGAATTTACGATTCCGATCCTGCAAAAAATCCGAACGCGAAAAAATACGACCGTCTTACTTTTAGCGATATCGTCAATAAAGGATTAAAGGCGATGGATGCAACGGCTGCGACGATGTGTATGGAAAACGACGTGCCCGTGCTTGCGTTTGCCCTCAACGACAAAGACAGTATTATCCGTGCCGTTTGCGGTGAAAACCTCGGCACGCTCATATCAAACGAATAAGGAGTGAAAATTATGATTGAAAACGAAATGGTAGAAGAATTGTTCCTCGTTTTGGAAGACAAGTTGGAAAAGACGGTTAACGTTTTGAAAGATGAATATTCCGCGATCCGCGCAGGGCGCGCAAACCCTCACATTCTCGACAAGTTGCAAGTAGAGGCATACGGCGGAATGAGCCCTTTGAATCAACTCGGTAACGTATCCGCGCTCGACGCGCGTTGCCTTATGATCAGCCCGTGGGATAAAACGCTCTTAAAGGCGATTGAAAAGGCTATTTTGCAGTCCAACCTCGGATTAAATCCCTCGAACGACGGAAACGTCATTCGCCTTGTATTCCCCGAACTCACCGAAGAACGCCGTCGCGAACTCGTGAAACAAACCAAAAAGATGGGCGAGGACGCGAAAGTCGCCGCGCGCAACAACCGCAGAGAGGCAATGGAAGGCATCAAGAAGATGAAGACGAACAAAGAACTTTCCGAAGACGAAGCGGCAGGTTGCGAGGCGGACGTCGAAAAGACGGTATCGAAGTACATGGAAGAAATCGAAAAGGCAATTTCCGCAAAGGAAAAGGAGCTCATGACCGTCTGATGCGAGGCGATGCGGAAACGGGGCTTCCCCGTCACGTCGCCGTCATTATGGACGGAAACGGCAGGTGGGCGCAACGGCGTCTTCTTCCCCGCAGCGCGGGACACCGCGCGGGAATGAACCGTATGCTTTCGCTTGTCGACCATATGTTTCAGCGCGGGGTACAATACGTCACGCTTTATGCGCTTTCTACAGAAAATCTTTCTCGGCCGAAAGAGGAACTTGACGGACTCTATTCGCTCATACGCCGTTACTTTGCGGAGAATACCCGCAAATTAAAGGAAAAATCGGTGCGTTTGAAGGTGATCGGCGAACGCGCGCTTTTGCCCGACGACGTTCGTGTTCTCATTGAGGAAGGGGAGCGCGAAACGGCGGAAGGAGAAAGGGGCGTATTGCTCCTTGCCATTGCGTATGGGAGCAGACAAGAACTCATTCGCGCCGTCAACCGCGTAAAACACAACGTCGTAATTACGGAAGAGGACGTTTCCGCCGCCCTCGATACGGCGGGCGTTCCCGAACCCGACCTTTTGATTCGGACGGGGAAGGAACTGCGGCTTTCCAACTTTTTGTTGTGGCAAGCGGCATATGCGGAGTTGTATTTTTCAGGAAAGATGTTTCCTGATTTTACCAACCGAGATTTAGACAAAGCGCTGGAAGAATTTAAAAACCGTCATCGCAGATACGGGTTGGTAGAATAACATAGGGTAGGTAGTACCATGTTGAAAAGACTTATCACGGGGATCGGCTATATCGCCGTCCTCGTCGGATTTTTCCTCTTGAAGGGATACGTACACCGCTTGTGGTTCGACCTTCTCGTATTTATTTTTACCGCGATCGGAACGTTTGAAATGCTCCGCGCATTCGGAGAAAAAATTCACGTATCGCAACGCATTCTCGTGAGTATCTTTTCCCCACTCGTCATTCCCGCGTTTTGCCTTGCGGACGAATGGATTCCGCAGTACGCGCCTCATTTGACGTTTGCGGTCTTCGTGCTCGGGCTTGCGCTTCTTGCAGGAACGTTGGTGTTTGCGCACGAATCGGTTAGTTTGGAATCGACGGGGTACGCGCTGCTTTCTTATGCGTATCCATCCCTCTTTTTACTCGTTCTTTCTATTTGCAATCACTTGGCGGAATTTTCGTCGCTTTCCATTTTATTCGTCTTTGCCGTTTGCCCGATTGCGGACACCCTTGCGTATGTGTTCGGAAGACTGTTCGGCAAGAAATTGCCCCGCAAAATGTCCCCGCACGTCAGCCCGAATAAAACGGTTATCGGCGGCGTCGGCGGTCTTATCGGCGGTGCGCTCGGCGGGGTAGTACTCTTTTTCGGGTACTACGGATTTTTTGGAACGATTGCACAAAACTATCTCGAACTTCCCTTCTTTATCGTGCTCGGGATTGTAACTGCCGCCGTCGCGGCGTTTGGCGATCTTGTTGAGAGCGCAATTAAGCGCAAGTTGGAAATCAAGGACATGGGTAGGCTTCTTCCCGGACACGGGGGGATTCTCGACCGCATCGATTCCACCCTCTACGCCGTACTGGTCGTGTGTGCGGTTTTTGCCGTTCGCATCATAATTGCGTGATAACGCGCATAAAATAATCTATCAAACGTCCGCGCTCGGCGGACGTTTTCAGTCGAGGAACGTATGAAGAAAATCGCTTTAATCGGATGCACGGGGAGCATCGGGCGCCAAGCATGCGAGGTCGTGCGCAGGCTCAAAGGGGAATTTTGTTTTTCCGCGCTCGTTTCCGCGCAAAACGGAGAGGCACTCTCCGCGCTCTGCCACGAATTTCATCCCGCATATGCCGCGCTTTATAGCGGGGCGGAGTTTGACCTTCCAAACGGCACGAAGCGGTTGAGCGGGGAGGACATTTTACGCCACGTGTTCGACGGCTGCGATATCGCGCTCATCGCCGCGGGTGGGTTTGCAGGGCTTGCATATACGCTGCGTGCGGCGGAAGAAGGCAAGCGCATTGCGCTTGCAAATAAGGAATCGCTCGTTTGCGGGGGAGAACTCGTCATGGATACGGTGGAAAAAAACGCCGTCGACCTCGTTCCGATCGACAGCGAACATTCCGCCCTTTGGCAAGCGCTTCATTTCGATAAAAAGGCATCCTTTCGCAAACTTATTTTAACGGCGAGCGGTGGACCTTTTTTGCACGCCACGCAAGAACAGTTAAAGTCGGTTACCGCAAAGGATGCGTTAAAGCACCCCACTTGGAAGATGGGGGCAAAAATTACCATCGACTGCGCGACGCTTTTGAACAAAGGGTACGAAGTGGTGGAGGCAAAGTGGTTGTACGGCGCGGATTTTTCGCAAATCGAGGCGGTCGTACACCCCGAAAGTATCGTACATTCCCTCGTCGCGTTTGAAGACGGCGCGTTGCTTGCGCAAATGGGATATCCCACCATGGAACTTCCCATTCAACTTGCGCTCACCTATCCAAAAAGGCTTCCTTGCGAACGCCATTTGGACGTTGCGTCCCTCGGCGCGTTGCATTTTATGCCCGTCCCGGAAGAAAAATTCCCTTGCTATCGCCTTGCAATCGAGGCGGGAAAGGCGGGCGGTACGCTTCCGACCGTGCTAAACGGCGCGGGAGAAGAGGCGGTGCAAGCCTTTTTAAGGGGGAGTATAACCTTCCCGCAAATCGCAGAAACTATTTTAGATGCGCTTTCTTCCATTGCACGGGAAGAAGTGCAGTCGTATGAACAGTTAAAGGAGGCGGATGCGCGCGCTCGTACGTCCGCCCGTCGGTTGATATATGGTCAATAATTTTCTTGCGGCGGCGGACGTGTTCCGTACGATCGGATCCATTCTCCTCGCCGTACTCATTTTGCTCGTGATGATCACCGTGCACGAATTCGGGCATTATCTCGCGGGGAAAATTTTCAAATTTAAGATCAACGAGTTTTCCATCGGTTTCGGTCCCGCGCTTTTCAAAAAGACGAATAAAAAAACGGGGGAACTCTTTTCCGTGCGCCTGATTCCCTTGGGCGGCTATTGCGCTTTCGAGGGAGAAGACGGGGTGGAAGAGGAAAAGGACGAAGAGGGAAACGTCATCAAAAAGGAGCCGCACCCTCAATCGTTTACAATGAAAAAGCCGTGGCAACGCATTATCGTCTTGGTTTCGGGTGCATTGATGAATTACCTGCTTGCGCTGCTCCTGATTATCGTGCACTTTTTCGCCTACGGGCAAACGATGGTAGCCGTGTACGAGGCGGAAGCCCCAACAGAGGGGATTGCGCAAGAATATTGCTTGCAAGATAAGGACATTTTATTAGAGGCGAACGGGCGCAGTTTGTATCTTACGACGGACGTCGCGCGCGCCTTAAAGGGGAAGAGCGAAGGAGATCTTGTAGAGTTTCGTATTTCCCGCGTTGTGGGACAGTTGGAGGGGGAAAACGTTCGCGAAGAAATGACGGTAAAAGTCATGCTCCGCTTTGATCCGAGCGTGGAAAACAGCGCGCAACTTGACGGCGCGTGGAAGGCGCTCGGCGTTAAATACAGCGAAGGGGAGAACTACACGGGGTACATGCTCGCAAGCGCGTCCTACCGCTTTGGATTTTTTGAAACGCTCGGTCGGTCGTTTCTCTACTCGTTTAAGATTGCGGGCGCAATCTTTGGAATTTTAGGCGAACTCTTGACGGGAGCGTTGGGGCTTTCCGCTCTGGGCGGTCCCGTGTCGACAATCAAGATGACTTCGCAAATCGCGGCGCAAGGGCTGCGTTCCTTCTTGGATATCGCAAGTTACATCGGCGTCAATCTTGCCGTGTTTAACCTCTTGCCGATTCCCGCGCTCGACGGGAGCAAGGTAGTGTTTACCGCCATCGAAGGGATTTTCAAAAAACCTGTCAACCGAAAGGTGGAAGCGGTCATTCACGCGGTTGGGTTCGTCCTTTTGTTTGGGTTTGCCATTCTCGTCGACCTATTACAACTGTTTGGATAAAGAAAAAGATCAAGCGGACGGTATGACTGTCCGCTTATTTTGATCGTCATTATTTACCGCTTGTAGGAAGGGGGAATGAAAGTTAAACGATGAAACGGAGCGGTTTTTCGCGCGTTGGCGTGATAGAAAGGTCGTCAAGCCGTCTTTGCAAAAAGGCTGCGGGCAAACGCCCGCAGCCTTAAAATTTAGGGAATGGTTGAGGGGGGAGAAAACGCGCCCGTTTCAAAAAGGAGAAAACGTTTCCGCACCGCCTCAAGCCGTCTTTGTAAAAAGGCTACGGGCAAACGCCCGCAGCCTTAAAATTTTCTTAAAAATCAATGGTTTTGATTATCGAGTTCAATGAATTTGCTGATATCGATCATGTTTTTTGCAAGCATGAAAAAACGGTCGTTGTAATCATCAACGGTAGATAACGCGCACGCGATCATGTACTCAAAAAGAGAAGCGTCGGGCATTCCCCCGCGATAACTCGAGGTAAGTCGATAATGGATTTCACCGTCCTTCATATCGAAGTCGAAGCAACCGTCAACTAAACCGTAGTTCGCAACCGCAACTGCAATGGCGCCTTCTATCCGTTTATCCTCGGGCATTTTGAACGGGAGGGCGGAAAGTACTTGTACCACCTGATTTTTAGGGTTTACAAGTATGACGCAGTCCATCGGAATGTCTTCGCCGTTAAATCCCGATTTTACCATAAGACGGTCTTCATTTTTTTCAAACTTCCAACCGTTGCGTTCAAACATGTGTACGATTGTTGCATAAACTTGTTTTGCTTTTTGTAAATCTAATTCTTCCGACATGATCGTTTCTCCGCGTTTTGATAGATATAGTATACATGAAGAAGCGCAATTTGTCAATATCCTTTTTAACGTCAAAAAACGTTATTGCGGAGCGGTGTCGTCGTTTGCGCGGGAGAAGTTGTATTTTTGCGCTTGCTTTGTAAAGGAAGCGGAACTAAACACGAGGAACCCGACGACGATGACGATCGCGACGTCAATAAAGACAAAGGAGTTATAGGCAAGACTGTAAACCCAAGGATTCATAACGTTGCCCGCCGAATCGTAAGCGTATTCGGAGAAGGCGAAAACGCCCGAAAAGATATGCGAAAGATAGCGTAAAACGCTTGCGACGATTGCGCCGAGGGTAAATTGAAAGCGCGGTGCGAGTTTGGTTTTGGCAAACAGTCCCGCAACGCCGATCCCCGCAAACGCGACGGGATAGTCGAGTAAGAACTGTGCGGGGTGGACGATCCACGGATCTTGAATGGCTTGCAAGAGCCCGTAAATAAAGCCTGCAAATACTCCCTTTCGCACGCCGAACATATACGAGTAGATCATAAGGGGAAGGAGAGAGGCGACGGTTACGGAGCCGCCTTGCGGCATTTTTACGAGGCGGATATAAGAAAGCGCAAAACTCATTGCAATGCAAACGGCGGCGTAGGCGATGGACTTGGTGTCAAACCCCTTGCGGTCGTTTCTTCCAAAGAAAAAGGCAAGCAAGCCGATGACGGCGATCAGTCCCACCGTACACAAAGAGAGCGCGACGTTTTCCGAAACGGTAACGGTAACGCCGTTCACGTCCTCCGCATCTCCGGAGAAGAAGTAAACGCTCATGCAAACGAGGACGGCAACGAGCGCGCACGAAACGAGGGTAACCGCCGTAATCAAGAAGGGTTTTTCCCTCCGAATGCAAAGGAGAACGGCGCTTGCACCCACGCAGATGACGAGGGCGAGAAGGGGATAAAAGAGGATAGGTAAAATTCCGTCTTCCGAAAAGGAAAGAATGAGGAAGAGCAGGGCGACGGCACACGCATAGGCGATGGCGGTCGGCAAGAGAATTTTAACGAGCGTCTTTTTCCGTTCCCCTTTGATGAGCAAAAGCAAGCAAAGGGACGTGAGTGCGAGCGCGACGGTAAGCCAAAACGCAATTCCGCGCGCGACGTTCATGGGGGAGTCGAATAAAACGGGATACCACGTTGCTTTCGACAGAGTGTTGAGTAGCATAAAAACCTCCTGTTTTCCGTCGAAAGCGTAAAAACGCCCACGCAATATGCGTGGGCGGAAATACTCCTTATGTTGCGTTCTTTCGTTCAAGCATTACCTTGTCCGATTCGAATGGTATAATCTCAGCCTGTTACAGCACCCACGACGGATATTCAAATTTTATTTGCAATTCCTTGGGGAATTACGGGTATATTATAAATCTTTTTTTTTCTTTCGTCAAGGGTGTGAGGCAAGAAAGGTTGAAATTCTCAAAATTTTATAGTATAATAGCCGAAAGGAAGAAAGCATATGGAAAAGTTTTACGCATATCTTGACAGAATGAAATTCATCCGCCGTTGGCAACTCATGCGCTCGACGCGGGACGAAAACATTATGGAGCACTCCCACTCCGTCGCCGTCTTGACGCACGCGCTCGCGACGATAGAAAACACCGTCTACGGTGGGCACGTGAACGCCGAAAAAGCGGTGCTTTACGCCCTCTATCACGAGGTGAGCGAAGTCATGACGGGGGACATGCCTACGCCCGTCAAGTATTTTAATAAGCAAATTCACGGCGAATACGAAAAACTCGAAACGCTTGCCGTTGAAAAAATCGCGGATACCCTTCCCAAAGAAATGAAAGGGGAACTGTATCCCTATTTGCAGGCGGATAAAACTTCCGAGGAATACCGATACGTCAAGGCGGCGGATAAACTTTCCGCCTACTTAAAGTGTTTGGAAGAGTTGCGTTCGGGGAACAACGAGTTCGTGCAAGCGGAAAAGGCGCAAAAGGAGAGTTTGCACGCCATGGATCTCCGTGCGGTAGAGTATTTTTTCGAGCATTTTATTCCCGCATTTCATCTTACGCTCGATGAGTTAGAAGGACTTTGACGTTTCAATGAAAAATAGAAAGCCCGTCGCTTATGCGACGGGCAATTTGTTTAAGTAGCGAGAAATCCGATGATAAGGGCAATGGCAAGCGCGGCAAGAAGACCGATTCCGATGGCGAGTCCAACCGCTCCCGTAGGACGTTTTTTAATCCCGGGACGTGTAAACGTTTGAACGGAGTGGAGAAAGTTGTTGTATTCTTGCAGTTTAGGCTTGTTTTTTTCGCGGTAGAATGCATGGTCGAACGGAGCAGGCGTGCGCGTGCCGTTCAAAATATCTTGACCGAGAACGCGGAGAGAGGTAATTTTTGAGTGAGCCGCTTTCAAATGTGAGAGGATGTATTCGATTTTGAGCGTCTTGACCGCCTCGATATCTATGTTGCCGTTGCTCTTGTACGACTCAAAATCGTACCAGTTGACGGCGTTGAGTTCAAAACGGAACTCCTTGGGACTGCCCGCGTGGTAATAGGTGAGGGAAACGGAAACGCAACCGTCCGTTGACGTGCGCACAGTCGGCACTCTTCCCCCGCCAACGCCAAATCTGCCCCGTCCTATGCCGACGCCGACGGCGGAAGTCGTGGTGTTATAAAGTTTTTGTCCGCCGCCCGAATACTGAAAGTCGAGAATGCTTTCAATCGGACAAACGAACTGAATTTGCCCATAGTAATAAAATCCGACAACGCAACGTTTCGCGTCGTAGAAAAAAGCGGTTGCGGCGCCCGGTTGCAAAAAGTTGACTTCCGTCGCGCCCATTTCCTTTAAGTAAGAGGTTGCAATCCGCTTGCGTTCTTCTATCGTTTGGTCGGCGTATTTATTGAGGATTTTTTCGGAAGATCCGCTGTCCAAATCCGCCTGATTGTAATGCGGATACGTTCCCGTGAAAAAAACGGGGCGCCGATCGACGGGCTTTTGCTCTGCGGGGGCTTCGATGGTGTTGATTTCGTCGTTCATCAAATAATCGAACGAAACGTTGAACATTTTTGCGAGCAGTTTGATCTTTTCTACTTCGGGCGTTGCCGTGCCCGATTCCCATTTATATACCGCCTGTCGGGTAACGTCCATGCGGAAGGCGAGTTCTTCTTGCGACATTCCCGCGCTTTTTCTTAAAAATAAAATTTTCTCGGTGAGTTTCACAAATGGTCTCCTCTTTTCGTTGAGTGTACATAAATTATATCATGCCGCCCGCAAAAAAACAACTAACCTACGGTTTACAATGTGTGAACTGTAAGTTAGCAATTTGGAAAAATTTACCAAAAAGAAATTTTTTCTGGGGGGGGGGTGGCATTTTTTGTGTTTTTACAGAGAAATTGCATCCGCTGAAAAAAAGGGATTATTTTAACCGCAAACATAGGATTTACGCAAACACGCACAAGCGTATTGCCGTGCGGGGATTGTGCGGTTGGAAACGTCGCAAAAAACACGTAACGTATTGCGATTTTCATTTTGGGACAAAGACGGGACAAAATTTTTAAGGGAAAATATTGACAAATTGCCTTGCGTGTGCTATTTTTTTAGCAAGAAACACCGAATGAAAAATAAAATGATAATGCAAAAGGAGGGGAGTATGAAAAAACTGTTGTGCTTGCTTGTTACGTTGTTGCTTTGTGTTTCGGCGGTAGGTTGTAAAAATGACGATATTACTTATGACGGGATGCGCTATTACAAATCTGGCGATAACGAAGAAGCATATTTTTCAAGCGGACCGTTGTGTTCCGACGTAACAAAGGACGTGCATTATATTCCGCGGGAAATCAAGAAGGTTCCCGTAAGGCGACTTGGGATCATTGAGTCTGTGCATTCATATGCCGATCCGTTTTACACGGAAACACAAATGACGGCGCACTTGTACTGTCCGGGATCAATTACAATGGTAAGGGAAAAGTACTTAAAGCCACATGTTTCCTATCAAGAGAACGTGAACGTGTACTATTGCGGAACGGTAGTAGATTTGCGCGTACTCGGTTACGGAAAAAACATTGTCTATTACGTGCCCGCAGGGCAACTTGATGAATATAAAACGCTTTGGCAAACGCAAACGGATTTTTTTATGGGGACGGATTATCCGGGCGAAGTTCGCGCGGCAAACGTAGAGTATCGCTTGAACGCAGGGGGAATGGAACTATATTATTACGTCGATTACGTAACCCCCGGAAACCAGATTCAAAACGTTCCGCCCAAGCCCGTTCGCACGGGGTGGCGGTTTAAGGGTTGGTATCTTGAAGACGGGGAAACGGAATGGGACGAAACGGCACAAGTTCCTGAGGACGGCGTTAAACTTTACGCAAAATGGAGTTAAGCAATAAGGGAGGAAAAAAATGAAAAAATTGAAGAGAGGGTATTTGTTGGTCGCTATCGTCTTAACGCTTGTTGCGTTATGCGCGGTAGGAATGGTATTTCCGCTCAAAAGTGCCCAGGCTTTTGCTCAAACGGGGAGCGTAAGGACGCTTCACGAACGGACGAAAATATATAGTTCCGAATATAGTCCCGATTATTATGCGGGCTGTGAAGAGTTCGATCGGTATGAGTTTGATACGCCTTCGATCACCGTTTTTACACACGGGTTAGGTGGAAATGCTTCACACTGGAGCAACGTCGGGGGAGGATTTGCATATCATTCGGCGTCGGCGATATCGAAGATCGGGGAACTTTTGAACGGAGATTTCGATTTATACATAGCGAGCATACAAAACGGGGCACTGAACCTTGAAAAGGTTTTTACGGAGGAAAACATCGGCGGAACGCACTACGTAACCGTACAAACGCAACGGATCAGCAGTGCGGAGCGGCATATTGTCGTTCTTTTTGAAAGCAATCATGCGAACGGCTTAAACAGCACCGTGTACGAAGAATTTGACGAAACGCTCGATCATATTTCGCTGCAGTATAAAAGCCTTTGCGGAAAGTTGCCCGTATACAATCTTGTTGGGCATAGCCGCGGCGGGTTGACAAACATAGAATTCGCAACCAACCATCCGTACAACGTCGCTTCGGTAATCAGTTTGGGGACGCCCTACAGCGGAGCAACGCTTTCTTCGGTGGATGCGATAATGGAACTCTTAAATTATAAAAAGGGTGAGGATTGGACAAATGTAGGAGCGGAGGATATTGTAAACATAGAGGAGTCTATCCGCCTGCGGAATGGTTGGAATGCGGTAAAAGAACGGTACGTTGACGCACGTTTGGATGCCGTTGCAATCGGCTCGGTGACGACCTTGGAATTTTTGGAACTCTTCGTTGAAGAATTAAAGTTGAATAATGAGATAATGGGGGGAATAGGGGAGGAACAAATCGAAATAATCGAATTAGTAATATCGATTGTGGATTTATTTCCGGGATTTACAAATTTGATGTTGCAAATTGCGAATGACTTTTGCATTGTGCAGAGCGATTTAGGATACGGGAATTACGATTTTTTATTCGAAGGAGTAACGTACGAAGAAACGGAGGAAATTCTAAATCTCGTTGAAATGATCAACGGGGAGATTGTTGTCATGGACGATCTCTTCATCGATTTAAACTCTCAATTGGCGAACGGGTATAAATTCTCGGATCAGGTTGGATATAATGGGTTTACGCGATATTTGAAGGCGTTCGGTGCGGAAGATTATAACGGCGGTCGCTCGGTTCCCTCGTCTCCTGCCGTCGTACATAATTTAGAGTGCATGAACGGTGTATATACGGAATTTATTGCGGATACGCTGACGTTTGGGAACCGTCAAAACCATATCTTAACCTTGAACGACGAAACCGAAGGAACGCTCATCAAGGCAAACGGAAATACTCTTACCTTCCAACCGACGTATTCCGACAAAAGAACGTTTACGGCATTTGGTTCTGGAATTTCCGTTTATGAATACCAGTCGCTCGAAAACGGAATTTTGACAAAAATTGCGGAAGGAGAATCAAACGTTACCTTTCAGGCGGAGGCGGGAAAAACGTATTTGTTTCTTGTGGAATTTGAAAGTTCAAGTCAGAATTATACGTTTGAATTTACTAATAAAGTATCGCTTGGTCAAAACACAATTACTTTGGAGGAAGGGGAAGAACAGGTATACTATTTTGAAGCCCCGTCGGAAGAATACTACACGTTTACAGTTGTCAATTCGGATGCGGTTACGGTGGACGTGGGGAATGGGCAACGTCCGTTTGTAAAATTAGACGAAGGTACGTGGAAGGCAATCGTTTTAAGAAACACTTCTCCCGATCAAATTACGTTTTCTCTGCAAATATCCGTTCCGGAGTCGGTCGATCAAAACGAGGCGTTTACGGTAACGGAAACTTCTTGGGCGAAAAAATTTATCAATACGCAACCGACGAGGTTTGAATATCAGATGCAAACGGGGGCGTCGTCTTTGACAATTTTGGATTTTTCAGAGCAAATCATCGGCAGTTATACTGTGGACGGATCGACGAAGACGTACTATTTTGCTTTGGACGTTTCAGAACCGTGCTATTTGTTTTTTGAAAACATTGATGTAGGAGTTTCTTCGTCGATTACGTATAGTGAACGTCAGTTCCGTTGGAAAATCGACGGGGAAGTTACGGTAGGGACGGACGTTGTTTTCAGGCAAAACGAAAGCCATACCGTAGAGTTGGTTTTAGACGTGGCGGGGGAAATAATACCCGTCGATACAAACTTACATATCGACGGCGGGTTGAGTCATTCGTACAATCAAGAAACGAACGTGATAAGAATAACGGCGGAGCCGTTTACGGACGCAACGCTCTTTCTGACGCCCGAGGCGGCATGGAATTTTGGGTTGGAAATCCATTTAGAACGAAAGTATTACGTTTCTTTCTACAGCGACGGGCGGTTGATTGAGCAATACGTGGACTACGTTGGAACGACTTTTACGGTTCCCGGTGTTACCAAAGAACACTACGACGGTGTGTGGAAATCGAACAACCCGAATATCACGTTGCAGTATCATTCTAACTATACGTTGCAAACGGAGTCGGATCTTACCTTTCATGCACAGTGGACGGGGAAAAGATATACCATCACGTACTGCAATCTCTATAATCCGTATGGACAAAAGGCAATTGTAGTTTCGCCGACGCATTATATTTACGGCGAAGAGACGGTTTTAGGGTATGCCTATTTTTCCTATGATCGTCCAAATACGGAATCCCCATGGACGTTTATACATTGGTATACTTCGGCAACTTTATCAACGGAGATTAGCATAATAACAAATACGACGTACGGGGACGTTTCCGTTTACGCATGGTGGACGTGGACAGTGTGCGACGTGTCTGGGTCTATTTCAAATAATGGGCAACTGATCGACGATAGCGGATATTACCAAAATTGGAGCATTCACACAAGTACTCTCATTCACGATTACAATTCGGCTACAATTATTACAATGGGATATACATATGCACTCATCGATTTTACGTTTGTTTACAGAGAAGAAGATGACGGCTATCAACACGTAAGGTTCATCAATTCGGCGGGAGAATTGCTTCATGCTCCGTACGAGTACGACGCGGATGGCTCTGAACCGGATACAATTACAATTTCTTTTGCCGTGTCCATCGCTTTGATTGCGGGACAGGATGAAATCATCGTTCAATTTGACGCGAGCGGGCTTGGGGCGGACGATTGGTACCTTCAAGAGTACGACCTCACGGTAACCTATTTGTAATCGCGGTTGCAAAATAATCATTCGAAAAGGAGGATGTATATGAAAAAATTTCTATGCTCGTTGATTGCGCTAACGTTGTGTTTTTCGGCGGCGGGGTGCGGATCTTTTTCAGGATTTTTGGACGATCTTGGTGAGCTTTTAGATCCGTTTGTTGATTATAATGAAATGCGATATGAATATGCAAGCAAAGGCGGTTTGGCTTATTATATTACCGAGTGGCTGAACACGGAAACAACCAAAGAGGCGCATTATATTGAAAGAGAGGTTGGAGGGATTCCCGTAAAATGCTTGGGAGATTTAATGGGCTTTGGCGGATCAATACGATTATATGAAGAAAACACAATGGTAAAGCACTTGTATTGTCCCGGGACTATTACAATGATAGTAGATGGGTATTTGCAACCGCACGAATCATATCAAGAAGATGAAATTTTAACCGTGTACTATTGCGGAAAAATAGTTGACTTACGGAGATTAGGCTACGGAAAAAACCTTGTCTATTACGTGCCCGCGGAGCAACTTGATGAATATCAAACGCTTTGGCAAGCGCAAACGGAAGATTTTACCGCAGACACCTATGAAGGCGAAGTTCGTGCGGCAAACGTAGAATATCACTTGAATGCGGGGGATATGGAAGACTTTTACTACGTCGATTACGTAACCCCAGGGAATCGGATTCAAAACGTTCCGCCCATTCCTTTACGCGAGGCATGGGAATTTGTAGGCTGGTATCCCGAGAACAGCGAAACGGTTTGGAGCGAAACGGCGCAAGTTCCGGAAGACGGTTTAAAACTTTACGCAAAGTGGCGCGAGATATAATGGATTGATGAAAAATCGGCATGCCAAAACGGTATGCCGATTTTTAGTAAAATTATGCCCGCCGAAAGACGACTTTTTCAAGGGGGCAACCTTGTTGAGGCAAAGCGATTGTTCGCGCAATCGGCTCCTACCCTCAAATCCCGCTTTGGGTACGGAAAATAAAAAACACGGCAACCTCAAACGAGTTCACCGTGTTTTTGGCGCAGAAGGCGGGATTAGCACCTTTGGCGGTGCGCCCCGCTTGACAATTATCAATTGTCAACTTTGCCGACGGACTATGTTGTTTTTCTACTTTGTTGAGGCAAAGCGATTGCTCGCGCAATCGGCTCCTACCCTCAAATCCCGCCTTGGGTACGGAAAATAAAAAACACGGCAACCTCAAACGAGTTCACCGTGTTTTTGGCGCAGAAGGCGGGATTTGCACCTTTGGCGGTGCGCCCCGCTTGACAATTATTAATTGTCAACTTTGCCGACGGGCGTTGACGGTTTTCTAACCTTGTTGAGGCAAAGCGATTGCTCGCGCAATCGGCTCCTACCCTCAAATCCCGCCTTGGGTACGGAAAACAAAAAACACGGCAACCTCAAACGAGTTCACCGTGTTTTTGGCGCAGAAGGCGGGATTTGAACCCGCGCTACCGTTTTCCAGTACTACTCCCTTAGCAGGGGAGCCCCTTGAGCCACTTGGGTACTTCTGCAATGCGTTCTTTCAACGTCTTATTACTATATCACAAAATAGAGCGATTGTCAAAGTAAAATTTCCTTAAAATTCAAAAAAATAAAAAATTTTATTTTTCCTCTTGCGGGGGAAAGCACTTTGTGGTAAGATAGAAAAAGGAGGCGGTTATGAACATTTGGCACGACATCGACGAAAAGCGCATTCAACCGGATACGTTTGAGGTTTTGATTGAAATTCCGAAAGGCGGAAAGGTAAAATACGAACTTGACAAAGAAACGGGGCTTTTGCGGCTTGACCGTATTTTGTACACGTCTACGGTGTATCCTGCAAATTACGGATTTATTCCGCGGACGCTTTCTTTAGACGGGGATCCTTTGGACGTGCTCGTTTTATGCACGGAAACGGTGATTCCTATGACGCTCGTGCAATGCCACCCGATCGGAGTCATCAAGATGATTGACAGCGGTGCACTTGACGAGAAGATTATCGCCGTTCCGACGAGCGATCCTACCTATCGGTCGTATCAAAACATCACCGAACTTCCCAAGCAAATATTTGACGAGATGATGCACTTTTTCGAAGTTTACAAGACGTTGGAGCGCAAGCAAACGACGGTTACGGAAATTTCGGAGCGGGAAGAGGCGCTTGCCGTCGTCGCATCTTGTATTGTGCGATATAAAAATACAAAATAAAAAAGTCCCCGCTGCGGCGGGGGCTTTTCCTATTGTAGCCTTTAGCGGAAAAGAACCACCGCTTGAAGTGGTAGTATAAAAAAGTTTTAGCAAAAGGAATCCCCCTGTGCTATAATAAAGTGGGGTTGCCGACCACAAATAAAAAACACAGGGGGATTGATGAGAAACGAATGCTTTCGCATTGCGCGGCACGACGTTTTATTTGCTCATACACGGGTGGGGTGTTTTTTGAAATAGACGGGGCGTGTACGGGTTAACTTGCTTTCAATAGGCGGACGGTGAGGACGGTCATGTCGTCTTCGGCATGCCCTTGATAGCGATTAAGCGCCTCTTCTAACAAGCGATCGGAAAGTGCTTGCGGATTAAGCGGGCGCTGTTCGCTCAAATAGGAGTACAGGTCGGCGGAAGAGGCAAATGCCGACGAAACGCCGTCGCTCATAAAGACGAGAAAGTCGTTTTCTTTCATGCCGACTTGCATCGTAGTAGGGTGAACGGCATCGAGGACGCCGATCGGAAGGGAATCCCCCTCAAGCACCCTTAATTCGTCGGAAAGCAAAAAAGCGGGCGGAGAGCCGATTTTGACGACGTCCGCGATCCCCGTATCCAAATTGACGGCGCAAAGGTCAATGCAAGAAAACGTTTCTTCCGATGAGTACGCGATAAGCCGATTGACGGTGGGCAGAATGACGTCGGAGGGCATTTTCGCCTTGTAAAAGCCTTCCAAGAGGGAAAGGGTATGGTCGGATATTTTACGCGCTTCTTCACCGCTTCCCATGCCGTCGGAAAGCGCCATCAAAAAACGGCGTTCGTCGATTCGGAGGAGCGAGTGGGTATCTCCGCTCAACTGTCCGCCTTCTTTGGTATGGCAAGAAATTCCGAAAGCGGCGTCAAAAGCGGGGCGTTTGTGTAAAATACAGCACGCACAACCTGCCTGCAACGGAATTTTTTCGGCGAGAGAAAGGGGGACGCCGAGAACGCGCTCGCAAGCGCGCGTCAGTTTTTCCCCCGACGCCGTTTCGGGGACGGTCATACTTACGGTGAGTCGGTCGCCTTCTCCGTACACGAACAGTTCGTTGCTTAAAATTCCCTCTTCCGCAAGGGAAGAAAAAAGTTGCGATTCGCAGTCGGAAAAGGTGTATTCTTCACTTTGCTCCAAAGCGACGTCCCGCAAAATATCGCTGATTCCCCGCGCTTGGCGGGCAAGAAGCGCCCGTCCCGCGCGCGCTTCGTCCATTTCTTTTGCGTAGCGTCGATAGTCGTCGAGTTGCTTGTTTAGGGTGAACAAAACCCCCGCGGAGTTTGCGCAAAGAGAAGTTAGTTCGGGAGGGAGGTCGATAAGGTTTACCCGCCCTTTCGCGCAACCGACGGCAATAAGTTTATCGAGGGAGTGGGCAACGTCTGCGTTTTCGCATTTTTTTCGTTTGGGGCATTTTGCGCAAAGCGTTGTGCAAAGGGTTTCCCGCATGCGAAGAACGGAAAGGTCTTCCCTTTCTTCTGCGGAAAAAGCACTCTCAATTTCTCGAAACAGCGCGGAGATCTCGTATAACTGTTCCCCCACTTGACGGCGGTTGCGGTTGACGGCGATGCGGGGTAATATACGTTCGCGATAAAACAAAAGAAAGGTGCGAAGGCGGTCTATTACGCGCTTTGGAAGGAGAACGCCTACGAGCAAGGGAAGAGCGCAACTGCCCAAAACGAAAAAGGCGCGAAGAGGGGAGGCGTCGAACAGCCCGCCGAAAATTTGGACGCACAAAAAAGAAAGGAAAAAAGAAATTGCCGCCGCGCCCCTTCCGTAAGGGCAAAACAAAAGGCAAGCCCCGCTATAAAGCGCGTATTCGGCGCACGGGGCGAGGGCTTTTTCTACCATGCAAAGAGGGGCGGAAAGAAGAAGCGCAAGCGGAAAAACGCTTGCGTTTTTCAACGTAACGAGGGTGAGAAAGAGGACGAAAAGCGTAACGAGAGTAAAAACTTCATTCCCCGCAAGGCGCAACAATCCAAGGCCGACGAGAATCCACAAGACGCAAATACAAAAGGTAGCGGGCGCGGATAGTTTTCTTTGAAAGGCGTGGAACAAAATTGCATTTAACGCCCCTTCGAATAGAGGGATTGTAAGGAGTAAAAGGGCGGAGAAAATCGTTTTTTGCCAAAGCGGGGAGAGGGGGACGGATGCGTAGCCCGTGTGAGGAAACAAAAACACAAAGGGGAGCAACGCCACGAGATAAAAGGCATAGCGTTCCGCTCCCGACTTCTTTTTACAGCGCCGATAAACGCAAAAGACGAGCGTGAGAAAGGAAACTTGCACGGCGGAGGAAAGAAGCGCAAAAGGGGAAAAGGGAAGAAGCGAAGAAAGAAGAAAAATCGACGCGCAAAGGAAGGGATGAATTCCGCAAGAGAGCGCGGCGCAAAGCAGGGGGTAAGAAAAAGGCTCGTTATAGGGAAATGCGTAATTGAGAAGGATAGAGGAAAAAAGAAGACATAAAATACCTCCCGCCTTTTGCAGGGGGAAAGAAGTTCGTATCATGGCGGCACCTCGTTTTTTTGTCTATTATAAAATAAGGAATCGCGCGAAGAGAGGGGGCGTTTCCCTCATTTTGTCGAAAGAAAAGGTTTATGCGGTAATTTTTCGTGGCGCCGTTTGAGTTAAGGAAATCGCTGTTTAGGCTGTGGGTGTAGGTTCCGCAACGCGGAAAAATAAAATGGAAAAGCGGTTACGTTAAAAGCGCAACCGCTTATTATGATTGTAGCCTTTCGCGAACCACCGCTTGAAGTGGCGGTATAAAAAAGCATTAGCAAAAGGAATCCCCCTGCGTTATAATAAAGTGGGTTTGCCGACCACAAATAAAAAACACAGGAGGATTCGTCATGACTCTTTAATTTTTTCAGATAAATTTATAAAACAATTCGCGCGTCATTCCGTATTTTTGCAACGTGCGGTTGCGTACGTATCCGAGCGATTGCATATTTTTCAAACTGTATTCGTTGAGCGGGGATACGGTTGCGCACAAAAGGTCTATTTTTTTCTCTTTCGCCCGTTGCTCCAACCGTTTTCCAAGTTCGATTTGCAAACCGTTTCCGCGATATTCTACGTCGACCATACATAATTTATAGTTTGCCGAACGCATCTTTTCGATTGCAACGTCTAAAAGTAGGTGGGAAAGGTCTTCCGTTTCGTCCTTTGGAACGTATAAGATGCCCACGGCGCAAAGTCTGTCTTCATGAAAGACGCCCAAGGTGTCGTTGGGGGATTCCGTGCACTCCAAAAACATTTCCGCGCTGTTTTTGCGGAGAAGTTCAGGGGAAGGAAGTGCGTGAAAAATACGGGCTTGGAGAGATAAAATTTCGTCTACGTATTCGTTTTTTAGCGACAAAAAGGTTAATTCTTCTAAATTTAGTTTCATTTTTTCTTACCTTCTTGCACGAGGGACGCGTACGTTTCGCGATCGACGAGCGTTTCCAAACAACGGGTTGTGTAAACGCTCCCTTCCTTCGGCGTCTTTCCGATCCTCGTGCGATAGTCGAGCCACTTGCGTTCAAGTCTAAAAATATTGACAAAGTTTTCCGGTTGGGGAATAATTTTTGATTCTTGCACGAATTGCGAATGGACGGCGAGGAAAAAACGATAGGCGAACAGGTTGTCGATGACCTCGAGCGTCAGCACGTTGTCTTCAATCAAAAGACCCAACGTTTCAAAAAAAGTCAAGTAGTTAGAAACGGTTCCCTTTGGAATGGCGAGAAGGCACTTGTGCGCTTGCTTGCATTGTTCGCCGTTGGGGCAGTTTCCGTCGACGCAGTTTTGAAGCGCATTGTACATTTCGGCGTATTCGCTGTTTTCCACGAACGACTTATTCAGTTCGGTTAAAAATTGCGCGCGGGCGATTTCTTTGGAATCACCGAGTTGCCGAATGGCGACAAACAGAGAAAAGACCAACCCGACCGCTTCAAAAACGGAGATGAGCAGTTCAAAAAAGTCCCCGTCGGAAAATTCGAAAAAGATGCGCAAAATGCGCGCGACGCTAATGACCGTTGCGACGATCAGGACGATCGAGAGGGACATGATGGCTTTTTGCCGAACGTTCTTTCCGTGTTTCATGATGGATTTCCTTTTGTAAAATATAAATTAATTGTATCATAAAACCCCCTGTCCGTAAAGGGGGAACGGAAAAAATATTTTGATTTTTTTCGATTTATTGAAAAAGCCCGCAAACTTGCGGGCTTTCAGGCAGTTTTTTAACTTCGCGCAAGGGACGGGATATTTTCCTCAAACCCGTGCGCAGGGATTAACGCATAATAAATACCTTCTCCCGCGGTGCGTTTTTTCGTCAGTTCAGTCTTGTTTCTAACTTCGCGCAAGGGACGGGATATTTTCCTCAAACCCGTGTGCGGGGATTAACGCATAATAAATACCCACCGCGCGGTGCGTTTTTTCGTCAGTTCAGTCTTGTTTCTAAACGCGGGCGGTTATTTCCGATCGAACAAACCTTTGTGCGTTCGGGTGAGGGCCCCCAACCCCGCGCGCCGTGCGTTGATCAGATAAACGATTTCCATTTTTCTTCGAACGACTCTTCCATTGCGAGGAATTCTTCGGCAAGAGCGCGAATTTCTTTATCCTCTTGCGTGTCGCTCATTTCACCGAGCGAACTTTTCAAAGCGGTGATTCCCATCACGGTACCTTGTACCATCATTTCCGCGATGTGAGAGCGGGAATTGTCCGTCATAGTATTCATTTTAATACTCGACCACATCATCGCTTTTTTCAAGGGGTTTGGATTTTTCAGTTCAATATTTTTATCTTTTGCAAGAAGGGCGGCTTTTCCGCAAATCTTTTCGTATTCTTCGTGTTCGCGGAGCAGTTCTTCCCGTAAATCTTGGTCTTCCGTTTCGGGAAGAATGTTCGAAATAGATTGCAATGCAAGTTGGCTGTTGCGGTGAATTTCCGCAAGAATTTCTTCACTTTTTTTCAGTTCCATAAAATATCATCTCCTTTTTTGTAGTTTGGAAAAGTTTACGAAAAAGTATGCAAAAGGGTGCAAAAGCGCTTGACTTTTCCCTTTATATATGTTAAATTTATCGTCGAGCCGCTAAGGACGGGCCTACAAGTATTCTTTTTAGAATCGCCTAAGTAACTTGCGAGACTGGTAAGAGGAGGTAAAATTCATGTACGCAATCATCGAAAACGGCAACAAACAGTATAAAGTTTCCGAAGGCGACGTTCTCAAAGTTGAAAAACTCAATGCGGAAGTCGGCGACGAAGTTACGTTCTCCGTGCTTATGGTAGCAGGGGACGACGGCGTTAAAACGGGAGCGGAAGTTGCTTCGGCGAAAGTGACGGCTAAAGTGGAAGCGCAGGATAAGTACAAGAAGATCATCGTCTTCAAGTATAAGTCCAAGAAGGGCGAACGCAAAAAGCAAGGTCACAGACAGCCTTTCACTGCGGTCAGAATCGAGAAAATTTCTCTCTGAGTCGCCACGGGGTAACCCATAACATTATTTTAAGGAGAAAATAATATGATTTTTATCAGTTTATTCGCTCATAAAAAAGGTACCGGTTCTTCCCACAACGGTAGAGACAGTGAGGCGAAGCGCCTTGGCGTTAAGCGCCAAGACGGTCAAACCGTTCTCGCTGGCAACATTCTCGTCCGTCAGAGAGGCACGAAGATCCACCCCGGCACCAACGTCGGCATCGGCAGCGACGATACGTTGTTCGCGTTGAAAGACGGCGTAGTAAGATACGAGCGCAAGGGTAAAGACAAAAAACAAGTAAGCGTTTATTAAGCAAGAAAATCCTTTCCATTTGGAAAGGATTTTTTCATGCTAGATTGCGGAATAGGGAACTTGACGTCCGCCTTGTTCATAAGATGAAATAAGGGGAAACAAATTTTTAAAAAAAATTTAAAAAAATTTTCAAAACGCAAACAAAAACGCTTGCAATCTTTTTTTCAATGTGATATAGTATTCAAGCGTTCGGAAGCTTAGCTCAGCTGGGAGAGCATCTGCCTTACAAGCAGAGGGTCATAGGTTCGAACCCTATAGCTTCCACCAACTACAGTGCGGATTGATTTATGCGGGAATAGCTCAGTGGTAGAGCGTCACCTTGCCAAGGTGAATGTCGCGGGTTCGAATCTCGTTTCCCGCTCCAAACGTCATTCGCACTGTTTTTTTATGGCGCCATAGCCAAGTGGTAAGGCGTGGGTCTGCAAAACCCTGATTCCCGGGTTCAAATCCGGGTGGCGCCTCCAAAAAAACTGACAAGACTGTTCGGTCTTGTCAGTTTTTTTTGTTTTCAAATTAAAAGTTGAAAAATGAAAGCGACAACCCTTCAAACGCTTGACATTTTTAGGGGGGGGGTATCATGGAAGTAGATTTTACGGTATCCCGCCTACGTCGGGGAGAAAATTCGGTTTTGGAGGTTGGATATGTTTTGTGAAAAATGCGGTACGCAACTGGATGAGGGGGGGAAATTGCCCTCAATGCGGAGTGCAAGCGGAAAAGAAAGAGCCCGTCGCGCAAAAAACGAAGTTTTCGTGGGAGGCGATCGTCGGGTTTGTCGTGTCGTTGGTTGGAATGTTTATGCCCGAGGTCGGAGCGCTTATTTGCGGAATTGTCGGGATCGTCTTTTCGGCGTTGGGCATGGGGAAGACAAAAAAACCGAACGTTAAGGGACGGGGGTTGGCGATTGCGGGGTTGGTTCTTGCAATCATCGCCGCCGTGTACGGGCTGTTCAATTCCGTTTATTACTACGGCTATTACTGATTTGATTTTATAGAGCCGAAAAAGCGCACGTTCGTGCGCTTTTTTTCACGTCAAGACCAACTCTTTTTGAGAGCGTCAATTTCTTGGCAGATATATTTATTTTTGCGAAGGTGGGGTGGATTTGGCTTTATATGATTGATGAGAAGCATGAGTTCGACAAGAGAAATTGCATCGGATACGAACGTTTTTTCCGTTGTTACCTTGTGCAGTTCCGTTGTTTTTCCCATCTCTAATCCAAAGTTTAACGCATCAAATCCGTAATCCTCCACTTTCTGTTTGACAAGAGGCAAGTGTTTTGCCATGAGCCCCGTGCCTTCAAACGCTTCGACGCCGCATTCCCACGTACGGTTCATATCACTTACTTCAATGCGGTTGCCGTAGTCTATAAAGTAAATTCCAAACACGAAGGAATCGTACGAGTCGATTCGGTAAAATTGATAGACTTCCGACAGGTGGGGGGAAGCAAAGCGAATATAAAAATCTCGTTGAAAGGGCGGAGGCGAAAAATAGTAGGTGTGTTCGTTTCCCGGATTGGAATTCACGGTATACTCAACGTACTTATTTGAGCGTTCTTCAAAAAAACATCTTATGCTATCAAACTGTTCCAAATGTATCATTCTCCTATGTTTGGATAAAAAAGTGCACTACGATGTGCTTTTTTTATGACATAATTTCAAAGATTGTAATAAAAAAGCGCACGGCGTGCGCTTTTTTTCACGGTTAGTTGCTTTCGGCGTCCTTTACTGCTTGTTCGGCAGATTTTAATCCGTACATGACGGCAAGGAGCGCATCCCCGTATTTTTGTATTGACTGGGCAGGGAATAAAAGTGCGCGTTTGATGACGGAAGGGGAGGGCATGCAGTCGTTGTCGTCTCCGCAGTCCACAAGCACTTTGTATCGAATTTCTCCGTCGCTTAAATCGAGTTCGAAATTTCCCCACCGCAATCCGTAGTTGATGCGGGTGATCGCTTCCATAATTTGCGTGCGGCAATCTTTGTCCGCACCGATGTTAATCGTTCCGTATACGGTGAAAAAATCTTCCTTTAAGCAGACGTAAAGGGTGCAGCTTTTCAATTTACAGTCAAGCGTCATCCCCATGCGGAAGCGATTGTATTCTTCTTCCCATGCGTATTTCCAGTCGTTTGCGTCCAAATATTTTTTGATGTGTTTCTTCAGTTTTGAAACGTTTGCCATAATAAACTCCTTTTTTTATTCTATCACAAATGGTGGGGTGATTGTCAAGGAATAAACTCCTTTTTTTCATTTTATCACAGATGGTGGGGGGATTGTCAAGGAATTAACTCAATTTTTTGAAAGAATTTTTTTGGGGAGCTGTTGGACGGGGGAGGGCGCAAAAGGCGTAAAGTGAGGGAAAAGGAAAAACGGGGGCGTAGGGTTGGGGGGATAGCGGGAGCGCAAAGGAAAGTTTTTCAAGTAGGGACGGAGAGTAGACGAGAGAAAGGGGATTGAGTCGTGTGAGGGTAGGAGTGCAAAGGAAAGTTTTCCAAGTAGGGACGGAAAGTAGACGGGAGAAAGGGGATTGAGTCGTGTGAGGGTAGGAGCGCAAAGGAAAGTTCCAAGTAAGGACGAAGAGTAGACGGGAGAAAAGGGATTGAGTCGTGTGAGGGTA
>JAGASM010000017.1 GCA_017621735.1 Clostridia bacterium | reverse complement strand
GCGCGGATAACATGACGCGGTAACATTTGAGGTAACAAAGTGCGGGAAAATGTAGGTAAATAGGGATAAAAATATACAAAAAAACAAGAAAAAACCCCCAAAAAACGGGGGTTTTTGTATTTGGTGCGGATGAAGGGACTCGAACCCATACGGTCGCCCACAGGAACCTGAAACCTGCGCGTCTGCCAATTTCGCCACATCCGCATAAACGAAATTAAAATTCCGTTTTTTGTAATTCACCCGAGGTTGCGTCTAACCGCCAAACTTTTCCGCCGCAAGAAATACTCCGCGTGGGAACGCCGTCGACAACTTCAAGTGCAGAACAGTTTTCCACACCCCAAGCGCGTGATTTATTATACAATACGAGCCTGTCAAAGTCAAGCATTCTCTCGTTGTAATGGGGAGAAATTTTCCCTTCCACCCAACCGAGCCCCTTCCATTCGGAATAAACGCCCTCTTCAACGGAATCGGAATACATCTCCTCAAACCAACAAATCGCACCGGCAGAAAGCCCGCAAATCAAAACGCCGCGCTCGTATGCGTCGCGGATGAGGGGAAGAATTCCGCTTTTTTTCCATTCCTCGATCATGAAAACGGTATTTCCGCCCCCGACGTAAAGGAAATCTGCCTTTTGAAATTTTTGCGCCATTTTTTGCAAATCGACGTCCCGATTGACGATGAGCGCAACGTCCGTTTTGATTTGAAACGTCCCCGTGTATACCTTATGAAAGGTATTGTAATAGGGCATACAGTCGTGGCTTGCCGTTGGAAGAAACAACCCGCACGCGCGCCGATCCCCCGCTCTTTCTTTTGCCAAAGCGGCGATATACTCGTCGATTTTCAGCGTTTCGCGCTGTTTGAGTTCCCCGCCGCCGATACAAATCAACCGTTTTTCAGGCACGTTCGCGCCCTCCCGCATTTTCATCCGTTTCCGCACCCGTCGCCCCGATGCCGACGGTATGATCTACGGGAAGGGAAAACAAGATCCCACCCGCTTCCGTCTTTAACCCGACGCGATCGGAAATTGCTTGCATGATTGCTTTTTTTCCTTCGCTACGGGACAGAATGAGCAAAAGTTCTTGTTCCTTTTGAATGGAAATTCCGATGAACTGTTCCGCCTTTTTGTTATCGACGGACATCGAGCGTAAAATGGTACCGCCCGCAGCGCCCGCGCTTCTTGCCGCCTCCATTGCCTCGTCGACGTTTCCCGCCGCAACTGCAGCAACGATCAAATCGTACTTTCTTTGTTCGCCGTTCATTCTTTTTCTCCCGTTCACTGTTTTTTCGGTTGCCGCGCCCGTGATCCCGTTTGCAATGATTTCGGAAATCGCAGAAAGCGGCATGGTAAAAGAAATTCCCTTTCCAACCAAATATAGGGACATTCTCGTTTGAATTTCCCGCAAGATCTTCTCTTCATCGCTTTCGGGAATCAAAGAGATCATAACCGCTTTTTCCGTTTCACCGATCCCCAAATAGTCGAGAACGGTCGATCGCGCCGTCCCCGTCCCCGTAAACGAAAAGGAAAGAGAAACCGAACACTCGTTTAAGATCTCCGCCATCTTGCCGTCATCCTCTTGATTGAGAATGCTCATTAATATTTTGACGCGATTTTGAATGCGTGCGTTGCCGCGCTTTGACCGCGCGACTTTCTCTTTTTTTTCTTCCACAGTATTATACCTCGTATTCGAGTATACGGTCTTCCACCGTCAAGAAATTGCGCTTGATTTTTTTCGTCTTGCGCTTGTAAATCATTCCTAAAATTTGAATGGAAATCAGCGGCGTCAAGGCAACGAATGCAACACAACCGAATGCATGCGTCATAATTGCCTCTACTCCACGGTACGCATAACACGCGCCGATCGCCATAGGAAGAACAAACGAGGACACCATCGCACCGCTTGCCACACCGCCCGAGTCGAACGCAATCCCCGTAAAGAGCGGGGGCGTAAAGAACGTCAACGTCAACGCGATGACGTAGCCCGGAAGTAAAATCCACATTACGTTGATCCCCGTGATAATGCGGAGCATGGCAAGTCCGATAGAAACGGAAACGCCGATGCAAAGTCCTTTTTTCATCGCGGAAGAAGAAATTGCGCCCGCGGACATCCTCTCGACCTGCTTATTTAAGACGTGCACGGCAGGCTCCGCCGCGACGACGAAATAGCCGATTACCATGCCGACGGGAATCAAAAGCCACCCGTCCGCAACAAGCGCGAGCGCTTGACCGATTGCGCTTCCGACGGGCATAAACCCAACGTTTGCCCCCGTCAAAAAGAGCACGAGCCCTAAAAACGTATAGACGAACCCGACTGCAATTTTAACAAGTTGTTTTTTGTGGAACGACCGCGTTACAAGTTGAAACAACAAGAAAAATACAAGAATGGGCGAAAGTGCAATTCCTACCTCTTTTGCATACTCGCCGAACCCGTGCAAATAAGTAAAAAACGCTCCGCGCGTATCTACGATTTGCTCCGTAACCGTAATTTCGTACGGAAGATCGGATACGTTGAATGCAATTCCAAGCACGAGGACCGCAATAATCGGTCCTACGCTGGAAAGAGCGACCAACCCGAACGAGTCGTCATGCCCCTTTTTATCGCTTCGAATGGAGGCGACGCCGACGCCGAGCGCCATAATAAACGGAACGGTCATCGGTCCCGTTGTAACGCCGCCCGAATCAAAGGCAACCGCCCAAAAATCGGACGGAACGAAAATGCTCAACCCAAACGCTACGGCATAAAAGACGATCAACAAAATAGAGAGTCGAATACGCAGTACGATACGGAGCATTGCAATCGTCAAAAAGACGCCCACGCCGATTGCCACCGTCAAAATAAGCAAATAATTTTCAACGGCGGAAACCTGCTGCGCAAGAATTTGCAAATCGGGCTCCGCAACCGTTACAATAATTCCGATGATAAACGACAAAAACGCAATCAACCATACCTTTTTTGACCGCGTCATAGAAGATCCGATTTTTTCACCGATGACGAGCATGGACATATCCGCGCCCAACGTAAAAAAACCCATTCCAACGACAAGCAACACGACGCCGACGGAAAATAAAACGACCGTCCCCGTAGAAAGCGGCGTAAACGTAATACTTAAAATGACGACGATGAGTGCAATCGGTAAAATTGACGTCAACGATTCAATTAATTTGTCCTTTAATGCACTTGTCATTTCGTCCCTTTATTTCATGTACTTTTCTTCAATTTGCGAAATTTTATTAATTCTGCGACTGTGTTTTTCCTCTTCCGAGAATGGCGTTTCGAGGAAGGTCTTCACCGTTTCCAACGCAAGATTTACCCCCGTTACGCCGCCGCCGAGCGCAAGCACGTTTGCGTCGTTGTGTTCTCTCGTCATACGCGCGACGTAAGGATCAAAGCAAAGCGCGCAGCGAATGCCCTTTACCTTATTTGCGGCAATGCTGATGCCGATCCCCGTCGTGCAAATGAAAATCCCCTTTTCGCACTCGCCGCACGCAACCGCTTCCGCCGCCTTTAACGCAAAATCGGGATAATCGCAAGAGGCGTACGTCGTCGTACCGAAGTCCACCGCCTCCATGCCGTTTTGCGCAAGATATTTAACGATTTCATTTTTCAAAGTAAGACCACCATGGTCGCAAGCAATTGCAATTTTCATAATACGTTCTCCTTTTTTTAGTTGATTTCCTCTTCTTCCCCGATAGAAAGCGCCGCCATAAGACGTGGCATTGCGCGCTTTAACATTTCAAGCGTAACGCGGTAAGCGTCGATATCAAGCCCGTACGGATCGGCGATTTCAAACCCCGTCAAGTAGTACATACTCATGACGTTTTCATACGCCGAAAGCCGCGCCTTTTGATCTTCCGTCATGCAAACGACGGCGTACGCCTCTTTGATCATTTTTTCCGTAAGTTGACGGGGTACGAACGTTTCCGAGTAGGCGATTCCGCACTCTAAAAGCGCTTGTTTCGACTTATCGTTCATTACGCCCGTTTTCGACGCGTTCAATCCCGCCGAGCGCACGGAGTACCAACGAATTTTTTTCCGTTTGAGTTCTTCCTTTAACACCGCTTCCGCCATCGGCGAACGGCACGTGTTGCCCGTGCAAACAAAGAGAATTTTTTTATGTTTCATCCTCTCCCCCTTTGCAAGCGCGCGTCAGTCGGTTTAACACCCCGTCCATTACGCCGCCCCGCTCGTTCGGTTCGATTGCAATGATGAGCGTTGCGTTCCGTTCTCCTTCGCGAAGCCGCGCGTATAAGTTTGACGCCATTTCTTCCCCGCTTTCCCCAAGCGGAAGAACGCGCAATCCTTCCTTGGGCGAACGGGTACAAAGAAGATAGGGAACACCCCCCTTTTTCTCCTCTTCAAAGTAGCGTTCGATCGCTTCGTCCGCGTCTTTCAAAAGCACCGTTTCACATCTTGGAGAATAGTGCTTGTACGCCATGCCGGGACTTTTGGGTTTTTCTCCCTTTGCCATGTGATACACGTCGCATGCTCCCACGACGGAAGCAATCATCTCCCGCGTAACGAGCCCCGCGCGGAGAATTTGCGGCACATTGCCCGTACAGTCAAGCACCGTGCTTTCAATTCCGCCCGTACACGCTCCGCCGTCCAAAATCAGCGGAATTTTTCCGTTAAAATCATCCAACACGTGTTCTGCCGTTACGGGACTGACGTGCTTGCTCAAATTTGCGCTCGGCGCGACGATCGGCACGTTTACCGCACGCAAAAACGCTTGCGCCGATTGCGACGCGGGAACGCGGATAGAAAGCGTATTCAGTCCGCACGAAACGTACTTACTTACCCTTCCCGTCGAAGGATAAACCATCGTCAAAGGTCCGGGCAAAAAAGCGTTTCGCAGCGCCTGCGCATACGGCGGCTCCCCGTCGATGAGCGGGGTAATATCGTACTCCGTATGTACGTGAGAAATGAGCGGATTGTCTTGCGGGCGTCCTTTTACTTCGAACACCTTTTTAACCGCCTCGTCGTTGCGCGCGTCCGCTCCAAGCCCGTATACCGTTTCCGTATGGAAGGCGACGAGTTCTCCCGCGAGAATGAGTTGTTTTGCCAACGCAAGCGATTGCTCGTTGACGGGTAATACTTCCGTTTTCATCTTACCTTAAAAGGGCATATCCCCTTCGGGGGGAACGTCGTTTTCGGGAAACGCATCCTCCGCGGGCGGATTATCGTCCCATTCGTATTTTTTCGGCGAGCCGTACACGGGCTCTTCGGGCGCACCTTGATCTTCCACGTCGACGAACTTGGTACTTTCGCCGATAAAGCGGAGTTGCACTCTGCCGGGGCTACCGTTTCTGTGCTTGGCAATGATGAGTTCCGCTGCCCCTTTGACGATTTTTCCGCTTGCAATTTCTTCCGCGGTCGCCGTCGCTTCGGGACGGTTGATGAACATGACGATATCCGCGTCTTGCTCGATTGCCCCCGATTCACGGAGGTCGGAAAGCTGCGGTTCTTTCGTTTGAATACGGCGCAACTGCGAAAGGGCGATGACGGGAACGTCTAACTCCTTTGCCATAATCTTCAAATCGCGCGTGATGGACGCGATTTCCTGTTGTCTGTTTTCCGTATTCGCGTACTTCGTTTCCCCACCCATAAGTTGAATATAGTCGATCATGATGAGGTCGAGCGCCCCTTCGGACGCGCGCAACCGACGGCACTTGGACAAAATTTCTTGCGGCGTCGTGCGCGAATTGTCGTCGATAAACACCTTGCTCGTTTGCAATTTATCACTTGCAAGCACGAGGTTTTTCCAATCCTTTTGATTGAGTTTGCCCGCAAGCGCCTTTTCCATACTGACGCCCGCGTACGCGCACAAAAGACGTTGTACGATTTGCACGCGAGGCATTTCGAGCGAGAATACGGCGCACACCTTGCCCTTGCGCATGGACGCGTTTTCAACGATATTCATTGCAAGCGACGTCTTTCCCATACCGGGGCGCGCCGCAAGGACGATAAGGTCGGACTTTTGCAAGCCGTTGGTCATGCGGTCGAGTTGGGAAAATCCCGTTTCCACCCCGCGGTAAGCGTTGGGGTTGGACTGAATATTTTCAAACTTTTGTAAGACGCTTTGAACGGCTACCCCGTCCGCCATGCCCGCAAGAGAGGTATTTTCGCCGCGGCGGCTTAAATCGTACACGCACTTTTCGGCAAACGACAGGGCGGAATGCTCTTCCTCCCCCTTCATGCTGTACTCGATAATATCCTTTGCGGCGCGAATCAGCGAGCGGTTGGTCGCATCTCGCTTGATAATTTGAAAATAATGCTTATAATTTGCGGCGGAAGGCGTCAACTGCGCAAGTTCGGTGATAAACGCAATTCCCCCTACCCGTTCGAGTTTGCCGTCCCGTTCCAACTGGTCGGAAAGGGTTACGACGTCGATCGGCTTTCTGCTCCCGTAGACCGCCTTCATCGCGGCAAGCACTTCTTTGTGCGATTCTTGATAAAAATCGTCTTGGTGAAGCGCTTCCATCATCTCCGACTGGATATCCCCGTCGATGAGGATACACCCGAGAAGAGCCGCTTCCGCGTCCAAGTTGTGAGGCATTTGATTGTTTGCCATAATTTCCCCTTACGAGCGCTTACATGAGCGCTTCAAATTCTTCCAAAGTTTTTTCAAATTCTTCCATCGCCAAACGGAAAGGCTCTTCCGTCGTCAAATCCGCGCCCGCAATCTTTAACAAAGATACGGGATCGGTGCTTCCGCCCCCCGAAAGGAATTCAAAGTACTTTTCAACCGCGGGTTTCCCTTCCGACAAAATCTTATTTGCAATGGTGATCGCCGCGATAATTCCCGTCGCATACTTATACACGTAGAAGGAATTGTAAAAGTGCGGGATTCTCGCCCATTCGATAGCAATTTGCTCGTCGTGCGTAACCGCTTCGCCGTAATATTTTTTATTGAGCGAAAGATACAGTTCGGACAAATTGTCCTTATTGAGCGGTTCGCCCGCTTCCGCCATTGCGTGCGCGCGTTCTTCGAACTCCGCAAACTGCGTTTGGCGGAACAGCGTCGTACGGATCATATCGATAAAGTACGTCAAGAGATACTTTTTGAGCGAAGCGTCTTCCGTCGTCTTTACAAGGTGTTTCAAAAGGAGCACTTCGTTGACGGTGGACGCCACTTCCGCGACGAAAATTTTATAGTTTGCTTTCGCATACGGTTGCGTGCGGTTGGAAAAATACGAATGGATCGCATGTCCCATTTCGTGCGCGATGGTAAACACTTCGTGCGTCGTTTGCTGATAGTTCAAAAGGACGAACGGATGATTGCCGTATACGCCGATGGAATATGCCCCGCCGCGCTTTCCTTCCGTTTCGCAGACGTCGATCCAACCGTCGTTTTTCCCCTTTAACAGGAGTTCGCGATAATCTTCTCCCAAGGGAGCAAGCCCTTCCACGACGAGGTCGTACGCCTCTTCAAAGGTAAGTTTTACGTCGGCGTTATCTACGATCGGGAAATGCAAGTCGTACATATGCATTTCGTCGTAACCGAGCACCTGCTTGCGATCTTGCATATAGCGGTGCATGAGGGGCGTCTTTTCGCCCACCGCTTGAATGAGGTTTTCGTAAACGCTTTTGTCGACGTCTTCGGCAAAAAGAGCCTTATCGAGGCACGATTCGTACCCGCGCACCGTCTTAAAAAAGATGTCGTTGCGCACGTTTCCAAAATACGTCGTCGCAAGCGTGTTGATAATTTTTTGATAGGCGGAATAGTACAGTTTGAACGCTTCCGCGCGCTTTTCCCTGTCGTTTCCGTTCAAGATAACGGCATACAATCCGTTGGAAAGTTGTACCTTTTCCCCTTCGTATTCGATTTCGGGAAGATTTAATTCCGCATTATCGAGCATGGTAAACGCATTCCCTGCCGTTTCAAGCGGTTCGGATGCAAGTGCTAAAATACGTTCTTCCGCCTCCGACAAAATATGCTTTTTTTCCGCAATCAAACGGGTGATCGTATAATCGTACGCCTTTAACCGTTCGTCCTGTGCGAGTTCGCGGAGCATTTCGTCCGAGAGGGCGGAAAGTTCGGGAACGGCAAACGCCGTTTCCGCACCCAAACGGGTGAAAAGCGAAGAGATGCGCGCAAGATACGAATTGTATTTGGTTACGCGGACGTCCTCGTCCGAACGCAAATGCGCATACAAATACGCGCGCATGAGTTTGATTTCGTATGCGTCCTCTTCTTGAAGGTAGGCGAGAATGTTCTCCGCCGTGTTCAACGTCCCCTTAAAGCGGGAAAAATCAATCTGTTCCAACTCTGCATACGCCTTCTCCCAAGCCTCGTCGCTTTCAAAGACGTCGCTCACTTTCCATTTATATTGATCGGGGACTTCTCTTCTTTCCATATATAACTCCTTAATTTTTGAAACTGTGAATGGGTGCGGGAATCAATCCTCCGCGGCGGATAAACTTCCCCGCGTCTCCCGTGTGTACGGGCATAACGGGCGCTCTCCCCAAAAGTCCGCCAAAGTTCACTTGATCGCCCACGCCCTTTCCCACTGCGGGAATCACGCGAACCGCCGTCGTTTTATTGTTGACCATACCGATCGCCGCCTCGTCCGCAATGATAGCGGAAATGGTTGTTGCGGGCGTATCGCCGGGAATTGCGATCATATCAAGCCCGACCGAGCATACGCACGTCATCGCTTCCAACTTATCGAGGGTAATTTTCCCCGCTTCCGCCGATTCGATCATGCCGATATCTTCGGATACGGGAATAAACGCGCCCGAAAGTCCGCCCACGCGGGAAGACGCCATAACGCCGCCCTTTTTGACGGCGTCGTTGAGCATAGCAAGGCACGCGGTCGTTCCGTGTCCGCCTACTACTTCAAGCCCGAGTTCCTCTAAAATATGCGCAACGGAATCCCCTCTTGCCGGCGTCGGCGCAAGGGACAAATCGACAATGCCAAAACGCGCGTTCAGGCGCTGCGCCGCTTGCGTTGCGATCAACTGCCCCGCACGGGTGATTTTGAAAGCGGTACGCTTGATCGTTTCCGCTGCCGTCGTCAAGTCTGCGTCGGGAATAAACTTCAACGCGTGTTGTACGACGCCCGGTCCCGATACGCCGACGTTGATGACGGTATCCGCTTCGCCTACGCCGTGGAACGCCCCCGCCATGAACGGGTTATCTTCCACCGCATTGCAAAAGACGACGAGTTTCGCGCACCCTTTCCCGTCCTCATCCTTCGTCAAATTTGCCGTTTGGACAATCGTTTCACCCATTTGACGAACGGCGTCCATATTGATCCCCGATTTGCTCGATCCGACGTTGACGGAAGAGCAAAGACGGCTCGTGCTTGCAAGCACTTCCGGAATGGTGCGAATGAACGTTTCTTCGTAATCGGCAGTCCCCTTATGAACGAGAGCGGAATACCCGCCGAGAAAATCGATCCCGAGTTCTTTTGCCGCCCTGTCGAGCGCGCGCCCGACGAGCACGCTTTTTTCAGGGAACGCCGCCGTAATCAAGGAAACGGGCGTAACCGAAACGCGCTTGTTAACGATCGGAATCCCGTATTCCGCGGAAAGATCTTCCGCCGTTTTAACGAGGTTTTCCGCCTTTTTCATCACCGTATCGTAGACGGCGCTTGCCGTTTCCTCTCCGTTTTGACGGATACAGGGAAGGAGCGAAATGCCCATCGTAACCGTGCGGATATCGAGGTGCTCCTTTTCGATCATATCAATCGTTTCTAAAACGTCAAATTTATTAAACATACTTCTCCTACTGTGTAAAACGCCGAAAAGCCGCGACTTTTCGGCGGCTTCTTTAGACGTTGTGCATGACGTTAAAAATATCTTCGTGCTGAATGCGTACGGACATTCCGATCGAACGTCCCATTTCTTCGCAATCTTTGGAAAGTTGTGCAATATCCATTTTACTTTCCGAGGTATCGACCATCATAATCATGGCGAACTTGTCCCCCAAAATCGTTTGGGAAATATCCTCGATATTGACGTTGCGCTCCGCGAGGAAACAACTTACCTTCGCGATGATTCCGCGTCTGTCCGTACCCGTAACCGTTACGACTGCTCGCATAATTCTTCTCCTTGTCCGTTTTCTTCCGCCTCTACAATCCACCGATTGATCGGCTCGTATCCGATTAAAAGATTGCCTTGGCTGATTATTTTCACATATTGACCCTTTTCAAAGGGGGGATAATCCTTTTCTCCGTCCACGTAAATAGAACGGATCATCGTTTCCCCTCTCTTAACCCCGCGCACGGTGAAATTCGCCACGTTGACGTCAACCCCGTCCCGCGTCGTCCAGTCGTCAATTTCCGCAAAAGGCGCAACCGTGTACTCCTTTAATCCGACGGAAATAAACTTTAACATCTTAACGTAACTGTTGGAACGGCGGAATTTAATGCCGATAAACGGAAACGAAAAGAATAAAAATACAAACGTCAAAGCAAACGTTACCCACTTTACCCACGTTTGATTTGGATCTTCGTAAGGAAGCATTGCATAATAGATGAAAAAACCGATGACCGCGCCGAGATAGACGGCAAGCACGGTAAAATATACGGTTAGTATTTTACGGCGCTGCACGACTGCATCGTACAAATCCGCATCTGTGTATAAATTGATCATATCCTTATCCTTTTCCGCTTAAAACAGCGTTTTTTCTTTGCTTTGCAACGACGGTGCCGAACGCACGTTTCCGCTCGCCTCTGAAGAACAAAGCACCCCTTGCAAAATCTTCTTTTCCGCGGCGTTTAGGCTTCCGCCTCCTCCGCTTGTTTGTAATCCGTTCGAACGTATGTATATCCGCTCGCCTCGCGAACGAACAGTTCGTATCTGTCCTCGTATTCTGCAAACGTGTAATCGGGATATCCGTCCACTTCAAAGTAGCGCGGATAAGATACGGTTTCTTCCGCCCTTTCTTCCCGTTTACGCAGTTTGATTTTCTTTTTCTCCTTCCGCTCTTCCTTTTTCAGTTGACGGCGTTTTTCCCTCTCTTGGAAAAGCCTCGCCCAACCGTAAACGGTAACGAGCGCACACGTTGCGAATCCCGCCCAAAAATAAGCGACGCCAAACCCGTGAAACGGAGAGAAAATCCACTGAACGATTCCACACGTGAGGAGATACAGCACAAGCAGTCGAATACGAAACAGTTTACAAATACCGTAAACGAAACGAAAGACGAGTCGGAACAGGCGAAGCAGCAATTTCACTCCGCCAACGATCAACCCGAGTAGCAAACGCATCCCCTCTTCCTCGCTTTATTCGGCAATGAACAACACGCCGAGCGTATTTCTTCCGCAGTGCCCCGTAATGACGGATCCCGCCACCGATACGATCACCTCGTCAAAGTCGAACGCCGATTTTACTTCCGCCGTTGCAAGCGCGACGAGTTCTTCGTCCGCATGGCTATGCGTTACGAAACAGCGCGCCTTATCATACGCGGGGTATTTTGCCTTTAAGTCGGAAAGATACGTGCGAATGCACTTCTCCATGCTCCCGCGATACTTGGTTTTTGCCAACAACTGCCCGTCTTCCATTTCGATAAGCGGATGAATTTTTAAGAAATTTGCACCGTACATCATCATGCGCGAACAACGTCCGCCCTTGTGCAAATAGTCAAGACGATCGGGAATGAACGACGTATTGACAAACGGCGTCAACCGTTGGATCTCGCAAACGATTTCTTCCGCGCTCTTGCCCGCGTCGCGTAAATCCGCCGCCTTTAACGCAAGCAGTCCTTGTCCGCTGGAAAGCGCCTTACTGTCGACGACGTAAACGCGATCGCCAAACGCCTTCGCCCCCTCTTTTGCATATGCGTGAGAAGAGGACGATTTATCGGAAAGGGAAATATGGACGACCGTCTTTCCCTCGTCGACAAATTTACGGAAAAAGTCCTCGTAATCGCAAATGCTGGGTGCCGCCGTCTTGGGAAGTTCCCCCGTCTTATCTACGTACGCAAAGATATCCGTCGGTTGAATATCCACTCCGTCATAATACGTTTGCGCGCCTAAAACGACACAAAGGGGCATGACTGCAATTTCGCGCGCAGCCGCCAACTCCCCGATATCGCAAGTGCTGTCCGTCGTAATTTGAATGTTCATATTTTATCCTCCGCTAATTGAACAAGCCGTATATTTTGGAACGAACCCGCTCCAATCCGGTTGTAAATTCCTTACATTGAATTGCCCATTCGGGCACGACTCCGATAATATCTTCTTTTTGATATTTTCCAAGTTTTCTCGAATCGTAACTGACGGTGCGATGGTCGCCGAGAAAGTAAATTTCCCCCTCGCCAACCGTCCGTTCGGAAAAATCCCCCGTCTTTCCGACGGTGTAATCTTCTTGCAATGCAACCGCTTCGTCCGTTCCGCGATACTGCACGTAGACGACTCCGTCTACACAGGAAACGACGTCCCCTTCCGTCGCGATCAATCGCTTGATGATATAATCTCCCGTCAAATTGTCCCGTTGTTTGTATTTGGATACGTCGATGATGACGACGTCGCCGCGCTCCGCGTCGTTGCCTTTCCGCGCATAGAGAAATTCTCCGTCCTCGACCGTTGCGTACATGGAATCGCCCACGACGGAAATTCCGATACACGTCGCCTTGATCCAAACGTCGAGGAAAAGCACCGCAACGAGAAGTACGAACAATCCCGTCAAAACTGCCGATACGAGAGGCGAACTCTTCTTTTCGTTGAGCATTTGCGGACGTGAAATACCGCTCACGTTCCCTCCCCGCTTACCGTACGGCGAACGCGTTTTTGCAGTTCGTCGGGCGTCAACATGACCACCCTTCCGCACGTAAGACATTTTATTTTATAATCCGCGCCCGTTCGGACGACTTCCCACGTTTTTCCGCCGCAAGGATGCGGCTTCTTCGTTTCTACCCTGTCCCCGAGCGCATAAACCGTCATAACCATATCACGTTATTGTAGAGGATTTCTTCCTCGTTCAAGAAAATCAACGCCGAAACGTCGCTAAAATCGGTAAGAGATGCTCCCGTATCCGACTTGAATTCACCGGGGCGCAAGCAAATCTTTTGCCACCGTCCCCCTTTTTCCACCTTTACCTCGCACGCATAGAGTACCTGCTGCCCCTCTTCGTTGCGAAGAAAGAACACGCGGCTCACCCCTCCCGTTTGAGAATATGCGTCAAACTGAAAATCGACGTTTTCGGGCGCTTTATACCGTTCTTCGCTTACACGGAAGGAAAGAAGCCCCAAATCGCAAGAAATCCCCATAATTCCGCCGTAGCCGGGGAGCAACTTCGTCGTTCCGCTCCCTTCGGAAACAAAACAGTCCGCAACCGATTTTGCACGTTGGCGATAGGCGATAAACCCGTTCAACCCGTCGTCGCTCGAATAGATGACGCGCGTCTTTCCGACCGTATTGCAATATTCTTTTTTTGCCTTAAATTCCTGTATTTTCGACGTCGCGCTAAACCCGTTGGAATAACGGACGAACGAATAGACGAGCGCACGGGAACTGCCCGCGTATAAATCGAGCGGACAAACGCAACCGTTCTCCTCCACCTGTTCTTCCGTGGCAAGTACGCGCGTCCACTCCCGCGCTTTATAGTTGTCGATCTCTTCCGTGTAAAATACGCCGCATTCTTCAATCTCACACATCGGATCGAAGTTCCCCTTTGCAACGAGGTTTCCCTTTTCGTCCTCATCGAAAGAAACGCCGATCGGCTTGGTCAAATAAATGGATCTTCCCTTCAAATATTTATCCAAAAACAGATAAAGGTTGACAAGCGTATGTTCCCCCATCAAACCGTTTCCGCGGGCGGAGAAAAGAATCGCCTTCTCCGTATCGGCGTTGATTTGTTGGAAGGTATCGTAAACGCGGTCGCAGTTGTATTTTTTGTCGTTGATGGCGCAAAGGAGCAATACGGGACACTTACAATAGGGCGCATACGTTTGCGACTCGATCCCCGCAAGAAAACGGTGGCGTTCTTCATTGAAAATCCGTTCCGAGCGCGCGCCGAATTTTCCCACTCCCGCATAGGCAAGCCAGCCCGCAGCGCAAATGGGAATCATGCACGAAAGCGGAGAAAACGGTGCGATCTTCCATAAAATTTCACCGCCCGTGCGGATTCCGATCGCCCCTACGCTCGACACTTCTTTCCGCGAGGAGAGATAGCGCACGCAATAGCGCGCAACCGCCGCCCACTCGTACCAACTCGTTTCTTTCGCCGTTTCGTCAACGTGCGTCATGCGGCGCCCCGCCATGGCGTAGTTTGCATACGACACGTCGGAAGGATATACGGTATGATGCTCCGTTCCGTCGTCCCCGCAATAATCCAAGCAAAATACCCCGTACCCACGGGACAAAAGCCAGTCGACAAACTTTCTATCGACGGGAAGCCCCGCTTCAAACAAAACCATAACGACGGGAAACTCCTCCGCTCCTTTGGGCGCGAAATAACGACCGAAGATCTTTACGCGACCTTCCGCCGTTTGCCGTCCGTCGAAATACACCTCGGAAACGACGACGCCGTCCTCTTCCGTTTGAGAGATGATCTCCTCGTTCAAAGGAAGGGATTCGTCGAAATCTTTCCACAAAGTGATAGGGGTTAAAATGGGATTCGCCAAAAGGTGCCTCCTTGCCGTCTACAAAGCGTTATATATATAATATATAAACACTTTTTCGCATAATTTATCAATCAAAGTAAAATTCCGTTTTGCGAAATTTTTCAACCTCGCACAAAAGCCATTGCAATTTGAAAACGGTTATGCTATACTATTATACAGCAAACATTCGAAAAAAGCAAGCGTACGGAGTGGAAAGCGATGGCATTCAGCACATTTTCCAAAGATTTTTCCGCAAATATGTTTACAAGCGTGGAAAATCAATTTATCACAAAATATCTTCCGCAAGCGAACGGGGACGCCGTCCGCGTTTATTTGTACGGACTTTATCTTTGTCAATGTGCAGAAGATTTAGACGCAAACGTTTGCGCAAAACTGCTCCGCATGTCCCCTTCCAAACTCTTGGAAATTTTCGAGTTTTGGGAAGAGTGCGATCTTGTACATATTCTTTCCAAAGATCCTTTATACGTGCAGTATCTTCCCGTCAACCATGCGGTAGGAACGCCCAAGCCGATCAAAGCGGAAAAATACGCGGAGTTTAACAGAGAACTGTACAAAATTTTACAACGGGCAAAAAAGACTTTCCGCCCCTACGAAATGCAACGGTTTTTGGAATTCCTCGAAAATAACCCGATGGAACCGCAAGCCTTTTTGCTCGTTTGCGAATATTGCGCAAAAAAGGACGGGGAACGGTTGAGCGCCATGCACATTCTCAACAAAGCGGCTGCCCTTTGCAAAGAACACAAATATACCTTTGAACAAGTCGACCGCGAGTTCGCAGACTATCATATTCACGAAAAAGATCTTCAAAAAATCTTCACCTTGCTTGGAATACGCAACAAAATTCAAGATACGGATTACGATTTTTTGGACAAATGGTTGTCTTTGGGCATGAGCACGGACGCAATTTTCGAATGTGCTTCTTACTTGAAAAAAGGCACGCTGTTCACCCTCGATCAGTTGATTTCGGAACTCGACGAAAAAAACGTCCACTCTCATTCGGAAGCAATCGAATATCTTGCAAACAAAAAACTTTTGACGGAAATCGTCTATAAAGTGGCGCAAAAACTTTCCGTTAAGGTAGAAAATCCCCGCACTCTCATCGAAGATTATGCGGAAAAATGGCAGGAACGCGGGTACGATAAAGACAGTCTTGTCTTGCTTGCGTCCGTTTACGGAAAACTCAACTACGGATTTCAAGAACTGAATACCCTTTTAGAAGAATTATACGCGCAAGGGATTGTAGACTTCGGCGGAATTGAAGGATACTGCAAAGCACGAAACGAGCAACTCCGTCTTCTTCAAAAAATCCAAGCCATTTGCGGCGTCGTAAAAAAATCGCAATATTCCCTCGATATGGTTGCCGCTTGGAAGAGTTGGAGTTTTTCGGAAGAGGTCATTTTAGAGGCGGCAAAACGGAGCGCAAGCACGTTAAAACCCCTCTCGTACATGAACAGACTGCTTTCCGAATGGAAGCGTCAAGGCGTCGTTACCGTTTCTGACGTTTCAAGCCTTGCCGTCCCGAGCGCAAAAGCCCCCGCCCCTTACAAGAACGAAAGCGCCGTTGCCGCGGATTTGAAGAGCGAACGGGAGCATTATTACGCCGTTCTCCGTTCCCGCGCCGTCGCAAAGGCGGAACACGTTGAAAATCAAGCAAAACGGGACAAGGCGTTCCTCGAAGCGGAATCGGAACTCAGAAAGGGCGAAATTGAACTTGCCCGCGCGGAAGTATTCAACCCGGAGAGCGTGCCCGTCCTCCGCAAAAAAATGGAAGACTGGCAAGCAAAACGGACGCTCGCACTCCAACGGCTCGGGATTGCGGAAGAAGATCTTCTCCCCGCCTATACATGTAAAAAATGCTCCGATTCGGGATTTTTACCCAACGGAAAAATGTGCGATTGCTATCCAAAAGCATAGAAAAATCCCCCTCGCGTACGAGGGGGATTTTCTTTAACCTCTTTGACGGAAACATTGCGTGCGTACACTACTCCACAGCCGCGCCCTTTTCTCCGTTTTTTCCACAATCTTTCCTAAACCAAAAAAACTCTTTGACGGAAACATTGCGTGCGTACGCTACTCCACAGCCACGCTCCTTTTCTCCGTTTTTTTCCACAATCTTTCCTAAACCAAAAAAAACCTCTTTGACGGAAACATTGCGTGCGTACACTACTCCACAGCCGCGCCCTTTTCTCCGTTTTTTTCCACAATCTTTCCTAAACCAAAAAAATCCCCCTCGCGTACGAGGGGGATTTTCTTTAACCTCTTTGACGGAAACTGTCGCAACAAGTGCAAGGGGATTCCTTTCCCGTACAACTGTTCCCAACCTGGATTTTATCGAGCGTGCATGCCATTCCATCGCGGTTAAACGCGCATTCGCATACGCAGCAAGATACTCCGCTGTTAATCGTACTTTTCATATCCTACCTCCTTCTTGCTATTATTCCCCTTTTGTGCGGAAATTATCAAAACATATTGACAAACGCGCGCGCATTTTGTAAAATATAAGAGAAAAGGAGATACAGTTATGAAAGTCATTTTGAAAGCAGACGTAAAAGGCAGCGGCAAAAAAGGTGATATCCTCGAAGTTTCGGACGGATACGCGAAAAACTTCCTCTTAAAAAAGGGACTTGCAGAAATCGCAACCGCATCCGGCATCAATGAAATTCAACAAAAGAAGACGGCGGAAGCATATCATAAGGCGGAAAACGTAAAAGCATTGAAAGCACTCGCCGATTCCATGAAAGACACCGCCGTAGAAGTCCCTATTAAAGTGGGTGAAAACGGACGGGTATTCGGCTCTGTTACCTCGGCGCAGGTTTCTTCTGCACTCACGGAAAAAGGGTTTGAAATCGACAAGAAAAAAATCCTCATGAAAGACGCCATCAAATCGCTCGGATCCTTCCCCGTAGAAATTCGCTTAATGGAAGGCATTACGACGAAGATCATCGTCAACGTCGTCCCCGCTTAATTTCGGCATAAAAAAGCCCTTGCTTGCGCAAGGGCTTTTTTTACTTTTTAATCGGATATCCTTTCGCCGAATATATTTCGTGCAATCCATTAAAGCATGCGTTGAGACAATCCATAATGTATGCGGTCGTTGTTGCTTCCGCGGAGAAAGACATTACCGTTTTGTACGTAATGGAGAAATCTTCGCAGTTTTCTTCGGTAAATTCTCCGTCCTTGTAAAACGCGTTTGCGTCGAGTCCCTTTATTTCAAAGATCGTGCTCATGCCGTGATTCGACGAATCCATCGTCGTATCTCTTCCAAAAAACGAAAAGGTCTTTTCGTTTTCGTACCAGATCAAATCTCCTCTGACAATGCGCGTTTGTTCGGGGTTTGCCTCCAAAGGCTCGCTATGATAGACGTAAAAGATGATTCCGCTAAACAAATCGTCTTCGCTATCCGTAATCGACCAACCGCCCGCCGTCGCTTGGCAGCGCTCGGCGACGTCGCCCTCTTCCCGTACGTAAGCCGCGTTTTCGGAAGAAAGTTCTCCGCTTTCAACCGCCAACATAATTGCCTGCATATTTTCGTCCCCTTGCGTCGTTCCGCAAGCGGTAAACGTTGAGAGCGTGCAAATAAAAAGCAACGCCGTTACAAAAAATTTTAATTTCTTCATTGTTTTTCTATGCTTGGCTTTGCCGATTACCAAACGATGACGAACTTATCTTCCGCGTCTTCGTACTCAACCAACATGCCGTCATCTTTTTCAAACTTAAACGTTACTTCACCGTTGGTCATTTCGAGCAAATCGCCGATGAAATACGTCCATTCGCCGGGATATTTTGCCGTGTTAATACTCCACCACTGATCGGTGTTAATTGCCCAAGGTTTTTTGTTAAGAACGTCGCTTAACTTGGCCGCAACGTCGCTGTCGATCGTCGTTTTGACCTCCCATTCTCCCCCGCTGCCTTTGATCAGGTAAACTTCGGCATTTTCAATATTTTCTCTTCCCGTAATCGTTACGTTCCCGCGGTCGTCAGCGTCCGCATCCTCTTGAATTTTATACGCCTTTTCCGTAAATGTTTCAAAGTCCACTTCTTTGGTGCAACCGACCGCAAAAAGCGAAATCAACGCACATGCGCCGCAAACCAAACCTTTGAATAACTTTTTCATACATTACTCCTTAATCTTATTAACTTATTATACCCTCCCCCTAAATTTTTTGTCAAGTGTTTTATAAAAATTATTTCCCGTGAGGAAAACGGCGGAGCAATTCGCTCCGCCGTCCTTCTTATTTTCTGCCGTAGTAGGCGTTCAAGTACATTTGTTTGATTTCGCTCATCAACGGATATCTGGGGTTCGCGCCCGTACATTGATCGTCGAACGCGTCCTCCGTCATTTCGTCAAGTTTTGCGAGGAACTCCTCTTCCGTAACCCTGCCTTGAAGCGCTTCTGCAATCGTCTTTGGCTGTCCGACCGCCGTTTGCAATTCGCGCAACTTTTGAATGAGCGATTCGACGAGTTCGTCGTCCGTCTTTCCCTTTAACGCCAAATACCGCGCGACGTCCGCATAGCGCGCTTTACATTGCGGGTACGCGTACTGCGGGAACGTCCCCATCTTCGTGGGGCACTCGCTGCTGTTAAAACGAATGACTTCTTCGAGCATGAGCGAGTTTGCCATTCCGTGCGGAATATGCCAGTAAGAGCCGAGTTTGTGCGCCATCGAGTGGCACACGCCGAGGAACGCGTTTGCGAACGCCATGCCCGCCATGGTAGAGGCATTTGCCATTTTTTCACGCGCAATCGCGTCGTGCGCGCCCTTTTCGTGCGCCGAGGGAAGATACTCAAAAATGAGTTTGATCGCTTCTTTCGCGATGCCGTTGGTAAAATCGGTTGCCATGACGGAAGCAATCGCTTCAAGCGCATGACTGAGCGCGTCAATTCCCGAACAAGAGGTAAGCCCCTTGGGAATGTTCATCATCAAATCAGCGTCGACGATTGCGACGTCGGGCATGAGTTCGTAATCGGCGAGCGGATATTTTACCCCCGTCTTTTCATCCGTGATAACGGCAAACGGCGTTACTTCCGAACCCGTTCCCGCCGTGGTGGGAATGGCAACGAAAAGCGCCTTATCACCCATATGAGGGAAGGGATATACGCGTTTACGAATGTCCATAAAGCGCATTGCCATATCCTCGAAATTCACTTCGGGATGTTCGTACATGACCCACATGATCTTCGCCGCGTCCATCGGTGAACCGCCGCCAACCGCAATGATGACGTCGGGATTGAACTCGCGCATTTGCTTTACCCCTTCGTTCGCGCATGCAAGCGTCGGATCGGGCGTTACGTTGAAGAAGGTTGCATGAACGATCCCCTCCGCGTCGAGAATGTCCGTAATCGCCTTGGTAAATCCGCTTTCAAAAAGGAATTGATCGGTAACGATAAACGCTTTTTTCTTATTGTATACTTGCTTTCCGAGTTCTTGCATCGCAACGCCGAGGCAGCCGCGCTTAAAATAAACCTTTTCGGGGGCTCTAAACCACAACATATTTTCCTTTCTCTCCGCAACCGTTTTAATATTGATTAAATGCTTGACGCCGACGTTTTCCGAAACGGAATTTCCGCCCCAAGATCCGCACCCGAGGGTAAGAGAAGGCGGGAACTTGAAGTTGTAAATATCCCCGATTCCCCCTTGGGAAGAAGGCGTATTGATGACGATGCGGCACGTTTTCATAATCGAACGGAAATATTCGATCCTCTCCTTGCCCGCTTCGACGTTTATAAAGAGAGAAGACGTATGCCCAAGCCCGCCGTCGTTGATGAGTTTGTCCGCCTTACTCACCGCGTCTTCAAAGTTTTCCGCCTTGTACATTGCAAGGACGGGAGAAAGCTTTTCATGCGCAAACTCTTCCGAAAGATCGACGGACTGCACTTCGCCGACGAGCACGCGACTTTCTTCGGGTACGGAAAATCCCGCAAGGTTTGCAATTTTATAAGCCGATTGCCCGACGATTTTTGCGTTCAGTCCGCCGTTAATGATAATCGTCTTGCGCACCTTTTCCGTTTCTTCCTCGTTGAGGAAGTATGCCCCGCGAAGGGCAAGTTCCTTTTTGAACGCCGCGTAAATTTTCTTATCGACGATAACAGACTGCTCGGATGCGCAAATCATACCGTTGTCAAACGTCTTGGAGTGAAGAATGGAAGACGCCGCAAGCGCAATATCCGCCGTTTCGTCGATCACGGCGGGCGTATTGCCCGCACCGACGCCGAGCGCAGGTTTCCCGCTCGAATATGCCGCCTTGACCATACCGGGACCGCCCGTCGCCAAAATCATATCCGACTCCCGCATGACCATGCCGGAAAGAGGAACGGTCGGCTCGTCTATCCACCCGATAATGTCCTCGGGCGCGCCCGCTTCTACCGCAGCATCCAAGACGATTTTCGCCGCCTCGATCGTGCTCTTTTTTGCGCGCGGATGTGGCGAAATAATTAAACCGTTTCGCGTTTTTAAGCAAATCAACGCTTTGAAGATTGCCGTCGACGTCGGATTTGTCGTGGGAATAACCGCCGCAAGCACGCCGATCGGCTCGGCAATACGGGTGATGCCAAACCCCTCGTCCCGCTCGATGACGCCGCACGTCTTAACGTCTTTATATTGATTGTAAATATATTCTGACGCATAGTGATTTTTAATCACTTTGTCTTCGACGACACCCATTCCCGTTTCTTCTACCGCCATCTTTGCAAGCGGAATGCGCTTTTTATTCGCCGCAAGAGAAGCACGGTAGAAAATTTCATCTACCTTTTCTTGCGGGAACGTCGCGAACGTTTGTTGCGCCGCCCGAACGCGCGCAAGCATTTTTGCGAGCGTTTCCTCGTCTTTTACAATAAAGTCTTTCATATCTAACCTCCGTTTATTGCCTAAATCAGTTTCCATTGCAAAGCGCCGCAAGCGACGCCGCCAAATCCTCGTAGCGCACTTCCACGCCCGTAGGAACGCGCAAATGTTCGGCGGCAAAACTCAAAATTTGCGTAATACCCGCCTCGATCATCTCATCGCATGCACCCTGCGCGGACGCACGGGGAACAGCCAAGATCCCCGCTTTTACCTTATGCCTTTCTACCGTTTCCCTCAACCGCTCCATCGGGTAAACGGGCTTTCCGCGCACAGCGCCGATGGCAGTAGGACTGCGGTCGAACGCCGCGACAACGCGAATTCCATACTTTTCAAACCCGTCGTAGGAGAGAATGGCACGTCCGAGCGCCCCCGCCCCCACAATGATAACGTCCTCCGTTTGTTTATATCCAAGGAACTTTTCGATATCCGCAATGAGCGCGGCGATTTCAAACCCAAAGCGAGGCTTTCCGCGCTTGGAAGAAACGCCCTCCAAATCCTTTCGCACGCCGACCGCCGAATATCCCATATCCGACGCCATAACTGCGGACGACACGTATTCTACCCCCTTTGCGCGCGCACCTTTCAAGTAACGCAAATAGGCGGGAAGTCGCGCTACCGTCGCCTTCGATATTCCGCTTTCAGTATTCATCCGTTCCCCTCCTCATTTTTCGCGCCATGCCCGCGGCAGATACGTATCCTACCCCATTTACCCGCGCACATTATGCCTGCGGTAGATACGTATTCTACCCCCCCCCTTGCCGCGCACCTTTCAAGTAACGCAAATAGGAGAGAAGATACACCACCGTCGCCTTCGATATTCCGCTTTCAGTATGTATCCGCTTTTTATTTTTCAATCGATAAATTTTTATCGATTATATTTTACCAAGTTCCTCCCCCGTTGTCAATTGCTCGCAATGTAATTTTCTCAAAAATAGAAAACCGCTTGATTTTCACAATTCCTGACAAATTCAAACACAAAAAACAGGATAGATTGCTATCAAAAACAAGACACAACCCCCGACTCTACCGAGCAAACCATTTTGAACGCCCACAAGTTCGCCGCTCCGTCGCTATGCTCCCTACAGTCAAACCGCAATCGGACGTGGAGCCGATTCCCCCGCCGAATTTTCTTTTATTCTCTCCCAAAATCTCTTGAAATCTCACGTTTTCGTGATATGAACAATTACTGAACCATATTTAAGCTAATTCAACAGTCATTTTTTTGGGGTGGTAGAGGCCGCAAGTTCAAGTCTTGTCACTCAGACCAAAATCGGAGGTTCAACCGAACCTCCGATTTTCTTTTATTTTCTCGCAAAATCTCTTGAAATCTCGCGTTTTCGCAATATAAAGAATGGGCTTGTTCTTCCCTGCTTCGAGGGTTGAACAAGCCCATTTTTCGCCTTTGACCACATGTTTGACCACTTGGGGAGATTTTTGGTTTATTTTCGGTTACTTCTTGATAGTTTTAATACTCGTTTTCTGTAGCAATCTTACATATTGTAAAATTCATTGTTTGAAATCAGTTTTATTCTTTTGAAATCAATTCCTTGCGATTCCAACGCCGCTTTCATTTTATCTTTTTCAGATTCAGCATAGTAATGTACATTCCATATCAATTCTCTATTTGTACATTCATCTATTCTCTTGAAATATGGCAAATCAATACCTGCCACTGAATGCCCCACAATAATTATTTCTGAAAAATCATGTGCACACAATACCGTCAATTTCTTTACGGTCATCTATCGGAATACCCTTTTCTTCGTCATAAACGATGTAAAAATCCACCTCATAACATTTTTTATCAATATTGTCCTGCGACGTAGCACGTGCGGAAAAACTGCGCCAAAGAATTCCCGTTACATTGGCAATATCAGCGTAATCGCATTCCTTTCCCGTAAAATCGGGAAGCAGATAACCGTTCTGGGGGTGAATTCCGACGTGAT
>JAGASM010000016.1 GCA_017621735.1 Clostridia bacterium | reverse complement strand
ATAGCGGGTTGTTTGCGGGACTTGACGTAACGATTGGCGATAAGGTGGGCTACAACGGCGTAACGGTTGTATCTAATTGGAGTGAACTTGCGGTTGGGTCTGAAAATGCAATCGTTCCCGTAAGCATTGAACTTCCCGAATCGAACGGAGATGAGTATCAAGATAAAACTTGTACCATTACATACAAAGTAGAGGCAATTCAAGGCAATGCGCAAGTAGAAAACCCCGAAGACGGGACGATCTACGTGTATAGCGCCAACGATTTTAAGGCTTTGAGCGGAAAATATCTCATTGGAAACAACGGCGTTGCGGAAATTCAAAACGTTGAATTGATGGCAAGCATTGATTTGAACGGCGCCGAATTTAAGGAAATCGGGGTTGCTTACGGCGATACTCTTAATTTCAAAGGAAACGGAAACACCATTTCTAACGTGAAATTTGTTACCGGTTCGCATGACGGGCTGGAATCCGTTGGAATGTTCTTCGTCGCTACAAACGCAACTTTGAACGTTGAAGGGCTGAAACTTGCAAACGTTGCGGTAGAGGACGGATATGCGGCGGCTACCTCCACCGGAGCGGCGGCAGTAGTAGGCTATGCAAACGGAAACAGTACGGTGAATCTTACCGACGTAGACGTTGAAAACGCAAACGTAAATAATTCTTACGGAAACGCGGCTATTTACGTCGGCTATGCAACGAGTACCGTTACGTTAACCGACTGCGACGTAACGGCATCCACCGCAAGCAGCGAAATTGAAGACGGTGCGATGCGTACCGATAAACTCGGCGCATTTTTCGGCACCGCGAATCAGGCGTACGTATATACCGTAAACAACTGCACGAACGATACGGAACTTTCAATCGCGGGCCGTGTCATTAACGGCGCTACCTTGTCGGTCGACGGCGTGCAATACGTTACGACGGCAAGCGCGTTTACTTCTCTCATGCGTGGAAGCGCAAGCGAAGTGAACGTCATTCTTGCAGACGGAAAATATGAAAACGTGCTGACGTCGAGCAATAAGACGATCAACGTCGTGGGCGAGCATAAAGACGGTGCGGAAATTGCCTTGACGAACGCCGTTGGCTCTTCGCACGACCATCTCGGGCTTGACGGTTGTACCGTTGCGTTGCAAAACGTAAAGGTTACCTTTGAGGACGGCGCTTATTATGCCGCGTATATCCGTCATAACGGGATGACGTATACGAATTGTACGATTATCGGACAACAGTATCTTTACGGCGACGTTTCGTTTATAAAGTGCACGTTTGATAACGATGACGAGGCGGCGAAGACTGTCATGCGTTATACCTATATCTATGATGGCGACGTATTAGTGGATGATTGCGATTTCTATACGCAAGGGCATGCTTTGGTCATGTTTAAGGATCAAGGTGTAGATCATACGCTTACGGTAAGAAACAGCCGTTTCCACGGCGGTCAGGGAAGATTTGCGGGTGCGGTTGCAAATCAAAATACGGCGGCGATCGAAATTGACGGCTCCTGCGGTGCCGACTACACCTTGATTTTGGAAGGCAACAATACGGTTGACGGCGGATTTAGCGGACTTTGGAGAATTAAGGCAATGGCGGCAGGCGTTACGACGACTGTCAACGCGAATACCTACACGGGCACCGCTACGGACGTTTACGTTGACGGAACTCATTATACGAAAGATTCCGATAAAAACGTTACGGCAGACTAACGGGATCGAATTCAAATTTAAGAATTTCGGGCGGTTCCGCTACGCTCGCGGAACCGCCGATAAACAGGTGTGAAAATGAAAAAGAAAAATTTTTTGATTTCTTCGTTTGTAACGATCATCCTTTGCGTTAGCCTGATTGCAGGTTCAACGTTTGCATTGTTCGCGAGTGAAAGTAAGGTAAATATTGTTGCGAGTTCGGGTAAGGTAAGCGTTGTCGCGAGTGTTGACGAAACCTCGGTTCAAACGAAACAGTTGAACACCGACTACGCGCTCGGCTTCGGCAATATGTACGGCGGAACCGCAACCCTCCACGAGGAAGGT
>JAGASM010000015.1 GCA_017621735.1 Clostridia bacterium | reverse complement strand
GGAAACCCATATCTATTTTTAAGCAAAGAAAAAGAACTTAGATTTTCACGTCTAAGTTCTTGTTTTCTTTTTAACCGCTTGAAAACTGCAATACTATAAAATTTAAATTGTTTCTAAAAATCCCCATGTCTATTGCAGTTTTGGCGGAGTTTTTTTCATCCGCAAGAGGTGCGTAACGAGCGAATGCAAGAGGGGGCGAAAAATTAGTAAATGGATTTCAAAGAAAAATATGAGCAATATTTACAAACATATCAATGGAAAGCTCTGCGTGTAAAAAAAGCAAATTCGGTTAAGTATAGATGCGAGTTGTGCGGAAAAGAAAAAGTGGGGCGTTATGAAATTCATCATAAAACCTATGCGAGATTCATGCATGAACGCCTGTCGGATTTAATGTTTTTATGTGTAGATTGCCATAAGGTAATGCATAAAATATCAAGAAACAAAATGAGAGAGATTCAAGATGGCATTGTTGAAGAGAGTAAAATAAGCAAGCCCCAAAGAGCTTGTAAGAACTGTAAATATTCAGCTATAATTTCTTATAAAGGAGCGAATCGGCAAGTATTATATTGTAATAAAAAAAATGAAGAATGTGATGAGGCTTGTGAGGGGCATCATTACGGTGCTGAAAAGGAAATAGATAAGGATAGGGATAAAAAGCAACTTCCAAAAAAACGATTGAAAAAATTGCGAAATGAGGTATAATAGACGTAAGGAGATGGAGCGTATGAAAATCGTAATCGTAGGCGGGGTTGCGGGCGGCGCAACGGCGGCGGCAAGAATAAGAAGATTAGACGAGAGCGCGGAAATTATTATTTTCGAGCGTTCGGGATATATTTCCTATGCAAACTGCGGTTTGCCGTACTATATCGGTGGGGTAATTGAAGACGAGGAAGACTTGACCTTGCAAACGCCCGAAAGTTTTTACCGCCGTTTCAAAATCGTGGCGAAGGTTCATCACGAAGTAACGGATATCGACGCGCAAAACAAAACTGTTTTCGTCAAAAATTTGAAAACGGGAACGAGTTTTGCGGAAAGTTACGATAAACTCATTTTATCCCCCGGCGCAAAGCCGATTTTGCCCGATTTCTATACTGAAAACGAAAGAACGTTCACCCTCCGCACGGTGGAAGACACGTTAAAAATCCGTTCGTTTATAGAGCAAAAACAACCCAAAACCGCCGTTGTGATCGGCGGTGGTTTTATCGGACTTGAAATGGCGGAAAATCTTGCCGAACGCGGGATTCAAACGACGATCGTTCAACGCGGAAATCATCTTTTACCCGCCGTCGATTGCGACATGGCGTCCTTTCTCCATGCAAATTTCCGCAATCACGGCGTACAAATTTTGCTCAATACCGATACGGAAAAACTGACGGCAGACGGCGAGCGCGTTTCGCTTACACTTTCAAACGGAAAACAACTGAATGCGGACATGGTAGCGGTTTCCGTCGGGGTTTTGCCAGAAAATACCCTAGCAAAGAGGGCAGGGTTAGAACTTGGCGTGAAAGGCGCGATCAAAGTCGACGCAAAAATGCAAACATCCCTTCCCGACATCTATGCGGTAGGCGATGCGGTGCAGGTAAAACATTTTATTACGGAGCAAGACGCGGTAATTTCTTTGGCGGGCCCCGCCAACAAGCAAGGGCGCATTGCAGCCGATAATCTTTGCGGACGGAATAGCGAATACAAGGGCGCGCAAGGATCGTCCGTTATCAAAGTATTCGATATGACGGTGGCGACGACGGGGATAAACGAAGCGCAAGCCAAGGCAAGCGGATATGACTATGAGAAAATTATTTTAACGCAAAATTCGCACGCAGAGTATTATCCGAACGCAACGGCAATGACCTTGAAACTTATCTTTGAAAGGGGCACTTATCAAATTTTGGGCGCGCAAATCGTCGGGTACGACGGCGTGGATAAGCGTATTGACGTCATTGCAACGGCGATACGGGCAGGGATGAAAGCGGACGAATTAAAAGATTTGGATTTGGCGTACGCGCCCCCCTATTCTTCGGCAAAAGACCCCGTAAATATGGCGGGAATGATTGCGGACAATATGAAACAGGGCGTTGTAAAGCAGTTTTATTATGAGGAAATTCCCGCTTTGAGAGAACGGGACGACGTAATTTTACTCGACACGCGCACGCCGTTTGAGTATATGCGCGGATATGCCGAGGGGTTTATCAATCTTCCGTTGGACGATTTGAGGGCGCGCATTGCCGAACTTGATAAAAACAAAAAAATTTACGTAATGTGCCAAAGCGGACTGCGCAGTTATTTGGCAACAAGAATTCTCGTGCAAAACGGCTTTGACGCGTACAACTTTGCGGGCGGATTCCGATTGTACAGCAGCATCAAACACGAAGAAATTTTATCCAAACAATGCCTGCCGTGCGGGATGGAAAAGTAAGGAAAACGGCTTTGGGCGGCGGTTGTTCCGCATAGAAAAGAGGGAAAGGCGCTCGATTGCAATTTTTCTACGGAAGACGGGGGTTGACGCCGTAGCGCAATGCCTGCCGTGCGGGATGGAAAAGTAAGGGAATAGTTGACAATGATAAAATAAGGGCGCTCGCACCTACGTGCGAGCGCCCGCGGTCTTTCTACGTAAAATGCCCGTATATATACAACCAAATATGCAAAAAATGGCATAAATTAGAAAAAAATAGAAATTTATACAAAAAAATAAGAGCAATTACGCAAAAAAAGAATTGCGTGAAGAAAAAAATCGTAGTATAATATATTTAAGGTTAATATCAAGGTATTAACAAAATTAGGAGGTAACTTATGAGTAACTTATGGAAAAAAGTATCCTTGCTCGGAACGGCGGCTTGCTTGACGCTCGGGCTTGGTATTTTTGCAGCATGCGACGAAGAACCCGCACCTACGCCCGGTCCCGATGCTCCCGAGGCTCCCATTGCAGACAATATCGTAACCATTTCCGCGGACGTAGAAGAGTTTTCGTTCGGCGCGACCATTTCGCTTGATGCAAACGAAAAGACGACGTTTGCCGTCGTTTCCGCGGCGGATGTGAACGTTTTGTTTGGCGCGGCAGATATGGAGGGGGAAGCGTACAACGTTACCGTTGAGGTAGACGGCAAGGCTTCGGCTGCGATGGATCTTCTCGACGTCAAGGCAAATACGCCCGTTGTCGTAACGATTACCGCAAACGAAGCGTTGGAAAACGCGGATATTTCGTTTGAAACCGTTGACGTCATGGTAGTAGGCGACAATACGGTAACGGCTGAGGGAGGTACGTACGAACCCGCAATCCTCGTTTACAAAGCAACGGTAGACGGCGCAATCGTTTATGACAACAGCGACGTCATGTTCACGAATGCGACCAATCAAGATGCGGAAACGATGGCAGTTAACGATCCTATGGGGAACGAGTTGTTCAACTATATCTCTGTAAAGGCAGGCGATATCGTCGCGGCTATTGTATATAACTACGGCGATGAGGACGTTGAAATTGAATTCAACGTGGCAGAAGTTGCCGCAACCGCTCTTAAAATGGACGATACCGTTACGGTTGACGTAGATGAATTTGCATTCCTCACGTACGAATTGACGGATGCGGAAATCGAGCGTTTGCAACACAACGGCGAAACGTACGTAGACCTTGCGGTAGAAAGCGCGAGCGCAGACGTTGCGGTATACTATAACTACAGTTGGGGCGAACTTTTAGAAAACGAAGGCGTTTATACGTTGGAATCCCAAATGTACTGGATGGCGTCCGAAGAACCCGTAACGAGTTATACGTTCATCGTCTATAACAGCGGCGACGAAGCGGTAGAAGGGGTTGAATTCTCCCTTGCAAAGCAACCTGTCAACGTTTTGGAAGTGGAAGACGGCGTTGCGGAGGTTACCGTTGCAGCGGCAGTCGAATCGCAAGTTTACGAATACGTTGCACAGGCTTCCGGTATCGTTGAAATCAGTGCGGACGAAGCAATTGCAGTTATGTTGAACTCCATTTACAACGGCAACACGCAAGCAACCGGAATGACGATCGGCGAAGATTCGTTTATGATGGTTGCGGCAAACGCAGGCGATATCATCCAAATTTCCGTTTATAACGGAAACGAAGAGGCGGTAACGGGCAACGTTTACGTCGAAGAAAAATCTTCTTACGACCTTGCGCTCGTCGGCACGACGAACGTCGACATCGCAGCAGGTTCTTACGTCTATGCGAAGTTGGCGGACGAAACGTTGATGGGATACTCCGCGCAAACGCCTTGGAAGGTTACGATTGCAGATGCAAACGTCGCGGCATATGTTCCCGGAATGTATGGCGGATATACGTACGTTGAAAACGCGGAAGGCGGTATCTCCTTCGACGGAGCGCTTACCGCATATGCGAACACCGCTTACGTTGTTCTCGTCAATGCAGGAACGGCTGCGCTTGAAGACGTAGCAGTCGTTGTATCCGATCCCCGTTTGACGGACGGCGGCGAAACGACGGTTGCAGTCGGTAGCCAGTTGACCTTCGTTGCAAACGAAGCGGGCACGTACGAATTTACGGCAACAAAGCAAATTTACTTTGACGATTACGGTTCTCCGTTGTTTGAAATGACGTACGACGCAGACCGTGAACTTTGGGTTGGTACCTACACGGTAGATCAATATTATATTGAAAACGGATATAACGTATTCCAGTACTGGATCGCTCCTGTCGACGGTGGGGATGCAGTAGAAGGTGAAGACGTTATCATCACCATGAACAAGGTAGACGCGGAATAATTTCCGTAACGCAAAAAAGGCATTCCTTCGGGAATGCCTTTTTTTTCCGCAAGCAAGGGTGTGGGGGGCGTTCTATCTTGACAGAAAGGAGCGCGCGTGGTATAATTTTCTTATGGAAAAAATTGCGCAATCGGTTACACAACTTATCGGGAATACTCCGCTTTTGGAACTTTCCCGCCTTGCACGTAAGGTTTGCCCGAACGTTCGGTTGCTTGCAAAAATCGAGCGGAACAATCCCGCAGGATCGAGCAAAGACCGCGTCGCCCTCGCCATTTTAGAGGATGCGGAAGAAAAGGGGCTGCTTTGCCCGTCTACCGTCCTCATCGAGCCGACGAGCGGGAACACGGGCGTCGCCCTTGCCATGCTCGCCTCCGTCAAGGGGTATCGGGCAATCGTCGTCATGCCCGAAAATGCGAGCGAAGAGCGGAAAACGCTCGTAAAAGCGTACGGCGCGGAACTCGTTCTCTCTCCCGCAAGCGAGGGCATGAAAGGGGCAATCGAGCGGGCGGAAGCGTTGAAAAATTCCCTTCCGAGCGCGCTCATTTTAGGGCAGTTTACAAACGCGTGCAATCCGCTTGCGCACTATCAAACGACGGGCGTTGAAATTTGGCGGGACACCGCGGGCAAGGTGGACGCGTTCGTGTGCGGAATCGGCACGGGCGGGACGCTTTCGGGGGTAGGAAAGTATCTCAAAGAGCAAAACGCCGACGTAAAGGTGTTTGGCGTCGAGCCTGCCTCATCTCCCGTTTTAACGGCGGGGAAAGGGGGCGCGCACGGCATTCAGGGCATCGGCGCGGGGTTTGTACCCGAAACGCTCGATAAAAGCCTTTTGGACGGTGTTTTGACGGTTACGGACGAAGAGGCGTACGAATACGCGCGTTTGCTTGCCAAAAAGGAAGGGGTGCTTGCGGGCATTTCTTCGGGCGCTGCGGTTGCAGGCGCGGTAAAAGTTGCCGCAAACGAAGAGTTTAGAGGAAAGACGGTCGTCGTCCTTCTTCCCGACACGGGAGAGAGATATCTTTCTACCGATCTT
>JAGASM010000014.1 GCA_017621735.1 Clostridia bacterium | reverse complement strand
TTCCGCTTCGCTTACGCATCGCACCACCCATGCCAAGCGTTTCATCATTTTTTGGTGGAACGCTTTTTGCTTTTTTGGGAAAGGAACGCGCAACGGTTGCGTGTGACGCTTCGGCTTTCGCCTTGCTATTCCGCTTAGCTTACGCATCGCACCACCCATGCCAAGCGTTTCATCATTTTTTGGTGGAACGCTTTTTGCTTTTTTGGGAAAGGAACGCGCAACGGTTGCGTGTGACGCTTCGGCTTTCGCCTTGCTATTCCGCCCCACGTCGAACAAAATCGCTTTAACGCAAGTATTGCATTTTACCGCTTTTTTGTGTTCATTAGAAAAATATAATTCTATTTTAGCGCAAATCGCGTTACTTGTCAATGAATGCATTATAAAAAATAAGGCGCTAAATAAGCGCCTTATTTTAACGGTATACGTCGTCTAATGCTTTTAATTCGTTATAGGTATCAATTTCAATAATGTCTTCAAAACTACAATCGCGAACGCTAATTTGATAGCGGTCGATACAGTATTCAAGAGGAACTTGATCCCAATAACGTTCTTTTCCGCCGGGAGCCTCAAACACCGAAACAACGTCTTCGGCAAGTTTTTGTCCGTCCTCTTCCGTCCAATAAGAAATTCCAACGACTTGATGACAATTTACCCCACCGATCGTGAGTTTGGTAACGATTCCGCCCTCCGTTTGAAATACCCAATCGTCCGATTTTGCAACGGGGATTCCAAGATAGTTACTGCAATATTGATATTTTTTAATGAGTTTTTTATTATAAAGGAGAAGATCCGCCTCTAAAATATATGCATTTTTTACAAGGTCGCCCGCGCGAACGACGGAAGAAATATTATTCGCCTCGTTATAGAGCGGATTTTCGATAAACTTAATGTTCGGATATTTATAGACAAGTTGATCGAACTGCTCGGAAAGATACCCGCGGACAATGTAAATTTCATCTATTTCCGCCTCTTTTAACGCATCGAGCATCGAATCAATAATGCGTTGCCCCTTTACCCTTACGAGCGGTTTGGGAATATTTAACGTAATCGGTACCATGCGCGAACCGAACCCAGCCGCAATAAACACGGCACGGCGTACACGATACGGTTCCATTGCATCAAGCCCCTCTTGCGTAATTAAATTATCGCGCAAAAATCCTTTTGCCGTCAATTCTCCCACGACTTTATTGACCGTTCCAACGGAAAGATGCGTGCGCTTTGCAAGTTCACGCTGTGTAAGCGGTTTTTTTCCATCGATGACGGCATCTAATACATCAAACTGTTTTCGATTTAACATCTTTCTTCTCTCCATGCTTTTTGATTGCGCCGACGATTCCCTTCACCGTAACGTTGACGGCAAAAATTAAAATTGCAACGACAGCGGCGCATTCCATCATGTTGTAAGTTTCAAATTGATTGATCAAGAGTGCGAGCGGTTTATTATCGGGCGTTGCAAGAAAGGATACTGCGGAAATGGTCATCATACTGTTAACGAAAAAGTAAGAGAACATTTCTAAAAGCGTATACTTGCTTTGCGGAATGATGACGTCTTTTATAATTCTCAAACGATTTACTCCTAAAATATGGCCGACCGATTCTAAATTCTCGTTCATTTTTCCGAGCGCGTTATACATCATAAGATACGGCGACGCGAAAAAGTGTACGACGTTGACCATAATCAAGATCACAAGCGTTCCGTAAACAAACGTCGACTTGAAAATGATGACGTACGAAAGACCGAGCACAAGCCCTGGCACCGCCAAACTGACGATAGACATCAAGTGTAAAAAACGGCTCGTTTTCGTCTTCATGCGGGCGGTGAAATATGCGGTAATAAACGCAAACGCCGTACCGACTGCCGAAGTTAAGAGCGCCATGAGCATCGAATTGAGAAGAAAACTCCCCCCGTCCCGCTTAAACGTCTTTGCAAAATTGTCAAAGGTAAAGGACATATCGCTCGGATACCGCTTTGCAAATGCCTGTACGCAAAAGGACACGAGTACAAGAAGGGTAAACAGTACGACGATCGTGCAAACGACGTAGCCGATGATATCCCTCTTTTTATTTTCTTCCAAACGGAAAGGTTTTGTAACGTAAGCGGAATTGCCCTTATCTTGATTTAACAAATCAAAGAGGAATGCTCCCACCGCGGGAACGAGCAAGACGAGCCCGATGACGCTGCCGACCGAGTAATTCAGTTGCCCCACCGCCTCTTCGTACAAAATGACGGGGAGCGTCTTAAACTGACCGCCGACGGAGAGCGGAACGCCGTAGTCGGTTACGATCATCGTAAACGTCGCAAAAACAACCGAAATAAGCGGTTTCCGTAAATACGGCAAAGTGATTGCGCCAAATTGACGCGGTTTGGATATTCCAAGCACGTTTGCCGCCTCATACGGGGAATAATCCTCGTATTTCAAAATATCCGAAATCATCAAAAATGCAACGGGGAAGGAATAGATGACCGAGCCAAGCACAACCCCGCCAAACCCGTAAATGGAACTCGACGCGTCGAAAAGGCGCGTAATAATTCCGTTGTTTCCAAACAAAATGACAAGTCCCATTCCGTGTGAAATAGACGGAATGAGCATCGGAAATACGAGTACGATACTCAAAATTGCCTTAAACCGCATATTCGTGCGGTGAATGCTCCACGCGAGCGCATACGCAACGACAAGCGAAATAACGGTTGCAACGAGCGTTGAGGTAATCGAGTTGAGAAGCGCCGTATAAAATCCGTCCGAGGTAAACACGGACTTGAGCGCCGCGCCGTCGATGTAAAAGAGCATACGGACGAGCGGTACAATGATAATGGCAAACAGAATGACGAAAATACTAATTCTGCCAACCAAACTTTTAGTGATTTTCATTCCCCATCTCCACGTATTTTGCAATCGATTCCACTTTCATGCGGAGGTTGTCCACGACGAAACGGCGTACGTAGTCGTTTGCGGGAGCGGTAACAATTTCTTCCGGCGTACCGATTTGACTGATGACGGAATTATCCATAACCATAATGCGGTCGGACATAGAAAACGCCTCTTCTTGGTCGTGCGTAATGTAGATCATCGTCGTTTTGTATTCCGCTTGCAATTCTTTCAATTCTTTGCGAAGCGCAAGACGGGTGTCAACGTCGAGCGCGGACATCGGTTCGTCAAACAAAATAATATCGGGATTGAGCGCCAGCGTGCGCGCAATCGCCACGCGCTGTTGCTGTCCGCCCGAAAGGTGATAGGGTTTTTTGTCCTTATGTTCCAAAAGTCCCATTTGTTCGATGAGTCGGAGTGCCGTTTCGCGCGCGGTCGCCTTTGTTTCCTTTTTGATCTTCAACGCGTATTCGACGTTGCCGAGCACCGTCATATTTTCAAAAAGCGCGTAATTTTGGAATACGATTCCCATTCCGCGTGCGGAAGGCGCAACGTGCGTAATCTCTTCCCCGTCTTTATAAATGGTTCCGCTCGTGGGGGAAATCAAACCGATGAGCATACGCAAAATGGTCGTCTTTCCGCACCCCGACGGGCCGAGAATGGACAAAAATTCCCCGTCGTAGACGTCGAACGATACGTCGTGCACGGCGCCCTTTCCGTCAAATTCTTTGGTTAAGTTTTTTATTTCAAGTTTCTTATTCATAAAAATCCTTAGTGCGTCCACTTTGCAAGCAAGTCTTCTTTTCGTTCAAGCGTGTTTCCGCTCATATCGGCATAAACAATGTTTTCGGGGAAGTTTGCAACGTCGTACGTTTTGTCTTTCAAAACGGATTCGGGATAAAACGCTTCGCTCGAAAGATTTGTATACGTGCTATGAAGATATTCCATGATCTCCATGACGCCCGCCTTTTCTTCCTTGCCTTTTACCACGCAACTGCCGTAAAGGTTAAAAGGCGCACCCTCTTCAAAAATGAGAATTTCAAGTTCGTCTACGCCGCCCGTAATTTTTTCCGCCGCTTGCGAAATCATACCAAGACCGATTGCCGCCTCGCGCGAAACAAGCGCATTGACGGGGCCGGAACCGGACGAGGTGTACGCAAGTACGTTTTCGGTAAACGAATCAAAGTAAGAAAGCGCGTCCGTTTCCCCCATTGCATTGACAAGGGAAAGATAAAACATATAGCCCGTTCCCGACGATTTGGGCGAAGGCATCGAAATAAGCCCTTCGTACTTTTCATCGAGCAAATCCGCATAAGAGGTGGGTTTGGGAAGGTCGTTTTGCTCCAAAACGTAATTGTTAATAATAACCGCACCGCCCGTTCTAATCGCGGGGATTAAATAATCTTTTTCCTCAATTTGAAGCGTATCGTCCATGTAGCAGGACTTATCGAAACTGCTCAAATCAAACAGCACGCCCGCTTCCGCCATTTGCGAAATATAGCCGTACTCTTGCGCGTAGATGATATCGCAATCGGTCGTTTCCCCTTCTGCAATTACCTTTGCCGCGATATTGCTTGTGGACATATATTCAATTTTTACGTCGTAATCGGGAAACGCCTCGTCAAGACAGGATTGAAGATAATCCATATTATAATCTTCCGTCGAGGTATAAATCGTAATTGCTTCTCCGCCGCATGCGGTAACCGCCAAACAGGATGCTGACATCAGCGCAGCAAGTGCGCAAGGGATTATTTTCTTCATTTTAACTCCTCCGTGTTCAAAAATGAACGGTTTTAATTTTTGTTTGAACAAACCGTACCGTCAAAAACGCAAAAAAAGGACAGAATTACTCCCGCGTTCATTCGGGAGGGCTTTTCTGCTTAATTTGAACGATATATTCCGTTTTTTTCAAACAACAGGTGCAATTATACATGATTCTATTTCATTCGTCAAGCAAATGAACATACTTTTTCAAAATTATTTCGACAATTTTCCCCATTTTTAGCGATTTACCAAAAAAAACGCCGTGCAAATTGCTCGGCGTTTTGTGTTCAAACTGAATTTATTTGACGTAACGAATGAACCGCTTGAGAAGGACGCTCAAAAAGAAGATGAGCCAAAGGGCAACCTCGCCCAAAAGCGCCCAAACGGATACGGTTACGGGCGCAACCAAGTCGACGAACAAGAAAATCGGGAACAGTTGCATAAACACGGGGAAGCAAACGAAGTTATCGATAAAATAGCGATAGCACGTTTTGATAAACCCGCGCTTTCCTGCTTTTGCGACCTCTCCTTTTTGTTCAAGTTTTAACCGCGAAATCGCGTCGAGGTGCACGAAGTTTCGAATTCCATATTCGAGAATGATAAACGCCCCGCAAAGAAGAATGACCAAGAGTTCGTTTGAGAGGAAGGAAAAGACGGGCGCTTGCAAGTTGCGATATACGCAATAACCGTACGTCGCGATGGCGAGCGGATGACAAATCAAGTGCATGATGTAGTCAAGTTGCTCTCCGTAAACGGAAAGCCTGCCCGTTCCGCGCGCTACAACGCCGTCCGCGTCGTCAAAAATCTCAAATAACTGAATGACGACAAACCCCACGACGACGCTCCAAATTTGATTGACAAAAATGAACGGCAACGCGACAAGGACGGAAAGTAACATTCCGAGCGTAAGAAGGTTGGGATTGACGTTCTTTTTAATTCCCCATTTTGCAAGAATCAAAGTAAACGGGCGGGAAGTTTTTACGGTAATTTGCGGATGTTTTTTTAAGTCTTGGCTTACAGTTGTAAGCATTTCGTCAATTTGTTGCATCTTTGTTTCCCCCCTTTAAGTACGGAATCCATTTTTTACGCGTCAACACGAGCACAAGCGTCAACGCAAGAATCAATCCGCCCAAGATCAAGTAGCGCACAAGTACGTATTCGAGCAAGAACAGTACGGACAAATTGAGCAGGATAAACGCAATGACGATCGCCCAAATAAGGGACGCGCGATACATTTGGGTAAGCCCGAACTTTTTCATGTAATACTTCATGATAATAAAATGCAAGAACATCATGCAAAGATAGGAAGCAAGCGTCGTAAAACATGCCGCGATCATTCCGTATTTGGGAATAAAAAGGAAGTTCAAGGCGATATTGACGCCTGCGCTAACAAGCGTAACAATAGACGCGACGAGCGTTTTCGAGTGGTAAAACGCAACGTTAGAAAATAGATCGTATCCCGCGATAACGACGACGTTGCAAATGAGGATCGGAATGAGTTTTGCCCCCTCTTCATACCCTTCCCCGCCGAAAATGCGAATGACTTCGGGGGAAATGAGGGATACGAGCAAGGTAATAAAACTGATTCCAAATATAATGAGCAAGGATATTTTTCGCACGCCGGAGAAATTTTTTTCGTCCATACGCCGATACACCCACGGGACAAACGTCGTGTTGATTGCCGTCGTTAAAATGGTAAACAACCAAGAGAGCGAGTGAGAAAGAGCGTAAACCGCTACCGTTTCCGTCCCGTGATAGTAATCGAGAATGAGTTGATCCGATTGCGCCATAACGTCCTGTGCAAGGTAGTGAATGACGAGCGGAGCGCCGAGCAGAAATAAGTATTTCCAGTTTTTCAGGGAAACGAGTTTGGGACTTTGTTTTGCAATCACCACGCATAAGACGACGGAAACGACAAGCAAGATGACTACGTTTGAAACAACGCGCGCAAGCACCTTTTGTTCGGCGAAGATTACGCATAAAATACCCGCCGCCGCCACCAAAAACGACTGAATGATAATGATCGCCGCGCACACGCGATATTGATATTCATACTTACAGCGCGCCATCCAAACGGACATAGGAATATTGACGAGCACTTGCGCGAATACGAGCAAAGAAAGGGTGAAATCAAGCCCCTGCAAATTACCGCCAAGCAAGTAAAATACAAGATATCCGACGAACACGACGACAGTCAAGACAAGTTCAAACCCCATCGTGGAAGAGGTCATCTCATCCTTTCTATCCTGATTCTTATGGACGATCGTATTAAAGATCCCGCCAAACAAATTAAACGTGCAAACGACAAGAAAAATATTATACCACGTGTTAAACAAGGAAAACGTGCCGTATTCTTCGTGCGTCATCAAACGTGTGAATACGGGTGTCGTCAAGACGTTGATCCCCTTTTGGAAAAGAAGCGCAATGACAAACCAAATAGACGCTTTCAGCGTTTGCGGAAGTTGTTTGTATTTTCGAACAAGCCCCATGATTCAATCCTTACGTTACAGTTTATGAGTGAGTACTTTTACTTTCAGCGCAAACGTCTTTTTCAACGTATGGCATCTCGCCCCAAAAAGCAAGCAAAGCCACGAAGAAAATCTCTTTTTGTAGTCGCGCACGCGAAGAAACCGTTTTTTGTCCTTTTCGCTCATCTCTTCGCCGTAGCCGTTCAAAAGTTCGCGCGCGAGGGATGACTGCGCCCCTTGATATTTTCGAAATCCCTTTACGTTTCGCTTTGTAAACAGTTTTTGATTGCTTCCGATTTGATTCCCGCCGTGCTGACGGTATAAAATATGCCCGTCTAAATCGTAAACGTACTGCGCCGTATACGCCGCAATGAGGAAAAACCAGTAATCGTGCAGACGAATGTTTTGCGGATAATACTTTTTGCAATGACGGAAAAATTTCGCGTCGAACACGCAAGTACATCCGGTTGCGATATTTTCGTAAGGGAAGGTCTTTTTGTTCGCCTTTAAGATGCGTTTCCCCTCTTGCATTCCGCGCGGATTGAGATTTCCGTCCGTTACAATGAGGTTGGAACAGTAGAGAGTCCCCCGCTCGTTTTGCGGCATGCGTTCTATTTGTTCGATTGCGGAAAGGAGTTTCTCTTCCTGCCAAAAATCGTCTTGATCGCTAAACGCAAAATAATCGTAATCCGTTCCGTCGGCGGAGAAAAACAAATCGATAAAATTATAGGTGAAGCGTTTGTTTTCTTGATTGACGGTATAATCGACGTTTGGATGCGCCGTGCGGTATTCTTCTAAAATGGAAACGGTGCCGTCCGTCGAACAGTCGTCGGCGACTTTCAGCGCGACTTCTACCCCTTTTTGCGCGAGAATGCTGTCAATTTGTTCCCGCAAATATTTCTCACCGTTGTAGGTGCACATTAAGACAAGACACTTTTTCATGCGTTACCAACCGTAAGTTTTTTTCCTTGCAGACCGACGCTCTCCTTTTTCTTTACACGCTTAAACAAAAGCGGGATAAAGATAAATTGCGCCAAAATAGGCAAATACAAGAACATATTATTAAAGAAAAGTAGGAGCGTGTTATGTGCAAACACGGCGTATACGAGTTTGTTTTCGTGATTTGCTCTTACGCGAACGTTGCGGTATACGCGTTGCATAAAGCACCCGAGCAAGAAACAGAAGAAGAAGCATCCGAACATCCCAAAATCGAGATAGACGGGAGGCAAAAAGGTACTGACCGTAAAGTTGGGACATACCAAAAAGTACGGATCGTACAACGGTTTGATGTTGAGTAAATCCGTCAAAACGGTGGGAACGAGTTCGCTCATCATGGACGAGCCGAAATTGACGCCTCCCGCCGACATTGAAACGAGATTGTTAAAGTTGGAAACGGAAAAACAAAGGTAGGAATACAACCACTTAAAGGAGGTGGGAATCCAATCGTATTCCGGCTTAAACTGCGCGACGGATAAGAACCCGTCCTCTCCCGTACGGAAATTTCCAAGCGCGGAAAACCCTAAAATTCCGACGATTACGCCGATGATCAAGAGCAAATAGAATTTCCAAGTTAATTTTCTCATGGTGAGAAGTTTGAAAATCACCCCTTCCACGACGATACTGATCAGCACTTGACGGGAAACCATCAAAAGCCCGATTGCCAAATAGACGTACTTATCAAGCCCGCGCTTAAATAAGCAGTATGCGCCGAGCACGATGATAAAGCCGTAATAAACCCCCGTAAACGAGGGAATCCCAAAGTCGAAATACGTCCTTTCGTCGCCTACAAGTCGCCATACGAGAGGAACGCCCCCGCTGTAAACGACTTGTATGAGAAATAAGACGATTGCAACCAAGCACAAGTTACGGCGGCGGACGTCGCTTAAAGCGAACTCACGCTTGGGGACAAGGCGAACGGTCGCCTTTGTAAAATAGCACAAAAATACGGGGATATTAAACCCTACCACACATAAAAATAAAATGGCAACCGTGCGGGGAAGAAGGTCGTGTTGGATATAACTTAATTGAAAAGAATACAAAAAAAGCGTAACGAAAAAGATGCCGTTGAATAAAATCCCCGGCGTAAAAATCTTTTTATTCTTCAAAAAATCGAGAAGGATCAATAAAACCAAAACGATGAGCAATATCGCCATGATCTTCCCCCTTTGTTACCGTTTCTTTGTCTTTTTCCCCTTTTTCATTCCCAAGTAGCGCGCCGTCATATCGGGAAGCCACCGAAAGAGCACGGGAACATTAAACGACGCCAACGCCCGTTTTAACACGTAAAAGGCAAGTTTTAAGCCCGTATCCGTCGTTTTATATCCGTCAAACTCGGAGTGTTCTTGAAACCAAACGCCCGTCGCGCGATAGCGGTTGTACAGTTGTTTGAGTTTGAGTTTATGCGAATGTTCGACGACCGCTTCCGCAACGTATCCCTTTTTCAGTCCGTTGTCGAGCACCTTTTTTGCATAGTACATATCTTCGTTCATCATCATATGAACGCCGTCGTACCCGCCGAGGCGCAAAAAAGTGGGACGGTGATATGCGGAAAATGCGTCGGACGCAAAAAACGCGCGCAGTTGCAGTTCTTCCACGTCGGAAGAAGACACCGTTTGCGATTGGTCGGGATAGTTTTTCTCCCGCACGTAATGTTCGATCGTCTTTTTGCGGCAAACTTGCTTTCCGTACGCATAGACGACCTCTTCGTTTACCGCGCTTGCAAGCAAACAAAGCGCGTCGTCGTTGATCAAAACGACGTCTTGCGACATCATGACGACTACGTCGGAAGTGCAATATTCCCGAATCGCCTTCTCCCGCGTTAAACTGTGCGAAAACTCCTCGACGGGAAGGGTAAAATAGGTAAACCCCGCCTCTTCCACCGCATTGATAACGCGCGATAAATCGCCCGACTGCGTGATTGCAAAGACGACGCTCCCAAGTTCCACACCCGTTTGCCTTTTTAACGAGGAAATTAAATTGTCGATATATTCGTCCGCTTTGTAAAGCGGGCATACGACGTCGATTTTCATGTTAAAATCCGAAAGTTTCCGAAAGCGTCGGCCACTTTTTATCCTTATCGCTTAAATTGAGAGGGGTTCCGTCCGAAAGAGAATAGGTCGCGCTGTCCGCAGTTCCCAAGTACTCCCCTTGCACTTCCGGCCACTGAATGCCGATGGAAGGATCGTTCCAAGCAAGTCCGCCTTCGTCGCCCGGGTGATAAAAATCGGTTACCTTATAGCAAAACTCCGCAGTTTCACTCAAAACGAGGAACCCGTGCGCAAACCCTTCTGAAATGTAAAACTGTTTTTTATTTTCTTCGGAAAGTTCGATGCCGAACCACTTTCCGTACGTTTCGGAATTTTTACGCAAGTCAACGGCAACGTCAAACACGCGCCCTTTGATGACGCGGACAAGTTTGCCTTGCGGATATTGCTTTTGGAAATGCAGTCCGCGCAAGACGCCCTTTTTGCTCATCGACTGGTTGTCCTGCACGAAGTTCATGTTTAAGCCGTGCTCCGCCATATCCCGCATGTTGTACGTTTCCATAAAATAACCCCGATCGTCCCCGTGAACGGCGGGTTCGATGACGTACAAGCCTTGGATATGCGTCTTTTCTACCTTAATTTGCCCCATCTTTCGTAATTTCCTTCAAATAGCGGGATAATGCGTCCTTCCACTCGGGAAGAGGCGAAAATCCGTTTTTTATTAGTTTGCTCTTATCAAGCCGACTGTTATACGGGCGTTTTGCTTTGAAAATCCCGTATTCTTCCGTCGTAACGGGTAAAACGTTCGTCGTATACCCCGCTTGACGGAAAATCTCTTTTGTAAAATCGTACCAACTGATATACCCGCCCTCGTTTGTGGCGTGGTAGGTGCCGTAACGATCCGTTTCGAGCATATCGACAAGAAGGCGGGACAAATCGTACGTATACGTCGGCGTGCCCACTTGGTCGCACACGACGCGCACCGTATCGAATTTTTTTCCGACTGTGAGCATCGTCTTGATAAAGTTTTTACCGTTCACGCCGAACACCCAAGCAATGCGCACGATAAAGTGTTTTTCAACGGACGCTTTGACGGCAAGTTCCCCCTCGAGTTTACTTTTTCCGTATACGTTTAAGGGAGCGTAATCCGTTTGATCGGGTTCCCAAGGCGCGGTACCCTGTCCGTCGAAGACGTAATCGGTGGAAATATAGACGAGTTTGCAGTTCAACCGCGCGCATTCTTGTGCGATCGCCTGCGTTCCGCCCACGTTTACCGCGTAGACTTTGGGAATATTTTCTTCCTCTTCCGCAGCGTCCACCGCCGTCCAAGCGGCGCAGTGAACGACCGCGTCGGGGCGCACGCTTTGCATCACGCGGGAAACGCTCTCGTTATCCGTCAAGTCCATTTCGTCGATATCAACGCCGACCGCTTCGTGCCCACGAAGATTCAGCTCGTTTACGACGTCGTAACCGAGCTGCCCTTTTACACCTGTAACGAGTACTTTCATTGTCTGTTCCCGTACATCTTTTCGTAATAATTGCGGTATTCGCCCGAAATGATCGTTTCCCACCACTCTCTGTTGGCAAGATACCACGCAATCGTCTTTTGGATTCCGTCTACGAATTTCGTTTCGGGAAGCCATCCGAGTTCATTGTGAATTTTCGTCGGATCGATCGCATAACGCATGTCGTGCCCCTTTCTGTCGGCTACGTATGTAATCAAACTTTCAGGTTTTCCGAGTGCCTTACAAATGATTTTAACGATGTCGATATTTTTCATTTCGTTGTGCCCGCCGATATTGTACACTTCGCCGACGCGCCCTTTATGAATGATCAAGTCGATCGCCTTGCAATGATCCTCTACGTACAGCCAGTCGCGTACGTTGAGCCCTTCGCCGTAAACGGGAAGCGGCTTATCGTTGAGGGCGTTCGCAATCATAAGCGGAATGAGTTTTTCGGGGAAATGGTACGGTCCGTAGTTGTTGGAACAACGGGAAATGCTGACGGGAAGTCCGTACGTTCTGTGATAGGCAAGAACAAGCAAATCCGCCGCCGCCTTGCTCGAAGAGTAAGGACTGCTCGTATGAATGGGCGTTTCTTCCGTAAAGAATAAGTCGGGTCTGTCGAGGGGTAAATCGCCGTAAACTTCGTCCGTCGATACTTGGTGATACCGTTCGATGCCGTACTTGCGGCAAGCGTCCATCAAAGTCGCCGTACCCATAATATTCGTTTGAAGGAATATCCCGGGATCTTCTATACTGCGGTCAACGTGGCTTTCCGCCGCGAAGTTAACGACGATATTCGGTTTTTCCTCTTCAAAAAGGGTGTAAACCGCCTCTCTGTCGCAAATATCCGCCTTGACAAAACGGAAGTTCGGGTTGTCCATAACCCCTTTTAAGGTGGAAAGATTGCCCGCGTAGGTAAGTTTATCCAAACAAACAATGCGGTAATCGGGATATTTGTTTAACATATGAAAGACGAAGTTGCTTCCGATAAAGCCTGCCCCGCCCGTTACGATAATCGTCATAATAACTCCTTAATAAAGACCGTCCATGTATTTTCCGTTGATGACGTCCATCAAATATTGACCGTATTGATTTTTCTTCATCGGTTCGCACAGTTTGATGACCTGCTCTTTGTCAATCCAACCGTTTAAGTAAGCGATTTCTTCAATGCACCCCACCTTTCTGTGTTGGTGCGTTTCGACCGCTTGAATAAAGTTGGTTGCATCAACAAGGCTTTCGTGCGTGCCCGTGTCAAGCCACGTAAACCCTTGTCCGAGAATTTCTACGTGCAATTCCCCGTTTTCAAGGTAGATTTTGTTCAAATCGGTAATTTCATATTCTCCGCGCTTGGAAGGTTTGAGTTTCTTTGCGTATTCGACAACTTTATTGTCGTAGAAATAAAGCCCCGTTACGCAATAGTTGCTCTTCGGATTCGTAGGTTTTTCTTCCAAGGAAACCGCTCTGCCTTCTTTGTCAAACTCGACGATACCGAAACGCTCGGGATCGTCTACGTAATAGCCGAATACCGTTGCGCCGTTGCCCGCCGCGGCGTTTTCTACCGCCTTTTTTAACCGCTTTTTCAAGCCGTGCCCCGAAAAGATGTTATCCCCCAAGACCATGGCAACGTTGTCGTTTCCGATAAACTTTTCCCCGATGACGAACGCTTGCGCAAGCCCGTTTGGCTTTTCTTGAACGGCATAAGAAAGATTGATGCCAAGTTCTTTCCCGTCGTGGAAAAGTTTTTCAAAGCGAGGCGTATCGTCGGGCGTCGAGATGATCAAAATATCGCGAATTCCCGCGTTCATCAAAACGGAAAGCGGATAATAGATCATCGGTTTGTCGTAAATTGGCAACAGTTGTTTACTCGTTACGCGGGTAAGCGGATACAATCTCGTTCCGCTCCCCCCTGCAAGAATAATCCCTTTCATATTCATCCTCTCCTTATTTTGCACCGTCCCGCTTAATTACGCGGACGACCGTCTTGAATATAATTTTGATATCCAACCAAATGGAACAGTGATCGACGTAGTACAGTTCGAGTTTTTGGCGTTCTCCGCTTTCGTACGTACAATTATTCCGTCCGTTTGCCGCCCACCAACCGATCATACCCGGCTTGACGGAAAGAAGTTTTTTTGCATCTTTGCCAAACTTTTCTTCCACTTCCTCTTTCATGAGCGGGCGCGGTCCGATAACGGAGATCCTACCGAGAAAAATTGCCGCAATATTAGGAAGTTCGTCTAAACTCGTTTTACGAAGAAAAGATCCGATCTTTGTAATCCGCGGATCGTTGTCAATTTTGTATTCCCGCTTATACTGCTCAAGTTGTTCGGGCGTGAGCATTTTTTCAAGTTGATCCGCATTTTTCTTCATGCTGCGGAATTTGGGAAGATAAATCGTCTTACCGTTTTTCCCCACGCGCTTGTGCTTGTAGAAGACTTTTCCGCCGTCGCTACACTTTACGGCAATGGCTAAAATCAAATAAAGCCATGAAAAAAGAATGAGGAACAATCCGGAAGATACAATATCGAACGTACGCTTTGTAAAGCGATAGCAAAAGTAACGGAATCCTCTTCTCGGTTTCCATTCTTCCACTTGTTCGCACTCTTCCGCGCCTACAACCGTCGGAATCTCTTCCGCTACGGTGGAGGCAACCTCATTCTTATCTTGTTCCGCGAATGCGGAGTTATCTATTACTTCTTCCCGTTCCCGTTCCAGGACAGGCGTATTATAACTCATTCGTACCCTCTCTTCTTGTCGAAAATCTCGGCAAACTTCGTCTTTTCCTATGTGCCTCTCCGCCGCCGCGGCTGCACGACCCTAATACAACCTTATTTTAACATACCGCAATATAAATTGCAAGTGTTTCATAAAAATTACCTTCAAATGAGTTGATATTCGCCATTTTCTGTCATATTTTCTTATTACATTTTGCTTTTTTCAAAGAAAAAAGCCGACAAAACTTCGTCGGCTTTTCTGCTTTTTTCCGTCATCGGACGGTTTCTAAAATTTTATCTATGACGATTTTAGGGAGTCCGCTTTGCTCCACCTCTGCAACAAATTCCGCTTCCGTCAAGCACGCCTCCATTTTTTTGTAGCAGCCGTGCTTTTGTTCCACGTCGCCGTTCGTCAAATTCAAGACATGGCGCGCCTGTTCTTTCCACCTTGTAAGCGCGTCTTTCGGCTCGTAGGTAAGGGTAATTTGATACGTCTTCTTCATGTCTACGTTTTCGACGATGCAAGTCGGAAGATCGACGATCGGCTCTTTTCCGCAAACCTCTTCTCCGTTTGCGGAAACGGAGATCTTCCCTTCGGGAAGATTTGCAAAGACGATTTTCAGCGTTCTTCCCTCTTTCAAAATATCGGGATTGCCTTCAAAAGTAACGGAAAGCGTTTGTTTCCCCTCGTCGCCCGTGTTTTCAAAGTGGGTAAACAGTTGTTCTTCCCCTTCGTTTTCGTAGAGGGTAAACGCGCCCGTCCCGCGATAGACGTTGACGATAAGCGTTTGAGGAAGCGGACAACCGTTTTTCTCGCTTGCGCTTGCAAGGGGAAGAACGGCGCCTTCCTTTGCCAAAACGGGAATACTGTCGAGCGTTCTTCTCAACTTTTTCACCCCGCCGCCGCAATACGTTTCGCCCGTGAAAATATCCGTCCATTCTCCGTTTGGAATCCACGCGTCGACGGACGCATAGCCGTCCTTTCCGCCCCGTTTGGTAATCGGCGCAACGAGCAGTTGACTTCCGAAGAAATATTCGTTTTTAAACGAATACGCCTCTTTTTGATCGGGATATTCATAGTAAAGCGGTTCGACGAGGGCAAGCCCGTCTTTGTGGGTGCGGTATGCCGACGAATACAGATACGGCACAAGTTGATGACGGAAAATCAGTTGTTTTTTTGCAATTTCTCCGCATCCGTTTTGATAGTACCACGGCTCTTTCGTAATGGTAACGTGGTTGCAGGAGTGCAAGCGGTTGATGGGATTGAATACCGCAAACTGCAAGAAGCGAACGTACAGTTCCTCGTCGCGCGTCCCTTGCATATGACCGCCGATGTCGTGGCTCCACCAAGTATATCCGACGTTGGAAGCAGTCGCCGTAAAATACGGAAGGTAATCGAGCGTTTCCCACGAGATATAGGTATCCCCCGTAAATCCGAGGGGATAACGGTGCGCGCCCGCCCCGCAGTAACGGGACAAAATAAGCGGCGTTTCATGCCCTTTTGCATTGTCGAGCGTATGATAGTGATTGAGCGCCCAAAGGGGATCTAATCCCACCTTTCCGCTGTCCGTTCCCTGTTGCCAATCGATCCACCAAAAATCCACGCCGTCCTTTTCGTACGGTTTATGTAAGATTGCAAAATAATTGTTGACAAATTCGGGATTGCCGATATCAAAGGGAATTTTCTCTTGCGTGGAAGGATCTTTTCCCATGGCGAGCGCAAACGCTTCGTAACAGTCTTCCCACCAACGAACGCCGTCCGCAGGGTGCAAATTTAAGGTGATTTTCAAATCTTTTTGCTTGATTTGTTGTAAAAAACCTTGGTAGTCGGGGAAAAGTTTCTTGTTCCAACTGTACCCCGTCCAACCGTTGTTCCCCCCGTAATAAGGCGTATTTTTTCCCGAAGCGGTAATCCCCTTTTCTTCATCGACGAAATCGGAATAATGCCAATCCATGTCGATGGTCGCAACGGAAAGCGGAACGCCCCGTTCTTCAAAGCGGTTCAAAAGTTTTAAGTAACTGCGGTCGGTATAGACGTGGTATCGACTCCACCAATTTCCAAGTGCGAAACGGGGAATCATCGGAACGTTTCCGCCGATCAAATACAGCGCCTTAACGGCATCGCGATAGTCTTTTCCAAACGCGAATACGTATTTGTCGAACGCCCCCTCTTCGCGTGAAACGAGTTCTCCGTCCTCTTTTAACAGGAGGGTATCGCTGTCGTCTAATACGGCGACGCCCGATTTGGAACATACGCCTATGCCAAGCGGAACGGGATGCGTTTCTTCGTTCGGCGTGTATACTTGCTTGACGAACGTTTTGCCGTTGCAACAGTCAAGCGTGCGGAACGTACCGAGGAGATTTCCACGGTTATCCAAATGCTTGCGTTTGCCGTCGATGACGACGCGACAATCTTCCCACTTTTCTTTGACAATCAGCGCGACGGCAGGCGTTGCAATCATAAGCGTTTTTTCACCGCGTTGAACGGTGAAAGAATTTTTCGGCATATCGCGAAACCACACCGCTTGCGACGCCTCGTCGGTAAACGTTCCGCGTTCTACGCGGAACAGTCTGTCGCTCAATACGGTAACGCGGTAATCTTTCCAAAATACAACGTTTTCTTCCGTCGCTTTGGGACAGCACGTGGCAATCAAGTGTTTTTCAAGCATGATTATAACCTCGCAAAATTAACTTTATATTATTCTATCATATCTTTTTGCGAAAATAAATAGCAAAATCGAATCTTTTTTTGTATGATTCGTCGCATTCTTTATCAATTTCAATCATTCATAAAAAACAACCGCTCCGAGCGGTTGTTTTAGACGTATTTCTTGGGGCACTACTCCCTCTTTTATATCTTCTGGAAGTTTATTGTCGCATAATAGCACGGCGACAATAACAACTGCAATAAAATTGCGACTTACGTTTCGTCAAACGTGTTTCCCGGGGAGTACTACCCCCTCTTTCATATCTTCTGGAAGTTTATTGTCGCATAATAGCACGGCAGGAGTAATTGCCTTCTTTCCGAATTTTTCGCAAATCCCGTCGAGCGCGCGTTCTACTTTTTTCCGTTTTTCGCCGATTTTATTTTCCAACAACAACGACGGCTGATAGGGCGCGTTCTCATCTTCCAAAGAAATTGCCGTAACCGATACGGCACGCACGGGCTTTTGCCACCCGTACCGATCTTTGAACAGTTGACTGCACGCCTCCGCCACCGTCGCCGACTCTTGCGTGGGGGCAGAGAGTTGTTTTTGCCAAGAATGAAATTCCAAGCCGTTATCGCGCACCGTTACTTGTACGCCGTTGGCGCGCAATTTCGCTTTCCGCAACCGACGGCCGACGTCTTGCGAAAGCGCGACGATCACCGCGCGCACCTCCTCTTCGTTTTGCAAATCGGCAACGCACGTGATCCCGTGCCCCACCGACTTTGCTTTTTCGTGCGCGTCAAAACGGGCGACTTCGCTTTCGTCCAACCCGTTTGCATACCGCCAGAGCGTTTCCCCGTTTTTTCCGAGCGTCTTTTTTAAGTAATCGCACGGAAAACGCGCCAAATCGCCGATGGTACGGATTCCAAACTCCTTGAGGCGCGCCGTCGTCGCCCGCCCACAGTATAAAAGATCGGAACAGGGAAGTTTCCAAACGAGGTCGCGAAAATTCTCTTGCGTGATCTCCGTTACCGCGTCCGGCTTTTTTAAGTCGGAACCGAGTTTCGCAAAAACTTTATTGAAGGAAATCCCTACGCTGACGGTGATGCCGAGTTCCCGTTTTACCGTTTCGCGTATTTCGTCGGCAATCTCATGCGGGTTTTTTAAGTTGTTCGTAACGTCCAACCAACATTCGTCCAGCCCAAACGGCTCGACAAGGTCGGTATACCGCTCGTAGATCTCGTGAAGCGCAAGCGAAAAGGCGGCGTAAACTTCGTGGCGAGGCGGAACGATGATCAAATCGGGACAAAGGCGTTTTGCCTCCCAATTTGCCATTCCCGTTTTAATTCCGCAAGCCTTTGCCTTTTCCGACTTTGCAAGCACGATACCGTGCCGTTTTTCCACCGATCCGCACACCGCAACCGCCTTCCCCTTTAACCGCGGATCAAGCGCCGTTTCAACCGAGGCGTAAAAGGCGTTTGCGTCGCTATGCAAAACCGTTCGTTGTTTCCGAATTTCGTTCATACGCAAATTATACCACAAACATTCGTTCGTGTCAAGCAAATGAAAAAGGGCGGAGAATTTCTCCGCCCTTATATTTAGTTGAGTTTGGTAACGGTAATTCCGTCGCCGATTGCCGTATCGTAGAATTCCGCATTGTAGCCGATCTTCTTGCGATAACGGTCTAAAACGTAAAGTTTGAACGATTCTACTTCCGAACTCTTGACAAGCGAAACGGTACATCCGCCGAATCCGGCACCCGTCATTCTCGATCCAAGGCAGGCAGGATGCGATTGCGCCGCTTCGGCAAGCGTATCCAACTCGACGCCCGTTACCTCGTACAAATCGCGCAAGGACGCGTGCGACGCGTTTAAGAGCATTCCCAAAACGCGCATATCCCCGCGCTTCATCGCCGCCGCCGCCTGACGGACGCGCTCACACTCTTCTACAACGTGCTTTGCTCGGTCGTATACCTTACCGCTCAAAACGTGCGCAACTTCCGCAAACGCGTCGGGCGTTAAGTCTGCAAGGCACGAAATTTCCGTAACCGTTTGCAATTTTTTGAGCGCTTCTTCCGTTTCCGCACGGCGTTCGTTGTACTTACTCTCAACGAGATTATGCGGTTTTTTACAGTTTGCAATGACGAGCGAATAGTCGCCGAGTTTGATGGGAACGAACTCCCGTTCCAACGTCTTGCAATCGAGCAAAATGGCATGATTTTTCTTTCCGTTTGCCGACGCGTACTGGTCCATAATTCCACAGTTAACGCCGCAATATTCATGTTCCGCCTTGCGGGCGAGAATGGCGACCTCAACGGGATCAAACGCCTCTCCCGCAACCGTTGCGAGCGCCGCGATCGTCGAAACCTCGATTGCCGCCGACGAAGAAAGCCCGCTTCCGAACGGAACGGAACAGTCGTGCAACATATCGCAACCGATTACCTTATGCCCCGCGTTCTTCCACATGAGCGCGCTCCCCGCGGGGTAATTTGCATATTTTTCATTTTGATACGAATCAAGTTTATCGATATCAATCGAAATCTTAACGGGAAGATCCGTCCACGCAAGATTGATAAAATTCGTTCCGTTCGGACGAACGTAAATGGTATTGCAAAGGGTAAGCGCCGCAGGCATAACCTTTCCCCCGCAGTAGTCGACGTGCTCGCCGATCAAGTTTACGCGTCCCGCCGCAGTAACTTTGTAGGTGTAATCTTTTTCCATCATCTTTCAAATCCCATCCCTTGTAAAAATTCCGCCGTTTGCTCAAACGACTTAAAGACTGCCGTGTTTTGAAGAATGCGTTCGCAGATACTGCAAAGTTCTTCTTTAACCGCTTCTTCCGCACTTTCTTTGGTGAACGACTTGACGTTTGCCGTCATCTCATTGTACAAAAGCGCAAAATCGCTTAAACTGTCGGGAAGATTTTCCCCTTTCACCAAAACTTCTTGAAGAGCACCGAGTTGTTCGACGAGCCGCCCGGGGAGAATAAACAACCCCTGCGCCTCGATGAGCCCGATCGATTCCTTTTTGATCACGTGGAATTCGGGATGCGCGTGGAATACGCCGTCGGGATACTCTTCCGTCGTAACGTTGTTGCGCAAGATGAGCGTCATTTCGTACTTGCCGTCCCGCTTTACAACGGTAGGACTGATCGCGCTGTGAACACCGTCTTCGTCCTCCGCAATAATCCCGAGCGCTTTATTTTCGTAAGAACACCAAGCCGCGCGAATAAGTTCGCAAACGCCCGTGATATCGGCACGGTCCTTCGACGTAACGCGGATTGCAGTCCCCGGCCAGTCGAGCACGCAAATTTCCGCATTCGGATAATTTTTATGACGGAACGAGATCGCCCCTTTTGCCTTATGTAAGGGAAGAACTTCCCCGCCGCCTTGATAGTGGTCGTGCGCAAGAACGCTGCCTCCGATACGGGGAAGCGCAGCATTACACCCGATAAACCAGTGCGGGAACATATCGACGAAATCCATCAAACGGGTAAACGTCGCCTCGTCGACGTGCATCGGCGTATGCTCACAGTTGACCGCAATTCCGTGTTGATAAAAATATCCGTAAGGAGAGAATTGCCAAAACCAGTCTTGCCCGCCGAGTTTTAACGAAACGGTGCGAAGCGTTCGCTTATTTCTCCCGAAAAACCCTTCGTTATCACGGCAAATGGTACATTTGGGGTATCCGCCCTTCGTACTGTTTCCGCTCGCCGCCTTTTTTGCGTCGCGAAATTCGGGTTTTGCAAGGTTGATCGTGATAATCAACCCGCGTTTTTCAAAACGGGGATTCGCGTCAAGTTTTTCCTTTTTAACGTAATCGGACAAAACGGAGTACGTATAAAGCCATTCCGTCGCCTCTTTCGCGTCCTTTTTATAAAGCGCCGAAAAACGCTCTTCCACCTCTTTCGGAGAAAGGGAAACGGCGCCCATTACGCCGTCCGCCACACGGGCGGAATCGTCCTCGTCCATAATTCCCGCAGAAATAGCGCTTTCAATCAACCCTTTTACAAGAACGGTGCACGTTTGCCCTTCGTAAACGGCGTCCGTTTTTTCGTAACTTTCCGCACCGACGAGGTCGAGAACGGTATTGCGAACGTACAATTCGTCGCGTCCGTCAAGGTCAAGTTTTTCCTTTGCATATCCGATCAAAAGATCGGTGTAATAACATACGTTTTTCATCATATCTTCTTGCACGAACTCCCTCCCAAAACATATGAACGTGTTTCCCTTCTATTTTATCACCTTTTTTTTATTTTGGCAAGACAAAAAGGCGATAAAAATTACCGCCTTCTTGCCAAAATGATATTAGGGGGGATGAAGAAGGGTTAACGACAAAATTTCTTCGACCCTCGGAAACCCGATGCCGATTTCCTTTTGTCATATATTATTATAATAATTTTACAAGATTAAAACAAGTAACATATTGACGAAATATGGACATTTATTGACTATTTACAGTTGACATTTGAATTATTTTAGATTATAATGAAATAAATGGAGGTCGCTTATGATTGCAAGAAAGGAAATATGGAATTATCTTGATAATGGACAAGTTTGGGCGGGAATTTATAAAAATTCGCAAAATATGCTCCATTGGCACTACGATTGCGAACTCGTTCAAGTCAAAGAAGGCGCGATCGACGTCTACTGCGACCGACGGAAATACACCCTCACAAAAGGACAATCTTTGTTCATTGACAGCGGTCAAGTACATTATATGCACGCGCACACGACGGACACCCTTCTTTATACCATTGTATTCGACGACGTACTCCTCCGCCCCTTTGCGGAAAAAATTCGCCTTTCTTCCCCGAAATTATACGGAAATTACCCCGTCGACGAACTTTATATGACGCTCAAACATATTTTATCGGATAAAAAGACGTTTTACACGACGGAGGCATCGTGCGAAGTTACCAAGATGATGATTTGGATCTTCCGCAACGAGCGCTTGATCAAGCGTTCGTCCGTCGATTCGACCGCGCAGGCGTTCAAGTCGCTTTTGGAAGAAATCAGCGAAAAATACCGCTACTACACGTTTGACGACGCCGTTTCGTTTATGGGAATGAGCGACGCCTATTTTTCCCGTTATTTCCGCTCGATGGCGGGCGTAACCTTTTCGCAATACCTCAATTTCGTGCGCACCGAGCGTGCGGTAGAAATGATACAGGCAAACCGTTCCGTTCCCGTTACGGAAATTTCCGATCAATGCGGGTTTGGTACCATTCGCAATTTCAACCGTATTTTTAAGGAATTGACGGGATTCCCCCCCAGCCAAATTCCCCAAGATTTTTTATTAAAACAGGAATTTATCCATGCAAGCGATTCCGCCTTTCATCCTACGCTCGGCGACTGCGACCTTTACGAATCTCCTACCCCTCCTCCCGTAAAACAAGGAACTTGATAAAACCATTGCTCTTTGGACGGCTCGTAGAAGAGTTGCAACTCCCTTCCTTCGACGACGACGGTGTACCGAACGGGCAAAATCGCCCCGACTTCACTCGGAGAACGCTCGCAAAAGCGAACGCGCTCGACGGCGTACGTCATGCCGTCTTGCATCCGAATACTCAACGGGCGCATTCCCCCCTCTTCAAAAAATCGCGCTATGACTTCCACACATCTTTTTTCGTATTTCATACCGTCAGTTTGCGTAAAAAAATAGAAGCGATGCGGAATTCCGCATCGCTTTTTTTATGCCGTTCGTTTCCACATATACACCGCTAAATAAGGCGGCATAACCGATACCGACGTCTTCTCGGTGCTTCCGGCAACCACGACTCCGTTGGCGTAATCTTTGCTTAAAGCCGAATAATCCGCCCCTTTTACTTGATAATTTGCGCTCCAAACGGCGGGCGCTTTCTTTTCAAGGTAAGAAATCCCGCCCCCGTTTGCACTTCCCGCTGCCTCCATAAGCGAAACCAACGAACCCGCCTCGTGCGAGTGTGAAACAGATGTATTTCCTCCCACCGTTCCCGCTGAATACGAACCGCCTGCGCCGATCAAGAAACGGTTGGTAAGCCGTTCCCACACCCCGCCGAACAGTTGCGAAGGCGACGTGCTGTTGACGGAAAGATAGATGCTTCCGACGGGATATGCCGAAAGCGGGGACGCCTCCGATTTCAACGCATAGGACGAAAGGTCCACAAATCCGCCCAAAACGTCGTAATAATAACTACCTTGACGTTCCGCCACGACGACGTTCGTCCCACTCGGATAACTCTTCCCCACGCCTTCTAAAAACCGCGCGTCCGTTTCAAAGGCGTCCGTTACGTTGTAAACGAATCCGATCATCGAAGAAACGGGCGTAGGCAGGGCGGAAAAGGAGCAACTCCCCTTGGGAACGTAGGCGGACGCTAGCCCCAAATCGGACTTTGTCAGTTGCATCTCTTCGCTCCCGTCAAACGACTTTTCTCCTACCTTTAATGCACTCGGAAGGCGCGAAGTTTCAAGCGCAATCGGAATGAGTTCTCCGTCCTTTTTGCGGTAGAGTTTACTCGTTTCACTCGCATTACAAACGAACAACCCGCCGTCCGCTAATTTTTCCGACGGCGTTTCGCCCACCTCAACGGCGTTTTCCCCGCGCACAACAAGCCCCTTTTCGTTTACGGTCAAAGACGAATACGTTCCCGCCTGCACTTTATTGTCGAAAACCGACCAGTCGCGCTCAGACAAAAAGTTCAATATTTGTTCGTGCAACAGTTCTCTTTTTCCAACGCTCGGGATCGACTGCGCCCCCGTAAGCGTAGCAAGCCGCACGTACGACGAGGCAATCCGCTCGTTTTGACTGATTGCGTAAACGCCGACAAGGACGGTTCCGCCGTCGCAATCAATCGACGGCATTTGACATTCGTTCCCACGAAAAAAGACTTCCGACGCACCGCCTTCCCACGCGGCAACCGCAACACGTTCGGGAAACGCCTCCCATTCCTCGTCGAACGCAAAGCAAAGGGTATACCCCGTATTGCGGGTAACGACGTCGGAAAAATCCGTCGAGGCAATTTTGCCTTGAACGGCAATATGAATTGTATTTGACATATAACCTCCGTAAATTTCCGGGAAAATTCCCGCAAGAACGCTCCGGGATTCGCCCCGCGGGAACAGTTGTATTATATCAAATAATTTTATAAAAACGTGCCCTATATGACAAAAAACACGGCAAAAATGCCGTGTTTTTTGCTTATTATGTTTGACATAGTACTATGAAAAATTATTGATCATAGCCGTTCGGATTGTTTTTTTGCCAATTCCATTGATCGCGGCACATTCTTTCCAAGTCGAATTGCGCCTTCCAACCAAGTTCCTTTTCCGCTTTCGCACTCGTGGCGTAGCATGCGGCGACGTCGCCGGGACGGCGGTCTTTGATGACGTAAGGAAGTTGTTTTCCGCACGCTTTTTCAAACGCATGAATCATATCGAGCACGCTATACCCGATGCCCGTGCCGAGATTGTAAATATGAACTCCGCACTCTTTTAAGCCTTTGATCGCAGCGACGTGCCCCTTTGCAAGGTCGACGACGTGAATGTAATCGCGCACCCCCGTTCCGTCGGGCGTGGGATAATCGTTTCCGAATACGCCAATCTGTGCAAGTTTCCCGCTTGCCACCTGCGCGACGTACGGCATGAGGTTGTTAGGAATCCCCTTTGGATCTTCCCCGATCAACCCGCTTTCATGCGCGCCGACGGGATTGAAATAGCGCAAAAGCGCGATATTCCATTCGTGATCGGATACCCAAAGGTCTTTCAAAATATCCTCTTGCATGAGTTTGGTCGCGCCATACGGGTTTGTCGTGGAAAGACGGCAATCTTCGTCGAGCGGAAGCCGCTCGGGCGAGCCGTATACGGTTGCCGAAGAGGAAAATACAAAATTCTTTACGCCGTGATTGCGCATCACGTCGAGGAGAACAAACGTCGAAACAAGGTTGTTATCGTAGTATTCAAGCGGTTTTCTTACGCTTTCGCCTACCGCTTTTAACCCCGCGAAGTGAATTACCCAATCAATCTTGTGTTCGGAAAAAATTTGTTCGAGCGCCGAACGGTCGCGCACGTCCTTTTGATAAAAGGGAACTTCTACCCCCGTGATCTTCGCAACGCGACGAAGCGATTCTTCGTTGGAGTTGACGAGATTGTCGACGACGACGACCTCAAACCCCTCGTTCAACAGTTCTACGACGGTGTGAGATCCGATATATCCCGCTCCGCCCGTAACAAGTACCTTCATAATTTACACTCCTTAAACGATATTTCCCTCTTTCAATCCCTAATTTGAACATTTATACGCGCAATTCTCCCGATTCCCCCAAAAGGGACGAATGGCGTTCCAAAATCGGCATGATTTCCGATTGAATAAATTCAACCGTCTGCGAAGGCGCACGTCCGACGAAGTTCTTCCCGTCGAGAAGTTCGTCAAGTCGGTCGTGTACGGGCGCAAACAAAGCGTCCGCCTTGATCAAATCGATGAGGTTATTTTCCCCGCCTTCTTGCTTGACGCGCTTGCCCGCTTCCATCGAAAGGACGCGGATACGCTCGTGAAGATCTTGCCGATCCCCTCCCGCCTTGACGCAGTCCATGATAATGTTTTCCGTCGCCATAAACGGAAGTTCTTGCGCAACGTGCTTTGCAATTACTTTTTCGTATACGACGAGATTGTCGGAAACGTTCATGTAAATGTTCAAAATCGCGTCCACCGCGAGGAACGCCTGCGCGTTGACGATACGGCGGTTTGCCGAGTCGTCGAGCGTGCGCTCAAACCATTGCGTCGACGCGGTTACCGCGCTGTTCATCGGCAAGGAAATTACAAAGCGGCAAAGCGCCCCCATGCGCTCGGAGCGCATCGGATTGCGTTTATACGCCATTGCGGAAGATCCGATCTGCTTTTTCCCAAACGGCTCTTCCACCTCTTTCATATTTTGCAGAATACGGATATCGTTGCTGAATTTGTACGCGCTTTGCGCGATTTGCGAAAGAACGCACAAAACGTTATAATCAAATTTTCTCGGATAAGTTTGCCCCGTTACGGGATACGCCCTGTCGTAGCCGAGTTTTTCAAGCACCTTCTCTTGAAGCGCTTTGACCTTCGCCTCGTCCCCTTCAAACAATTCCATGAAGGAAGCCTGCGTTCCCGTCGTGCCCTTAACCCCGCGAAGGCGGAAATGCGCAAAGAGAGAAAGCAAATTCTCATAATCCATCATGAGGTCTTGCAGCCAAAGGGTTGCGCGCTTGCCTACCGTAGTCAACTGCGCAGGTTGCAAATGCGTAAAGCCGAGGGTGGGAACGTCCTTATATTTCAACGCAAAATTCTTTAATTTTTCCATCACGTTGACGAGTTTGCGCAAAATAATGTCAAGCCCGTCTTTGATGATGATGAGTTCCGCGTTGCAGTCGACGTAGCAACTCGTCGCCCCCAAGTGAATGATCGGGCGGGCGGAAGGCGCCGCGTCCCCAAACGTATGCACGTGCGCCATAACGTCGTGCCGCACTTCTTTTTCGTAGGCGGCGGCCTTTTCAAAATCGATATCGTCAAGGTGCGCCTTCATTTCGGCGATTTGTTCATCCGAAATGGGAAGCCCCAACTCCTTTTCCGATTCCGCAAGCGCAAGCCAAAGTTTTCTCCAAAGACGAAAACGCTTTTCGTCGCCGAAATTTTCTTGCATTTCCCTGCTTGCGTAACGGGTATTTAAGGGATTTTCATAAATGCTATGGTCGGTCATTTGTTCTCCTTATACCATTTTGGGCGCGGGATATTCCACCCCAAACGTATCGACGGTAACGTTTGCCATTTTTTGCTCTTCCATCGGTTTATCGCGGAAATCCGTCTTGGTCGTTGCAATTTGATCGACGACGTCCATTCCCTCGATCACCTTGCCGAATGATGCGTACTGTCCGTCCAAATAAGGCGCGTCCTCGTGCATGACGAAAAACTGCGAACCCGCCGAATCGGGGTGCATAGCGCGCGCCATAGAAAGCACGCCGCGCGTATGTTTTAACGGATTTTTGACGCCGTTTTGCGTAAATTCCCCCTTAATGCTATACCCGGGGCCGCCCGTTCCGATGCCCTTGGGATCTCCCCCTTGGATCATAAAGCCTTCGATAACTCTGTGGAAAATAATTCCGTTGTAAAATCCTTTTTTGACAAGGTAAATAAAGTTATTTACGGTGTTCGGCGCAACTTCGGGATACAGTTCGGCGCGGAAAACGCCCCCGTTTGCCATTTCAAAGGTAACGATTGGATTGCTCATAATTTACTCCTCGTATTTTTCTACCTGCGTCCCCGCTTCCGCAAACAAACGCATGGAAAATTCGTCGGGATACCCCTCTTTATAGACGACGCGGGAAATCCCCGAATTGATGATCATTTTTGCACATATCACGCACGGCTGGTGGGTACAATATAACGTCGCCCCGTTGATGTTTACGCCGTACTTCGCCGCTTGAATGATCGCGTTTTGTTCTGCATGCGCCGCATAGCAAAGTTCGGCGTGCGTTCCGCTCGGAATGTGATTGATCTCGCGAAGACATTCCCCCCTGTCGATACAAGAAGAAATCCCCGCGGGCGCACCGTTGTACCCCGTCGTCATAACGCGCTTGTCGCGTACGATGATCGCTCCTACTTTACGGCGAATACAACTCGCCCAACCACCCACCTCTTCGGTGAGGTGCATAAATCTTTGATCCCACTTATCCATATTATAATACCTCATTTGAAATTATACCACATGCCCGCGCGTTTGTCAATCTTCATGATTTATTCTCTTTTTGCTTTTTGGAAAAAAGAGGAAATTTTTTTCGCTGATATTGTTTGACTTTTATGAGAATGTGTTTATAATAAAGTAGAAATTAGCAAACACGGAAAAACAGTGCTAAATTTAGGAGGTTTTGTTTATGAATATCAAACCGTTGTTCGACAAAGTAGTCGTTGAAAGCGTTACCGTCGAAGAAAAGACGAAGAGCGGATTTTTCCTCCCCTCTTCCGCACAAGAAAAACCGCAAACGTGCGTCGTTGTTGCGGTCGGCCCCGGCGGAATCGTCGACGGAAAAGAAATTGTCATGCAAGTAAAGGTAGGCGATAAAGTTCTTTGCTCCAAGTATGCGGGAACGGACTTTAAGGTAGACGGAAAAGAGTTTACCATCATCAAACAAAGCGATATTTTGGCAATCGTAGAATAAGGAGTTTATTATGGCAAAGCAAATCAAATACGGAGATGACGCAAGAAAGGCATTAGAAGCGGGCGTAAACGTGCTCGCGGACACCGTTAAAATTACCCTCGGTCCCAAGGGAAGAAACGTCGTGCTCGATAAGAAGTTCGGCGCTCCCCTCATCACCAACGACGGCGTTACCATCGCAAAAGAAATTGAACTTCCCGACCCTTTTGAAAATATGGGCGCACAACTCGTTAAAGAAGTTTCCACAAAGACGAACGACGTCGCGGGCGACGGCACGACGACGGCGGTCGTTTTGGCACAGGCAATCATTCGCGAAGGGTTGAAAAACCTCGCCGCAGGCGCAAATCCGATCATCTTGAGAAAGGGAATCGACCGCGCAGTTGACGTCGCGGTAGAGCAAATTAAGTCCATTTCCAAGACGGTCGACGGCAAAAAAGCAATTTCGCAAGTCGCTTCCATTTCCGCAGGAGATGAAACGGTCGGCGAACTCATCGCAAACGCAATGGAAATCGTCGGAAAAGACGGCGTTATCACCGTTGAAGAAGGAAAATCCATGACGACGGAACTCACCACTGTCGAAGGAATGCAGTTTGACAGAGGGTATGCTTCCGCTTATATGGTAACGAATACGGATAAAATGGAAGCCGTTCTCGACGCACCCTATATCCTCATCACGGATAAGAAAATTTCCAACCTTCAAGAAATTCTTCCCGTCATCGAACCCCTCGCACAACAGGGCGCACGCCTTTTGATTATCGCAGAAGACGTAGAAGGCGACGCACTCGCGGCGCTTATCGTCAACAAACTTAAAGGCGTTTTCAACTGCGTTGCAGTCAAAGCCCCCGGATTTGGCGACAGAAGAAAGGCAATGCTCGAAGATATCGCAATCCTCACGGGCGGCGTTGTCGTTTCTTCCGACCTCGGATACGAATTTAAGGACGTTACCCCCGATATGCTCGGTAGAGCAAATCAAGTCAAGGTTGACAAGGACAACACGACGATCATCGACGGCGCGGGCGACGCGGAATCCATCAAGGCGAGAGTCGCTTCCATCAAAGCGCAAATCGAAGTTACGACGTCCGACTACGATAGAGAAAAATTGCAAGAACGCCTCGCAAAACTTGCAGGCGGAGTTGCCGTTATCAACGTCGGCGCAGCGACGGAAATCGAAATGAAAGAAAAGAAACTTCGCATCGACGACGCACTCGCAGCAACGCGCGCAGCCGTCGAAGAAGGGTTTGTTCCGGGCGGCGGCAGCGCACTCCTCTCCACCATTCCCGCATTGAAAAAGTTGGTTGCATCCCTCGACGGCGACGAAAAGACGGGCGCAAGCATCATTTTGAAGGCGGTGGAAGAGCCCGTCCGTCAAATCGCGGCAAACGCAGGACTTGACGGCTCCGTCATCGTAGACAAAATTCTCAACAAAAAATCCCCCAACTTCGGCTTCGACGCCCTTCACAATAAATACGTCGATATGGTCGAAAGCGGAATTATCGATCCGACGAAGGTTACCCGTTCCGTTCTTCAAAACGCGGCGTCGGTCGCATCCACCCTCCTTACGACGGAATCGGTCGTAACGGATATTCCCACCCCTCCCGCTCCCGCGGCTCCTATGGGCGGAGATATGGGCGGAATGTACTAATCTTTCCAAAAAAACCGTCAAAGCACCACGCTTTGACGGTTTTTTTGTTGCTTTTATCGAAAGTAATTCTACTGCGTTACAATCAAGTGCGTTTGCCGATCACAAATAAAAAACACAGGAGGTTTCGTCATGATTCATATTTCGACTGATAGTCGCAAATTTCCCTTTCCGTTGCCTTGCGCAAAACGTGTTTCGCACGTTGAACGGGATAAGGAACGTTTTCCTCGCCACACCGACGAATCCCGTCGACGTAGACGACTTGCTCGGTATTGTGCCGTCCCATCTTAACCCAAACGTAATCCCCCTCGCAAACGGAAAAGGTCGGATCAAGATACCAGTAATAACAACCGCGGTTACCGCGCGGAGAAACGCCGACAAACCGATATTTTTCTTCCCCACTTTCGTCGCGGACGCCGCAACTTTCAAGTTGGCTACGAAGCGCAAGGGACAGTTCCCCCGCTTCCCGCCCGTCCATTTTGACGGTGGCGTTGTCAAAACGAAAACAAACGGTTTTGTTATCAGGTATCAAAACGACTTCTACACCCGCAAACAAAATCGTCGCCTCGTCGTCGTACGCCCCAGCGAGAAAGCGACGCACCGATATCAAAAACGCATCCACCTCGTCATACGAAGTCGGAAGCGCACACGTCGCATGCTTGCCGTCCTTTTCAATGACAAACCGCACCGTAAATTCCCGTTCGCCATTCAACAATGAAATTTTCAACCGTTCTGCCATGACTCCCTCATAAGGCAATCTGCCGCCTTTTTCAAACACATTTGATTAGGAAAGAATTTTTATAAAAAATATGAAAATATTCCCTTTTATCGCTTGACATTCTCTTTTATTTCGGTTATGATAAATAGGCTTTGCGGGGGCGTAGCTCAGTTGGTTAGAGCGCTTGCTTGACATGCAAGAGGTCACAGATTCGAGTTCTGTCGTCCCCACCATTCAAAAGAGGGCTTTGCCCTCTTTTCTCATATCTAAATCGGGGGCGTAGCTCAGTCGGTTAGAGCGCTTGCCTCACATGCAAGAGGTCACAGATTCGAGTTCTGTCGTCCCCACCACTTACCTCATCCTTTTCAGGGTGAGGTTTTTTATAAAAAAACGCTTTAATCGGGGAGATTAAGGCGTTTTTTCTTTCATTATGTCTAACATAGTACTATTATTCGAGTTCAAATTTAGTACTCCGTGTGAAAAGTGCGCCGATTTCTTCCTTGCAACGCTCTTTATCATTCCCGCTTCCGTAACAAACGTTATATACTGCGTTGGTGATAGGAAGTTCAACGCCGTACCTTTCGCCGAGTAATTTCATCGCTTTCGAGGTTGCTACCCCTTCCGCCAACTTTTCGAACCGTTCCCCTTTCGCCAACGATTCGCCGTATTGACGGTTGTGCGAATAGGGAGAAAAAAGCGTCGTTTCATAATCGCCGAGATGCGCAAGTCCGTATGCGGAAAGTTCGTTTCCGCCCGCCGCTTTGATAAGACGGGCAACCTCTCTTGCCCCGCGCGCCATCAACGGCCCTTTTAACGGAACACACACGACGTCCAAGATGCCCGCTGCAATTCCCATAACGTTTTTTGCCGCCGCGCCAAGTTCCGTACCGATCAAATCGTTGCCGTAATAAAAGCGAATGAGTTCGCTCTTAAACGAATCGACGAGGTGCATTTTTAACCCCTCGTTTTCCGAATCGATCACCATACAGTTAGGAATCCCTTCCACAAAACTTTGAATGTGCCCAGGCCCAACCCAAACGGCAATTTTTTGCTTTGACACCCCGCTTTCCACCAAGACCTCGGAAAGGCGTTTGCCCGTTTCCACCTCAACGCCCTTCATGCAAAGGACAAACGTCTTATCTTTGACGTCGTATTGCATGATCTTTTGCATAAATCCGCGAAGTCCTTGCGAACTGATGGAAATGACGATAATCTCCGCGCGACAGACTGCTTCTTGTAAGTCGCACGTAAGGGTAATTCTTTTGTCAAGTTCTACGTATTCGTTGCGCCCCGTTTCCTTCAAAACGCGATAGGAATAGTCCTCTTCCGGCCCCCAAGAATAGACTTCGTTTCCACGGCTACACAAGTACCACGCAATAAACGAGCCCCATCGTCCGCAACCGAGAACGGAAATTTTCATAGTTTGCTCCTTTACATTTGTTTTCGATCGAGCAACGCGCGCGATAGCGTTACCTCGTCGGTATATTCAAGTTCCGAACCGATCGGAACGCCGTGCGCAATGCGCGTTACCTTCACACCAAGCGGTTTTAACAGTTTTGCAACGTACATCGCCGTCGCCTCTCCTTCCACGTCGGGATTCGTCGCCATTATAACCTCTTCAACACCCCCTTCCGCAATGCGGGAAAGAAGTTCTTTGATGCGAATATCGTTTGGAAACACACCGTTCATCGGATCGATTACCCCGTGCAATACGTGATAAACGCCCTTAAATTCGCGCAATTTTTCAAGCGCAATGACGTCTTTCGGCTCTTTTACAACGCAAATAACGTTTTTGCTCCTCGTCGCGCAAATCCCGCACACTTCCTTTTCGGTGAAATTTCCGCAAACGGAACAGTAGCGCACCTTCTTTTTGACGTCTACGATCGCCTCGGCAAACGCGCGCGCTTCCGCTTCCGACATATTGATGACGCGATACGCATACCGCTGCGCCGTCTTTTTGCCAACGCCGGGAAGTTTGCTGAACTCGTTCATCAATCTTCCGATCGGCTCGATAAAAACGTCCACTTACAAAAGTCCTCCCATGCCGCCCGCCATGCCGAATTTACCCATGTGCTCTTCGTACACCGCGTCCGCCTTTTTATAGCCGTCCAAAATTGCCGCCATAATCAAGTCTTCAAGCATTTCTTCATCGTCGGGATCGATGACCGACTTGTCGATTTCAATTCCGTCGATGACCTTTTTTGCATTCATATAAACGACGACCGCTTCACCGCCCGCCGTACCGACGATTTCCCATTCGTCCAAAAGACGCTCTTTTTCTTGCATTTCTTCTTGCATCTTTTGCGCTTGTTTCATGAGGTTTTGCATTCCTGCGCCACCCATACCGCCTTTATTATATCCTGCCATAACTTACTCCTTATTTTAATTCAATCGGATAATCGGAAAAATCCCGCTTTAACGCTTCAATCGCCGAACGGTCGTTTTGCACCTTTCTCCCTTTGATGCAGACGCGATAGTCTAAAACGCCGATTGAGGCGAAAACGTCGCGCATAATCGCTTGATTGTCTTCTCTGTTAAGTGCGCGGTAAACCGTTTCACTCTCCGTCGTCAATACAAGCGCGCCGCTCTCGAACGCCGCTTCCAAATCGGCGCACATGGTAAACAATACTCCGTTTCGGTGCGTCTTTCGGAGGGTGCGCATAAACCGCCCGAACGTTTCCTGCGCGTCTGACGAAACGGTCGAAGGCACCGTCGTTTGCTGAACGACGGGCGGCGGCGCAATCGGCTCTTCTACCTTGGTAGGAACGGGAAGATACGGTTCGTCAAATATAGGCTCTTCCGTCGGAAAGTCGTAATTTTCCTCTACCGTTTGCGTTTTTTTAGGTAAAACTTCCAAATCGACCGTAGGTACGGTTTGCGCGGAAGGAATCATTCCGCCTGCATTTTCAAGCCGCTTTTCCAGCGCGGAAATGCGTTGCATCAACGCCTCGATATCATAGTCGGCGGCGGGCATCGACGCCTTTACGACCGCCGTTTCAAAGCAAATTCTCGGCGAAGAAACAAACCGTAAATCCATTTCCGTCTTGGTAAATACGTCGGACGCGCGAAGAATGGCGCGGGGATCGACCGTTTGCGCAATGGCGGATACCCGTTCAAACATCTCTTTGGGTAAGCAAAGAAGTTCTTCCGCGTTACGACACGTCTTTGCAATGGAAATATGATTGAGGAATTGCAACGTATCCCGCATGAGGACGCCGACCGATTTTCCTTCCGAAAGAATTTTTTCGACGCAAGAGAGCGCCTCGGACTGACGTCCCGTGAGGATGCGCTCGCAAAGTTCGCTCATTTGCATAAAATCCGCACCGCCAAGCACGGCGGTTACCCCTTCGTACGTCAGCGTATCCGAGTAAGCAAGGCACATTTCGGCAATGGAGAGCATATCGCGGTCGCTCCCCGCCCCCGCCCGCGCGATTGCGGATACGGCGGAATCTTCGTATTGTTTGCCGATCTCTTTTAAGATCCCCTTCAAATGCCCTTCCAAATCCGTTTGCGGAATGAGTTTGAAATCAAGACGCATACAGCGGGAAAGAATGGTCGCGGGGATTTTTTGCGGTTCCGTCGTTGCGAGAATAAAAATTGCATGGCGAGGCGGCTCTTCCAACGTCTTCAAAAGGGCGTTGAACGCGCTGTCGGTGAGCATGTGCACCTCGTCGATGATATACACTTTATACGCTCCCGTAACGGGCGGATATTGCACTTTTTCGCGCAAATCGCGCATTTCGTTGACGCCGTTATTAGACGCCGCGTCGATTTCCGTTACGTCTAAACTTCCGCCGTCAAGCGCCTTACACGTTTCGCATACGCCGCAGGGAGAACCGTTTTTCGGGTTTTTACAGTTGATCGCACGCGCAAAAATACGGGCGACGCTCGTCTTGCCCGTTCCGCGCGGTCCGCAAAATAAATATGCGTGCCCGACGGCATCTTGAGAAATTTGATTTTTTAAGATGCGCACAACGTGCTCTTGACGGACGATTTCATCGAACGTCGCGGGACGGAATGCGCGATAAAGGGATAAATGTGCCATTATTCCCTCCTTTTATCGGTATAATTGCGAACAAACGACTCTTTTAATTTGCGTTTGCTCCGTTGAATTGCATTATCAATGCTCTTGATCGGTTTTCCCGTCCCTTCGCTGATTTCCGCATAACTCATCCCCTTTAAGTACATCGAAACGATGCGGAATTCAAAATCGGACAGGACCTTTGCCATCTTTCCCCAAAATTCCGTTTGCGACTCCGTTGAGATAAGCCATTCTTCGGGAGAAAGTTCTTCGGACGCAAAGGCAAAATCTGGATCGACAAACACTCCGCCGTCATACAAGTCGCCCTTTTTGCACGACCGCTTGACCGCGTCGAAAATTTTGCGCGATACGCAAAGGTAAACAAAACTCTTAAAACTCATTCCCGCATCCGCGCGGTAGTCTAAAATAGCGGAATAAACGCCGATCATTCCCTCTTGCAACAAATCGTCAGGCTCTCCGTCCACAAGGAAAAATCCGCGTGCACGCGCCCGCACGAAATTTTTATATCGGTTAAGGAGCGTTTCCGTTGCCAACGCGTCCCCCGATTTTGCGCGAAGGACGAGCGCCTCGTCCCGTTCAAACTGTTCTTGCACGAACCACCTCGTAAACGGCAATGCCGAGCGCTACGGACGCATTGAGCGAATTGACCTTTCCAAATAACGGAAGGGATAAAACCTTGTCGCACTTTTCCCGCGTGAGCCGTTTGACTCCGCTATCTTCCCCGCCGACGACAAGCGCAACCTTTCCCGTCAAGCGGTTTTGATAAATACTTTCTCCGCCCGCTTCCAACGCATAAACCCAGTAACCGAGTTTTTGCAATTCTTCTATGGCGTGATTGATGGACGGGACCTTTGCGACTTTGATATGCTCCGCTGCACCCGCGGAGATACGAATGACGGCTTCCGTTACGGACGCGCCTTTTGCATTTGGAATTACAACCCCGTCCGCCCCCGCGCATTCGCTAACGCGCAAAATACTGCCTAAATTGTGCACGTCCTCGATCCCGTCGCAAAGAACGATCAAACTTTCTTCCTTCCCCGTCATTTCGTATAAGTCGGAATAACGGAAATCAGTCGTAAAGGCAATGACGCCTTGATGGCGCTTGGTCGGACTTTCTTTATCCAAAACCATTTTATCGACAAACTGCACGCGGACGTTCTTTTTGCGCGCTTCCGCAAAAATTTTGCCAAGTACGCCTTGCGCGTCCTTTTGCAGTAAAATTTTATCAATCGTTTTGTCCGTTTTTAATAATTCTAAAACGGCATTGCGCCCTTCCGCTTTCATTCCCTTTCTCCTTCTTGCGGGAAAAACAGTTGCTCGATGCGCGCAAACTGCCCCGTCAAATATAAATAACCGACAACCGCCTCAAACCCCGTGGAACGGGAATATTCCGCACACGACGCATTTTTGCTTTTCGTCGGTTTTTTCGCATTGCGTCCGCGGCGGTAAATTTCCTCCTCTTCCTCCGTCAAAAGAGGAAGAATCCGTTCAAGCACCTCGCTTTGTCCGTGCGCGGAAACGACGGCCGACGCCTGCGCGTTTAATTCCCCCGTTTTACACCCCGAAGAAAGCGCAAGTTTCTGCCTTACGTAAAGGGTGTAGCACGCGTCCCCGACAAACGCAAGAACGACGGGATTCATTTGTTTTGCCCGATTACAGTCAATCGGTTCGAATATAGAAACCATCAGTTTAATTATAACACGATTTCTATGAAAATACAAGCGTTTGACTAAAAACCGCCGTGATTTCAAGCAATTTTCTTTGTGTTAAATCCTCTCTTTTCGGCGTTATTTACTTGCTTTTATTTTTTGTTAAGTATATAATAGTTAAAGCGTCTAAATGACCAAACAATAACTTTATTTTTACGGAGGCTTATTGTGTTTGAAGTACACAGCGGACTCGGTTTTGCCGTAGTTCTCGCAATCATCTTGTTATCCACCAAAGTCCTCGGTCTTTTGTTCCGTCGACTCGGACTCCCTCAAGTACTCGGCTACATCATCGCCGGAATTTTAGTCGGTCCCGCCATCTTTGGCGATTTCCTCGGCTTCTCCCTTCTCGGCTTTGAAAGCGACGCCTATACCCCGCTCTTTGTTTTGGAAGGCGAAGGATTCTCCCACGGAACGGACGGGCTTGCGATCTTCTCCAAGATCGGCGTACTCCTTTTGATGTTCTCTACCGGTCTTGAAACGGACTTAAAAGAACTTAAAAATACGGGGCTCGCGGCAACCTTAATCGCTTGCGCGGGCGTAGCGGTCCCGATGGGACTCGGCATTTTAATCTGCCTTCCCTTCCGCGGCGTTGTTCCCGGATTAGACAACATCTACAACTGCATTTTCGTCGGCGCGATTTTGACGGCTACTTCCGTCGCGATCACCGTTTCCGTCTTGAAGGAACTCGGTAAAATCAGCACCAAACTCGGCACGACCATCGTTTCGGCGGCTATCATCGACGATATCATCGGCATCGTCGTCCTTTCCGTCGTTACGGGAATTGCAAAAGCGGGCACGGCAAGCGAAACGCTCACGGGATTTGCGGCATTCAAAGCAACCCCTTACGGCACGATTATTATGATCGTCGCGTTCTTCATCGTTGCAATCGGACTTGGGTTCGGCGTATCCAAACTCTTCCAATGGTTGGAAAAGAAATGGCCTGAAACGCACCGTCTTCCTATCTTCTCCCTCGTCGTATGCTTTGTATACTCTTGGGCGGCGGAAGAAATTTTCGGCGTTGCGGACATTACGGGCGCATTCCTTGCGGGTATCATTCTCTCCACGGCACACCGTGCGAGCGTATATACGGATAAGAAACTCGAAGTCAACACGTATACGATGTTCGCTCCCGTGTTCTTTGCAAACATCGGGATCAGTTCGATCAAATTTACGGGACTTTCGGGCATGCTCTTTGTCTTTGCAATTCTCGCAGTATTGATGGGCTTGATCGGAAAGGTAGTCGGTTGCGGCGTAGTTGCAAAGGCGTTTAAGTACGACTTACGTCAAAGCGGAATCGCAGGCGTCGGCATGATGGCGCGCGGAGAAGTTGCCCTTATCGTTACGGCAACCGCTATGAGCGCAGGACTTCCCGAAGAAATCATGATCATGACCGTTCTCCTCATTTTGGTTTCCTCTATCCTTACCCCCATCTTCCTTAAATTGCTCTACGCAAAGGAGAAGACGGAACCCGCTCCCGCCCTTGCAGAAGGAGCAGTTGCGGATGAGAATGCAGTTCTTGAAAGTGAAATTGCAATCGCGGAACCCGAGAACGACGATCCTGTCGAAAAGGAATAATTTCAAATATTTCAAAAGCAAACGGAGATTTTTATTTCCGTTTGCTTTTTTTATGCGAATATGATATAGTAGAATAGATGAAAGGAGGATGTATGATGAACTATCGAAATCTTGGAAAATGGGGATTAAAAGTAAGCGAAGTAGCGCTCGGCAGTTGGGTAACCAACCTTGCGGGTACGGACGCGCAAGCGCTCGCAAAACAAACGGTAGACGCAGCGTTTGACTGTGGCGTAAACTTTTTCGACTGCGCGGACGCCTATTCGGGCGGTGAGGCGGAACGCTTTTTGGGACGCGCGCTCGGCGAACACTCGCGCAACGAATACGTCGTATCGACGAAAGTATTTTTCCCGATGGGACGGGGCGCAAACGATTGGGGGCTTTCCCGTAAACACATCATCGAACAACTCGACCGCTCGTTGAAAAATTTGAAACTCGACTACGTCGACTTATATTTTTGCCACCGTTTCGATCCGACGACGCCCGTGGAAGAAACGATGCAAGTGCTTTCCGACCTCGTTCAACAAGGAAAAATCCTCTATTACGGCGTTTCCGAATGGTCGCCCGTGCAAATTACAAAGGCGCTTTCCGCAATCGAGCGCCTGCATCTTCGCCCGATGAGCGTCATCCAGCCGCAGTATCATATGCTCGACCGCTACATTGAAGACGAGATTATGCAAATTTGCAGCGAAAACGGAATCGGAATCACCCCTTTCTCCCCTCTTGCACAGGGACTTTTGACGGGAAAGTACCGCAAAGGCTGTCCGATTCCCGACGGCTCGCGCGCCACTTGGCAAGCGGACAAGCAAATCAACCGCCTTCTCACGGAAGAAAACCTCGATAAAGTCGAACAACTGTTGCAAATTGCAAACGAACTTGACGTTCCGCTTTCCGTTTTAGCGCTTTCGTGGATTTTACGCAAGAAAGAAATTTCCTCCGTCATCACGGGCGCAAGCAAACCGGAGCAACTTCGATCGAACGTCCGCGCATCTGACGTGAAACTCGGCGCCGACGTCGTGGATAAAATTGATAAAATTTTAGACTACCACCCGTTTGTAAGACGAATCGGATAAAGAAAAACGCACTCTTAAAAGAGTGCGTTTTTTATTAACTCAATTAAAAGAATACCGAGCGCGCTTTTTCTTTCATTTCCGAAGAAATGGAGAACGGGATGCGCGTCGTAAATCCGTTCTTTGCCGCAACGATTTGCTTGGTCGGCCACATGAAGAGCGATCTGTTCCACTCGGAAACGGTATCGTTGTACAATTCGCGCGCCGCCGTGATTTCAAGTTGCAACTGATAGTTTTGGCGCATTGCGTCGGCAATCGTGCTGTGCGCCTTTAAGTCGGGATAATTTTCAAGCGCAACGTTGATGTTTCGCGACATATCTTCGATTTGGCTCGCCATTCCGCTGCGTTCTAATTCCTTTTGATCAAAACTGCCGCTTCTGTATTTTGCGATGTTTTCAAAGGTGGTCTTGTCCAAATCAATCGCTTTATCGAGGAGTTTCGCGCAGTTTTGCAAAATCATGACGCGTTGTTCCATGTAGTTATCGATTTGCGAAGCGTTCTTTTGGATTTTTTGTTGCAACTGTTGGAAATAGTTATCCGCTTTGATCTTCTTAAAAATAAAGATCAATCCGGGGATAATCAAAGGAAACCACAAAAAGAACTCGAAAATTTTCGAGCCGAACCCGACTTTTGCGGGAACTTTTTGTTGAATGACGTTGACGTCGTTGCCCTTTTCGCTTACGTTGCTTTCATCAAGTTGTACAGACATAATATATCTCCTTTCAAATTTTTTTCATCAAGTTTTAATTTTATCCAGCGCCTTTGAAAGAGCGGAAAACTCGTTTTCAAAGACGACTTTTGCAAACAAACCGTGTACGTATGCGTTTGGTGAACTGTTCAAACGCGACGCAAGCCCCTCGCGCGCAACCCGCTCGTGGAATAAATTGTTGACGCATCCGATTTTTTTGACGGCGATCACCGTCGTTTTTTGAATCGGTATGTATTCGATCCAAGGAACGGGGACGGCGTGCATTCTCCCGTCCGCACCGAACATCGAAACGAAGTCGAGCCGCTCTTCCGCCCGAAACGAATGTGCCGTAACCGCAACGCAGTCCGAATCCCCTTCCGCACGGATAAATTGCGTTTTTAAGATAACTTCCGTCGCCGTGCCCGCAGGCGCAAATACATTCGTACCGATGGCATTCGCCACGACTTCATGTTCGTAATAGGTGTAATTTGCCCCGCTTTTCTTGTACGGTTTGAACGTTTCACTCGGCTCTTGGTGATATTCCGGAATGGAAAGCAACGGCGCCAAATCAAAGTACACCGACTTAAAGTATTCCCGATTGAAATCAACAAAATTCTTCTTGACAAGTTCCACGTCGTATGAGGCGTAGTATTTGGGCGAGGGAAACATCGACCACCGTTGTGCGTGTTCGCTGACGATAACGTTGTACCGACCTTTTTTGAAAAAGTGAAAATCGTCCCCATAGCCGATGGGCGAACGGAGCAAATCGAGCATATTGTTTTGCGCGAGCGGAGAAAACATGACGCGGAATTGCACTTCGTGGTCGCGGTCGATCGCATGAAAGAGCACGTCGAACGCGCTATTCGTCATTTCCGTAAACTGTCCGCCCTCTTCTAACGCGCGCTCCGCCTTTTTACGCAGTTTCCTTTCCCCTCTGCGCACCCTGCGCTCAACCTGACGGTCGGTAAGTTCTTCCACGTCCGTCGCCGAGCGGGAAAAGTGCAAATCGGGCGCACATTGATGCCCGTAGACAAGGGACGTTTCGCAATTATAATAAGGGTACGGTTTGGAAAGAGTGGCTACGAGCGTTTGCGTTCTCGTTTGCAAATGCGATCTTCCGTTGCTATCGCGCACCGTTACGGTATACGTAATCACCAAAGAACCTTGGTAAACTTTCGTTCCCATAAAATGATCGACGTAGCGGAAAAAACAAAACGGATTTTCAAACAACCTGCCCGAAACGGTATCGATAAACGAACGGTCGATGAGATTGCTTGCGGAAAAATCGTAATTTTCGCAAAGATCTTTCAAAAGATCCGTCGTGAGGTCCGCCTCGAAACGGATCATTCCGGGGAGTGTTTGTTCCATCACTTGAAAGACGTCCCGTTCGGTAAAAAGCGCATTCAAAGGAGCCGTTTGCCCCTGCGCGATCGCCAACAACTCATCCGCTTTCCCTTGCTCTACGTTAAACTTTTCCTGCGATTCTTTGATCGGTTTTCGCAGTTTCAAAAAAATAACGAGCAAACTGACGAGCGCCATTCCTCCGCCGACGCAAGGAAGTACGATCTTCGTTACCCCGCTTGCAAGATTGAGCGCAAGCAAAAGCATAAGAATTCCCGCAACGGTCAAAAAGATTAAAAAGTTGCGTACCCCTTTTAACTTTTTTAATTTTTGATATACCCCGTCGGCAATCGCTTGCTGCTTTCGGTATTCGTTCGACGTCTTTTGATTTGCCGCAACGTCTACCTTCGACTCTCTTAATAGTCGGTCAAAATATTCCTGCGCAATCCGTTCGTTTTCTATTTTCGCCGTCGTATCATAAAATTTTAACGGTTCCAAAATTTGATTACGCATGCCCGTTCTCCCGTTTTTTTCTTTGATATTGTACCAAAAGGCGAAAACGTTGTCAATATTTGTCGAAAAAATTGTTTGTAAAAAAAATTATTTTACTCGATTCGTCGCGAAACGGCGACAAGTGGAAAAACTATTCTACCGTTACGCTCTTTGCAAGATTGCGCGGTTTATCGGGATCGTTCCCCAAGGCGACCGCCGCATAATACGCGAGCAGTTGCAAAGGGATAACGGACAGCATCGGCATATACTCTTCCTTTGTTTGCGGAATGAGTACGGTATCCACCGCCCCTTCGCAATTTGCGTACGACGGAATGGAAGTAACAACGTAAACGGGTGCGCCGCGGGCTATTACTTCGTGCACCGCATTAAACGTCTTATCCGCAACCGCTTGATCGGTGATCAAAGCGACGACGGGCGTACTTTCATCGACGAGCGCAAGCGTTCCGTGTTTCAGTTCGCCCGCCGCAAGCCCGTCGCCCGGAAGATAAGTAATTTCCTTCCACTTCAAACTTCCTTCCATTGCTACGGCATAATCAAACCTTCGCCCGATAAAATACGCGCACTTTGCGCTCTTCATTTGATTTGCCCACTCTTTTACGCGGCGGGACGCTTCAATCGTTTTTTTACATAGATCGGGAAGCCCTTTCCAAATCCTTTCTCGACAAGCGGAAAACGCGTCGAAAAAGGAATATAATACGGCAAGTTGTGCGTTGTAACTTTTTGTCGCCGCTACCGCAACTTCACACCCCGCTTTTGTATGTAAAACACAGTCGGCATACGAGGTCAGCGTCGAATGTGCAACGTTGGTGATTGCCAAGAGTTTTGCGCCTCGTTTTTTTGCCATGACGGCGGCGGCAACCGTATCCGCCGTTTCACCGCTTTGACTGACTGCGATCACGAGCGTATTTGCATCAACCGTCTGATCGCCGTAGCGGTACTCGCTTGCAAGATATCCCTCGGTGGAAACGCACCCCCGTTTTTGCGCAAACAGTTTTGCCGCAATCCCGCTGTGATACGCCGTTCCGCACCCGACGATGTGAATGCGGAAAACGTCTTTCAGACCTTGCACCGCTTCGATTTCCCGCTTAAACGCACGAATCGTCCTTTCTACCGCTTGGGGAATTTCGTCGATCTCTTTTATCATATAATGTCCATACCCGCCAAGTTCCGTGTCCTGTTCTTGTAGGGAATAAGAAACGGGCGTCTTTTCAATCGCAGTTCCATCCGCCCCAAAAAAGGAAACGCTCTCCTTGTCGAGTATGGAAAATTCTCCGTTTTCCATGCGATAACACGTTACCCCTTTCCGCGCAACCGCCGAAAGGTCGCTCGCGGCAAATTGCCCCTCAACCGAAGCGCCGACAAGAAGCGGACTGTCCTTTTTGGCACATAATATGACGCTCGGAAAATCCAAACACAGTACGGCGATTGCATACGAACCGCGTAACCGCCTACAAACTCTTTGGGCGGCGGAAAGCAAATCTCCGCGATATTCCCACTCGAATAGATGTGCGATGACCTCACTATCCGTTTCCGAAGAAAACCGTTCCCCGCGCAAAAGACATTCTTCTTTCAAAATGCGGTAATTTTCTATAATGCCGTTATGCACCACCGCAAACCGCTGATAGACGTGCGGGTGCGCATTTTCCTCCGTTACCCCGCCGTGCGTTGCCCAACGCGTGTGCCCGATTCCGATCTCACCGTTTTGTTCTTGAACGTCTTGAATGCAATCCACTCTGCCAACCCGCTTATGCAACGCGAAGCGTCCCCCGTGCATAAGCGCAATCCCGACCGAATCGTACCCTCGGTACTCAAGCGCCTTTAATCCGCGAAATACGGCGCGCGCGGCGCTTCCCCGTCCCGTATAACCGACGATTCCGCACATGTTAATTGCCCTCCTCAATTTTCAAAACGACGTTCTCTATGCGATCGGCAATGGCACGACAAGTAAATTCATCTTCCCCTTCTACGAGAATCCGAATCTTTTCTTCCGTGCCGGACGGACGGATAAACACGCGCCCGCTCCCTATTTCTTTTTCCGCGCAAAATTGCGCGCTTAAAAAACGCTCATCTTGCAAAATGCGCATTTTATTTGATACGTATACGGATTTTTGTACCTGTGGAAGGCGACAAAGCCCCTCCGTCAATAGGGAGGCGGGGCATTTTTTCTCCGTTAAAATTTCCATCATTTTTATTGCAGTAACCAGTCCGTCCCCCGTCCGAGCATACTTACGGAAAATAACGTGCCCCGACTGCTCTCCGCCGAGGAGCAGTCCTCTTGACAGCATTTCTTCATATACGTACCGATCGCCGACTTGGGAAGAAACGCAAGCGATTCCCTTACGTTGCAGCGATAACGTAAGCCCGTAATTGCTCATTTGCGTTGCAACGACGGCATTTTCTCCTAATTCTCCCCTCTCTTTGAGCGCGAGAGCGCATGCGAATAAAATTCCGTCCCCGTCGACGACGTTCCCCTTTTCATCCACGCAAATACAGCGATCGGCGTCCCCGTCAAAGGCAAACCCAACGTCCAGCCCGCGATCTTGAACGAGTTTACACAATCTTCTCACGTCCGTCGCGCCGCACGTTTCGTTGATATTTTTTCCGTTTGGAGAAACTCCGATGCATTCCGTTTGCGCACCGAGCGCATCGAATACGCACTTTGCAATCATCCATGCGCTTCCGTTTGAGCAATCAAGTCCCACTTTATAACCGCGGAAAGAACGGGAAGAAATCGCAAGCAAATAGGCAATGTACCGATTGCGTCCTGCAATCCAGTCGACAATTTTTCCAACTTCGCTCCCAAATCCCGAAAAGTCCGAGCGCAAAAGGTTTTCTTCTACGCCAAAAATAAGCGCGTCATCCGCCTTTTCCCCTTCGCCATTAAACAATTTGATGCCGTTGTCGTAATAGGGATTATGACTTGCGGAAATCATAACGCCGCAGTCAAACCCGTCCGTCCGCACCAAATAGGACACGGAAGGCGTCGTCGTTACGTGCAAAAGGTACGCATCTGCACCCGAAGAGGTAATCCCCGCCGTCATTGCCGATTCTAACATATACGAAGAAACGCGCGTATCCTTTCCGATCAAAATACGCGCTTCTCCCTTTTTTTGTACGTAATATTTTCCGAGATACTGCCCGATACAAAACGCATGACGTGCCGTAATCGTAACGTTCGCGCGCCCTCGAAAACCGTCCGTTCCGAAATATGCTCCCACGTTCCCCTCCTACGTTATCGTATGCAAAGAGGGGTATTTTCGTTTCTCACTTCATATATTTTTGCGCCCCGCCCTCCTTAACGTATCCTCGGCACCGACCGATACAGAAATCTCCATCTTTCAAATGATCGGCAACCGTCGTTCCCGCCGCAACGTACGCCCCTGCACCAACTTGAACGGGGGCAATCAAATTACAGTTACACCCGATAAACGCGCGGTCGCCGACGATAGAACGGGACTTTTGCCGCCCGTTATAATTCGCAAAGACAACCCCGCACCCGACGTTAACCCCCTTTCCGACCGTCGCATCCCCGACGTAGGCGTGATGCGCAATTTTTGTTCCGTCGCCAACCGTCGCGTTTTTCAGTTCGACGTAATCGCCGATCCTGCACCCGTTTCCCACCTCGGAAAAAGGACGGAGATACGCATACGGTCCTATTTTGCAATTTTTGCCGACCGAACACTCGATCAGTTGCGCGCAGTTGATTTCCGTTCCGCTCCCGACCGTACACTCGATCAGTTGACATTCCCCCAAAACCGTACAGTTTTCGCCGATGGAAACACTTCCGCGGACAACCGTATTTTTAGAAAGATAGGTCCCTTTGCCGACGGTTGCACCCTCGTCAATTTGCGCGCCCTCCTCTACAAACACGCCGTTTTGGCGAAGCATTTCGTTGCGCAACCGCGCGGCATGCTCTTGCGCGCAGATAAAATCGTTCAAATTAAATACGGAAATCCCAAGCGCGCCAAAGGAAGACAATACGTCCAACTCTCCAAGCCCACTCCCGTCCCTTGTGTAAAAACCGCCCTCAAACGCAAACGATTGCGCGCGGTCCTTACAAAATGCGCGCGCTTGTGAAAGCGTTACAAACGGAAATGCGGGATACAAATAAAGCCGTTCGCCACCCCCCTTGGGAAGTTCTCCCTCATTTAGCACGGTTGCGCAAAGCGTTTCTTCCATTCGTTCAAGAATTGATTTTCCTAAAATTTCCAAGTCGTACGAATTGACGCCGCGAAACGCAAACGCACTTTTTTTGATGATGAAAATATCCATACCTTTATACAATGAAAAAAACGCTTTCAGTAGAACTGAAAGCGTAAAATCATATAATTATGCCTGACATAATACTTTGAAAAGATCGTTTTTTAACGCAGCGCGCGTTCAACCGCACGTTTATACTCCAAATACAAGCCGTCAAACCGTTCTTTTTCAGGAGAAGGATAAAAAATCTTTTCAGATTTTCTACATTCCTTGACGGAGTTTTCATCTTCGTATCCAAGCGCAATCGCACACAAAAGCGCCGCGCCAAGCGCCGTGCTCTCCCTCTCGACAGGCCGATCGATGGAAACGCCAAGCACGTCCGCTTGAAATTGCATTAAGAAGTTGTTCGACGACGCACCGCCGTCGCAACGGATTTCTTTTAAGTGGATATGACTATCTTTTTGCATACATTCGGCGAGGTCTTTTGCACTGAACGCGATACTCTCCAAAACGGCTCGCACGACGTGCGCGCGCCCTGTTCCGCGCGTAATCCCGCAAAGCATTCCCCTTGCCTCCCCCGCCCAATAGGGAGCGCCTAATCCCGTAAATGCGGGGACAAACCGAACTCCGCCCGTATCGGGGACGGAAGTCGCCAAATCTTCACTCTCCGCGCTCGTATCGATGAGCCGCATTTCGTCGCGCAACCACTGAACGCAACTTCCCGCGTTAAAGACGCTTCCTTCCAACGCGTAAATAATCTTTTTTCCGATCGAATATCCGATCGTCGTCAAAAGCCCGCTCTTGGAACGAACACTTTCTTCCCCCGTATGAAAGAGCATAAACAGTCCCGTGCCGTAGGTGATTTTACCGTCCCCCTTTTCGTGGCACGCCTGCCCGAAGAGCGCCGCTTGCTGATCCCCTGCAACGCCTGCAATCAGAATGCGTTGATCGCCCGAAACGTACTCACCCATAATATCCGTACTTGATTTTACCTCGGGCAACACGGCGCGAGGAACGCCAAAGTAAGAAAGCAAGTCTTCGTCCCATTCAAGGGTATGTATATTGAAAAGCATCGTTCGGCACGCGTTTGTATAGTCTGTCGCAAACGTTTTTCCGCCCGTCAACTTATAAATGAGATAACTGTCGATCGTTCCGACGCATAAATTTCCGCTTTCAAGGAGCGCGGAAACGGACGGTATATGTTCAATCGCCCATTTGATTTTGCTTGCGGAAAAATAGGCATCCGTTTGAAGCCCCGTCTTTTCGCGAATGATCTCTTGCATTTGCGGGGGGATTTGCCTACAAAACTCACTCGTCCGACGGCATTGCCAAATAATTGCGGGACAAACGGGTTCTCCCGTCTTTCGATCCCAAAACACGACGCTCTCCCGTTGGTTGGTAATGCCGATTCCGACGATTTCACCCTCATCCGCCGCACGAATGCACTTATTGAGCACGTACGCGCACTTATAATAAATTTCGCCCGCATCCTGTTCTACCCAGCCGGGATTTGGATAACTTTGTGCAATTTCTTGTTGTGCGACGGAATAAAACTTTTTTTCCGAAACGGAATAAAGCATTGCCCTTACGCTCGTCGTCCCCGCGTCAAGCGCGATGATGTATTTCATAAGCACTCCTTTGAAAATATGCCGCGACGGTTGCCGCGGCATATACTTACTTCTTTTTGTTGTAATTGATCAAGCATCCCGCGAGAATAATCTTTTTCTCATCCTCGGTAAGCGCGCCGATGGAAAGCGCGATATCGCGCGTTTTTCCGCCCGAAATAACCGTTGCAACGACACGTTCTTCCCCGTTTGCAATCACGTCTTTGACGTTGGGAACGTAAACGTAATCGCCTACCTTTAAGCCCGCCTTCTCGCAAAGGAAGGGAATCATTCCCCAGTTGATAAGGTTGGAGCGGTAACGCTTGGTCGCATATTCTTTTGCGATGTTCGCAACCCCGCCGAGCACGCGCTGACAGGATGCCGCTTGCTCGCGCGCCGATCCGTCGCCCGGCTTTACCGAAACGACGACGCTCCCGTACACCGTCCCTTCATCGGGGCGGAATTCTTTCAAATCTTTCAAAACACTTTCGGGCAAATTTCCCGTATTTCTGCGGGATACTTCCTCTTCTTTCACCGCTTTTGCACGGGGAACGTAGGAAGGATCTTTGCGGGAAAGGGCAAATTCGGAAAGTTTTAAGGGATTTGACCGATAAGACGAAGTTTCACCCGAAGGAATGAGTTCGTCCGTCGTGGTTACAGGATCGGTCAAAACGGAAACGACCTTCATCAAAAGGTGTTTTCCAAGCGGGATTTGTTCGGGCCAATCGGCGATATTCGGACCGTATTTCAACGCCTCGTCCGTTTGCGCCTTGCCCGCACCAAAATACACGCGATTGCGGTAAATCGTCCCGTCAAACTTGTATTTTTTAATGCGCTTACTGTATTCGTAATCAAGCGCGGACGTTAAAACACCTCCGTTTGCAGCCGTTGCCGCAATCGAGCGTGCATCCATCAACGCAACCGCCGCAAGTTGACCGTTCCCGGGCTTGCTCCCTTCGCGGTTTTCAAAGTTTCGCGTCGTATGGCGAATAGAAAGCCCGTTGTTTGCGGGAACGTCCCCCGCGCCGAAACAAGGTCCGCAAAACGCAGTTTTTACGACGGCACCCGTTTGCATCAGCGTACCGATATAGCCGTTTTCAACGAGCGACTTATAGACGGGTTGCGAGGAAGGATAAACGCTCAACGTAAACTCTCCCGCACCGATGCTCTTATCGCGCAAAATTTCCGTCGCTTCCGCAATGTTTTCGTACATTCCGCCCGCGCAGCCCGCAATCACGCCTTGTTCGACGTAAATTTTTCCGTCTTTGATCTTGTCCGTCAAGCAAAAACTGTCGTCGCCTTTGAGTTTTCTCCCCTGATCTTCCGCCTTTTTCAAAATCTCATAGGGATTTTCAAGCAATTCGCGGATGGGATATGCGTTGGACGGATGGAACGGAAGCGCGATCATCGGCTCTACCTTGCTCAAATCGACGGTAACCGCCCCGTCGTAATAGGCAGGTTGTGCGGGCGCAAGTTTTTTGTATGCGTCCGCTCTTCCGTGCGCGATAAAATATTCTTCCGTCTTTTCGTCCGTTTCCCAAATGGTAGAAAGACACGTCGTTTCCGTTGTCATGACGTCGATCCCGTTTCTGTAATCCATCGAAAGCCCCGCAATTCCGGGCCCGATAAACTCGAGAATCTTATTCTTAACAAATCCGCTTGCAAACGTCGCCTTGACGAGCGCAAGCGCAACGTCTTGAGGGCCAACCCCCTTTCTAAGTTTACCCTTCAAGTAAACGGCGATAATCTGCGGGCGCGCAACGTCGTACGTTTGAGAGAGAATTTGTTTGACAAGTTCGGGACCGCCTTCGCCGATCGCCATCGTGCCGAGCGCACCGTAACGGGTATGCGAGTCCGACCCCAAGATCATCGCACCGCAGCGCGCACTCATTTCACGCATGTATTGATGAATGACGGCAATATGCGCGGGAACGTAATTTGCACCGTATTTTTTGGCAGCGGAAAGCCCGAACACGTGATCGTCTTCGTTGATCGTTCCGCCGACCGCACACAAAGAGTTGTGGCAGTTGGTAAGGGTGTACGGAATGGGGAACTGTTCCAACCCACTCGCCTTCGCCGTTTGAATGATGCCGACGTATGTGATGTCGTGCGATGCAATTTCGTCAAAAGAAATTTTTAACTTTTCTCCATCGCCCGAATTGTGCGCATTGAGTATGGAATAACTCATCGTCCCGCGAATCGCCTTTTCCTTTTTATCCGAAGTCATAAACGCGCGGTTTTCTTTGACGAGTTTGTCCTCCATATAGTAAACGCCTTGCCGAATAAGTTTTACCATATTTCCTCCAAAATGTTTGTTCGACATTATTATAGTGCATTCTCACAATTTTTTCAAGCAAAATGGTTTGATTTTTCCATATAAATCGTTTATACTGTAATTATGAAAAAGTATCCTTTCCGTTTTTCAAAATTGATGATTTTTATTTTTGTGCTCGGGCTTATTTTATGCGTCGGCGGATTTGCGCTCAATTTGATGCGACTTTTATCCTACGGCGCGGAAGACGCCTACGGCTGGATTTCGTACGTTCTCCTCTTTTTTGTCAGTGTTTTTCTTGCCGTCATCATCATCTCCATGCTGATCCGCTCGCAATACGTAATCAACGATCAATATTTGATCATGCAATTTGGCATTATTCGCAGCAAATACGAGTTAAAAAAGATTGCATCCGTACACCTTTTCCAAGGCGCGAAAAAACTTGCCGTTTACTTTGACGACAACCGCTATATGGCGATCGTCGTAAACGACGCATGGTTTGACGATTTTGTAAAAACGCTCACCGATAAAAACCCCTCTATCGGCTTCTCGTTTTCCACCGCGGAAGAAGAAGATGAACTGAAAAAGAAGTAACGTTATTAAAAATTAACGCCACCGACTATGTGTCGGCGGCGTTTTTTATTTTTCTTGAAGAAACGCGTCTTTCTCCGTTTTCGACCATTTTTTTGCAATGAATTTCATTTTCCATGAGAGAGGCAGCATGGCTGTAAACGCACGCATAAGTTTATTCCAAAACCCGATGATAACCTTTCTTTTATTGCGCGAAACCGCCTTTAACGACGCTTTTGCAACCGCTTGCGGGCTTTTTACGGCAAGTTTTCCCCAAAGCCCTTGCGTCGATATATTCGCCTTTATATCCTCTCTTGTCGGAATTGCCCCGGGCAATACGCAAGTTACGTTCACACGGCGGCGGAGTTCTACACGAAGCGCGGAAGAAAACTGTTCGAGCGCCTTTTTCGTCGCGCTGTAAAGGGCGAAATAAGGCATCGGATAAATCCCAGAAACGCTGCCCACGTAGAGAATCTCCCCTCGTACCTTCGTGTCAAGACGGCTCAAAAACGCCCTTGTAAAAGATACTGCGCCCTCAAAATTGACGCGAGCCTGTAAAACAATCCCTTCCTCCGTATAACGCTCAAATCCTTTTTGGATATCAACGCCCGCCACGTAAACAAGACGGCGAAAGGAAATCTTCGCCCGATCCACCTCTTCAAAAAAGCGGCGGCGGCTTTCTCCGTCGGACAAGTCGCAAGGATAGCAAAGCGTATCCTCGGGCAACTCCGATTTAAGCGCGTTTAAGCGCTCTTCACTTCGTCCCGTGAGAAAAAGGGATTCTCCGCGAAGGGAGAGTTCTCGACAAAACGCACCGCCAAGCCCCCCGCACGCCCCCGTAATTAATGTATACTCCTTATTTGCAGAAATCATCAAAAACCTTTTTCGGAATGGGTACGTTACGACGGTAAACCTTGTCGTCCTCTTCTGTAATCGGGCGTAAAACCCTGCATGGATTGCCGACGGCAACAACGTTAGAAGGAACGTCTTTCGTTACGACTGATCCCGCACCGATAACGGAATTATCCCCCACGGTTACCCCGGGCAAAATAATAGCACCCGTGCCGATCCATACGTTTCTCCCGATTTTTACGGGCAAATTGTATTGCAACCCCGCCTCGCGCAATGCAGGACTAATGGGATGGCAAGCCGTCGCAATCGTTACGTTTGGCCCGATCATCGTCCTATCTCCGACGGTGATCTTCGTATCGTCGACAAGCGTCAAATTAAAATTTGCGTACACATAACTACCGAACGTTACGTTCGTTCCCCCAAGGTTTGCACGGAAAGGCGGTTCGATATAACAACCCTCACCGATCCCCTCAAACATCTCTTTGAGTTTTTTTGCGCGCAATTTTACCCCTTCCGCCGATGCCGGAATGGCGTTGTATTCGTTGACGCGTTGAATACATGCAAGTTGGTAATCCGCAAGATCAGCCGACGCGGGATCGTAGATTGCCCCCGAATGCATTTGATTTTTCACCGATTCAAGACTCATATTCTCTCCTTGACTATCAAAATAAATGATTCACACCGTAGATTGTCCTAAAAGCAACAATCCGACAGTTGCCTGTCGGATTGTGCAAGGTTCGTCGTGTTTCGACGATGGCGCAGAGAAAGGGATTTGCGCTTATAGAAGTGCGCTCCGCTTGACAATTTTTAATTGTCAACTTTTCTTTCCGACTTAACTGTTTTTCCACTATTTCGAGGAAAAGCGTTTGCTCCCGCAAACGGCTCCTCCCTCAAATCCCTTTCAAAAAGAAACGGGGTGGCTGCCCTCCTATATCAAAACAATCCCTAAAAAGACGAAGTATTTTTTAGGGAGGAGGAGAAACCGACTTAAAAGCAACAATCCGACAGTTGCCTGTCGGATTGTGCAAGGTTCGTCGTGTTTCGACGATGGCGCAGAGAAAGGGATTTGAACCCTTGGATACATTCCTGCATCACACGATTTCGAATCGTGCGCGTTCGACCACTCCGCCATCTCTGCAAGCCTTATTATTATAACTGTCTTTCAAAAAAAAGGCAAGTAATTTTACATGCCTTTTCTAAAAATCCTCATAAATCCATAAGTACAATAAAACGCCCTCCCGCGAACGCCGTTCGCGGGAGGGTTAATTTTATACCTCTTGAGAAAGTTGTGAGTTGACGTAGAAGACTCCGTCCGCCCCGAAAATTCCGCCCACAGCGGATACTTGCACCGTCGCGCTTGACGAAGCGGTATAATTGATGAGTATTTGCGTTTCCGTTACCGTACAATTTGCAATCGATACAAAGTTGCTCACACCGCCGATAATCACGTTAAAACCGGTAATTCCGCTAAAATCGAACGGTTTTTCCATTGTGAGCACCCCGCCCGTTGCCGATACTACGACAGGCGTTGTGAGCGCTCTTACCCGTTGAGAGATCGTAACCGTATCCGAATTAAGAATGTTTACACTCGCATTCCCCTTTGCCGTAATCAAGACGTTAAACTCGCCCGCCGTAGCGACGTTCAACTCATACGACGTCGTGGTTACCGTCGTTGCGGGATTATTTCCGATTTGAACGGTATACGCCGTCGCACCGATTACAGGCTGCCACGTGTACGTGTTGCCCGACTTTGTAACGTTGACTTGTTCAAGTTTTTGGAAGGATACGGAAGCGGATGATGCGGAATCCCACGTGGAAACCGCAGTTCCCGAGGCAAACTTATCCCCAAGCGCTTTGACGGTAAACGAATACGCCCCAGCATCAAATTCCGTACCGATCACGTAAGAGTTGGAAGTAACCGTCGTCGTCTTAAATACTTCCCCGCCTTTCATAATAACGAGTTCATATTTTGAAGGCGTCGTACCGTTATACGTCGGTTCGCTCCAAATGAGCGTATTGCCATTCGTCGCAAGGTTTGTCGGCGCGACGTATTTATAGATCCCACCCGTTTCCGAATAGTCGGAACTGATGTAGTTACTTCCGTCGCCCGCTGCATATACGGTAAGTTCCGTCCAAACGCCTGCATTGACGTTGTTGACGTAACTTTGAATATCGAAACTGTCCTCATTGACGGATATCGGATTCCCCTTATCAAATTGAACGACGAACGCCGAAACCCCTACCGTATTTCCGCGGTTCCAAGTAAGACGACCTTCCGCATTGATGGAAAGGTTGGTCGGTGCGTTGAGTTTGGTTACGCTCTTTTCTTCCGTAAACGAAGAACTGATGACGTCCGTACCGTTTCCGCCCGCCTGTACTCTTACGGTATGCGCCCCAGCCGTCCAATCGGGAGTAAACGAAGTGCCCGTCGTCATAAAGCGATTTGCGTCGATGGTAACGACGTAGCTTTCCGCTGCGGTTACCGCATTCCAACTGATTTCGCCGTCATTAATTTGTACGTTTTGCGGTGCGGCAAGTTTTGTAACCGTCTTTGACGTTTCCGCGCTGCCGAGGGTCGCCCCTTCCGTCGTAACCGTACCGTTTGCGACGACAGAGAAGGTAACCTCCGACTGCGTCAACGTTGAGGTGAGATTTGCGATATTTACCTCAACCGTCGTATCATTGACGTTAACAAACGTATCCGTTCCGTTGATTTTCACCGTATAACTTGCCGAGTTGGCGACGGGAGAATAGGAAAGTGCCACTTGTGCCGTTTCTTCCAAGCGATTGGCAACGGTAATCGATTCGGGCGCGGAAAGCCTACGCACCGCGTAAGGATTGCTGTAGCGGGAATCGTAATGTCCGCTTTCCGTATCCCCGTTTGCCTTTACGCTTACTTGATATACACCCGCATCCGTGAAACCGTATTCTCCGTAGACGTGAATCCCACTTCCCACCGTTTGTTTATGTACTTCTTCGCCATTCTTTGTGATCAGGATCGTATACCCGCCCGCATTTGTAACCGCCGTCCAACCGATTGCCGAACCGTTATACATTACAACGGGCTGCGCAAGAACGTTAATGGTAACGGTATTCGACCACTGTGAGAAGGTAAAATCGCCGTTTCCTACGGGAAGAACGCTAATTTGATACGATCTTCCGCTTTGTAAATTTTCGTAGATACTGTCGCGCAAGATCTGTTCTTGCAACATTCCGTCAATGCGGATTTTATACCCCGTTGCATTTTCGGTATTTTCCCAATCGAGGTTGCCGTCTTTGACGGTCAACGTCGTAACGGGATCGAGATATACGCATTCCTTTTTTGCGGTAAACGGAGAAGCGTAATAATCTTCTTCCGCATCGCCGTTCGCGCGAATACAAACGGAGAAATCGTCCGAACCCGTATACTCATACTCCGTTTGCGTCGTCGTAAACTCGTCGTTTCCGATTGCAATCGTATACGAAACTGCATGATTGACACGATCCCAAGTGAACGTTTCCGAGTCATACTTTAAGTTTTTCGGTGCTTCCAAAACAGTACCCGTTACTGCCTCGCTCCAAACGGAATAATACCCGTTGTTCCCGTCGACGGCGGAAGTCGTCCCTTTTACTGCACGTACTTTGTAAGAAAACGCACCCGACTCCAACGCGTATTCGTTGACGCCAACCGTCTGATTGACAAGAATCCCATTCTTCATGAGTTCGTAGCCGTCCGCACCGTCAAGCGCATCCCATTGCAGTTTAGCGTCCTCTACTTTTACCCCTTCAACCGTGCCGATATTGACAAAATCGAGGGTGATTTTCGGATTATCCTCGTCCCCTTCTTTGACTACCGCCTCAAGCGTCAAAGAGAAATCGTCCATCGTACGAATCGCATAAGCAACCGTTTCCCCTTCTACCTGATTGACGGTAACGTTTTCTTGCCCGTTCACGGAAAGAAGATAATGTTTTGCCTTAATGACGCGCGTCCAACGAATATTTTCCCCGTCATAGCGGAGGTTGGTAATCGTCTTGGCACCCAACTCCTCTTTACATCCGACAAGCACAACGCATGCAAGCGCCATCATTGTCATCGTTGCGACAATCAACAACCTTTTTAATATTTTTTTCATAGATTCCTCCTCACGAAATTGTAAAGATATTCGACGAATAATAACTCCAACCCGTCGCATTACGATACGCGTCGACGGTCGATTCGCCCGCGGGCACGTAAATATTCATTGCCGTTACCCCGCTAAAGCAATTTGTTCCGAGCGTCGGCGGTGTTTCCGCTTTGCACGTAAGCGACTGCAAGAACGTACACGAGGCAAACGCGGAATTTCCGATATTTTGCACCCCGCTCGGTAAAGAAACGCTCTTGAGCGTCGTACTGCCGTAGAATGCCATTTCACCGATCGAAAGAACGAGCAACCCGTTGATATATTCTGGAATTTCCACCTCTTCCGCATAACCGAGATACTGAATGAGGCGAACGCCCGTACCGTATGATTCGTACGCGAAGTCGTTCATAATGTTTTGCGACTGTCGGATTTTACTTGAATACGCACTCCAACCGCTCGCCGAGCGATAAGAATTATATGCCGCCGTCGGCACGTAGACGTACGTAGACGTACCGTAAAATGCGTTATTCCCAAGTTGGGGCGGTTGATTGAGCGTAATGCGTACCATTCGAAGGTCTAAACAGTCTTGGAATACGCGGTTACCAAATCGAGGAGAAACGCTCGCCCCCGCATAGTCGATTTCAACGCGAACAAGGCTGCTTGATGCAAATGCGTCGTCGCCGACCGTCGAAATCTTTCCGCCGAGATGTAATTCTTTCAACCCGCCGTCTACCGTTTGACCGTTTTTTCGTCCTACCCCGTAAAACGCTTTCTCCAAAATCGAAACCGTTCGCGCGTCGGGCGTGTAAGAATCCCCTTCTTTGAGCGCAGGATACTGAACGAGGTTGTAAACAGTTCCTTGCTTTTCGTATAATACGCCGTCCACCGACACATAGTTGTTGTTTTCGGCGGCTACCGAAATCCCCTCCACTTCCGTCGAACGCAACGCACTATCACCGATACTGCGAACGGTTGCAGGAATGGCAAACGTCTTAATTTTCGTCCCTTCAAATGCGCTGTCCCCGATCGACGTTACCGTTTGCGGAATCATGACTTCCGAGAGCGCGGAACAACCCTTTAACAAATTATTTGGAATAGACGTAAGCGAATAAGGAAGGCGAAGTGTTTCCAACTTGGTACAGTTTTGCATCGCGCCTTCCGAGATGCTCACCGCTGTATGCGGAAGGTAAAGCGTTTTAACGGAAGTACTGATTTTCGTTACCTTTGTAACGAATTTTCCGTTGTAAATTTCGGGGATATAGACGTTTTCTTCCGTCCCGTTGTACGCCACCGAGTATTCCGTATCGTTATTGATTGCGGTAAACGTTACTCCCGCAACGGTTGCAGGTTGGAAAAAAGCGTAAAAGGTGGTATTATCTTGATCGGTCGAAGGGACGGTATAAGGCGAAGAAACCAAATCTTGCGCTCCGCTGCTCCGACTCCACCCTACAAACGAATAGCCGTCTTTTGCCGTTGCGGGAAGGTCGATCACTTCCCCCAAACCGCCTGAAACCTCCGTAACCGCCGTTCCGCCGTTCACTTGGAAGGTGTACGTAACGCGCTTTTCCAACCATTGTGCGGTAAGGGATACCGTGCCGTTTTCGTCGTTTACGGGATAGGATTCCGCCGTAAACTGCCGACAGTCGGAAAGCGGATTGCCAAACCCGTCGCAAACGGGCTCGCCGTCGCCGTTAAGCCATCCGCCGAACACATACCCACTCCGCGTGGGAACGGGAAACGTATCCACGTTGGAAAGATAGGAAAGCACCGTTTCCCCGTCCACGTCAAGTTCGCCGAGCGTCGCGTCGAAGAGGAAGGTGTATTCCTTCAATTCCCATTGCGCATATAACGTCGTAGGATTGCCGTCCGTCCAAGCGGAAAGCCCCGCCCCTTCTCCGTCCGTATACGCAATGCCGCTGTCGGCGGAGTCAAACCACCCGAGAAAGCGATACCCGACGCGCTCCGGAACGGGAAGAGTAAACGTTCCTGAAACGGACTCCGTCAATCGGTCTTCGCCGTCGATCAAAGTGATTTTCGTTCCGCACCCCGCAAAAAACACGGACGAAAACGCAACCACCGAAGCGACTGCAACCGATGTAAAAAGTTTAATCAATTTCATACCTTACTCCTTGGAGATAAAAACCGATGATACAGCCAAAACAACGCTTGATGAACGGCTGCCGCCGCAAACCATATCACGACGTTTTGCCACGCAAATATCGTGGAAAAATACCCCTCGTTATGCGTTAAAAACATAAAATCGGTATTCAAACAATAATTGATCGGATGAATGACGAACAAGACAAGCGCCGTCATTCCACCCTCGCTCCACAACGCGTCTTTCAAGGTAACGTGCTTTTCGCTGACGAGAAAGAAATAAACCGTGGAGAGCAAAATGAGAAGATGATTCAAATAATAATGTAAATAGCGGAAATGTGGAAAATCGTACCCTTGCATCGGAATAAAGAATGCAAGAATCGGACCTGTAAGTGTCCAAAAGCAGGTGTAGCGGAAAGGCTCTAATCTTCCGGAAAGTAACATAAAAACGTTTACGTATAGTGAAATCGTGCACAACTGCAAAGGAAGTTGTTCAGGACGCAGTCCATGATTGCGGATTGTCCACGTTAAGAATACCCCTTCTAAAAGAAGCATAACGCACCCGCACAAAATTTCGTAAAAACGGCTTCTTTGGATCTTTTTCCGCAAGCAAAGCATGAGCGTAACCGCACCGACACCGACAATGAGCGCTACAACGTGCGAAATTCCGTACGCTTGAAAGGTTGCATACCGTTCGTCAAACACGCGTTACCTCAATTCCCGTCGCCCACGTAAAGGGAGCCGATTTCGGATTGACAGTTGATTGCGCCGGAGTTGGAACAGTCGGAAAGCGTGCCCGAAATCGAACAACCGAAAATCCCTGCCGCATACATTTGCGCGGTAACGTTCCCTTCGTTTTTGCAACTTTCCGTGCTGCGGAACAAATCGACGTACCCCGCAATGCCCGCACAGTTGCCCGCACCTGCAATATCCCCTTCGTTGGTACAATTTTTGAAGAATGCTTTATCCGCACAACCCGCGACACCGCCGACGTGGCTTGCCGCCGTAACGTTCCCTTTATTCGTACAAGAGAACGTCATATAGTCCGTCCCGCTAACCGTCGTCGTTAAATATCCGACGATCCCACCGACGCAATCGCCGCGTTGTACGGCAACGTCCGCGTAGTTAATACAGTTTTCCGCATAGACAAGTTGCCCCGCGATCCCGCCGACGTAAACGCTTTGCTTGGATTCGGGCGCAACGATTTGCAACTGCCCGCGGAAGGTCCCCGATTTGACAGCGAACGCAACACCCGCAATTCCGCCAACGTATTTTTCGCCCGTAACGACGGTGTTAATGATAAGTGAGTTGGAGAGAGTGATGTTGCCTCCGCTCCCCAGCACTCCGCCGACGCATTGCTCGCCCGTAACGGAAGGTGCCGAGCATTGCAACCCGTCGATTGTAGCACTAATTCCGGAAGAGCCGAACACCCCGCCAACGCGATAATTTCCGACAACCGTCGCCTTGGAACTGAGCGATTCGTATTTGTGCGACGAGCCGGACGCCTCGACAAATCCGATCAGTCCGCCGACGGAGTCGTTTCCTTCTACGGTTCCCCCTTCGTTGACTGCGCCCGTGTACGTTCCGCCGACAACCCAACCGATCACCCCGCCAACGTTATTCCCTTTCCCGTTGATGTTTGCATTGTTCTTATCGTTTGTGTACGTACCGCTCGATACGCCGTATACACCGCCTACTTGGTTGTTTCCAAAAATTTCTCCGGTGTTTTCGTTCGCGTTTGCGGTTACGTTTTTCGTCTTTCCCGCAATTCCGCCGACTTTACTTGCGTTTACGCAGTCAATGCTTCCCGTATTTTTACAGGAAGTAAGCGTACCGTCTTGCATATATCCAACGATTCCGCCGACAAGACCGCCGTCATTCTCCGTAGCAATGACACCGCTATTTGAGCAAGAAGTGATTTTGTTTGCATTCCCCGCAATGCCGCCGAGGTAGGAATTTCCGTCGTAATACGTTCCTTGCGCGGAAATCGTACCTTCGTTGCTGCAGTTTTCGAGGATATCGGTAAATCCACCGATTCCGCCGACGTACCCTTTCCCGATTACCGACACACTATTTTCTAAGCGAGAAACCGTAAACCCCGTCGCATATCCGAAGTATCCTCCGACGTAATAAGTGCCCTCTACGTTTCCGAGATTTTTCATCACGCCCGATACGCCCTTGACGCTTACGCCCGAATCGCCGATTTTACCCGCAATTCCGCCGACGTAATCGATGCCTTTTACCGCGCCCTCGTTGGTCGCATCTTCAATGCTTACGTCCATTTTTGCGGTATAAGAGTTATCACTTCCCTTCCCCGCCGTATTCGAGTGATAAATTTGAACGGGAACGGCATAGCCGACAATTCCGCCGACGTAATAACTTCCTTCCACCGCGCCCTGATTGACGACGGAAGAAAGGGTTGCTCGCGTTGCCTCCGTGCGGTAAACGTCCGTCATGCCACCCGAAATTCCACCGACCCATTCGTAACCTTTTACCGAGCCGAGGTTTTTAATATCGTATTGCCGTACGAACTGATCCGTAACAACGTCGCCGAAAATTCCGCCGACGCCACGGCATCCTTCTACCGCAACGTCCGCCTGCACCCCGCGCGCAATGCCGTATTGACAGCCCACGACTCCGCCGACAAAGTCTGAATCCCCCGCGTTCACTTCCCCCGAAAGGGAAACGTCTTTCAAAAGTCCCTTGCATTTCCCCGCGAGAAGACCAACGTATTCGCTGTTTCCTCTCACCGAAACATTGCAGTTTTGCAAGGTAACGTTTTCGACGCAACCGTCAATTTCCGAAAACAACCCAACGCAGTTATCCCCCGCCTTTGCCGCGTAATCCAAATTTTTTACGGTAAAGCCGTTGCCGTCCAAATGTCCGCGAAGCGTGTACGGCGACCATTCCACCCCGCTCAAATCGATATCGTTTTGCAAGACGTAGCACACGTAAGGATCGCGCATCGATTGAAATTCTTCCACCGTCGACACCGCCTGTTCCACACCAAACGTAAACGTAGCGCTTGTATCATAGAACGTATTTACGTTGTTTTCCGTGGTGTGGATCAACTGAAGAGCATACTTGACGCTCCCGGGCTTTTTCGCCGTAACGGACACCTTATTGCCGTCGATAGAAAGTTCCGCCGCGCAACTGTTATAGACGACGCTTGACTTCTTGAACCACTGTTCCATGTCGTCGGTAACGTGTTTTTTGTCCTCTTCGGAAATAAAATCTTTATAGTCGACGACCACCGTTTCGTTGACGAGGGAATAGTACGCATACGTTTGTTTTGCATCGTCTGCATCCAACGTAATTTGTTTCCCGAAATCACCGTAATTTTCACCGCAACCGGCAAGAACGAACATTCCGCCGAACACGCTTGCCACCGTCCCTACAAGAAGGGCGCGCAATAAATTGCGTTTCGTTTTCATTTTCATTCCAAATCCCCCCTTGCCGATACACTTCCGTTTTTCTCGTTCCCAAAGGTGGCGGCGAGGTCGTCGCCGTTGCCGTTTTGCGCAATGATTGCAATTTGCGCCGTTTGCGTCCCGCTGATCACCCCTGTATTTCCACTAAAATAGATCGCACCGCTTTGCGCATATCCGCAAATTCCCGCAGTATATAAACCGCCCGCGACGTTCCCGCTGTTTTGCGCTCCGCGGAGGGTTGAGTTTTTCATATTACCTGCAATTCCGCCGACGTAAGCACTCGTAGACGGCGCTAAAATATTTCCCTCGTTGACGTTGCCGTTCATGGCGTCCGTCGTATTATCCCCCTCCAAATATCCTGTGATTCCGCCGACGTAAGCACCGCTTTCCGCAAACAGTTCAATTCTCTGAACGTTTTTACATTCTTCTACCCGCTTGGAATGCCCTGCAATCCCCCCGACGTAAACGTTATAATAGCCGTCTGTCGCCGCAATATCATTTCCTTCCGCGCTAACCGCGCCGTTGTTTTGGCATCTTCTTGCCGAACGGATAAACCCGCCGATCCCGCCGACGTACTGACTGTTTCCGTGTACAAGCCCGCCGTTTTCGCACGCGAAGAGGTCGACGCTATCCCCTGCGCCGATGATTCCGCCGACGTTGCTCTTTCCGTTGACGTCGCCGACGTTTGCACTGCTATTGACGTTAACCGCTACACTTGGATCGGTAAACCCGACGATTCCGCCGACGTTTGTCGTGCCTTCGACGGATCCGCTATTTTCGCTCCCGTAGACGGTAGAAGATTTTGTAACCGCGCCGACGATTCCGCCTACTTTAGACTGGCCTTCCACGTTTCCTTCGTTTTTGCTGCCGCTGACTGCGGAAACCGATTCTCCCGCGATCCCGCCCGTCAAGTCTTTACCTAAAACCGTCGCTCGGTTGATACAGTCTTCAATCGTCCCTGCATTATTGCCGACGACCGCACCTACTTTGTTCGTTTGTTCCGCTTCAAGTTCTCCGCTTACGGTTACGTTGCGCACCGTGCCGTTGTTCAAACCGACGACGATTCCCGCCGACGCCGCTTGCGAATAAATTCCGACGAATGCGTTTGCAAAGGTTACGTTTTCGATGGTTCCGTGATTGACCGAGAAAAAACCCATTGCCTTGTCGGTTGCAAGATTTTGCGGCATATATGTAAAGTTTTGAATGGAATATCCGTTTCCGTCCAACGCACCCTGAAACTCAATCGGCGCGTGCGACGTGTGGGAAGAAAGGTCGATATCGTTTTGTAAAACGTAACGGCATGCGGGATTGCTCGCTTGCAGCAATTCGTCCGCCGTTGTAATATATTTTACTTCTCTTTTTACGTTGATGACGACCGTGTTGCTCGTCATACCGTTCCACGTAAAGGAGAGTTCCACCTCACCTTCCGTAGACAGCTGCACGGTGAACGCCTCTTCCCCCTCGGTATACGTAATTTGATATCCTTGTACGCATTTGATCGCTTTATAAGCCTCTTCCGCATCCTCTTCGGAGTAACCGCCAACCCCGTCGTCCGAAAGTTTTGTCGCATGATACGTAAACTTTACCCCTTCGCCATAGGGAATCTCCGTCGTTTCCGGTGTTACGTGAAATTTTGGCGTATCAAAAATTTTGCACGCCGTAAACGTCGCCAAGGCAAGCGACGTGATAAGGGCGACAAAAAGCGCGACCATCCACTTGCGCTTAAACAGTCTGTTCATGAACATCTCCTAAATATATTGATACAGAATAATTATACCCCCCCCCATGAAAAAATGTCAAGCGAATAAACGAATATTCGCATAAAAATATTGAAAAACGCACCCGAAATCGGGTGCGTAACACAGTCGTTTTGAAATAGAATTTTGAGCAAATATCTAGATACTGCGTTTGCGGAAAACCAAACAAAAAAAACGCCCGCGAACAATGTTCGCGGGCATCTTCTTTATTTGGAAAAGTACTCTATCTCACGGGCAAAGCGCCCGTTTGACGTTTTTCGGTTATACCGAAGTTTTTACGATGACAATTCCTACGTTCGTGCTTTCGGTAGCGAGTTCTTCACCGAAACCGACAAGCCCGCCGACGGATTCATAGCCTTGAACGGTACCGTAGTTTTCAACGCCGCTCATCGCTTGATCGCTCCAACCGACCGCGCCGCCTGCGTACAACGCGTCTTCGTTGGTTGCCGTAACGCTGCCGAAGTTTTTGGAATTTGCAAAAACCGCACCGACGCCCGTTACTCTTCCTGCAATACCGCCGATCATTTGATATGCGTCGTATACGGTATCGTTTTTCAGGTGGAAGGTTGCGCTTCCGACGACCTTACCGAAGTTGTTGCAACCCGAAACGTTAGCAGGCTCTTCTGCGCTTGCCGAATTGACGTTTCCTGCAATACCGCCGACGAGAACGCGACCGATTACGTCGCCATAGTTATTGCTATCCGTAATCGCGCCTGCGCAAATTCCTGCAATACCGCCCGTCATATCCGCATAGTCGATCGCCGTAACCGTACCGTAGTTTTTTGCACCGCTGATCGTAACGTATTTTGCCGCGTAACCCATAATACCGCCGATTGCACGGACGTTCCCTGTAACGTCGCCGTAGTTTGCACAGTTCGTAATCGTCCCTCTTCCAAACCAACCCGCGATTCCGCCGACACTGTAAGCGGACGAACTATAAGGAGCAACGACCGTATAACCGTCCGTTACCGTTGCCGTGGATGCATACGTCGTACCCGTTGCCGTAATCGCGCCGTAGTTGACGCAATTGTTGATTGTAGTTGTTTCCGCGGAGTTATTATAGTGTCCCAAAATTCCCGCGGTACGGTAATTTGATGTAATCGCGCCGTAGTTGATACAACCTTCAAATGTAGTGGCAACACCGTCCTTATCAAATTCACCGGCAATACCGGCAACACCGGATCTACCTTCAACGGGACCGTAGTTCGTACAGTTTATAAACGTAGTCGTGCTGCATTGCCCCGTAATACCGCCGATCGCCGAATACTCCGAAAATACCGAGCCGTAGTTGGCGCATCCTGTTACCGTAACCTTTCCGAAGAAACCCGAAATCCCGCCGACTATCGCCGCTTTCGAGCGTACGTCGCCGTAGTTGGCGCAGTTTGTCATGACGCTGTCATTGCCCATCGTGCCGACAATTCCGCCGATGTAAATATGGTTGTTTACCTGGGTGCCGACGAGTTCCGCATTTACGAAGCTGATGATATTCGTTAACGTGCTTTCGTAAGCCCAGAAGGTCAATCCGCCAGCGCGGTGGCGAGCAGCAATGTTCCCTTCAATCGTGAGATTGCTGACCGCCCCTGACGTTATCTTCCCGAAAAGACCTACGCCACACTTATTCGTATACAGACAGTTAAGTCCCGCAATGGTATAACCGTCGCCGAGGAACGTTCCGCCGAATGCATACTTGACATTCGCCGAAGTCTCGACGTCCGAGTAGCAGATCGGTTTGAACGCGAGATCATTGAGGTCGATGCTCGTCGTCATTTGATAGAAGAGTCCCGTCCCGTAGTTTGCTTTGTAGGACACCGCCGAAAGGTACGCAAGGTCTTGCGCCGATTGAATAAGATAAGGGCTTGCCTCCGTGCCTTCGCCTTCAAGCGTGTAGCCGTCCACCGTGGGATAGGTGCCGTCCCACACGTCCGCCTTGGTGTAAGTAACGGTAAGCGTGGTGTCCGCAGTGATAACGCCGCCAAGCCAGAAGTAGTTGGGCAAATAACCCTCGATTTCGGGCGTGAGCGTTTGTTCTTTGCCGTATTCCGTTCCGTATTTACCCGTGATGGTCTTGGACTCGGGAGCCTCTACCTCGCCGCCTTCTACGACGTAGTTGATCGTAACCGTATAATTTGCGGAAGTGGAAGAGAATACCGCACGGTATACCGCCGCGCCCGTTACGGTAGGAAGCGTAGCGTGCGTGGTAACGCTATCCGTCCAACCCGCGAACGCATAGGTGTAATGATCGGTGTTTTCCTTCGTTTGCGCTTCGCCGCTGTATTGCGGTACGGTACCGTATGCAACTTGACTGTCTTGCAACAGTTCGCCGTTTTCGGACAGGAACACGATACGGTAGGTGTTTGCCGTTGCGCTAAATACCGCATAGTACTTGGTGTCGCCCGTAATTTCTTCTTCTGCAAGGACTACGGGATCTCCCCCTTCGGTACGCGCCCAGCCTTCAAATACATAAGTATATTGTTCCGTCGCTTCTTTGGTAGGCGTTACACCGCCAAACGTAGGCGCGCCGCCACCGACAACGTTATCGCTTTCTACGACTTCGCCGTTTACGTAGAATTCAACAAGATAGGTACGCGCCGATTGACGGAATACCGCATAGTAGGTCGCCGTGCCGGAAACCGTAGGAAGCGTATCGAGCGCCTCCGTCGCGCCTTCCGTCGTTGCCCAACCGATAAAGGTATATTCGTACTCTGCCGTAGGTGCGCGTTCGGGCGTTCCGCTATATACGGGCGTTGCGCCGAAGTCGAAACTCACCTGACTCGTTTCGCCGTCGATATTCCACGTAACCACGTATTTGTTTACCGTGTTGCTAAAACTTGCAACGTAACGCGTTGCGCCGATGACTTCGGGCAAACTGTCGCCCACGCCGTAAACAACGCCGTCTACAAGCCAACCGTTAAAGGTGTAGGTATATTGCGCCGTCGCCGTCTTGGTGGGCGTCGTGCCGCTGTATACAGGCGTCGTGCCATATGCAAACGCAGTATCTTGCAAAACTTCGCCATCTCCGTCTACGAACTCAATTTTGAAGGTGTTGGGCGTTGCGGTAAATACGGCATAATAGGTCGCCACACCCGTAACTGTGGGGAGCGAGTCGAGTGCCTCTTCCGCATTCGCCGTCGTTGCCCAACCCGCAAAGGAATAGGTATATTGAAGGGTGTTTTGTTTGGTCGGAGTTTCTCCGCTATATTGAGGAACCTCGCCGTACTCAACCCGTTCGGTAGAGATTTGTCCGTCGACGTTCCATGTGATTACATACTTTTGCAACGTCGCTTCAAAAATTGCATAATAGGTAGCCGCGCCCGTAACCGTAGGAAGTGCCGAAAGCGCTTCCGTTGCTTCCGCCGTCGTTGCCCAACCGATAAAGTCGTATTCGTTTTCCGCCGTAGAAGCCTTGGTCGGTTGTTCTCCCTTGTAAGAAACTTCCGCGCCGTATGCAAGGCTCTCGCTCTGCAACGTTTGGCTTCCGTTGACGAACGCAACTACGTACTCGTTTACCGTTCTGTTGTATTTTGCAGTATACGTTGCAGCAGCGCTAACGTTTGGAATTTGGTCGCTCGGCCAAACGGTGCCGGCATTGTCTTCCCAACCCGCGAACGCATAGGTATATTGTGCCGTTGCCTCCTTTCTGGGCGCCGTTCCGCTATAAACGGGTTTCGCGCCGTATGCAAACGCGGTATTTTGTAAAACTTCGCCGTCTTCGTCCTTAAATTGAATGACAAAGGTATTCTCCGTAGAAGTGAATACGGCATAATAGGTTGCCTCGCCCGTAACGCTCGGAATGGTCGTAAGCGGATCTTCGGCATTTTCTACCGCCGCCCAACCTGCAAACGCATAGGTATATTGCGCCGTCGCCGTCTTGGTGGGCGTCGTGCCGCTATATACGGGCGTCGCGCCGTATGCAAACGCGGTGTTTTGCAAAACGCTGCCGTTTTCGCCTACAAAGTTGACGGTATACGTGTTTACCGTCGCGGAGAACACGGCATAATAGGTTACCGCGCCCGTAACTGCAGGGAGCGTCGAAAGCGCTTCGTCCGCGTTTTCTTCCGTTGCCCAACCTTCAAACGTGTAAGTATACTGCGCCGTCGCCGCTTTGGTGGGCGCCGTTCCGCTATATGCGGGTACGCTTCCGTACGCAACGTCATCGGTATCGAGCACCCCACCGACGTTCCACGTAACCGTATATTCTCTCGCTGTTGCGGAAAATACAGCATAATAGGTTGCCGCCCCCGTAACTGCGGGAATCGTCGAAAGCGCTTCGTCTGCGTTTTCTTCCGTTGCCCAACCGATGAACGCGTACTCGTTTTCCGCCGTCGCCGCCTTGGTCGGCTGTTCGCCGTCGTAAACGACTGCCGCACCGTAGGCAAGATTTACGGTGGATAACGTATCTTCGCCGTTCATAAATACAATATCGTACTTGTTCACTGTCGTGCTATAAGTAGCGGTATACGTTGCATTTGCGGTTGCGTTGGGAAGTTGGTCGCTCGGCCAAACGGTGCCGTCCTCATCCGCCCAGCCCGCGAAGGTATACGTATATTCCGCGTCCGATGAACGGGTGGGCTCGCCCGCCTCCCACTTTACCGCTTCGTCTTGCGTATAGACAACCGTCGTCAAAGGCGAGCCGTCGTAAGTGACAAACTTAATTTGATAAGACTCTTTGCCGCACGCAGAAAGCAGTACCGCTGTGAGCATTGCAATGATCATAACCACTGCAAAGCCCAGTTTCCTCTTTTTCATGTCCTATTTCCTCCTTATTTGTTTTTATTTTCATTCGGCGGAAATTCCCGACGGTTGCAAAGCGCAACGGTCGTTAAATAATCCTACCGTTTTCAATATTTTCGGTCGCTTTGGAGGTGCTTGTGCGTTGACCGCAAATTTGACCTACCGTCGCGCCGCCCTTTACCGCACCGGTGTTGGTACACGCGGTTACTTTGCCGTAGCCATAGTTGCTCCCTGCAATTCCGCCCACGTAAGAACCGTTTGCCGCGAGTACCGTTCCGTTGTTTTCACAATCGGTTACGTAACCGCCGTTACATGCTCCGATAATACCGCCGGAATAACTTCCGCCGTTGCGTGCAATTACGTCGCCGTGATTGATACAATCAACGAATTGTGCATGATAGGCAACTCCGTCGACCGTTTTTGCATCGGTACGTCCGGCAATTCCGCCTAAAACGGCATTCGTCGACTTGGTTTCCGTAATGACGTCGCCGTAGTTGACACAGCGGGCAACGGAAGGATCTACAACGGCGGTCGTGTTAATTTGTTGCGTTCCCACAATGCCGGCGACGCTCGTACTGAGCGAACGCACGGTGCCGTAGTTGATACAGTCTTCTATGGTGCCAAGGCTTGCGCCCGCAATGCCCGCGCAGTTGGAACCCGTTGCATAGACGTTGCCGTAGTTGACGGCGTTTTTCAAAAGCGCGATTCCTTCCGTTCCCGAAACGCCTACGCGGCCAACGATACCGCCGACGCGCGAACTGCCCGAAATATAGCCGTAGTTGGTGCAGTCGGTATAATTTGCAGTACTGTTATATCCGCCGACGATACCGCCGACCATTCCGTCGATTGCATTGATAGGAGCGTGATTGACAAGACGGGAATGCGTGCTCGTGCTGACGTCGTTCCCGACAATGCCGCCCGCGGTGTTCCCAGCCGTACGGACGTAGCCATAGTTGGCGCAATCGGTGATCGTTGCGGTTGTTTCCACTCTCGAAACAATTCCCGCCGCGCCATCGCCGTGATCGTTTATGATAATTCCGTAGTTATAACAGTTAGAAATCGAGCCTTGTGCGAGAGCGCCTGCAATTCCGCCGAAACGGTATCCGCCGCTCTTTCCGTTATCGCGCACCGTAGCATAGTTGTTACAGTTTGTAACGTTGCCTTCGGCGATCCCGACGATTCCGCCCGTGCTCATGTACCCGAACACCTCGCCGTACGCGACGCAGTTTTCAATCGAGCCGCCCGATTGAAGGTATCCGACGACGATTGCCGTATAACGCGCAACCGAGCGCACCGAACCGCTCACCGAAAGATTTTTAACCGTTCCGTTTTTAACGGTAGAGAAGAGCGCATGACCGCTATTTGCCACCGTATTTGTGCGGGTATCGTTGACGTAAAGTCCAAAAACCGTATGCCCGTTTCCGTCAAACGTGCCCGAGAACGGCTGTGCATTGTTGCCGATCGTCGTCCACGCTAACCCTGCAAGGTCGAGATCTGCCGCAAGGCGGAAGTAGGTGTTTTCATACGCGTTCCCCCCGTCGACCTGAACGGCAAGATATGCAAGATGCGCCGCACTTTCAATGAGATAAGGTTCGCTTTGCGTTCCTGCGCCGCTCGTCCATTCGACAGCCGAGCCGTCCCACGTCGTTGCGTTCGTATAATTTACAGTAACGCTCTTATTGCTTGCAATAATACCGCTAACGTACGGAACGGTCGCTTGCATGCCGCTCCGCGCGGGCGACTCTACGCGATAACTGTCCCCGTAAGAATACGGTTGCGAATAACGCGAAAACTCGCCGTTTTCATCGCGATAGATTACGGTAAGCGTATAGGTACGCGGAACTTGCACGTATACCGCGTCGAGCGTTACGTCGTCGGTAACGGCGGGAAGATCGCGCCCGTACATTTGACCGTAAATTTTCCAACCGGCAAATTCATACATATATTGAGCGGTCGGCGAACGCCCTACGACGCCGTCCGCAACGGCGGAAGGACGAGAACCGTAGTTCACCTTTTTGACGTCAATTACCTGTCCGTCGCTCCGATAGGTAACGGTTACTTGCTTATATTGCGCCTCGAATACCGCCGTATAAGTTACCGTACCGCTAACGGCGGGAAGTTGCGTTCCGACAGGATAAAATTCCGATCCGCTTTTCCATCCGGTAAATACGTAATTGCAACCGACGTCGGCGTCGCGATAAGGCGTACCGTAAAAGCAAGGAATTGCCCCGATTTGTGCGGGAATCGAAATCATTTCTCCCGCCACCACGTAGTTGACCATCACGCTTGAAGCGCGTTCCGTTATTGCGGTATAGGTTTTTGTCCCCGTAACCGCGGTGAAACTGCAATCCCAACCCGTAATTTCGTACATTACGCCGTTTTTGTTAAAGATATGTTCGCCTGCATATGACGGCACGGTGCCGTAAGCAAACTGTTGAACGTGCGATTGACCGTCTACGATAAACGTTACGTCGTAAAGACGGGGCGTTTCCGTAAAGGTCGCTGTGAACACGGTGTGTTCCGTAACGTTTGGAAGTTGCGTGTACAACGTGCCGTTGCTCGTCCAACCTACAAACTCAAACGTTTCCGATACGCTTTGTTTCTTTTCGGGCACGTCCCCTACGTAAACGGGCGCATTTTCTTCATCGACAACGGTAGAATATAAAATGTTCCCCCTCTCGTCTACGAAGTTTACACTGTAATAAGCCCGTTCGCTCGAAGCGAGTTCGACAACGGCGACGTACGTTACTTCACCCGTAACTGCGATCAAGGGATTATCCCAACCCTTAATCTCGTACACCGCGCCGTCTTTCATAAACGTAAGGTTGCCCGCGTAAGCGGGAATCGAGCCGTAAGAAATGCGTTGCACGTGTTGGGCACCGTCCACGACAAACGTTACGTCGTAAAGACGGGGCGTTGCGGAAAAGGTTGCTGTAAACGTTGCGTTCGACGCAACCGTCGGCAGGTCGGTATACAGCGCTCCGCCGCTCGTCCAACCTACAAATTCAAACGTTTCCGCTACGCTTTGCCCCTTTTCGGGCATTTCGCCCGCATACGTCGGAACTGTGCCGTACGCAACTTGTTGAACGTGCGATTGTCCTTCCACGACAAACGTTACGTCGTAAAGACGGGGCATTGCGGTAAAGGTTGCCGTAAACGTTGCATTCGACGTAACCGTCGGCAGTGCGGTATACAGCGTGCCGCCGCTCGTCCAACCTACAAATTCAAACGTTTCCGCTACGCTTTGTTCCTTTTCGGGCGCTTCGCCCGCATACGTCGGAACAGCGCCGTAAACAACTTGCTGAACGTGCGATTGCCCTTCCACGACAAACGTTACGTCGTAAAGACGGGGCGTTGCGGTAAAGGTTGCCGTAAACACCGTATTAGACGAAACCGTCGGCAATTCGGTATACAACGTGTCGCCGCTCGTCCAACCGACAAATTCAAACGTTTCCGCTGCGTTTTGTTCCTTTTTAGGCGTTTCGCCCGCATAAACGGGAGCGGTATTCGGTTCAACTGCGGTTGCATATAAAATATTTCCGTCTTCGTTCATGAAGTTTACGCTGATTGCGGAAGGCGACGGCTCGCCCTCCTTACAAGCGACGAGCGTACCGCAAGCCGCTACCATTACAAGAAGGAAGAGCCAAAGTCGAATCCTTTTCATTCGTCCTTTCATCTTAAGACACCTCCTGCCCTGACGGCACGGTCATTTCCCATTCGGTAACAGTTAACGGCAAGTTAAACGAGAATAGTCCCAAAACGGGTTCGCCGTCGCCCAACATACTCTCGTTTCCGCTATAAATCTCTTGCCCGTTTACCGTAAACGTAACTTGCGAGCCAATGCGTACAAGCCGCAACGTAACGTACGACGGTTTGACGTATTCCAACCCTTCGATTGCAACGTCGCTTGCACCCGTCCATTGATATCCGTTGTAAGGACGCGTAACCACACCGACACGGTTAGACGTAAGCATGTCGGCATATACAAAATAATACCGAGAAGCCTTGACGCCGTTTAAGACGATACCAAACTTCGGATACGCATCTCCGTTATAGATCGTCCCGTTCAAACTCATTTTTACTGTAAAATCAAAGTCGCCGCCGTTATAATTTTTCAAGAAGGTAAACTGTGATCCGCCCGCTGACAAATTTAAGGCGTTGTCGCTTTCTTGCCAGCCTTGCGTTGCGAGATATACTCCCTTTGACCCCCAGACCGCACCGTCGCCGCTAGGCGTGCTTTGTCCGAAATGTTGGAGTAACGCATTGCAAAGCAAGTTGGTGCCGTAGTCGTAAAACGTCCTTTCCGAAACGTACAAACTTTCGTTTACAACGCCGTTCGAATAAACGGACGAGCAAACGTCGATGTAATCGACGTTCGGCATGGTGTCGACGTACGATTGAACCATGCTGTTAAACGCGACCGTTTTATCGGGAAGAATATTCGTTCCAAGCGTAGGGATTGCACTGACGACGGTAAGTCTTGCCTCCGGCATTTTTACGCGGAACTCTTCGATAAAGCGCCGCATGTCGTCAAACGTCAAAAGTACGGATTTGGTTGTAAGTTCTTTCGCCCCTGCCGAGAAGACGACGTGTTGGGGATGATACGCCGCAATTACGTCGATTTCTTGCGTCCATTTTGCAATCGTACGGTCGGCATAGATACTCGATCCCACCGAACCGAGCGAGGAAAGTTGCGCGCTGACTCCGTTCAGCAAGCCGTCGCCAACTACAAGATAATCGGACTGCGAAACGTTTGGCGAAAAACTTCCGTCTTCGTTGATGATACAATGTTTTTTTCCGTTCCCCCACTCGCAGTCAAGTCCGCTAAAACTTGCCCACGACGTTTTAAGGGCGTTCAAAGAATTGCGCATGGAAACGCCGAGCGTCATGTTGCCGAGCGCTTGCTCGCGATTCACCCCAAAACGACTGTACGGAATGGTAACCGTGGCGATATAGCCGTTAAAGCCGTGTTCGAACACGTCGCACGGTTCACAAGAAAATGACACGCCGCTTGCGTTGGCGCCCGTCCAACCGCCGATATACTGACGGAACCGACATCTGCCGTCCCCAGATACAAGAACGTTAAAATGAGTGGAAGAAAGGTCTTTGTCCGTTCCGTAGCCAACGATAAACTCTACGTTGTCCAAAAAACCGATGTCGATCCCCGCATTGTAAGCGGTAAACACGATGTTATCGTCTACAACTGCTTTTATGGTAATTCCCGTTTCGCCGTACGAAGCGTACCAGTAACTCGTCGCCTGCTGATAACTTGCAATCGCCTTGATTACGACGGGCGTTTGCGGAATTAACATATCGTATTCGGTTGTAACGGTAACGTCGGAATCGGGCATGGTAAACGAACTGCCCGCGATCGGCGATCCGTTCACAAGATAACGGCTCACTTGGCTTGCATACGCGCAATAGGTCGTAAGCGTTACGGTATCGCCTGCGTTCGCCGTGAAAAGATCGGCAACCGTCGCACCGTGCATACTCTCTTCCGTCGTTACGGTATATGCACCGTCCAAACGCGCATACGAAACGGAAACAACGACGTCCGCATCGGGCATCACGAAAGAATTACCGGAAACGGGGACTCCGTTCACGAGAAGCGTGTGTATGCCGTAGCCGTCCTTTTCGCGGACGTCAACCGTAACAAGTTCCCCTTCGTCCGCACGGCGAACGGTATCCACCGTACCGTATTCGCTATCGGTTACGCGAATTTCATATTCCCCAAGATTTTCGTTGCAAGCCGTTACGCCGAATACGAGCATACAACACAAACCGACGGTTAAGAATCGTTTGTTCACTCTCATCGACGTACCCCCTTTTTGCGCAACAAGAAAACCAAGCCGACGAGCGCAACGAGCATCGCGGAAATCGCGATGACCGCTCCCGTGCCGTCGTTCGTATTTGCATCGGCGGATTGAGCGTCGCCGTACACCACTTTCCTCAAAATTTGCGCGCGGTCAACCTCTTCCGACGCCGCTTGCGCATCATAGTTCGGCGCACAAATCGGCGTATTTCCGTTAAAACTGTAGGCAAACTGATTTTGATAGTTATAAAATTTTTCCGTGATCGTGCTGTAGTAGTTGAAATACATGATTTGACGTTCTTCATCAAACGTAAGAATGCTTACCAAATTTTCAAGACCGTCGTTCATGATAATTGCCTGTGCGTTGATAACGAAAGCCGTTACCACGTTTCCGTGATCGCCTACGCGTTCGGCATATAAAACGTCGTCGGACGAAACGTGTCCGCAAAACGCCATAAAGATATTCGGATACTTTCTAAGGAATTTATCCCACAAATCTTCGCCTGAATTCGCTTCGACGCCCTTGCTCGTCCAACCGTACGACGTTGCGCCGGCAGGATCATACAATCCGCCCGCAGTCAAAATGGAGTGCGTGGTTATGATGACGCGGCGGTCGGAATATTGTTCACACAATTCGCCCGCCCAAGCAAGCACTTCGTCGCGATAGCCAAATTCAAGACTGATGATAATATAGTTTACAAACTCCGTATCAACAAGGTAATAGGCATTTTCCGTTCCGCCGTCATACGTTCCCGCCATTCCGCCGCGTTCCATCATCTCGTCCGCGGGGAACGCTTCGTTAAAGTATTTCAAACCGCGGGTAGAAGCGCACTCGTCGTCGTAGTCGTGGTTGCCCGGAGTAGGTACAAACGGGATATGCCCGTACAAGCGTTTAAGTTGCGCTTTAAGAGGATTAAACATGCGGTACCAGTCCGCCTCATTATTCCCCCCGTCGGCAAGGTCGCCCACCGTGATCAACGCTTTAATTTTTTGCGCGCTGTAATTCGTCAACAAGAAATCGGGAAGCGTATGCAAAATGGTATTGTAGTGATTTGTTACCATTTGCCAGTCGGGAATTACGGAAAGCGAATAGTCCTGCGTTTCAAAAAACTTCCCTTCAAAAGAGTGATTCGTACTTGCAACGTAAGCGTCGTTTTCGTAATACGAAGTATCGCGTGCGACAACGTCGTCTGCGCTTAACTGTGTGTTAAAGATGAGACCGCTGCGCGTTGCACCGCTGATATTATCGCCGTTGATGCGGTCGCGGTTAATTTCGCCCTGCGTGAGCGCCTGTTCGTAAAGCGTAACCTGACGGATTTTCCCTTCAAAATATTTCGAGGGAGTGTTTTGAATAAAGCGATCGCCGCCGATGATGTGCGTAGTAGCAAACGGTTTGATCGCCGTCCCTACGCCCGTGGTTGACGTCTGCGTTAAAACCCCGTTCAAATAAAACTCAAAGCAGTTTGCTTGCTCGTTGCGCACAACCGCCACGTGGATCCATTCGCTCATGCGCACGTCGACGGAATCAAATACGACGTACCGTTCGTAACCGTTCCAGTTTACGAACAAATGGCCATCGCGGTCGACGCCGTAACTGAGGATAGAAGTCGCAGCCGACATTTCATTTCCGAATATGTAGCCGATATGTTTCTCGTTTCCTTGCGCCCCTTCTTCAATCCAAATGGACGCCTCGAAGGTGTTTGGAATCTTCGCAAGCGGATCGTCCAAAATGTATTTGATTACCCCGTTTCTGAAATCAACGCCGTAGGTCGCCGCTTGTGCGGAAAGAGAAGGCATAGCGACTGCGGTGCACGTTGTAACGATAAAAAACGCAAGCGCAAGCGCGGCACGTTTGATAGCACGGTTAAAACTACGCATTGTCATTCCCCCTTCTCTTTTTTTTCGTAAATACAATCGCCCCGATCGCTACGACGCCGCCGACGCCGCTCAATCCTCCGATTCCGATTGCCAACCAGAAATCTTCTTCTAATTGCGCAGGTTCAAGCCCTTCGATTGCGGCCGACAGCGCTTCCGCCGCGGCAAGCACTTCTTCTTGCGTGTTTTCGCCTGTAATCTTGCGGGCGTTTTGCAAACTTTGTGTGAAAACCACCCAACTTGCTCGCGTGTAATCCCGTTGATTGCTCTCCGCAAAGACGAGATCCGCCCTTTCAAGCACTTCGTTGAGCACGCTCAAATCCGTTTTCATGTTTTCTTCCGCCAAAGAACTTGTAAGCGCGTGAAGCGCGGCGTCCATTCGCGGTTGCGATGCGTACTCCGTAATTTGTTCTGCGTTTGCCAAAGCAAGCCTGATTTGCCTTTGCGCCGTGGGAAGATAATCCAAAAGTGTAGTTTGCACCCTTTCTTTCAACGCACCGAGAGAAGAGAGATATGTAGCGTAATCCCCACTCGCGCAATCGACGCTTTCCACCTGCCCGACAAAGACGTTATCTATCATAATCGGAGCGGAACTTCGATTGACAAAATCCACGCTGCGCATAACGGTTTGCGCAAGGCGCGCGACGTACAGCGAACAAACGTACGATCCTTCCGTTTCGGTCCATTTAGCATGAATCGCACTCGTTGTTACGTCCGTTCCCACCGTAAGCGTAAATTTATCGCCCGAACGTCCCGATAAATACAAATCAAGGCTTCCGTTGCCCAACACCTCAAAGGTGATATGATATACGTTTGTCGCAGGGGCAAAGTCCGTTTTGATTGAAACCGTTTCGTCTTTCTCAAGCGCGAGCGCGTAATCTACCGAATTGCGCGCGGTTTTCGTCCCCGCAACGCCGAGCGTGGGATTAAAATAGACACACCCGTTGAGCGGATCGTCCGTTACGCTTTCGGGCACAAGTCCTTCAAACGTACCGCGTAAATGCGAATAATTATCACCCGAAGGCGTAGCCATCACGTAGTCGTCCAAGTCGATGTACGTTCCCGTAGTATACGACGCTTCCGACTGACCGTAGAAGTAGACGGACACGTTTGCCGTTGTGCCAAGTCTTGTTTCCAAGATCATATTAAACTCATGCCAAGTATCGTCGCCCGCTTCATTGACGGTAAGTTCGTCGAGATAAACGTTCCCCGATTTTAGCGTTGAAGACGAGCGCGTGCTGATTGTAATTACAGCGTCGTTCCTATCGATGAGCGCACGCGACGTATCGTCCAAATAAAGTCGGTAGCGGAAACTGATATAAATTTGATTGACGGCGGGCATATTCTTTTTGATTTCGCCTGTAACGGGATCGTGGAAATACATGGTAAACCGCGTTTGCGTGGTCGTCGTCCCGTTAAAATTGCCAAGTCGCAAATAGGTGTTGTCGCTGGAACCGTCGTATACCGCATACGTATCGCTCTCACCCGACGCCGTCCCTTGCGACGTTCCCGTACTTGCACGGCGAGGAAGCGCAACCGTACGCGTTCCCCCGTTAAAGTTTGCCGACTCCGTTTGCGAATAGGCGGTATTGACGCTATATTGCGCGATACCGTCCGTATCAAGCATATATTGTTGCTTGGATTCAAGATGATTGACTTCCGTGTCAAAGTCGGTTGCTTTGTCGCCCGAATTGTCGGCGGAAGCATATTCAAAATCGCCTGCGGATACGCGTTCCCCTTCCGACGAAGTAACGGAAAGATCGTCCACGTCAAGATACGTTTGAGAATTGCTGTACCGCACGCTCTTTTCAAACGAAAAGACGAGCGTCATGCGGTCGTGCGAAGCGGTTGACGTAATTTCTTTTGAAAAAGTAGCCCAACCGTAACCGTCTTGCGGGCAAGGCGTTACGTCGTCAGTTGTCAATTGATATTCGACGCCGTCCAACGAAAGAGTAAGCACGGTCATATCGTCCGTGTAGATATAATCCCCTTCGTAAAAACGATAGCGAAAGGAAACCGTTTGTGCCTGCGAAGACGCCGTGGCAAGCCGAACGGTAACCCCCGTCGCTTGCGTGTCGTACGTGCCGTCAAAATTTGCAAGACGCAAAAATTTATTTTCTTGACCGTCTACGCTTTCATACCCATAGCGCACGCGCGAGAATCCTTGCCCGACCTGCAATGCCGATTGCCATACACAGTCCGTTTCCTCAATTCGCGCAACGTAGTCCCCTAACCATATTTCATGGCGAGCGGCCTGCGCAGTAAGCGACAAAGCAAACGGGCACGACGCAACCGTCATCAGTGCGGCGGCAAAAATATACACACTCTTTCTCATCTGCTCCTCCATTGAATGGATTGTATAATAACGAATACTATACAAGCATATTATACCC
>JAGASM010000013.1 GCA_017621735.1 Clostridia bacterium | reverse complement strand
CTGAGGACCCTTTCAAGGGTAGCAAGTAACATACGCGAGGACTGGCAGGTCGTCCTATGTGAGCGTGGCTCACTGACTAGTAGACTAGGGCTTTGCCCGAAAATGAAGAACCCCCAGTTTTACTGGGGGGTTACTTTTTTTTTTGTGTGTATGAAGCGGAATTTTAACGGCGCGGTCATACGTTAAGCGCGGAACGCATAAATATAGTTGAGCAGGAGGGGAATTATGCGGGAAGGTTTGCGGCATTTTTTGCGTGCGGCGGGAATCGTGTCCGTCGTTTATACGGGGTTTTGTTTATTCTTTACGGCAATCTTTGCGCTAATCGTGCAAGCGGTTGCGCCGTCGGGCGGAGTGATCGTCGGGGTAAACTTGGCGATCAAAACGGTCGGGCTCATTCTTTGCGGACTGTTCTTCGTGCGCGGGGAACGTGCGTTGCTCTGCGGGGCGGGTGCGGGCGGGTGCGGCTGCGTCGTTTGCATGATTCTCTTCGGCGTCATCGGCGGGTTTTCCGTCAGCGCGTTTTTCTTTCTTGAACTTTTGCTTTCGGCAATCGTTTGCGGGGGCGCGGCGCGACTTGGCAGTTATTTTCGGAAAGATTAAAAAAACACTTGCGTTTTTTGTCGCGTCGTAGTATAATAAAGAAAAACTTTCAGGAGAAGAGTTATGATTAAGACGATTGCGAAACCCGCTGAAAAGAAAATTACCGGTTGCGGCGAATGCAGAAGCACCTGCCAATCCGCTTGCAAAACGAGCTGCACGGTTGGTAACCAATCTTGCGAACGCGTTACGAGAGAACAAAAAATCGAAAGAAAATAAGCGAATAAAAATTGAAAATGCCAAACAGGGAGCAGCGTGTTTTCGTTGCTCCTTGCTTTGCTTATAGGCGAAAAAATGGTACACGTATTCGAATATCACGGAAAACATTACTTATACGACACGGGGAGCGGTTCTTTGCACGAATGCGACGAAAAGACGGCGCGCTATATGAAAGGGGACGTAACTTCCCTTACCGATGCGGAAATCAAAGAAATTCTCTCGGACGTCGAAGGGTTAAAAAAAGAGGGGCTTTTGTATGCGGAAGAGGTAAAGACGTATCCCTTCAAAAGTACCGAAGTCAAGGCGCTTTGTCTGCACATTTGCCACGATTGCAATCTGCGTTGCAAATATTGCTTTGCCGACGAAGGCGCGTATCACGCCGCGCGGGAAATGATGAGCCTTGAAACCGCAAAGGCGGCGATCGACTTTCTCTTAAAAAACAGCGGCAGCAGAAAGGTGCTCGAAGTGGACTTTTTCGGCGGAGAGCCTTTGATGAACTTCGAAGTGGTCAAACAAACGGTTTACTACGCGAAAGAAGAGGCGGCAAAACTCGGCAAGCGTTTCTTGTTTACGACGACGACGAACGGACTGTTGCTCACCGACGAAATCATTGAATTTTTCAATGAAGAAATGGAGAACGTCGTTCTTTCCCTCGACGGAAGAAAGGAAATTCACGACGAAGTGAGAAAAACGGTAAACGGCAAAGGCAGTTTTGACGCCGTCATCGAAAAAATCAAAAAGTTCGTCCGTGCACGCGGGGACAAGCATTATTACGTACGCGGGACGTTTACGGCGAAAAATCTCGATTTTTCCAAGGACGTGTTATTCCTTGCGGACAACGGGTTTGATTCCCTTTCCGTCGAGCCTGTCGTAACGGAAATTCCCGACCTTCAAATCAAAGAGGAACATCTCCCCATCATCGAGCGAGAATACGAACTTCTTTGCGACGAATATCTCCGTCGGGAAGAGAAGGGGGAAGGGTTCAACTTCTTCCACTTTAACGTCGACTTGGAGGGCGGACCTTGCCTTCAAAAGCGCGTTTCCGCTTGCGGTGCGGGCAACGAATATTTTTCCGTCGTTCCCAACGGCGATATTTATCCGTGCCATCAGTTTGCAGGGGATGATAAGTGGAAAATGGGGAACGTCAAAGAGGGGGTACTCGATCAAGACATTCGTTTGCAATTTGCAACTTCTTGTTTGTTCACCCGTAAAAAATGCGACGGCTGTTTTGCAAAATTTATTTGCTCGGGCGGATGCAATGCGAACAATTACCACTACAACGGCGACATCAACGATCCCTACGAAATGACGTGCGCGATGATGAAAAAGCGCATTGAGTGCGCAATGCACATTCTCGCGGAAAGAAAGTGCCGTCAAAGCGGGGAAAATTAACGAAAAAAAACAAAAACCCGCGCATTTCGACTTGACGGAAGATGACATTTCATATATAATGAAAGGAGCGAAAAATTTTCCGAGGGGAATTTTTCCTTCGGTAATTTCTTAACTTATTGCACAGGAGGCAACAATGGGCAAGGTAAAATCGGCGATTTGTTTGACATTGATCACGTTGATCGTCGCCGTTCTTGGCGTGCTGAGCACGGTATCGATTGAGTTTGATACCGCTGCGGGGAAGGCTTACAATTCCTTTATCAGCTACATGAAGAAGGACGCCGTGTTTGGAAACGAATTGAAAAACGGTGCGTACGTCGGCGGCGGCTACGTAACCGTTTACTATCCGGAAGGCGTCATTTCCGCGGAAGAGTACGAGGCGAACCTCGCAGCGTACGGATCAGACGCGGAGGGCAAAGCGGAATACGAGGACAAGTATACCCGTCACGAAGGCGGGGCAATCTACCTCGAAACGGAAACCGTCTATAACGAAGAGGGGACCGCAATCAGCGAAGCGTTCAAAACGTCTTTTGCAAACAACGTAAAAGCATTGCAAGAACGTTACGAACAGTCGCGCATTCCCGGCGTGAAGTTGGAAATTGCGGACGAATACACCGTTCGCGTTACCCTTCCCTCGATGGAAAGCGCAGCGTCCGCTTACGTTTCTTTCTATGCGTATGCAGGAGAGGCGACGATCGCTTACGGTACGGCGGATGCGGTTCTTGGCGAAAGCGACAAGACGATTTCCGATTACATCAAAGGCGCGTCTTCCCAAACGGTGCAAGACGTATCCTACGTCATCATCGACTTTACGAAAGAAGGACGTGAACTCGTCAAAGCGGCAACGGCAGGCGCGGCGGAAACGGCGTCTACTCTCTTTATCAACGTCGGCGATCAAAGCGTCATTCAGTTGTCCGTCAACGAAGAGATCGATCAAAAGAGCCTTTTCATCAGCGGAAGTTATACGGATGAAACGGCAGGGGCGGTTGCAACGCTAATCGATCAATCGGTCAACGGCACGCAAGCGGATCTTGCGATGACGGTTGATAAATCCGCAGCATTTGAAGCGGAAGGCGGAAACAACGCATTGCTCTTCGTCTATATCGGCGTCGGCGTGTTGTTCCTTGCAATGGTCGTATTCTTTGCGGTACGCTATCATGCGCTTGCCATCACGCAAGTTTACGCGTTCTTGATCTTCTTGATTGCGACGATTATTTCCCTTGCGTTTATTCCCTTCGTTTACCTCGGCGTCGGCACGATTGCGGCATTTGCGCTTACGGCAGTTTTGCTTTGCGTTTCGAACGCGGTATCGTTTGAGTATGCAAAGAAAGAATACGCGCTCGGAAAGACGATGACCTCTTCCGTCAAGACGGGATACAAAAAGTGCTTCTGGCATTTGTTCGATCTTCACGTAATCCTCGCACTTGCTGCATTTATCGTTGCGGCGATTGCAACCACCGAATTGCAGGTATTCGCATTCATGCTTGGGCTTGGCACCGTATTCTCGGGGGTATGTTCTCTCTTGATTTCCCGCTTTATGTGGGCAATCACGATGGGATTTTCCAAGAAGCAAGGCTCTTTCTGCAACTTCAAAAAAGAGGAGGTAGAAGAAGATGACTAAGCGTATTCAAACGGTAAAATTGATGCCCGTATGGATTGCGATTTCCGCAGTTCTCATCGTAGCGGGAATCGTCTTATTTGCATTGCTTGGGTTCAACTATTCGGCGGAGATTCCCAACGCAAAGAGCGTAGAAGTTTCTTACGACACGGTTGTAACCATCGGAGAAACGACGGAAGCGGATCTTCAAACGCTTTGCGAAAACGCATTTGAAACAAACGGACTTCAAGTAGAAAACAAGCGCATTTACGAAGTAACGGGCGGCGGAATCGTAGAATATTTCTTCTCTTCCACGGCTGACGGCGCAAAACTCGACGCGGCGGCTGCTGCGATCCGCACGGCATTGACGGACGCCAACGGCGCCTATGCGGACGCAGATACCTTTGTAACCGTGCATAGCACGGAGAACGTTGCGTTTACGGAAAGCATTTGGCGCGGCGCGGTTGCAATCGCGAGCGGTTGCGTCGTTGCACTCGTATACCTTGCAATTCGTTTTGGCGTAAAATCGGCGCTCACGGGGTTGATCGGTTGTGTAAACAACGTCCTTGTAACGCTTGCAATTTTTGCAATTTGCCGTATTCCCGTATATGCGTACGCACCCCTTTTGTTTGGGGCGATCGCAATGGCGATTTCGCTCATTCTTTGGACGGTACAGTGCATGAAGATGCGCGAAAACTTCAAAGATCCCGCATTCCGCACCATGATGAGTGCGGACGCGATGGAAGAATCGAGCGCAACGGCAGTCAAGACGATCGTTGCAATCGTCGTTGCCATCGCAGTAGCGTTTGCAATGCTCGGAGGGCTTGCGGCTCCCGCGGTCAGACTTGTATTCCTTTGCGCGTTGATTCCCGTAGCGGTAGGCGCTTACTCGTCGTTGGCGCTTTTGCCCTCGGTACACGGACATTATAAAAACATTCTTCCGAAAGGAAAGAAATAATTCGCCGAAAGGCACTCAAAACAAATAAGAAAAACGGCGGACTTTCCGCCGTTTTTTGTTCAAACGGATGAAATATGAAAAAAATTGTTCGCGAATATGAATTTTCGCCCGAACAACTTGATAAAATCGATAAAATTTCTCGTGCGCTTAATCTTCACAAGACGACGGCGAGGATTCTTTATGCGCGCGGCGTAGATACGGAAGAAAAGATGCGCGACTTTTTGTCGCCTTCTACGGAGCAATTTCTTTCGCCCTTTTTGATGAGCGGAATGAAAGAGGCGGTTTCCCTATTGCAAACGGCGCGCGACGAGGGGTGGCGGGTTGCCGTATTCGGCGATTACGACGCGGACGGAATCGGCGCGCTTGCAATTATGGATCGCGGGTTGCGGAAGTTTGGCATCGAGCCGTATTTGTACGTTCCGGAACGTGCGGAAGGGTACGGTATGAACGTCGAGGCGATCGACAAAATTTTCGACGAATTTTTACCCGATGTGATAATAACCGTCGACTGCGGGATTTCCAACCGCAAAGAGGTAGAGTATATCAAAGAGCAGGGGGCGTACGTCATCGTAACCGATCACCACGAATTGCCCGAAGAAATTCCCAACTGCATTTGCATCAATCCCAAGTTTCAAGACGACTATCCCTACGATAATTTGTGCGGGGCGGGCGTTGCGTTTAAGTTGGTGCAAGCGCTCGTCGGGGAAAACGCGTATTCGCTCCTCGATTTTGCGGCGCTCTCTACGGTAGCGGATAGCGTTCCGCTTCTCGGGGAAAACAGGGCGATCGTATCGGAAGGGCTCCGTCGCGTGGCAACGTCGCCAAGACCTGCGTTTTCCGCGCTAATCGGTAAGCAAAGCGGGGATATTACGGCGCAAACGCTCGCCTTTACCGTTGCGCCCCGCATTAACGCGGCGGGAAGAATGGGGGACGCGGCGAGCGCTCTTCGCCTTTTTACGACGGATGACGAAGGAGAGATTTTCGACCTTGCGGCAAAACTCAACGCCTACAATATGGAACGTCAAAAATGTTGCGACGAATTATATGCGCAGGCAATCGCGCAAATTAAGCAAAAGGGCGCGTTCGGTCATTTAATTATGTTGTACGGCGAATCGTGGAGCGCGGGTTTTGTCGGCATCGTTGCGGCGCGTATCGCGGAAGAGTTCGGCCGTCCTACCATTTTATTTGTAAAAAACGGCGACATGCTCAAAGGGAGCGCTCGCAGCATTGAAAGCGTCAATATCTTCGACGCCCTCCGCGCTTGTTCTCACTTGATTGAAGAATTCGGCGGACATGCGCAGGCGGCGGGCATTAACGTCCGTCTTGACCGCTTTGACGAGTTAGAATCGGCACTCGACGAATATATCGGAAAAACGTATACGCAAGAGGATTTTATACCAAAAATATACGTAGCGGAGGAAATGAAAGGGGCGTTTCCCGTCAAACTTGCGCGGGAACTTGCAAGCCTTGAACCGTTTGGCATGGGGCACCGCAAACCGCTCTTTTGCACGTCTGCCGAAAAGATGACCGTTTCCCCCGTCAAACCCGCTTCTCCGCATCTGTCTTTGTCTGCGGACGGGCTTGATTTTATGTATTTTGGCGGGGCAAAGCATCAAAGGTTGCTTCGGAGCGACTTAAAAAAGACGCTTGTGTTCGAGTGTAATCTTTCCCGTTTCCGTGGAAAAGAGTACTTAAAGGGATTTATCCGCAACGTCTTGTACGACGGATTGACGGGTACGGAAATAGAAACGGACTGTTTTGAGCGCTCGTTGGATGGTAGCGTTCCCGTCGGGGCGATTTCCCTTTCGACGCAAGAAACGGAAGAACTCATTCGCGCCAAGCGCAAAGAGTGTCCGTACGGACTCTGTATTTTAGCGAGCAACCGCTCCGTCCTCAAACGTTACGCTTGTCTTGATGGACTGGACGTGAACGTGTTCACGCCTGCGTCGAGCGATTTGCAAAACGGGATCGTCATATCCCCCGACGAGGAGTACGATTTTAGCGGTTACCGCGACGTCGTTTGTTTGGACTCTCACGTCGGGCGGTCATATTCGACGGGGAAGGCGACCGTCTACGTCAATCAAACGGTTGACGGCGGAACGTACGACGAAATTCAAACGGAACGGGAAACGCTTTTGCAAATTTTTACGGCGATTCGCAATCGCACCGCCGATATTACGGGAGAAACGTATGCGGAAGCGGCGCGCTCTTGCGATGGGCTCGGATATCCTCATAAGCAATTTGTTTTTGCGCTTTCCGTCTTTGAAGAACTTGGGATTCTTTCGTTGAAAGAGGGGAGAATCCACCTTGTGCGCGGAAAGAAAACGGAACTTACTTACTCCAAACGTTATCTTGCGGCAATCGGCAATCAAGAGGAGGTTTGACGTTGGAACCTATCTTAATGAAAATATACGAAAACTACACGGGCGACGGGAGAGAAACCTTATTAAAGGCGTACGATTTTGCAAAAAAAGCGCACGCGAACCAAAAACGCGCCTCGGGAGAACCGTACTTTATTCACCCTTGCGCGGTGGCGAGCATTCTTGTCGATCTTGGGCTTGACGTGGCGACGATCGCGGGGGCGTTGTTGCACGACGTCATCGAGGACACCGAATATAAGGAAGAAGATATCCGTCGGGAGTTTGGAGAAGAAATTTTAACGCTTGTCAGCGGGGTTACCAAACTCGATAAAATCGTCTTTAAGTCGCAAGAAGAAGAGGAGGCGGAAAACTTCCGTAAAATTTTCGTTGCGATGGCGAAGGATATCCGCGTTATCATCATCAAACTTGCGGACAGATTGCACAACATGCGTTCGCTCAATTTCCTTTCCAAAGAACGGCAACAGCGCATGGCGCAAGAAACGCTCGATATTTTCGCGCCGATTGCGGGCAGGCTCGGTATTTCGCAAATTAAATGCGAACTCGAAGACTTGTGCTTAAAATATCTCGATCCCGAGGCGTTTGAGTTTCTCGTAGAAAACATTCACCAAAAGTTGGAGGCGAGAAACAACTTCGTCGATTTCGTCGTCAACGAAATCAAGAGCATTTTGAGCGAAGGGAATATCAAAGGGGAAGTATTCGGGCGTCCCAAGCACTTCTATTCCATCTATAAAAAGATGAAATTTAAGGACAAGACACTCGACCAAATTTACGATTTGACGGCGGTACGCGTTATTGTCGGTTCGGTGGACGAATGTTACGACGTCTTCGGCAAAATTCACAAAAAGTGGAAACCTGTTCCGGGGAGAATTAAAGACTACATCGCCATTCCCAAGGCAAACATGTATCAGTCGTTGCATACGACGGTCGTAACCAACTTTGGGCAACCGTTTGAAATTCAAATCCGTACGGAAGAAATGCACCGCACGGCGGAATACGGCATTGCCGCGCACTGGAAATACAAGGAAAACCGCGATACGGAATCGGGGCTTGACCAAAGAATTGCGTGGGTGCGCGAAGTCATGGAATGGCAAGGGGGGCTCAAAGACTCGAAGGAGTTCATGGATACCCTGAAAGGGGACTTGTACAGTGCGGAATTGCTCGTCTTTACTCCGCACGGAAAGGTCATTTCCCTTCCCAACGACGCAACTCCCGTCGATTTTGCTTACGCCATTCACTCGCAAGTAGGAAACAGATGTACGGGAGCAAAGGTAAACGGAAAAATCGTTCCGCTCAATAGCCGATTGACGGTGGGCGACGTGGTGGAAATTATCACTTCCCCTAACTCAAAAGGACCTTCGCGCGACTGGTTGAAGTTTATCAAATCTTCTTCGGCGCGCGCAAAAATCAAATCCTTCTACAAGAAGGAGATGAAGGAAGAAAACGTTCGACTCGGAAAGAGCATGCTCGAAGAGGCGGCAAAGCGCAAGGGGTATTCTCTTTCGGAAATTTTGACGGAAGGGAGTTTCAAAAAGGTTGCGGAAAAACTCTCTTATACCTCGCAGGACGAAATGTTTTCGTCGATCGGCGCAGGGTCCGTTTCCGTCAATCAGGTCATTTTCAAACTCATCGACTATTTCAGAAAGGAAGTCCCGCAACCTATCGTCCAGCCGACGATCACGGGACGGCATACGAAAGGCTCGGTTACCATAAAGGGAATGACGGGGCTGATGGTATCCTTCGCGGGGTGCTGCTCTCCCGTCCCCGGCGACGAAATTACGGGGTTTGTAACGCGCGGGCGTGGAATTGTCATTCACCGTTCCGACTGTCCCAACTTGCAACATGCAGACAAAGAGCGGCTGCAACCTGCGGAATGGATTGTCGAAGAGGGGGGTGCGCGCTTTAACGCGGGCATCATCATCAAGGCGGAAGATCAAGGCGTTGCGCTTGCGGCGGTATCCGCTTGCGTTGCGGAAATGAAGTTGTCGATTACGTCTATCAACGGGCGTTACGACAAAAACAAAGACGCGATCGTGGAGGTAACGGTAAGCCTTACCAACCGCAACGACGTGGAAGTTCTCATTAAAAAATTGACGTCGCACGCAAAAATATACGACGTGCGCCGTATGGCTAACTAACGGCAGGGGGAAATTTGCGCTTTCTGTGAGTGCAAATTTTCTTTCTTTCAGCGAGGGAATATGCAAGTTTATAAAATATTTCCAAAAGGATTTGCAAGCAACTGCTATCTTTTGACTGCGGACGGTAAGACGGCGGTCGCAATCGATCCCGCGCAACCGCGCGTCTTGCAAGAGGCGGAAAAGAGGGGGCTTACGGTTGCGTACGTCCTGCTTACGCACGGGCATTTCGACCATATCGGCGGGTGTTCCGCGCTTTCGGCGGCGGGGGCAAAAATTTGTTGTTCCCATGAGGAAAAGGCACTTGCGCTCGGCGAGAACAATATGGCGTCCGCGTTTGGGCGCGACGTGCCTCCCTTTTCGATCGACGTTACCTTTCGCGACGGGGAGATGCTCGATCTGTGCGGAATGAAAATAAAGGTTATCGCAACGCCCGGTCATACCGAGGGGAGCGTTTGCTTTTTGTGCGAAGATGCGTTGTTTACGGGGGATACTCTCTTTTGCGGGGACGTTGGGCGGACGGATCTGCCGACGGGGAGCGCCGAAGCGCTGCAACAGAGCATACGAAAACTGTATGCGATGGAAGGGGACTACGCCGTTTATCCCGGGCACGACGAGGATACGACGTTGCAAAAAGAACGCATGACGAACGAGTGGGTGCGGGCATGATGACGACGAATTTGGCATTTTTAAGTAACGAACTTATGGACGTCGTACGGTTGTTTGAGGGAGCGGAAGCGCTTTCCATCGAGCATGCCGTTGCGTACAAAGAGGACGTTTTTCACAATCAGTTTACGGTGGAAGGCAAAACGTACTGTTTTTCCGATTACGCGCCCGCGCCTTCGCAACTTGCGTATAAGAGTCTTTGTAAGCGGTATGCAAAGTTATCGCTTTACAAAATTTTATCCGAGCGCTTTGAAAAGAGGCTTCCATGGGGCGCTTTAACGGGGATACGGCCTACCCGCCTTGCATATGCGGAACTCGAACACGGTATGCCGTTCGAGCCGTTGCTTGCGGACATGGGGGTATCGGAAGAGAATTTAAGTTTGCTCACCCGCGTAATCGAAGGACAAAAGGGGATTTACGAAAAGAAAGAGGGAAATTGCGATTTGTTTGTTTCCCTTCCGTTTTGTCCGACGAAGTGTGTGTATTGCTCGTTTATCACGGCGCCGATCAGCGCGACGAGGAAATACTTGGACGATTATCTCACCGCGCTTGAAAAGGAACTTTCCGCGCTTCCCCCGATCCGCAATTTGCGTTCCGTCTACGTGGGCGGTGGGACTCCGTTCGCGCTCACGGAAGGGGAGTTGGAGCGGGTGTTAAAGGCTATTTCCGCGGTGCGGAAAAACGATTGTGAATTTACGGTGGAAGCGGGGCGTCCCGACGTATTTACCGAAGAAAAACTGCGTCTTTGCAAGGGGTACGGGGTAACGCGTATTTGTATCAATGCACAAAGTTTTTCCAACAAGACGTTGGAGCGCATCGGGCGCAAACACACGGCGGAACAGGTGGAAGAGGCGTTTGAAATGGCAAAGCCTTACGGATTCTCCATCAACTGCGACTTGATTGCAGGGCTTACGGACGAAAGCGTAGAGGAGTTTTGCAATAGCGTCGATAAGGCGATTTCTCTCCATCCGCAAAATATTACCGTACATACCCTTTGCTTAAAAAAAGGCGCGCGCTTAAAGGAGGAGGTTTCCTCTCTGAGCGGCGATATGCTCGGCGAGATGATCGCGTATTCGAGGAAGCGGTTGACGGAAGCGGGCTATGAGCCGTACTATTTGTATCGCCAAAAATATATGGCGGGCGCGCATGAAAACGTCGGTTGGACAAAAAAGGGATATGCGTCCGTTTACAACGTCGACATCATGGAAGAAATTGCAGATAATTTGGCGGTCGGTGGAAACGCCGTATCCAAAAAGGTATTCCTCGGCGAAGGGCGGATTGAGCGAATCGGGTCGCCGAAAGATATTCCCACGTACATTGAAAAGGTGGACGCTCTCATCAAAGAAAAGCAAAGTTTATTCAAATAACGCAAAATAAGCGCGAAAAGCGGTTGATTTTCTTTGACAAGCGGAGGAAAATATGGTAATATAATCGTACGCGTGCTAAGAGGATACGAATCTCGACGGTCCCCTTGGCTCGACGGGTAAAATATTCCATAGGAGGATAAACGCAAATGGAAAAGGCAGAAATCATCGCAAAATTCGCAGCCCACGAGGGCGACACGGGTTCTCCCGAAGTGCAAATCGCACTTTTGACGGCGAGAATCAACCACCTCAACGAGCACTTGAAAGAACACAAGCAGGACAATCACTCCCGCCGTGGTCTTTTGAAGATGGTCGGTAAGCGCCGCGGTCTTCTGGACTATCTCAAGAGCAAAGATATCGAGAGATACAGAGCGGTCGTTGCGGCTTTGGAATTGAGAAAATAAGCAATAAAAGAGCGGCGACGGCTTTCGTCCGCTCTTTTTTGTATAAACGCTTCTCCGTCAGGTGGCGGACGAGGCAAAGAATTCAGGAGTGAAAGGAGAAAATTATGACAGTTAACTACAAAGAGTTTAAAACCGTTGTCGGCGGGAAAGAAGTCATCATTGAAACGGGGAAATATACCGAACAAGCGAACGGATCTTGCGTCATTCGTTGTGGAGATACCGCTGTTATGGTAACGGTATGTATGTCCGCATCCCCCAGAGACGGAATGGATTTCTTCCCCCTTCAAGTCGATTACGAAGAGAAGATGTATTCCATCGGTAAAATCCCCGGTGGATTCAAAAGAAGAGAAGGAAGAGCAAGCGATAAGGCAATTTTGACCTCCCGCTTGATCGACCGTCCTTTGCGTCCGTTGTTCCCGAAGGGATTGTTTAACGACGTCGTCGTTATCGCAACCGCGCTTTCCGTTGAACCGGACATCGCACCCGAGCCCCTTGCAATGATTGGCTCGTCCGTTGCGCTTGCAATTTCCGATATTCCTTGGGCGGGACCTACCGGCTCCGTCGTCGTCGGTTTGGTTGACGGAGAATACGTCATCAACCCCGACTGTGCACAACGCGAAAAGAGCACCATTCACCTCAACCTTGCAGGTACGAAGGACGCGATCCTCATGATCGAAGCGGGCGCGGACGAAGTTACCAACGAAGAGATGGTCGGCGCGATTATGTTCGGTCATCAAGAAATTAAGAAGATTTGCGCGTTCATCGAGGAAGAAGTCGTTCCCGTCGTCGGCAAGCCGAAGAAAGAGATCGAACTTTACCACATTCCCGAAGAACTCGACAAGGAAATCCGTGCATACGCTGCGGAAAAGATCGATTGGGCAATCGAAACGTTCGACCGTCAAGAACGCGAGGCAAGACAAGCCCAAGTCGAAGAAGAAGTGCTTGCGCATTTCTTGGAATTGTATCCCGAAAACAAGCGCGAAATTAAGGACAGCCTTTACTATTTGACGAAGGAAAAAGTTCGCGCAAAGATTTTCGACAAGGGAATCCGTCCCGACGGAAGAGGATTGAAAGACGTTCGTCCTATTTGGTGCGAAAAGCACGTTCTTCCCCGCGTTCACGGCTCCGCCGTATTCACGAGAGGTCAAACGCAAACGCTTACCACTTGTACGCTTGCTATGCTTGCCGAGGCGCAAAAACTCGAAGGGCTTGACGACGAAACAGCAAAGAGATATATGCATCAGTACAACTTCCCCGGCTACTGCACGGGCGAAGCGAAGGCAATCAGAAGCCCCGGCAGACGTGAAATCGGACACGGCGCACTTGCAGAACGCGCGCTCGTTCCCGTCATTCCTTCCGAAGAGGATTTCCCTTACGCAATCCGCGTCGTAAACGACATTCTTTCTTCTAACGGATCTTCTTCCATGGCATCCGTTTGCGGATCGACGATGGCGCTCATGGACGCAGGCGTTCCCATCAAGGCTCCCGTTGCGGGCGTAGCGATGGGCTTGATCAAAAATCAAGAAACGGGCGAATTCCGCGTATTGACGGATATCCAAGGCTTGGAAGACTTCCTCGGCGATATGGACTTTAAGGTTGCGGGAACGGAAAAGGGCATTACCGCAATCCAAATGGATATTAAAATTAAGGGCATTTCCGAAGAGATCATGCACACTGCAATCGATCAAGCGAACGAAGGCAGACAGTTCATTCTTTCCAAGATGCTCGAATGCATTCCCGAAGTCAATCCCGAACTTTCCGAGTATGCACCCCGCATTATTTCCTTTAAGATCAATCCTGAAAAGATCGGCGACGTCGTCGGAAAACAAGGTAAGGTCATCAACTCCATCATTGCGGAAACGGGCACGAAGATTGATATTGAGGACGACGGTACCGTTTGTATCGCATCCTACGGCAATCCCGAAGGCGCACAAAGAGCAAAGGCAATCGTCGAATCGATTGCACACGATCCCGAAGTTGGAGATCGTTTCCTCGGAACGGTCGTCCGCATTCTTCCCAAGGTCGGCGCATTCGTTGAGTTTGCTCCCGGAAAAGACGGCATGATCCACATTTCCAAGATGAGCGATAAGCGCATTGACACGGTAGAAGACGTTCTTTCCATCGGCGACACGGTAAAGGTAGAAATTATCAAGATCGGCGAGAAGGGAATCGACTTCAAACTTCTTGAAAAAATGGCATAATAGAACCCCCTCCGCAAGTGCGGAGGGGATTTTTATTTAATAAAGTGAAACAGCGCGCTTGCCGACGTTTACGAGCGTATAAAAATGCAAGCAAATAAAACTGCGTTCATATTTTAGAGTGGGGCAATGCGGAAACGGTTACCCCACATGGTCGTCAAATCCGAGGCTAATTAAAATGGCGCGGTTGACTTTACTCATCGTGGAGGCGGGTAATTCCCCGATGCGGGAAATGAGCCTGCGCTTATCGAGGGTGCGGATTTGTTCGAGCAAAATAACGCTGTCTTTCACGAGCCCAAACGCGGACGGCAATTCGATGTGCGTGGGGAGGCGCGCTTTGTGGATTTTACTCGTAACGGCGGCGGCAATAACGGTAGGGGAGTATTTGTTTCCCGTATCGTTTTGCACGACAAGGACGGGACGTACACCCCCTTGTTCACTCCCGACGACGGGAGAAAGATCCGCATAATAAAGTTCTCCTCGCTTAACGTTCATAGTGTTCCCTTCCTTTGTGAGCAAACGATCCTCCACTATTATGATATGTAACGGAGAACGCATTTGCTCGCTGTGGCATGAGTATTGTCAAAACGGGAGAGTTTTATACAAAAAGAGAAAAAATACCCCGCAACCGTTGCACGATGGGTAAAAAAGGGGTATAATAAAGAGGAGAATAAAAACACGGGAGTAATTATGGAAGAACAAACGAACGTTCCCTATCAAACGGAGATTACTTACGGGCTCAGTGAAAAAGAGGCAAAAGACCGTCTTGCGCAATTTGGTGAAAACAAATTGAGCGAAGGGAAGAAAAAAAGTATTTTCCGTCGTTTTTTGGAACAATTCAAAGACGTAATGATTTTAATCTTGCTTGTCGCGGCGATCGTATCTTTCGTGCTCGCATTCGTTGACGGTGTCGTCGATTGGTTGGATATTTTTGAACCGGCACTCATTCTCGGCGTCGTCGTTGCAAATGCCGTTATGGGTGTCATGCAAGAGAGTAAAGCCGAAAAGGCGCTTGACGCGTTGAAAAGCATGAGTGCGCCGAATGCGCGCGTTTTGCGGGACGGAAAGGTGCAACTCGTTCCTGCAAGCAGTTTGGTTCCCGGCGACGTCATCAAGTTAGAGGCGGGCGATTTCGTCCCCGCCGACGCACGACTCGTCGAAAGCGTCGGCTTAAAGTGCGAAGAATCCGCACTCACGGGGGAATCCGTTCCCGTAGAAAAAGACGCGTTTGCCGACGTACCCGTCGACGCGCCGCTTGCGGAACGCAGGAGGGACGTGTTTTCCGGAACGTACGTAACGTACGGAACGGCGACTGCAATCGTTACGCAAACGGGAATGAAAACACAAATGGGTAAAATTGCCGATTTGCTTACGGGGGCAAAGGATGAGTCGACGCCTCTTCAAAAGAAGTTGGCAAAACTCGGAAGATATCTCGGCATTGCCGCGCTTGCAGTATGTGCGGTCATCTTTGCGGTTGGATTGCTTGGAGAGCAAGAACCGATTGATTTATTTATGACCGCGGTATCGTTGGCAGTTGCGGCGATTCCCGAAGGGCTTCCCGCCGTCGTTACCGTCGTGCTTGCCGTCGGCGTGCAGCGGCTTGCAAAAAAGAATGCGATCATCCGTCGCCTTCCCGCGGTCGAAACGCTTGGGAGCGCGTCCGTCATTTGTTCGGACAAGACGGGAACGCTCACGCAAAACAAAATGACGCTTGTAAAAGCGTATCTCGACGGCGGCGCGGAAGAAGATATTTCCGCGTCCAACAGCGAATCGGTATGCAAAATGCTCCTTTACGGGACGCTTTGTACCGAGGGAAGCGTGCTCGTAACGGAGAAGGGGGAAGAACATATCGGCGATCCGACCGAAACGAGCATCATCAGTGCCGCATTGAAAAACGGCATGGAAAAAGGGGAACTGTACTTGCGTTATCCGCGCGTCGGGAGTATCCCGTTTGATTCCGACCGAAAACTCATGACGTCCGTTCACCGTATGGACGGAAAGAGGATCGCGTTGATCAAAGGTTCGTTTGATAGCATCAAAGAACGCGCGATCAAAGGGGATCTTGTTGCTGCGGAAGAAAAATGCGCGGAAATGTCGAAAAAGGCGCTTCGCGTGCTCGCCATTGCGTATAAAGAACTTTCGGAAGACGAAACGGAAGAAACGTGGGAAAAGGATATCGTATTCGTCGGGCTTGTCGGTATGATCGATCCGCCCCGTCCCGAGGCGCGGGACGCCGTTGCAAAGTGCCGTACGGCGGGAATCCGTCCCGTTATGATTACGGGGGACTCTCTTGTAACGGCATCTGCAATCGCTTCCGATTTGGGAATTTTGAAAGAGGGGGACGAGGCGATTCTCGGCGCGGAAGTGGATACCATGACCGAGGAAGAGTTGCAAGAACGCGTGGACAAGGTATCCGTGTACGCGCGCGTTTCCCCCGAGAATAAAATTTCAATCGTCAAGGCATGGCAGGCAAAAGGTGCCGTCGTTGCCATGACGGGGGACGGCGTTAACGACGCGCCCGCCCTCAAAGCGGCGGATATCGGATGCGCCATGGGAATCACGGGAACGGACGTTGCGAAGGGCGCGGCGGACATGACGCTTTCGGACGACAACTTTGCGACCATCGTCGACGCGGTGGAAGAAGGGCGCGGAATTTACGCAAATATTAAAAAGGTAGTGGGGTTCCTTCTCGGAACGAATATCGGCGAAATCTTGCTCGTGTTTGTGGCGATGCTCATTTCCCGTGTGTCCCCGCTCGTTTCCATTCAACTTTTGTGGATCAATCTCGTGTCCGACGGATTCCCCGCGATTGCGCTTGGGCTTGACGGAATGGACAAGACGCTCATGAACCAAAAACCGAAAGGGAAAAACGAGAGTATTTTCTCGGACGGGTATCTCTTCTATATTCTTTTCCAAGGCGCGGTATTCGGCGGAATTGCGCTTGCGGCGTACTACATCGGCGTTGCATGGAATGGAAGTCAAAGCGCGGGACAAACGCTTGCTTTCCTCGTTTTTGCCATTGCAAAACTCATTCAAGCGTATCATTTGCGCTCCGATCGGAGTATCTTCGTAACAGGCGTTCGCGGGAATAAGGGGTTAAATCTCGCTGTACTTGCGTCGCTCGTATTGACGCTTGCGGTTGCGTTTATCCCCGGTGTGCGCGACGTGTTCCAATTCTCTATTTTAACGCTTCCTACCTATCTTGTAGGGCTTGCGCTCGTACTTGTTCCGACCGTATTGACGGAAGGATACAAACTTGTAAAAAACTTGCGCCGTTCCAAACGCGGCTAAACGAATCCCACCCGTAAACGGGTGGGATTTTTTTGCTCAAATTATTGTCTTTTGCAAAAAAAAATGGTATAATGTATTTGGAATGTTATGCCCGCAAGGGAAAGGATTGCTATTATGATGAAAATTGTAGTGGACGCGATGGGGGGCGACAACGCTCCCGGCGAAATTGTAAAAGGAGCCGTTTTGGCGCTTTCTGAGCGAGAGGATTTCTCCTTGATTTTAACGGGAGACGAGGCGCTCATCAACGCAGAATTGAAACAATACAAATACGACGCTTCCCGCGTGGAGGTAATTGCTTGTTCGGAAGTCATCACCAACGACGATATGCCGACGCTTGCCGTTCGCCAAAAGAAAGATTCTTCTTTGGTTGTGGGAATGAAAAAACTCAAAGAGGACGACGAGGTTGCGGGGTTTGTTTCCGCAGGCTCGACGGGCGCCGTCTTGACGGGCGGGATTATGCTTCTCGGAAGAATCAAAGGAGTAATCCGCCCCGCGCTTTGCCCCGCGCTTCCCAACGTACACGGCACGCGAACGCTCCTTTGCGACTGCGGTGCAAATGCGGAATGCAAACCGCCCTATCTCGTTCAGTTCGGCATTATGGCGGCGGCGTACGCGAAAGCGGCTTACGGGGTAGAAAATCCCCGCGTCGGTCTTTTGACGAACGGAACGGAAGAACATAAAGGGGATCCGCTCCACCAAGAGGCGCATCAGTTGCTGAAAAAGACGGATTGTTTGAATTTTGTCGGAAACGTCGAAGGGCGCGACATTATGTACGGCGATATCGACGTCGCGGTCGCGGACGGCTTTTCGGGCAATCTTTCCATGAAGGCGATCGAAGGTTGCGGAAAAATGGTGGGCGAATTGCTTTCGAAGCAGTTGAAGTCCTCCCTTCGTTCCAAAATCGGCGCGTTGTTCATGATGAAACAGTTAAAGGCGTTCAAAAACCATATGGACTATTCCCGTTACGGCGGATCCGTTTTCCTCGGATTAAAGAAAGTAGTCATCAAATCGCACGGATCGTCCAAAGCAAAGAGCATAACCGCATCCGTTTTGCAGGCGGTAGAAGCGCATAAGAATCATCTCATTGAAACGATTGAGGAGATGTTGCAATCGACGCTTGCGGAGGGAAGTGCGGATGCTTAACGGCGAGGACTGGACGCAAGAAACGTACCTGCTTGCAGAAAGGGCAATCGGATATCAATTTACCCAAAAGGAACTGTTAAAACAGTGTTTTACGCATAAGTCGTACAGCAATGCGTTTGGCGGAGAAAACAACGAACGGCTTGAATTTCTCGGCGACGCCGTTTTGCAACTGATCGTATCCGACGCGCTCTATCGTCGCGCTCCCGTAAGCGAAGGAAAGTTGACGGAAAAACGCAAGGAATACGTTTCTAAACAACCGCTGGAAGTCGCCTGTCAGCGCGCCGGAATATTGCGGTTTTTGCGCTATTCGGGCGGGGAAAATAACATTCACGGAAAGACGGAATCCAACCTATTCGAGGCGGTTACGGCGGGAATTTACCTCGACGGCGGAATGAACGCCGCGCGGGATTTCGTAAAGCGGTTTTTGCTTCCTCAAGAGCGTGCGGACTATAAAAATAAGTTGCAAGAAAGGGTACAAGAAAAAGATAAATCGCTCCCCGAGTACCGCGTTGCGGAAAAGGACGGCGCGTTTGTGTGTGAAGTGTTCGCGCTCGGCTATCGCGCAAGCGGGGCGGGGACGAGCAGAAAGGCGGCGCAGCAGAGTGCCGCGAAATCTCTGCTGGAAATTCTTGAAAAGGGGACAAGCCATTGAATTTCAAAGAAATACAACTTGTAGGGTTTAAGTCGTTTGCGGATAAAACGGACGTCCGTTTTGACGACGGCGTAACCTGTATCGTCGGTCCAAACGGATGCGGAAAGAGCAACGTAGCGGACGCCGTCCGTTGGGTACTCGGCGAGCAGTCGGCGAAAACGCTCCGCGGTTCGAGCATGCAAGACGTCATTTTTGGCGGTACGCAAACGCGCCGCGCGCTTTCTTACTGCGAAGTAACCCTCGTTTTTGACAATACGGATAAAATGTTCGATATTGAGTACGACGAAGTCGCTATGACTCGTCGCCTTTACCGTTCGGGCGAGAGCGAATACCTTTTGAACAAGCAAACGTGTCGCTTAAAGGATATCGTTGCCCTCCTGCACGGCGTGGGAATCGGCAAAGAGGGATATTCCATCATCGGACAGGGAAAAGTCGAGCAAATCATGAACGCAAAGCCGGAAGATCGGCGCGCCATCTTTGAAGAGGCGACGGGCGTTATGATGTTCAAGCAGCGCAAGGGAGAAATTGAGCGAAAACTCGAAAACGCGAAGGATAATTTGACGGTATTCGTTCAGCGTATGGACGAAGCGGAAAAGCAAATTCGCCCTTTGGAAAAACAAGCGGAAACGGCGAAAAAATACCGTGCGTACAGCGAAGAACTCAAATATCACGAAGTAAACACCTACCTTTTCCGCTGTGAAAACGCTTCGGTGGAAACGGAAAAATTCCGCAGTAAAATGCGTGCGGCGGAAGAACGCCTTGCTGCAATCGAGGCGGAAATGGCGAAGATCGAAGAGGAAGAGGGGACGTCGAGAGCGCAAATCACCGCGTTTGACGACGAGTTGAGAACGCTCAACGACCGTCTTCGTCAGTACGAAGTCGGCTTGGAACATAAGAGCGGCGAAGCGCGCGTTATCAACGAGCGCATTCAGTCTTATCGCCGTCAGTTGCGTGCGGCGGCGGACGACGTGGAGTACTCCGTTCGCAGAATTTCCGAACTCGACGGACAGACGCTTGAGAGCAAGAAGAAATTAGAAAAGAATAAAAAGCGCGCCAAAGAGATCGGCGACGAGTGCGCAAAACTCGTCAAGCGCATCGAAGAGTTGGACGCGCGCATTTCCGTCTACGAAAAGACGTTTATCGAAAAGCGTTTGAGCGATTTGAGTTCGGTTGAGGACTTGGCGGGGATCCGTGCGGCGACGGGAACGCTGTCGGCAAAGCGCGACGCGGTCGGCGAGCGGATTGCGGAAGTAAACGAGGCGATTGAAAAGGCGGAAAGCCGTAAAACGGAGTTTGCCCGTCAACTTGTCGAATGTCGCAAAGAAAAGCAAACGTGCGAGCAATTCCTTGACAAAAAAGACGAAACAAGCGAGGAACTTGCGGAAAAAGTGCGCGAACTTTCCCGCTCGGGACAACAACTTTCGCAACAAGCGATGGATTGCAATGCGTCTATTTCCAACCTCAATCACAATTTGGAAATGTACGTCGGATTAAAAAACCGCTTCGACGGCTATCGCGATTCCGTCCGCCGTTTGCAACTCACCGCAAAAAACGATCCAACCATCGGCGCAAAAATCAAGGGCGCGATCGCGGACATCGTTTCTACGGAACAAAAGTACGAGGTTGCCATCGAAACGGCGTTTGGCGGGGCGATGCAAAACCTTGTTACCGCAAACGCGGAGGATGCGCGTTTCCTCATTGAATTTTTGAAGAAATCGGGGGGCGGTATCGTAACCTTCCTTCCCGTATCTTCCATGCGTCCGCACTATAACAGCCGCGAAATTCAGCGTGCGCTTTCGGAAGACGGCGCGCTCGGGCTTGCGGACGAACTCATCAAATACGATTCGTATTACGACAACGTCATCAAGAATTTGCTCGGCAATACGCTCATCGTCGACACCATTGCAAACGCAACGCTGATCGCGCGGAAATTCGCGCATGCGTTCAAGATCGTAACGCTTGACGGCGATACGATTGCAACGAGCGGTGCAATGACGGGCGGTTCCCGCCGTCGGGATAGCGGAAATTTGCTTGCGGGCGAACGCCATATCAAGGAATGCGAAGAAAATATCGCAAAGAAAAAGGCGTTGCTCGAAAAATTAAACGCGGCAATCGATGCGTGCGACCGCGAACGGGAAGAGGCGGAAGCGGAACAAGACGCATTCCGCAGCAAGGTGCAAGAGGAAACGGCGGCGTTTGCCGCGCTCTCGCAACGGGAAAGCGCGCTCGTCGATCTTATTCGCGATACGGAAAAGGACGTCAGCGACTACCGTGCCGTTCTCGACGGGCTTACGCAGCGTGCGGACGACTTGCAAAGCGAAGTGCTTACCTCTTCCGAAAGCGAAGACGTTCTCAATAAAATCAGAGCGGAATCGGCTGCGGAACTTACCAAACAACAAGAAGAGTGCGATGCGTTGAAGGGAGAGCGGGAAACCCTTTCTTCCCGTTTGCAAGAACTCCGCATGGAAGAAGCGTCGCTTCATTCCGCAAACGAGGCGGAAGAGGCGTCGATTGCAAAAATGCAAAGCGACCGTGAGGCGCTCGAAGGGCGTATCGAGCAGACGCGCGCGGAAATGGCTACGACGGAACAAACGATTCAAACGCTCCGTCAAGACGAGGAACGCGCCGCATTGACGAAAGAGGAACAGGAAATCGTCGCAGGACTTCGCGCACGCATTCATCAGGTGGACGAGGAAAAGACGAAGGTCAACGCCCGTCAACTCGAATTAGGCGAGGCGAAACGCGCGGTTATTTCCGAACGTCAGGCACAAACGGAAGCGCGCAGCAAGTGTGAAACGGAAATCGTCAAAATTGAAACGGGGCTTGAAAACTGGAAACAACGCATTGACGAGGCATATGCGCTCACTTACGAAACGGCACTCTCTATGCGCGATGCGGAATACGACATTACGCAGTCGTACAGCAGTATCAACAGTTTGAAACATAAAATCGGCGCGCTCGGCCCCGTCAACCAAAACGCGGAAGAGGATTACGACAATCTCATGGCGCGTTATACGGAAATGCAAACGCAAAAGCAAGACCTTGAAAAGGGAATTGACGATTTGACGGGCGTACTCGACGAATTGCGCGCGGAAATGCAAAAGAAGTTCGACGACGGATTTAACGAAATTAACGAAAATTTCAGTCGTATTTTCAAAGAACTGTTTGGCGGCGGAAAGGCGGAAATGCAACTCGATTATACCGATTGCGACGATCCGCTCAACGCGGGCATTGAAATCGTCGCTTGTCCTCCCGGGAAGAAGTTGACGAAGATCTCCCTTCTTTCGGGCGGGGAGCGCGCTTTTACCGCAATCGCAATTTTGTTTGCAATCTTAAAATCCCGTCCGATGCCCTTCTGTATTCTCGACGAAATCGAAGCGGCGCTCGACGAGGCGAACGTAGATCGCTTTGCAAAGTATTTGAAGAAATTCTCCAAGGAAACGCAGTTCATTGTCATCACGCACAGAAAGCCGACGATGAACCAAGCGGATACCCTCTTCGGCGTTACCATGGAAGAAAAGGGCGTTTCCAAGATCGTATCCGTCAAACTTTCCGAAGTGGAAAGCAAGTTGGGCGGCGATACGGTAATCGCATAAAAGGTAGGCATGTACGGCGTAATCCCCTGCGCAAGCGGGGCATGTACGCGGTGAAATAAGGAGCAAATATGGGCTTTTTCGGCAAAATTTTCGACGCGCTCAAAAAAACGAAAGAAAGCGTTTCTTCCAAAATGCGCCTTCTCTTTTCTAAAAATAAGTTGGGCGACGAGTTTTACGATGAATTAGAAGAAATCCTCATCTCGTCCGACGTATCCGTCGTAACGGCGGAAGACGTCGTAGAGCAAGTAAAAGAGGAAGCGATCGGCAACAAGGTGCGGGACGAGCAATTTGTAACCGATCTTTTGAAGGATATTTTGGAAGACAAACTGAACGAGGCGGAAATTCCCGAATTTTCGTATCCCTGCGTTATCATGTTCGTTGGGGTAAACGGCGTCGGCAAAACGACGACCATCGGGAAAGTGGCAAATTATTTTGTAAAAATGGGCAAAAGCGTTACGGTTGCGGCGGCGGATACCTTCCGTGCGGCGGCGTCCGATCAGTTGTCCGTTTGGGCAGACCGTGCCAAAGTGCGCATTGTCAAGCACGAGGAAGGCAGCGATCCTTCCGCCGTCATTTTCGACGCGGTGGCGTCTGCGAAAGCGCGGGGAACGGACGTCCTTCTTGTGGACACGGCGGGGCGGCTTCACGTCAAAGAAAACCTTATGAACGAGTTGAAAAAGATGGATCGCGTCGTCGAGCGAGAATTCCCGCAAGCGCAATTTTTGAAACTGCTCGTTTTAGACGCTACTACGGGGCAAAACGCCCTTTCGCAAGCGCGCGTCTTTGACGAGGCAGTCGATTTAGACGGCATTGTTTTGACCAAACTCGACGGAACGGCAAAGGGCGGATTTGTCTTTTCGCTTTGTGGCGAGTTGCACGTTCCCGTCGTATTTGCGGGGGTGGGGGAAAAGATGGACGATCTCGTGCCCTTCGATTCCGAACAATTTGTCGAAGGATTTTTCTAAAAATTATCAACCTGTCAATGCAAAATGCTTGACAGGTTCTTTTTTGTTTGATATACTTTGTGGGTAAAGCGGAATTGCTTGACGGGGCAATCATGAAAGATTTGAACTATCTTCAACTGTGGGATCGATATAGCGCCCTTTTGACGGAGCATCAAAAGGAGGTATTCGAACTCTACTATACGTACGATTTATCTTTAAGCGAAATTGCCGAGCAAAAGGGGTGTTCCAAGCAAAGCGTTTCGGACACGCTTGCAAAATGCCGTTTGCTTTTGGATGAGTACGAAGAAAAGTTGCACTTCAACAAGCAGGCGCAAAAAAGCGCAAAGCAACAAGCCCAAAGAGCGGAAGCGGAAGAAAAACTCCGCGCGCTCATCAAGCAGTATCCCGCGCTCAAAGACGAGTTGGAGCAAATTTGCTCGCTTGTTTCGTCCGAGCGTGAATAAGGAGGCAAAATGGCTCTTTTCTCTTCCCTTTCGGAACGGTTAAATCATATATTTTCTAAACTGACCAAGCGCGGAAAACTCACCGAACTTGAAATCCGTTCGGCAATGCGCGAAGTGCGCATCGCGCTTTTGGAGGCGGACGTCAACTTGCGCGTTGCAAAGCAGTTTATTGCGGACGTATCGGAAAAGGCGGTCGGGCAAAAGGTGCTCGAATCGCTCAATCCCGCGCAACAGGTCATTAAAATCGTCAACGAAGAACTCATCGCCCTCATGGGCTCCGGGAATGCAAAGTTAGAAGTTTCTCCCCGTCTTCCCACCGTTATTTTGATGTGCGGTCTGCAAGGCGCGGGTAAAACGACGCTTTGCGGAAAACTCGCCCTTCAATTAAAAAAACAAGGCAAACGCCCGCTTCTCGTTGCGTGCGACATTTACCGTCCCGCAGCAATCGACCAGTTAAAGGTGGTCGGTAAAAAAGCGGATACCGAGGTGTTTGAAAAGGGGACGCAAACCCCTTCTAAAACGGCAAAACAAGCGGTAGAGTACGCGCGGAAGATGGGATACGATACCGTAGTCGTGGATACGGCGGGGCGCCTTCACATCGACGATGCGTTGATGCAAGAGTTGGAAGAAATTAAAAAGGAAGTTGACGTTACCGAAATTTTGTTGACCGTCGACGCAATGACGGGGCAAGATGCCGTCAACGTCGCCGAAACGTTCAATCAACGTTTGGGGATTACGGGCGTTATTTTGACCAAACTCGACGGCGATACGCGCGGCGGTGCGTGCCTTTCCATCAAGGCGGTTACGGGCAAACCGATTAAATTTATCGGCGTCGGGGAAAAACTCACCGATTTAGAGCCTTTTTACCCCGAGCGAATGGCGTCGCGTATTCTCGGCATGGGGGACGTGCTTTCCCTCATCGAAAAGGCGCAAGAAGCGGTTTCCGAACAGCAAGCAAAGGAAATGGAGCGCAAGATGCGCGAATCGTCTTTTACCCTTTCCGACTACTTGACGCAGTTTGAAACGCTCAAACGCATGGGCGGTGCGGGCGCACTCATGAACATGCTCCCCGGCGCGGGGCGGTTAAAGGTAAAAGAAGGGGATATCGACGAAAAACGCATCGAGCGCACAAAGGCGATCATCCTTTCCATGACGCAAAAAGAGCGGGACAACCCGCAAATTATCAACTATTCCCGTAAAAAGCGCATTGCATCAGGCTCGGGAACGAGCATACAAGAAATCAATCAACTGCTCAAACAGTTTGAGCAAACCAAGCAGTTGATGAAACAACTCAAAGGCGGAAAAGGCAAAATGCGTTTGCCTTTCTAAATAAAAAACAAAGAAAAAATCATACGGAGGTATCAAGTTATGGTAAAAATGAGATTGGTAAGAATGGGCGACAAGAAGAGCCCCGTTTACCGCATCGTCGTCGTTGACAGCAGAAAGGCTGCAACCGGTGAGTACAAGGATCAGGTCGGTTTCTACGATCCGAAGTCCACGCCCGTTACCGTTAAGGTAGACGTAGAAAAGGCAAAGGCTTGGCTCGCACAGGGCGTTCAACCCACCGAAACGGTTAAGAGCCTTCTCGTTGCTACGGGTGCAATGGAAAAATCCGAAAAACTCAGCGCAGCAAAGACCAAGACGAAGAAAAAGAAGTAATCTTGCATTGCTCCTTTCCCCAAACACACCCTAAATTATAAGGAGATCAACAATGCTGGAACTCATCAAATACGTCGTCGAACAGTTTGCCGAAGACAAAAAGAGCATCGAATACAAGGTGGAAGAAACGGACGATAGCATCGACGTTACCGTCGTCCTTGCCGATTCGGATATGGGCAAAGTCATCGGAAAACAGGGCAAGATCGCAAAGGCGCTCCGCACGCTCGTCCGTGCCGCAACCCCGCGCGATGAAAAGAAGTACAATATCGAAATCAAAGAACGTTCGGAAGTATAACCGAGCGCAATGAAAACACAAAGAGGGCGCAACTTTCGTTGCGCCCTCTTTGTGTAATTTTGAAGAAGATTGTACTTCTTTGGGTAGTTAATAGGGGATCCCGCCGACTTCTAACTCAACCATCCAGTTGTTTTTCTCCGTCGAACGGACGACAAACGCTTCCTCTTCCGTGTGTTCAAGACGCATGTGCGTTTGCGTTCGGTTAAACGTATGCACGTATGCAAGTTTGATGGAAGTCGTCTTTCCTTGCGGCTCGCCAAACCCCTTATAAATGGAAACGCTCGCTTGAATGTGTTCGGCAACGGTACTGCGAAAAATGTTATCGCGTTCGCGGAACTGCCAAATATAACCGCCGTACGGATCGGCAAAACACGTGCTCCCTTGGATTTGGTCTCCGTTAAAGGCGTGAGCGGAAAATTGCTGTTCATTGCATTGCAACGCTGCGTCTCCGCACCAGCAAAGTGCCAAATAATCGTCGCCGTAATGCTCCGCGCCGCGCACGTATCCAAACGTGTCCTTTTCCCAAGCCGCCGTACCCGTGGCACGGTATACGCCGTCTTGCTCGGTAACGACAAGACAAATCGTCAGCGAGTGTTGATCCGTCGTTTGTAAGGGGGCGGAAGAGGACGATTGCAAATTTTCTTTGTTAAGAGGGACTTGAACCGTTTCTCCGCTCGGATCTTCCGCTTGGACGATCCAAACCTTCTTTTCCACCGCCAACACAAAGTTGACGGGGGAATCGCTTTCGCTCGAAGGGGATTCAATTTGGTTTCCCGTTTCCGAAACGTAACTTTCTTCCGTTCGGTAATAGGTCGTTTGCGCGTACTGTTCGCCGTCCGAATAGACGGTTAAAACCTCTTCCTGCGTTTTTTGAGGCAAGAGCGCAAGGGCAACGCTTCCTGCAATGAGTACGGTCAAACCGACGCAAGCAAATACTTTGATAAATTTTGAGTTTTTCATAAAGCCCTCCCCATTTCTACTCCGTTAAAAAGTCAAACGTGTCTTTTTCGTTCTCGGGCGGAACTTTTAACGCATCCGCAACAACGGCAAGAAAATAGACGATGGAACTTTGCAAGCAAACGGTAGACGTGGCTATGCAAAACCACAAGAATAAGTGATTACTCCACGTAAGTCGCATCAAATATTGCTGTTCAAAGTAAAAGGGGTATAAAACAAGGAAAAACAGCACGTTGAATGCAATGAGAATGAGTTTTCTCCGTCTTGCGGCAGCGTCTTCAAAAGAACGCTTTCCGCCTTTCAGTTTCTTGTTTTTCATACTGCTCCTTGATCAAAAGGGTCCGTTTGTTCTTGCTGTTCGGTATTTTCTTGCGGTTTGATTTCCTTCTTCTCCGTCTTTTTTACGGTTGACTTTTTCTTGCGCATAACAATGGCATCCGCAATCACCGCAAGGAAATAGACGATAGAACTCTTGAATAGGAAATCGAAATACGAAAGAGTAATCGTGAAAAATTTATCGTAATAACTGCTAAAAGGAACGTAACGGTATTCACGAAGATACATTAAAATTACGATTACGTTTATTACAACAAAGATAAACCGCATGCAATTTTTTCGGTTGGAAAAAAACTTTTTTACCCACCGCGCAAACCGCGTAAAAATGTTTTTTAACTTTTCTTTCATAATAACTCCCTTAATAGTTTATATTTCCAACGTCTACTTGAATCTGCCAAAGATTTGCGGAAGGGGATGCCGATATGCTCCCTGCAAAACCATCCGAGTTAATCTCTAACCCAATTGTAGTATTTACATTGTTATACGTATGGATATACGTAAGTGCAATATTCGTCGTTAATCCTAATTGTGGTCCGCTTCCCTTTGTAATATCGACGACGCATGTTGCACACTCTACAATACTCGAAAGGAAATGATCGTATTGCTTCTCAAGAAATTGCCATACATAGCCTGCATACGAGTTTGAAATGCAACGGGAGCCGGATATTTCATTGTCGGAAAAATCGTGTGCATAGAAGTAATGGCTTGTTGCAATCATTGTTGACAATCCGCCCCAAGTGAGGGAAAGATAATCGTTGCGCGACGTTTCTGCATGCTTACCGTAAGTGTCGATTGCATCGCTTGGGGAGGTTTGTTCCCACCAAGCCATTCCCGTTGCCGTATATACACCGTTTACTTCTGCAACGTATAAATAAATACGTAATGAGTAATGCGTTTCATCATCGCGCCCGACTTCGGAAGGGTTTGCGGTAACGGCAGTGGGGACGGCGTACGCCTCGTTTTCTATGACTTGGTTTTCTTCGATTTCGGCTTTCTTCAAAAGCCGACTGTCGACGACGCCGTGCGCACTGACGGTTTCTTCCACCCAAACCTTTTTTTCAACCGCCATTACAAAGTTTGAAGGTTGTTCCGTTTTTGCCGAAAGTTTTTGCGCGCCCGTATTTTGTTGGGGCGCCTGTGCCGTTACGGATTGATAACTCTCTTCCGTGAGGAAATACGTCGTTTCGGAATAATACCCGTCGTCCGCATAGACGGTATACGCGTCCTTGCGGGGCGCGGCGTCCGCCAAGCCGAAGGCGATAGCTCCCGTCAAAAGGGTTGCAATTCCGATCGAACAGTTGCGTTTGAACGATTGAGTGCGTTTCATGCATTTCCTCCTATTCAGTTTTTTTCGGACGGCCATCCTTGGCTAAAATGTAACATAAAAGCGAAAATTCGTCAAGAGCAAAAGGCGAAAATCTTGTCCCGTTTTTGTCCCAAAATTAAAATCGCATACCGTTGTGCGATTTTTTGTACATACGGGGATTGAAATTTTTTGCTGCTTATGATATAATATAGCCATGAAGAGAATTAGCGGTAACTACTTAAAGGAAAAAAGAGAGGCACAGGGGTACACGTTGCGCGAGTTTGCCGACCTTATTTTCACGTCTAAATCGACGGTTCAGCGCTGGGAAAACTCCGAAGTTCCCGAGGAGGAAGAAACGCGGAGTCGAATTGCGTCTGCGTTCGATATGACGGTGGAGGAACTCACCGAAGAGGCGGAAAACTGGTCGACGTATGCGGAACTCTCCGACGAAAAAAAGGCGGAACTCAAAGTGGGACTCAAATGGCTGATTGTCCCGATCGCCGCGCTCATGCTCGTCGGTTTAATTTTTGGAATATAAAAAACCCTCCCGCCCCGCAATTTTGCGGGGCGGGAGGGTTTAATCGTTAAAAAACAGCCGTACGGCTGGTTTTTTATAATATGAAAGATTAAATGTTTTTAGGGACGGGGGTAATTACGACGTTGCATTTGTCGCAATAAAACGATTGTGCCTTTTGCATGCGCCAAAAGGGGACTTTTGTCAAGTTTATTCCCGTTTTTGTTTTTTGATAGATTGTCGCAGGAGTTTTTCCACTTTCAGGGAGCCACATCAACGCCATTTTGCTTGCGGGGATATATCCTTCCATCAATTCTTTTTTACAATACGGACATTGCATAGAATACCTCCTTTGATCGTAAATCAACGATGTCATCGCCCTTTTTTATGATTATAGCCGTCCCCGCTTTATTTGTCAATTGTTTTGAAAAAATTCATTTTGCCTTCAAGCGGGGGGCGCTCGTGGCTCCACCCTCGATTCCCGTCAAATTATCGCAAAAAGACAGAAACAATCCTGTCTTTTAATGGTGCCCCTTAAGCAACCTAAATCGAATCTTTTCGCGGGAAACTCCGATACCCTTAAAAGGGAACCCTCGGAGAGCATCGGCGATAAATCGCCTCGCGCGAACCCTTCGGGTTCTCGTAAAGGTCAAGCCGAAAAAAATAAAAAACAGCCACAAAGGCTGTTTTTCATTTTTGGTGACCTTGCCGGGAATCGCAACTTTGGCGTCGCGCCCCGCTTGACAATTATAAATTGTCAACTTTGCCGACGGGGGGGATCGTTATCCAACTGAATTTTGGCAAAGCACTCGCTCCCGCTCGTGGCTCCACCCTCGATTCCCGTCAAATTATCGCAAAAAGACAGAAACAATCCTGTCTTTTAATGGTGCCCCTTAAGCAACCTAAATCGAATCTTTTCGCGGGAAACTCCGATACCCT
>JAGASM010000012.1 GCA_017621735.1 Clostridia bacterium | reverse complement strand
TTGCGGATAGATTATCCAGATAGCCCGTTCAAGGAGTAATATGCAAATGGCAGACCTCAATACCCTTGTAGAGGGTGGCTGGTAACATAGGGCTTCGCCCGCAGATGAAATACCCCGCGTTTTCACGCGGGGATATTTATTTTGTTGGGTACATGGGTGTATTCGAAAAGGCAAAATGCGTATAAGCAGTTGACAATATTGCGAAAATTTGATATAATAGGGAAAAGTATTTTTGGAAGGAAAAGAAGATGGGACGTGCAAGCGTAGCGGTGCTCGATATCCGTTCTTCCGAAGTCACGGTGCTTGTGGGAGAACGCGGGGTGAATCATACCTTTATTTTTAAGGCGAGCCGTACGGAAGGGTACGACGGTTATGAAACGGTACCTTTTACGACGTAAAAGCACTTGCTTCCGCCATTTATAAAGCACTTTCGTCCGTCGAACTTGTTTGCGGCGAACGGGTAGGGAAATTATACGTCGGCGTTCCCGGTGAATTTGTTGAAGTCGTTCCAAAAGAACACGATATCAGTTTTTCTAAAAAGAGAAAGATCACGAAAAGGGAAATCGATATGCTCTTTGAAAGCGGACGGGACGAAGTGGAAGGCTATCGCTTTATCCGTGCGAGCAGTATGATTTACGTAACCTCGGACAACCGTCGCGTCGTCGATCCTACGGGACTTGTTTCGAGCGGGCTTTTCGGTCTTCTTTCTTATTTTTATTGCAGCGACTATTTTGCGCAGACGCTCGAAGATATTTTCTCCGAAAAGGGGGTAGATCTTTCGTTTATTCCGTCGGAATATGCGCAAGCAATCTATTTGATTCCGTCTGAAACGAGGGACGAATATGCGGTTTTCCTCGATTCGGGGTTTCTTTCGTCAACCGTTTGCGTTTTGTTGGGCGGCGGCGTGTTGGCGCAAAAGTCCGTTTGGGCGGGAACGGGGCAAATCGCCGTGCGATTAATGGAAACGTTCTCTCTTCCCTACGATGCCGCTTGCGCGCTCTTATCCAAGACGAATCTTTTTAGCGTCGGCGGTGCGCGCGTGCAGGAATTCCACCATCGCGGGATCTCGTACGAGATCGATTACGATAAACTGTTAGACGTTGTCCGCGAGGGTTTGGACGCCATTTGCGAAGGGGTGAGTGCCTTTTTGGAAGAGTGTACGGGAAAAGAGTTGGAGTACAAGCCTCTCTACGTTACGGGCGAAGGAATTTGCAGTATCCGCGGGTCGGCGGAACACGTTGGAAAACGGCTCGACCGCGTGTGCGAGCAAGTTACTCCGCGCCTTGCTTATTACAATAAACCGTCGGCAAGTTCGCGCATCGCGCTTGCGGACGTTGCATATGAAGATTGCCGCAAACGCGGTTTCATTTATAAAATTTTGAACGCTTTCGGAGGTTAAAATTATGTACGAAATGGAGAACTTCTCGACGGATAATCCGGAAATTACGGGTAAGGCGAGAATTAAAGTCATCGGTGTCGGCGGAGCGGGAAACAACGCGGTCAACCGCATGATCGAGGCAGGGATTACGAGTGCAGAATATATTGCGGTCAATACGGACGCGCAAATTCTTGCATGCAATAAAGCAAAGACGAAAATTCAAATCGGCGCGCAACTTACCAAAGGACTTGGTGCGGGTGCGGATCCCGAAATCGGGCGTTCCGCCGCGGAAGAAAGCAAAGAAGAGTTGATGCGCGCCATCGAAAAAACGGACCTTTTGTTCATTACCGCGGGTATGGGCGGCGGTACGGGAACGGGTGCGGCTCCCGTCATTGCAAAAATCGCAAAAGATTTGAAAATTTTGACGGTTGCCGTCGTTACCGAACCGTTTGAATTTGAAGGCCGCCGTAGAATGGACAATAGCATGAACGGTCTTAACAACTTGCGAAAGTTCGTCGATACGCTCATCATTATTCCCAACGAAAAAATCGGGGAAGTCGTTCCCAAAAATACCTCGATGCCCGAAGCGCTTCGCGTAGCGGACGAGGTATTAAAGCAAGGAATTCGCGGAATTGCCGACTTAATCGTTACCCCCGCGCTCATCAATCTCGACTTTGCGGACGTTAGAACGGTGCTCAAAGACAGAGGGCTTGCGCACATGGGCGTCGGCGTTGCAAAAGGGGAAAACCGCATTGTAGAGGCGGTACGTCTTGCCGTCAACAGTCCTTTGCTCGATACGACGATCGAAGGCGCTACGGGCGTTATTTTGAACATTGTCGGCGGAAACGACTTGACCTTCGACGAGGTTAAGACGGCGGCGAGTTTGATCCACAGCGTAGTAGATTACTCCGCGAATATCATTTTCGGTGCGTGCATCGACGAGAATATCAGCGACGAAGTAGAAGTTACCGTCATTGCAACGGGATTTCCCGCAAGTCATACCTCTTTGAAAGAGGAAGCGACGCCCGCTGCGGAAGCGTTTCGCGCCGTACAGCAGGCGGCTCGCATGCAAGCGCCCGTTGTAAATTCCGTGCCTGAAAAGATTGCAACGCCTCCCGCGCCTCCCGCACCCGTTCAACCTGTCGTGGAAAAGCCCGTTGTAGAAACGGTTATCGATGAGGAACCCGTTGTGGAAGAACGGCAGGATAAAAAATTGCCTCCCTTCGTTCAGCGTTTGCTCGGTAGAAAAAAGTAAAATAATTTTATATCAAAGAGAATCAATCCAAAACGGTCGGGTTACCGCGTCACTCTTAGGGATTTTTAAGACATTATAAAAGAGTAGCAAAATTTTGCTACTCTTTACTTTTTTGCATTGTAAAAACACACAACTTTCATTTGAAAGTATAGTGTGCTACACTTAAAATTTTTAACTAAACCAACTTTTTATTCCACAACTCTCCATTTCATAGATTTGGCAATAGCATACGAACTTTTTTTCATTTCTTCTTCGTTGCTATATGTATTGTCAGCCCATACAATCCAATGTTTCTCATTGATTATAACGGTAGTATCTGTAATATCCCATTGGCTATCTTTTATTTGCCACTCTAAAAGATTTTTAAATTCAATCTCTATAAGAGTATCGCAAATACTTGTAACTAATATTCGAAGAATTAACTTTGTTTCTTCAGGGTTAAAACTATATTCATCACCTATTGAAGATATACCATTATTAAGGTATTGAACACCAACAATATATCCATCGTGCAACGAATTTGTTTTATCAAGAAACATCTTTATATCTTTTTGAGTTTTTACCGAATTGAACATATCTTTATTATCTTTAAACCCTTGTCTACGAGTAAATTTATTATATCAAAAATATTTGTATAACACAATCGTTTTTGCGTGGGTAAACAAAAACTCGACTTTCCATAAGTCGAGTTTTATAAATTATTCAATTTAAATCCCTATGAGTGACACGCATAAGGAATCCTTTTTTTCTTCTCCTCTCTTCGGCGGGGGAGAAAGCGGGCGGAAATCCTTTACAAAATTTCCCCGACGTGGTATAATATAGAGGAAGAATCCCCAAGGAGAGGTCTGATATGCGCTGTGTGTATTGCAACTGTACCGAGAGTAAAGTGATCGATTCCCGCTCCGCCGACGACGACAGAACCATCCGCCGCCGCCGCGAGTGCACCGGATGCGGCAGAAGATTCACGACCTACGAAACGATCGAAGTTTCGCCCATTCTCGTCGTCAAGTCGGACGGCAACCGTCAGGCGTTCGACGTGGGCAAGATCAAGCGCGGCATCATCAAAGCCTGCGAAAAACGCCCCGTGCCCATCGAGAAAATCGACGCGCTCACGGAGGAAATTTCCAAAAAAATTTACAATTCCATGGAGCAGGAGATCTCCTCCAAACAGATCGGCGAAATGGTGATGGAGGGGTTGAAGAATCTCGACGAAGTCGCCTACGTGCGCTACGCATCCGTTTACCGCTCCTTCAAAGACATCAATTCTTTCATGAGCGAATTGCAGAAGATGATGGAGAAAAAAGAGGAGTTCAAATAAGACGATGCCAAAAAAAATCGTTCGGGTCGGGTCCGTCGCAATCGGCGACGGGCACGTTTCCGTACAGAGCATGACGACGGAAAAGACGGGCGACGTTTCAAAAAGCGTCGCTCAAATTATACGCCTTGAAAACGCGGGATGCGAGATCGTGCGGGTTGCGGTGCTCGACGAGGAGGACGCGCGCGCGATTGAAAAAATCAAGCGTTCCGTTTCCGTCCCGATCGTGGCGGACGTGCATTTTTCCCCCCGCCTTGCCGTGCTTGCCGTGGAGGCGGGCGCGGATAAACTGCGCATCAACCCCGGCAATATCGGCGGCGAGCGGGAGCTCTCCTTGGTTGCCGATTGCGTGAAGGCGCACAAAATTCCCGTCCGCGTGGGGGCGAATACGGGCAGCATCGAAAAATCCGCCCTCGAGAAATACGGCAGAAGCGCGGAGGCGCTCGTGGAGAGCGCCCTGCAAAGCGCCCGCCTTCTGGAAAAACACGGCGTGGAAGATCTCGTGCTCTCCGTAAAGGCTTCGGACGTACCGCTCACCGTGGAGGCGTACGAACTGCTCGCGCGGCGGACGGAGTACCCCCTGCACGTGGGCGTAACCGAGGCGGGAGTCGAGGAAGAGGGGATCGTG
>JAGASM010000011.1 GCA_017621735.1 Clostridia bacterium | reverse complement strand
TCCTGAGGACCCTTTCAAGGGTAGCAAGTAACATACGCGAGGACTGGCAGGTCGTCCTATGTGAGCGTGGCTCACGGACTAGTAGACTAGGGCTTTGCCCGAAAATGAAGAACCCCCAGTTTTACTGGGGGGTTACTTTTGCGCGATAATATATGGAAGGGCGCGCCCGTTTTTTCATTTTCAAAGTGTAAAAAATGTGCGGAAACTGTCGGCAAATGCGAGCAACTTGACGCGTCCCGCTATTGACAGAAAATTCGATTCGTGATAAAATAATTTTATGAATTACACGAAATGGTTGGAAAAATACGGAAGAGAAATTTGCGGAAAAACGGTTGCGGTGTCGGGAACGACGGGCGGTTTGGGGGGCGAACTGTGTCGGGCGCTTGCGCAACTCGGGGCAAATTTGATTCTCATGGACCGAAACGCGGAGCGCTCCAAGCAAGTGCAAGAGGGCTTGGCGTCGCAGTTTCCAAATATTTCCGTCGAGCGGATTCCGCTCAATTTATCCTCTTTGCAATCGGTAAAAAGCGCGGCGGCGGAACTGTCAAAACGCCCCGTCGACGTTCTGGTGCATAATGCGGGGGCGTACCATCTTCCGAGAAAGAAGGGGGATAGCGGGTACGATCAGGTCTATCAAATTAATTTTCTTGCGCCCTACTATTTTACGCGCGCACTTTTGCCACGGTTAAAAGAGCGGGGCGGGCGCGTCGTGCTCGTGAGCAGTATTGCACACCGCATGGCAAAAATCAAGCAAGACGACTGCGATTATTCCCGCTGCAAACGGGATATGAAAGTGTACGGAAACGCCAAGCGTTGGTGTTTGACTGCGCATGCAAAATTGCTTGACGGGAGCGTTTCTCTTTCCGTTGTGCACCCGGGGATCGCGGCGACGAACATCACGAGCGGTTATCCCAAGTGGGTGCAACGTTTGGTTCACTATCCGATGAAGTGGTTGTTTTTAAGTCCGAAAAAAGCGTGTTTGAACGTCGTACGTGGGGTGGCGGAAGAAACGGGAGCGCATACATGGGTAGGCCCTCGCGTGTTCGGCATATGGGGCATGCCCAAGAAAAAGCGCCTTTCCACCTGTCGAAAGGAAGGGCTGGAGTTTGTTTTTAAGACTGCGGAAGAGGCTTGCGCGCAGTGGGAAAAGGAAGTAAAGGTATGAAATTTTTACACACGTCCGATTTGCATCTCGGCAAACGGCTCAACGAATTTTCCTTGATCGAAGATCAAGAATATATCTTAAACGAAATTCTTTCTATCGCCGTTAAAGAGGGCGTGGACGGAATTATCATTGCGGGGGACATTTACGATAAGTCGGTGCCGTCTGCGGAGGCGGTTACTCTTTTCGACCGTTTTTTGGTGGGGCTTTCCAAAGAAAAAATTCCCGTCTACGCCATTAGCGGAAATCACGATTCGGCGGAACGCGTCGCATTCGGCGGACGGTTGATGGAACAAAGCGGGGTGTACCTTTCGCCCATTTACGACGGGAAACTCTTTTCCGTTACCCTGTCCGATGAATTTGGAGAGGCGGATATTTACCTTCTTCCCTTTGTAAAACCCGCGCACGTGCGTCGGTATTTTGGCGACGAGGCGATCTCGTATACGGACGCCCTTCGTTTGGCGTTGAAAGAGGCGGACGTTTCCCGTCGCTGTATTCTCATCACGCATCAATTTGTAACGGGAGCGAGCCGTACGGAATCGGAGGAAATTTCCGTCGGCGGAACGGATAACGTGGACGCGTCCGTCTTTTCGGGATTCGATTACGTGGCGCTTGGGCATTTACACCGCCCGCAACCGTGCGGAGAAGAGTGGGTGCGTTATAGCGGAACTCCGCTCAAGTACTCCTTTTCGGAGGCGAATGATGAAAAATCGGTTACCGTTGTAACCTTAAAGGGAAAGGGCGATGTGGACGTGCGCGCAGTTCCGCTTTCCCCCCGCCGCGATTTGACGGAAATTAAGGGAAAGTACGACGAGTTGGTCGCTCGTTCCTATTATGCAAACGCCACCTTCCGCGAAAATTATTTGCACGTAACGCTCACGGATGAGGAGGACGTGCCCGACGCAATCGGCAAATTGCGCACGGTGTATCCCAACCTCATGAAAATTGACTACGACAACGCGCGTACGCGCGCGAGCGCGTTTATCGGCGAGGAAGCGGACGTGGAAAGGCGGACGCCGTTGCAACTGTTCGAGGCGTTTTTCGCCTTGCAAAACGATCGAGAAATGGGAGAAGAGCAAAAATCGCTCGTCGATCAACTCATTGAAAGGACGTGGGAGGACGAGAAATGAGACCGTTAAAATTGACGCTTTCCGCGTTTGGACCTTATGCGGGGAGGACGGAAATCGACTTTTCAAAACTCGGCACGCACGGGTTGTATCTCGTAACGGGGGACACGGGTGCGGGCAAAACGACGATATTCGACGGGATCATGTACGCGCTGTTCGGCGAAGGGAGCGGGGAAAACCGATCTCCCGACATGTTCCGTTCCAAATATGCGGAGGCGGGAACGCCGACGGAGGTGGAACTTCTCTTTTCCTATGCGGGGAAGGAGTATGCGGTGCGGCGCAATCCCGAGTACGAACGCCCCGCAAAGCGGGGCGGCGGAACGACCAAGCAACCAGCCGACGCGGAATTGCGCTATCCCGACGGACGGGTTTTGACAAAGACGAAAGAGGTCAATGTCGCCATTCGCGACCTTTTGGGCGTCGATCGCAATCAGTTTTTGCAAATTGCGATGATCGCGCAGGGGGATTTTTTGAAACTTCTCCTCGCATCCACCGACGAACGGCAAAAGATCTTCCGCCAAATTTTCAAGACGGAGCCGTACAGCCGCTTGCAAGAAAAACTTAAAGACGAGGCGAGCGCTTGCGCTGCGCGGTGCGATTCGTTGACGGCGGGCGTCAAACAGTATATCGAAGGAATTGAGGGGGAGGAAACGTTCTCCGTCCGCCTTGCGCGGGCGAAAGAGGGTGCGCCCGTTGAGGAAGTCCTTCTGCTTTTAGCGGAAATAATCAAAACCGACGGGGAAAAAGAGGCGGCGGCGATTGAAAAGGTAAAAGAGTGCGAACGAAACGTTGCCGAACTCAACCGTTTGCTTGGCGAGGCGCAGTCGTATCAAGAGGACGCGAAAAAGTTGACAAAAGCGCAGTTGGACCTTCAAGAGGTGGAAAAGAGCGAAGCGGCGTTATTAGAGAAAGTACATTCGTTTGAAGACGCGCGAGAAGAGGAATACGCCAAAGAGATCGCATCGATCGAGGCGGAACTTCCCCACTATGAGGAGTTGGACAAATTGCTTTTATCCGTTCAAGACGGCGAAAAGAGGATGGAACAAAAGAAGACTGCGCGTGAGGAAAAGGAAAAGGAAAGAAAACGGGTTGACGACGCGCTTGCCCAACTGAAAGCGGAGTGGGAGGCGTATAAGACGGTTGACGTCGATCTTTTGAACACGCAAAATGAAAAGAAAGCGGCAAAAGAGAGAGAGGAAGCACTTTCTTCTTTGCAAGAATTGATAGACGCCAACCGCAAGGCAAACGCGCAGTTGAATGCCTTGCAAGCCGATTATCAAAGAAAGGCGGACGATCGAGAGCAGAAAAACAACGAGCACGAAGCGCTTTCCCGCGCCTTTTTGGACGCGCAAGCAGGAATTCTCGCCGCTACCTTGAAAGCGGGAACGCCCTGTCCCGTGTGCGGAGCCATCGAGCATCCCGCGCCTGCGCATAAGGCGGAACATGCTCCCGATGAGCAAACGGTAAATCGGGCGAAAGAAGCGTTGGCGGACGCGCAAAAACGAATGGAAGAGGCGAGTGTCGCGTGCGCAAATGCGCTCGGCGCTGTCAAAACGCAACGGGAGGCAATCTTAAAGCGGATGGAAGAACTGTCCATATCATGCGCTTTGGAAGAGGCGGATGCGCAAATCAAAGAAGAACGCGGAGTCCTTCAAGCGGCGTTGGCGCGTCTTCGTAAGCGGGAAGAGGAATTGAAAAAAAATCAAACGCGAAAGGCGTTTTTGGATGAAAAAATTCCGCACGGCGAAGAGAAATCGGAACGGTGCAAAGAAGAGGAAAATACCCTCTTGCAACAAATTGCGGAGGCGGAGGGGACAATCCAAACGCAAAAAAACCGTATCGACGAACTCAAAAAGAAGTTACGCTTTCCGTCGAGTAAAGAGGCGAATGCGGCACAGGCGGAACGTAAGCGGGCGCAGGCGACGTTTCTCGCCGAAAAGAAAAAAGCAAACGAGGCGTATCAGTCCAATTTGCAGGAAAAGAGCAAACTGCAAGGAACGATCGATCAGTTGTCCAACAAGCAAAAAAAGGCGGACGCGCTCGACGCGGACGTGCTCAAAGGCTCGCTCGAACAAGCGGTGGCACTCAAAGACGCATGCAACAAAAGGCGCGAAGAGTATTCTTCCCGCTTAAACAACAACCGAAAGACGCAACGTTTGATTCAAGAAAAGAGCGAGGAAATCTCCCTTGCAGAAAAGGAATACCGTTGGAAAAAAGAACTGTCCGATACGGCGAACGGGCGTTTGAGCGGAAGAGAAAAAATTCGGCTTGAAACGTTTATTCAAACGACCTATTTCGACCGCATTCTTGCCCGTGCAAATACACGGCTTATGGTAATGTCGTCGGGACAGTACGAACTCCGTCGGCAAAAGGGGGAATTGCGCGGTCAGAGCGGACTTGATTTAGACGTCGTCGATCACTACAACGGCACGGTAAGAAGCGTAAAAACGCTTTCGGGCGGAGAATCGTTTAAGGCGTCATTATCGCTTGCGCTCGGTCTTTCGGAAGAAATTCAGTCTTCCGCGGGCGGGATTCGCCTTGATACCATGTTTGTCGACGAGGGCTTCGGCTCGCTGGATGAAGAGTCGCTCAATCAGGCAATCGGCGCGCTCATTTCGCTTACGGAAGGAAACCGTTTGGTGGGGATTATTTCTCACGTCGGGGAACTGAAAGAACGAATCGAACGGCAGATCGTCGTCAAAAAGGAGCGCACGGGCGGAAGTTCCGTTCGCGTCGTCGTATAAAAATGCTCGCGGAGCGTTAGAGGGATAGCGTTTTGCAAAGGTTATGGAAATAAAACAAAAACGCCCACCGCGGTATGCGGTGGGCGTTTTTCTAAAATATTGTAAGGTTAGGGATAAAAAATGGTAAAAAAACCCACCGCGGTATGCGGTGGGCGTTTTTGTATAGTAATACCCCGCGTTAGACGCGGGGTTCAGGAAATGTTAAACATATAATTCTTGAAAATGAAAACTCCTTTTGGTATAATAAAATTGAGGTCTGCAAACCCAACAAAAACCAAAAGGAGGACATTCAAGGT
>JAGASM010000010.1 GCA_017621735.1 Clostridia bacterium | reverse complement strand
TCACCGCGGATATAGATAACTGCATAAATGAAAATCCTTATATTGAGGGGTATGTTTTTGAAAACGATAATCGCATCCAAGGATACGCTATGTTAGCAAAAAGTTTCTCGACAGAATTTGGAAAAGCCTGTATTTGGATTGAAGATATATACATAAAAGATGAGTATCGCGGTTTGGGAATCGGAAGCCATTTCCTTAATTTCATTGAACATAAATATCCTAATTCATTATTTCGTTTAGAGGTTGAGGTTGATAATGAGAGAGCTGTGAATGTTTACAAGAAGTGTGGATACGATGTTTTACCGTATATGGAAATGAAAAAACAGAATCACACTATACTTTCAAAAGAAAGCCGTGTGTTTTGCAAAGCAAAAAGTAAAGGATAGCAAAATTTTGCTATCCTTTTATAATGTCTAAAAAATCCCTATGAGTGACACGCATAAGAGTCGGCTTTTTCTTATTTGCGCAAAGAGAAAACGGACATTCTTGCGTTTCTTGTTTTTGTATCAAAAAATGGATGCGCTGGTTGTTAGTTGAATTTCAGTAAATTTGAACGAAACACAAGGGAGGGAAGGGTTATCTATTAAAGATAACGCGAATGTCTTGGTTATGGTCGCCGAATCCTTTCCCAAAAAGGTTGATGCCCCCTTGATGTTTTGCATCTTCTTTAACGCCGATTCTTATGGAAACGTAATCTTTGTTGAAGATATGCAAATCGTCAAACGTTCGTAAACTAATTTCCTTTGCTCCTAATTTACAATTTTTCTCGCCGATTTTCCACGTGATCAAATTGCCGTATTGCGTCATGACGTCAGGCCACCAATCGGGATTGAGGCGTCCGCGGCGATCACCAAAGTCCCCGGGGCTTGTATACGTTCCGATTTCTACCTGATTCACCCAAAGGGTAATGTCCGACTTATAATCATTGCAATAGAACGGCGCTTCGGAACAAACTTCAAAGGAGATTTCCATTCTCTTTGCAAAGGGTGGAATTTGTCCTTTGGGGATACGGTATTCAAGATATCCTTTGCTAAACCAAACGAGTTGTGCCAAATGCCGTTCGGGTACGTAAAAACAGTTGTTATCGCTGTCGATTCCCAAATTTCCCGTGTTCGTAGCGATGCCGCAATCGGGGTGCACGTTACAATCAAAGTATGATCCCAGCGGGATTGAAATTTCCACTTCGTTCGATTTTACCGTATTGTCGTTGAGCAAACTGACGGAAATACCGTCGCAGTTTCGCGAGCAAAGGCGGGCACGCCCTAATTGCGATAACTGCATTTCCGTTTGGACAAGTCCGCATGATTCCAAAATGTCTACGTTCAATGAGGTGGACGAAACGGGTTGCCCCAAAAGATCGCTGAGTTGTTTGACGTTCATGCTCTTTACGTCAAGTGCTTTCAAAATTGCAAGACGGGCGGGGGATTGAAGGGCGCGAGCAATGTCTAACAGTTGATTTTCGTCGCGAAAACTCAATTCAATTATTTTAAGCATAAATACCTCCAAGGGCATTATAGCATCGTGTTCCCCGTGTTGTCAAGAGGGGGTTTTCAATTTTTTTGGATAAGCGGTATGCAAAATAAATTATTTTTTGATTGTGTATTTACACCCATTTAAAAGTTTTGTAGAATGAAATCAAAGAAGAAAATATGGGGGAGTGCGATAGCCTTTACGGCTTGCAACCCCCAAAAAGGAAGAAGGTTATGGATTTTACAAGGAGAGAATATCCCCGTCCACAATTTTGTAGAGAAGTATGGCAACCTTTGAACGGCGAATGGGAATTTTGCTTTGATGATAAAGAGGTATTGGCGGAAAAGGATCTGTTTTACCCCGCTTTTGCGCTCGACAAAAAGATTTTGGTGCCGTATACCTACCAAAGCAAAGCGAGCGGATTAGGGCTTAACGAAATGCATGAAGTAATGTGGTACCGTAGGTTTTTTTCATTAGATGAAAGATTGTGCGGGGATCACGTGCTTTTGCACTTTAACGCCGTTGACTACGAAGCGGAAGTATGGTTAAACGGGGTGTTTGTTGGGCGCCACGAAGGGGGATATACGCATTTTTCCTTTGACGTAACGAAATGTATCAAGGAAGAAAATATTCTCGTTGTGCGCGTCGTCGATCGCTATGAAACGGTACAGCCGCGCGGAAAACAATATTGGAAGCAAGCACCGAGCAGATGCTGGTACACGGCAAGCTCGGGAATTTGGCAAAGCGTCTGGTTGGAAAAGACGGGGTGCGGGCGTTTGGAAGAAGCGTTGATTACTTCCGACATCGACAAGAATTGCATTGCAATCGAAGGGACGTTTTTCGGCGAATACGACGGATTTTCCGCGTACGTATCTTACAAAGGTGCTTGCGTCGGGACGTATACTTTTTCCGTGACGGAAAAAGACGGGCGCTTCCTCATTCAACTTGCGGAAGAGGACAGCATCGACGAAGTGCATTTTTGGTCGCCGAATGCTCCTAACTTATACGACGTTACGTTTGAAGTAACGTCGAAGGGAAAAATTGTCGATCGGGTGAAGAGTTATTTTGCGTTCCGTAAAATCAGCGTATTGGGGGACCAAATTCTCCTGAATAATATTCCGCTCTATCAAAAACTCATTCTCGATCAAGGGTATTGGGCGGAGAGTGATTTAACCCCTCCGAGTGCAGAAAGTTTGAAAGAGGATATCCTTGCTGCAAAAGCGATGGGCTTTAACGGTGCGCGGAAACATCAAAAAATCGAAGACGCATACTTCTACTATTATGCGGATGTGTTGGGGTTTCTCGTATGGGGCGAAATGCCGAGTGCGTATTGTTACCGCACGAGGGAGGTCGTAAAGCATTCTTCGCAATATTTAGAAATGATTCGTCAACTTTATAATCATCCTTCGGTAATCGTTTGGGTGCCTTTGAATGAAAGTTGGGGGGTGCGAAAACTCCTCGTCGATGAAAAACAAAAGTCGTATGCGAGATCGATGTATTACTTGACGAAATCGGTTGACAATACTCGGCTTGTCAGCACCAACGACGGTTGGGAAAACGTGGAAGAAACGGATATCGTCAGCATTCACGATTATGCTCCCGACGGAAAGGGCTGGAAGGAAAAGTACGAAGAGAGCAACCTTCCCGATTTATTCCCGATGCATCGAAGAATGATGGGAATCGGCGAAAAGTTTGCGGGCAAACCCGTGATGATGACAGAGTACGGCGGAATCGCCATGCGGAAACAAGACGTCAAACAATTACATAGCGAAAAGGACGGCGACGCATGGGGATATTCCGTAGACGATACGGCGGATCAGGTGCTTGCCAGATACAAAAGTTTGAACGAGGGATTATTTGCTTGTCCGTTTGCCGGATTTTGTTATACGCAACTTACGGACGTCAAGCAAGAAGTGAACGGGCTTTTAGATGAAAATCATAAAGCAAAATTTGATTTTGAGTCGGTGGCAAAGATAAACGACGAGTGGACGTACCGTAAGTAGTGTGTTTGCGGCGTTCCGTTGGATTTTACAAGGCGGACGGACGTTTAACGGAAAAGACGTACCGTAAGTAAAAAAGAAAGAGGGCAAAAGGGTGTCGAAAGAGGGAATTATATTTTCAATTGAAGAATTTTCCGTCTACGATGGACCGGGGATTCGGACGACGGTGTTTTTTAAGGGGTGTCCGTTGCGCTGTAATTGGTGTCATAACCCTGAAGGGTTGGAAGCGCGCGTTCAGGTAGTAAAATCTCCCAACGGATGCATCGCGTGCGGAGCGTGCAAAGAAGTGTGCAAGTACAAAGAAGGATGCGTTGCGTGCGGAGCGTGCATTCCCGTATGCCCGCGCAGTCTGATTCGTTTTAGCGGAACGAAGTACACGGCGGAAGCCCTTTCAAAAAAACTGTTGAAAAACGCCGATTATTTATCGCAGGCGGGCGGAGGAGTTACCTTTTCGGGTGGAGAATGTTTCATGCAATGGGAATTTCTTTGCGAAGTGCTGACTCTGTTGAAGGGCAAGGTACATACCGCCATTCAAACGTGCGGATACGCATCCAACGAGGTATTTTGCAAGGGACTTTCTCTCGTCGATTACGTGATGTTCGATTTGAAAATTTTAGATGAGGAAAAGGCGAGAAAGTTTACGGGCGTCGGGACGGAGCAAATTTTGAAAAATTTCCGTAGTTTGTCGACGAGCGGCGTGCCTTTTGTTGTGCGTGTTCCGTTGATTCCTGACGTAACGGACACGGAGGAAAACTTAAAGGCAATCGCCGAAACAGTTGCGCAAAGCAATGCGCGCGGAGTGGAATTGCTTCCTTACAATAAGATGGCGGGAAGCAAATACACTATGGTAGGAAAAGTTTACAATCCGCTTTTTGACGAACAGAAGGCGCCGAACGTCAATTTGGCACCGTTCGTACAAAGGGGAATCAAAGTAAAAATCATGTAAGGAGGAAGACAGATGGAAGAAAGAGTAAAGAAAATTTATGAAAGACTGCAAAAAAGAGAATACCGCAATTTGAGAAGAGTTGAAGATGTCGCGTTGTCGAATGATTGCAAGCAGATATCCGACCTTGCCTTGCGCAGTGCAAGACGGCTTTACGAACTCGTTGCACAAGAGCAAGCGGTTCTCTTCGAAGAAGACCGTATCGGCATGATGCGGACGATTACGTCCGTTCCGCCCCTTTTGCAAGAGGAGGAACAAAAGGCGCTTTATCTCGGTCGGTTCGTATTTGACAGTGCGCAGGTGGGAAATATTTCTAGCGATTATGAGGGGATTCTTGCGGACGGTTTTTTGAAAAAGAGAGCGCTTCTTTCCGTGCAAAAAGAAAAATACGCAACGGACAGTAAGCAGTTCAAAGAGTTAGAAGCAATGAACGTTTGCATTGATGCGATATTACTTCTTGCCGAAAAATATCGCGCCGAAGCGGAGAAAATGGGGAATACCCGTCTTGCCGAAGCGTTAAAAAGGGTGCCCATGTACGCGCCGAACGGCTATTACGAAGCGCTCGTTATGATGCGGATGATCAACTTTACGCTGTGGCTGAATGCGAACAAACACAACACGCTTGGTCGGTTTGACGAATACATGTATCCCTATTTTCTCAAAGACGTGGAGCGGGGATCGATCACGCGGGAAGAAGCGCTTGCGCTTACACAAGAGTTTTTCATCGACCTCAATTTCGACGCAGACTTGTATCCCGGCGTTCAACAGGGGGATAACGGACAAAGTCTTGTCCTCGGCGGGGTAAACGCCGACGGCGATCCCGTATGGAATGAGTTGAGCGAATTGTGCTTGGAAGCGTCGCTGTCCCTCAATTTGATCGATCCGAAAATCAACATTCGCGTAAGCAAAGAAACGCCTTTCTCCGTTTACGAAAAAGGGACGCTTTTAACAAAGCAAGGGCTTGGATTCCCGCAATATTCCAACGATGACGTGGTAATTCCCGCGCTTTGTAAAATGGGATACGACTTATGCGATGCCCGCAATTACGTTGTGGCGGCGTGTTGGGAATTTATCATTCCTGGCGTCGCGTACGAAATTCCCAACGTAGATGCCCTTAATTATCCGGGAATCGTCCTCGACGTAATAAAAGAAAAACTTGTCGGAGTACATTCTTTCGACGAGTTGCTGTCGGAGGTTAAGGCGCGCATTCAAAGCGTATGCTTCTCGCTTGCGGAAGGAACGAAGAACATTTTCGTAGAGCCTTCTCCCTTCCAGTCGATCGTCATGACTGATTGCATCGAGCGCGCGCAAGATATTTCCGAAGGGGCAAAATATAACAATTACGGATTCCACGGCGCGGGACTTTCTACGGCGGCGGACAGCCTTGCAGCAGTAAAAAAACTTGTCTTTGAAGAGAAAGCGGTTACGGCGCAAGAGTTGATCTGTGCGTTGGACAACGACTTCAACGGGTACGGCAATTTGCGCGCACAATGCCTTGCGTGCCCCAAAATGGGCAATAACGACGATTTCGTCGACGGGATAGCCGTAGCGCTCACCGACTGTTTCGCAGACAGTTTGGCGGGATTGAAAAACGAGCGGGGAGGAATTTTCCGTGCGGGAACGGGGAGCGCGATGTACTATATTTGGTACTCGGAAAAACTCGGCGCGACGCCCGACGGACGAAAGAAAGGGGAGCCGTTTAGCGCGAACTATTCGCCGTCGTTAAACGTAAAGTTCGACGGGGTACTCTCCGTCATCCACTCTTTTACCAAACCGCATTTGGAGCGCGTATGCAACGGCGGACCGTTAACGCTCGAATTCCACGATACCCTCTTTAGAAACGAAGAGGGAACGCAAAAAGTTGCGCGGCTTGTCAAGTTGTTTGTGGAAAACGGCGGGCATCAGTTGCAACTCAACGCCATCAACCGCGAAACGCTGCTCGACGCGCAAAAACATCCGGAAGATCATAAAAACCTCATCGTTCGCGTATGGGGATGGAGCGGATATTTTAACGAGTTGGATTTGGAATATCAAAACCATATTATCAAGCGGATTGAATTTTTAAGTTAAGGAGGAAAATATGAAACGCATGAAACACTTTTTTGCAATTACAATGGGCGCGATGCTGCTCACGGCTTGTCTTGCAGGATGCGGAGAAGAGGGCGGCGGAATAGAGGGCGGAACGGCGATGAACGATACCTTCTACAACCCGCTCCGCGTCGAAGCGGAACTCGGCGATCCGTGGATGTATAAAAAGGATTCCGATTACTACCTCACCTATTCGGAAGGTACGCAAATTTCGGTTACCAAATCGCAGTGGATGACCAACTTTACGGCAAACTCGGCGGACGAAACGCGCACAAAGGTGATCGCTCGGCAAAAGGGACTGAATATCGTTGAAATTTGGGCGCCTGAAATTTTCTTTTTCGACGGGCATTGGTATATCTATTACACGGCTACACCCGATAGCAACGATACGGAGATCAAGGACGCAGGCAGAAGAACGTATTGCTTAAAGAGCAAAACGGCGGACGCGATGGGAGAATGGGAAACGACGGCGACGGAAGTGGAACTTCCCGAGGACATTCGCGCCATCGACGCGACGTTCATGGATTACAACGGAAAGCAGTATATCATTTGGGCGGGCTGGCCGAATAAAAACCATACGACGGATTTTCAACAAGATCTGTATATTGCAGAACTTGCAAGCGGAGATCCGACGAGAACGGTGCAAGATCTTTCCACTCCGCGTATCCGTATTAGCACGCCCGAACACGAATGGGAAATGCTCGGCGCAAAACAGCAGGAAGGTCCCGTCGTAACCTACTCTCCCGACGGAACGCCCGTCATTCTCTATTCGGGATCCTTCTCCGGATCGGACGCCTACTGTATCGGCTATCTCGTTTTGGACGGCGCGGACAAAGATCCCTTAAACCCCGAGAGTTGGACGAAGGGGGAAGAGCCTTTGATGGAAACGGAGGAAGAAATTATTTCTCCGGGACACAACTCCGTCGTCAAATCTCCCGACGGCACGGAAGACTGGATTTGCTATCACTCGGCTAAATATTCCGGTTCCGGTTGGGATAGAACGGTGCGCTTGCAAAAGATGACGTGGAACGGCGATATTCCCGTCGTGGAACACGTATACGCTTATAACGAAGAGGCTCCGATTCCTTCGGGAGAAAAGGTCAATCGCGTTCGCTACGAGGCGGAGGACGCCGTGCTCGGGGACAGTTGTTCCGTTTTGGATAGCACGTACGACAACGGCGAAGAAACGGTCGATATGGCGTCGGGCGGAAAGGCAGTGAGAATTGCCCGAGAGGACGATACGCTTACCTTCAAAGTTCCCGTAAAAGAAAACGGACAGTATCGCATCGTCGTCAGATACTCCAACCAAGCGGTTTCCGCAAAGGATATCAACGTGAGCGTCAACGGAACGAATTACAAGTTGTTTACGCCGAGGACGCCTTACGACGATACCTTCTGCGTCAATGCATTCTATTGCGACTTGTATCTCCGTCCTTCGGGACCGAACGAAATCGCAATCTCCTGCGATCAAAATATTTTGATCGACTGTATCGTAGTCGATGCGTTGAGTCGGGAATAAAAAAATGAAACGGTTTCGAAATTTGATTACCGTAACGCTCGCCGCGGCGGTTTCGCTAACGGCGTGTACGTGTTCCGCTTGCGACGGCCGTTTGCCGGACGGAGGAATTGAAATGAACGATACCTTTTACAACCCCGTCAATTTGGTGGGGAACGATCCTTGGTATTATAAGCATGGCGACACGTACCACTATATTACGTGTACGACGCGCGACGGGCAAGCGACGCTCGTGATTACCCGTTCAAAAAGTCTTACGACGCTTTATCCCGATTACGAAGATTCGCAAGTAACAATTTTTATTCCTGCTTTGGGAGTGCAGTCCATCTGGGCGCCCGAAATGTTTTTCTTCGGCGGGCACTGGTACTTGCTCTTTACGGCGGCGCCGCTTGTATACGATCATCCGGACGGAATCGACGGCGCGCGGAGAACGTATATCATGAAGAGCGAAACGGAGGACGCGTTCGGGGAGTACGGACGCCCGATCAAGTTGGAACTCCCGCAAGACAAGCGCTCCATCGACGCGACGTTCATGGATTATAACGGAAAACAGTACGTCGTTTGGTCGGGTTGGCCAAACGACGTACACACTGCGTTTTGGACGCAAAATTTGTACATTACCCAACTCGTAACAGGGGATCCAACCAAGGTAAAGGATACGTCCGACGGGGCGCGCTACCTCATTTCCGAACCGAAGGAACCGTGGGAGCGGTTGGGTTCAAGCCAAAACGAAGGGCCTTGCGTTACCTTTGCGCCCGACGGAACGCCGATACTGATGTATTCGGCAAGTTATTCCGGTTCGGACGGTTACTGTATCGCGTATCTTAAATTGCTCGGCGACGATCCTTTGAAACAGGACGGTTGGGAAAAGAGCAAAGAGCCGCTCATGCAAACGGAATTATTGGAAAAGGACGTAATTTCTCCGGGACACAACTCCGTCGTCAAATCCCCCGACGGGACGGAAGACTGGATCGTCTATCACGCGGCAAAGTATTCGGGCGCGGGGTGGGACAGAACCATCCGTTTGCAAAAGATGACGTGGGACGGCAATACTCCCGTGGTGGAACTTGCCGCCTACACGCAAGAATTGCCCCTTCCTTCGGGGGACAAGAGCGAAAAGGTGCGCTACGAGGCGGAGGACGCCATTCTTTTAGAAGGAAGCGAAGTCGTCGAGTTTGAAGAGGGGAACGGATTTTCCTACGCCTCGCAAAACAAAGCGGTCGCTTTTGCCGAAGGACAGGGCGGTGTTTCTTTTGACGTTACCGCAAAGCGCGCGGGAAAGGCGGTAATTTCCTTCCGCTATTCCAACGCGCAAGATACGGCGAGCGTCAAAACGACGGAAATTCTCTTGAACGGAGAGGAGAAGACGCTTCCCGTCCCGTATACCCGCTACGAGGAAGTGTTTACCCTTTCACAAATGAACGTAACGTTAAAAGAGGGACGGAACGTCATTACTTTTTTGGGCAAAAGCAATTTGATATTCGATTGCTTAATAATAACGTATTTGTAAAAAATAAGGAGGAAAATTATGAAAAAGAGCAAAACGTTTTTATGTGCTATGCTTTCTGCGGCGATGCTGTTGAGCGCAACGTCGTGTAAAGAGCCGGAATTCGCGGACTACTACACGTTCGACACGAGCGGGATCGCAAGCGAATTGTTGTATGGGGATACGATGCGAATCGATCCCGTCATTCGCAATCTTGGCGAAGTGGTCGACGCCGACTTCCAAGTAAAAGTTACGTTCGACGGACAGGACGTAACGTCGTCCGTTTACGACGCGGCGACCAAGACGTTCGAACCGCAGGAAAGCGCGGATGCGGTCGGTCTTTACACGTTTGAGTTGACCGTTGTCGACGGGGAAGGGAATGCCGTTACGGATACGGACGGAAAGGCGTTTACGACCTCTTTCACGGTTGATTACTGTATTATGAACTTCGTTGCGAAGGCAAATGCGGGCGTCGACGTCTCCGTAGACAATACCGATCCGCTTAGCCCCGTTATTTCCTTCGGAGAAAGTTATACGGGCGAAGGGTTGATCGACAGCGGACAGTACCGCATTACGGGCGCGAATTTCAGCGGCGATTACGAGATCGTCTACCGCATTTCCGCCGACGCGATCGGAAACTTCGCGGATACCCGTTTCTACTTCGGGATGGACAGAACGGACGAAAACAAGCGGGACGACAACATTTGTTTGAACATCGAAGACGGAACGCTTTCCTCGTGGATTTTCCCCGACAACGGAACGGCGAGCGGCAAAGACTGGACGGGCACGGGTTGGATCAGTACGGAAAAGTCGGTGAGCGGGTATCAGTCGCTTGCGGACGGAACGGAACACACCATCGGTTTTACCCGTATTATCAACGAAACGAGCGGCAACGCACACTACGTCGTAACTTGGGACGGGGAATACTTTACCACGTTGAACGTCAAGGGCAACTGGACGGACAGCGTCGGCGTATGGGTAGAAGCGCAAACGGTACAAGGATGGATTTCCGTCGAGAGTTTCCGTCAAATTGAAAAGGATACGCAGGCACCTACGCTCGTGCTCGATTACGAAGACGTCGGCGTCGGTTCGCAAATCACCCTTATGGACGGAATCGTCATCGAAGACAATATCTACGACGCGTACGATTCTATCGCATGGACGGTAACCGATCCGGACGGGGAAGCGGTTAACCCCGTGCAAGGCGTTATTTCGCTCACGAAGGGCGGTACGTATACGATCTCCGCAACCGTTACCGACCTCAAAGGGAACGTATCGCAAACGGCAACGGCGTCGGTCGGTGTTTATTCCGATTTTAACGTTACGGGGCTCGGATTTTCGTCTATGTACAAAACGGGTTCGTCCATTCCTTTGAATCTTACCTTTACGGCGGACGACGAAGCGATGAGAGAGGCGACGAACGTACGCATCTTAAAGGACGGACAGGCGGTTTCGGCGCAAATTGCGGGAAATGCGACGGACGGATTTACCTTTACGGTTTCCGAAGCGGGCGTCTATACGGCGGAAATCAGTACGGTCAGCGCAGGACGGGACATCGTCAAGACGGTGGAATTCGCGGTTTCGGGCGCAGATGCGGAAGATATCGACGTTTCCAAAAACACGGCGGTTGCCCGCACGCTCGTATCCCACGTTCTTTACGGGGAAGCGGACGGCGACGTCGAGATGAAGATTTACAAAGGGGATACCTATGCGTCCGCGACGGACGTTACCGAAAGCGTTGTCGGAACGCATACCACGTCGACGCTTACCGACAATATCACTTACACCTATTTCACCCCCGTAACGGCAGGAAGATATTACTTGGAAGTTACGAGCGGCACGGGTGCGGCACAAGCAATCCGCGTTATGGCGATCGACGTTCAGGATAACGCGCAGTTTATCTACGACGACGAAAAACTCGACGTTGCAAACGCGCAATTCGACAAGGTTATTTTCGGAAATAACATGATGATCTTCCGCGATAACGGTTCGACGAATTACAATACGTCCAAACTCGTCTATAACAACAACGAAACGAGTTTGAATCTTCAAGACAATTTCACCATCGAATTTAAGATTACCGACTTGAAATTCCATAGCAACAACAAGAAACTCTTCCTCACCCTCGGCATGAAGGGCGGAACGAACTGGACGTGGAACGACGTTTGCGTAGAAGGGAATCCGAACGACGATTTGTGGGGATATTGCACCAACTTGCTTGGTTTCGGTTGGGTAGAATATCAATGGAGATCGATTTGGCAGGCTCCCGTTACCGACGAGTTCATCCCTGACAACGATGCCGATTACGATGGCGAAGATCATCAATATGCATTCCGTGAGGGGACCGAATATTCGATATACGCAACGGGCACGCATACTTATAAGATTTCCTTCCGTAAGAACGCTGAAACGAACACGTTTAACGTATACTTCTACATTGACGGAAGACCGGAAGCGACGCACAGAAACTTGCCGGCAGCTACGAATATTCTCGACGTTGCCGTAATCAATTCGGATACGATGTCCGGCGTTCTCTCGGATATTTCGTTCACGCAAGACTAATGCAATTTTGTTTCCCCCGCTTTTTGCGGGGGAAGAAAAAAAGGAGACGATTGATTCATGAAAAAATCGAAACAAATTTTGGTAACGGCGCTTTCTTCTGTGTTTTTGCTTGGCGCCCTTGCAGGATGCGGGGACCCGAGCGAACAAAAGGGAAAGACGAATATCGAATTTTGGGGCTGGGGCGACGATGCGGAAGTGCAGGTGTTTACGTCGCTTGTAGAGGAGTTTAATGCAAAGCACGACGATATTTACGTCAATTTTACCAAGCGTCCGAGTTCGACGTATTCGGTTGACGTACTCAAGCAGTTGCAATCGCGCAAACCGCCCGACGTCGTATTCGTCGGCGACAGCGACATCAAGAAATTCGGTTCTACGCAACTTGACGTCCTTGAAGATCTCACGCCGTACATTCAACAAAGCGAAAGTATCGATCTTTCCGATTTGTGGGAAGGGGCGATGTCCCGTTTCCAATTTGATCCCGTTACCTTTGAAAACAGCGCAAGCGCGCCGATATGGGGACTTCCCAAAGACCTCGGCGCTACGGTAATCTATTACAACAAAGACGCGCTCGAGGCGGCGGATATCACCGTTGTCGAAGGGAAAACGGCGGACATGGTTCCCGCGGACGAAGCGCACGGTTTTTACACGAAGAATGGAGAAATGTACTTTAACAACTCCATTGCAATGACGCAAACGGAACTCGTTCAACTTGGAAAAATTCTGACGCAAGAACACAACGCGGCATCCCCGACGGAGTTTGGCTACTATTGTCAATGGTGGTTTAATTTCGGCTGGTCGGTTGGAGGCGACGACGTCGCGTACTTTGAAACGGACGATCCCGCGTATAACGGCGGTTACTACGAATTTATTTTGGACGACAACGCGAAAAACTTCCGCGTAAAAGACGGGGAACAAATTAGCGTCAACGGAAACGTTTACGGGGAAGGGGAACTTCTTTCCTATCACGACAAGACGGCGCTTTCTTCGGAGCAAAAGGCAAAATGCAACGAACTTCCCAGCATGCGCGAAGTCTTTGATTTTTGGGTATCGCTCGCGACGGGGAAGAATGCCGATGGATCGTCCAACGGTAACAACATCTCCCCCAACCCCAACGACAATATCGACAGTACCATGTTCACGAATCAACGCCTTGCAATGTACGTTGAAGGGCGGTACATGGTACCCGAATTCCGCCGCGACTGCTCGTTTGAGTGGGACGTTGCGCCCCTTCCGATTTGGGAAGGCGGAATCGAGGCGGGGCATAGCGGTTCGATGTGTATTTCCATGTCCAAAAACAGCAAAAACAAAGACGCTGCGTTTGAACTCATCGAATATCTTTCCGGCCCCGACGGACAACGCGCACTCATGACGACGGGATTCAACGTTCCCAACCAAAAGTCGATAGCAAACAGCGACGAGTTTTTGGTGAGCGAACTCCCGCCTTATAACAACGCAGTGTTTGTGCGTGCGGCACAGGCGCAACGCGGAGGCGACTGGACGTATCTTCCCGACGATGCGTGGATCGAGGTTTGGGCACCTACGTTGAACGGCGACGTTTTGAACGGGGTACTGACCGTCGATCAACTGTTTGCATACTATCAGCAGAGCGTCAACGACAAGTTAAAAGAGTATACGATGAAAAAATAAGGAGGCAACTATGCAAAACAACGGCGCTCGCGCGCAGAGAGCGGGCAAAAAGATATTGACGGAAAACTTTTACGGAATCGTGCTTGCTTGTATTCCGCTCGTCGGGACCGTATTGTTTATGTTTCTTCCGCTTGTCTTTTCTATGGTCTTGAGCGTGAGTTCAATGAAGGGGTTTAATCCTGAAAATATCGAATTTTTAGGGGTTGCAAATCTTTTTGATAACTATAAGTATATCTTAAAGGACGAACTTTTTTGGAAGTCGGTGGGAAACACCTTTTATGCGGCGCTTTCCCTCCCGATTTCCATGGTGCTTGCGCTCATCGTTTCCGTGCTCATGAATGCGGACATCAAGGGAAAAACGTTGTTTCGCACCATCTTTTTCCTTCCGTATGTTTGTTCAGTCGTAGCGCTTACAAGCATGTGGCGTCTTGTGCTCGATACCAACTACGGGCTTTTGAACGAACTGCTCGGTACGCGCATTAATTGGCTTTCCAACGAGAAAACGTATATGCCCGTCATGATTTTGATGGGGGCATGGACGAGCCTTGGCTTTAACGTCATTTTGTTTTCCGCCGCCCTCACGGGCGTTCCCAAAACGTATTACGAAGCGGCGACGATTGACGGGGCGGGCTGGTTTAAGCGTTTTTGGAGTATTACGCTCCCGCTCATTTCGCCTACCGTGTTTTATTTGCTCGTAACGGGACTCATCGGTGCAATTCAAGATTTTACCCGTTTTCAAGCAATCGGATTTGGAACGACGGGACCGAACAACGCGGGACTAACCATGGTATACTACTTGTATCAGCAAGGGTTTACGAATAACTATACCTACGGAATGGGGTACGCGGCGGCAACTTCGTGGATCGTTACCTTCTTGATTATGGTTTTGACGGTAGTAAACTTTAAGGTATCTAAAAGGTGGGTGTATTATGATTAACGAAGCGATAATAAGAAAAGGAAAACGGATAGCGCAAAAAACGTTTATCTATGCCGTGCTCGTTTTTGTCGCTTTTACCATTTTAATTCCGTTTTACGTCATTATAATTACGTCGTTGAAAGAATCGCATGCGCTTGCAACACATATTCCGTTTATATGGTTTCCTAAATTTGGCGAACTGTCTTTCCGTGCATACGGAAATCTGTTTACCTCTTATCCCGTTATCGAAACGGGGAAAAGCATGGTTTTAACGGGCATCGGAAATACCTTCTTGATCGTCATACCTACGACGGTCGTCGGGATGATTTCTTCCAGCGTTTCGGCGTATGCGTTTGCAAAATTGCGCTTTTGGGGGAAAAACTTCTTCTTCTCCGCCCTGCTTTTTACTATGATGATGCCTGGGATCGTCATGCTCATTCCGTCGTATATCATCTTCGATTACCTCGGCTTGACAGATACCTACTTTCCTCTCATGGTCCCGGCAATGTTCGGCTCGGCGCAATGCGTATTCTTTTTGCGGCAGTTCTTTTCGGGGATTCCCGACGAAGTGCTCGACGCTGCAAAATTAGACGGGGTAGGTTACCTTGGAATTTATTGGCGCATCATGTTGCCGCTATCCCTTCCCGCAATCTTTGCGCAAGCAATTTTGGGGTTTGTAGCGGGATATAACGATTATCTTGCCCCGCTTATTTATATTGTTTCCGAAAAGAAATATACGCTACAAATTGCCTTGCAATTTTTTAGTGGGGGAAACTTAAAAGACCTGCCGACAGTCATGGCGGGCGCAGTTATGGCGATTATTCCTACAACGTTGATTTACGTGTTTGCACAACGATATTTTGTGGAAGGAATCGCAATTACCGGATTAAAAGCATAATGAAATAAGAAAAAGAGAGTCGACCAAAAGTCGGCTCTTTTTTTACCTAAAATGGAGCAGTAGAGAAAAAATGGGACAAAAACGGGACAAGATTTTTCGTGCTGCATATTGACGGCACGCCTACGGCGTGGTATTGTATAGTCGAAAGGAGAAGGAAAGAAAGATGAAGAAAAGATTTTTAGCGTTTGTATTTATCATTCTCACGGTGAGTTTGGTTGCATTGAGCGGGTGCGGGAATTACGGAACGTTTTATTCTTTGACGAAAGCGTATGAAGAGGGATGGATTACATATGAGGATTTATTGAGTATTGCGTACTATCATAATGGAGGAATAGAAGGGAACGAGGAATTAATGGGAGAAGACTACGAACCGATTGCAAAAGAGCCGTTGGACGAAAATACGGAAAGAAAAATAAGAGAAACGAGGGCGTATGAGTTGAGGAATAGTGAAACGTATCCCGACGAAGACGCAACCGCCGACGGGGTTAAAATTCGGGGTTATTTGGGGAAATATTCAAACTGTTACGTGGTAAAATGCCATGATCCTGGCACCATGTACCCTAGCGATAGAGTAGATCGTTGGTTTGAGGTTAGCGGGGTAATGTTCCACAAAACATATCATGGAATTTATGTTCTTTGGAAAGAAAATTAAAATAGGAGGAAAGAAAGATGAAGAAGAAATTATTAGCGTTTGCATTTATAATTCTTACGGTGAGTTTGGTTGTATTGAGTGGGTGCGGGAATTACGGAACGTTTTATTCTTTGACAGAAGCGTATGAGTTGGGCTTGATCACGCAAGAAGATTTGTTGAGTATTGCGTACTATCATAATAGAGGAACACGAATGAACGAAACTTTAATGGGAGAAGACTATGAACCGATTCCCCAAGAGCCGTTGGATAGCAGGATAGAAAAGAAAATTAAAAAAACGGAGGCGTATTATTTAAGGAAATATTCTAATATAAACGAAGCAACGGCAGATGGGATTACGGT